>JBAYVF010000001.1:0-194476 GCA_041674705.1 Candidatus Omnitrophota bacterium
GGTAACTGAAGTCAGACCGTAACCGCAGTGTCCCTGGTTCGATCCCAGGCGGGGGAGCCATATCAAAAAAGCCGATGTCCTTTAAAGGATGTCGGCTTTTTTATTAATAGGGCTTGTTTCCCTCTAGAACATCAGAACGCACCGAGGTGGTTTTAGGAGGCTGGAAGGTTCTAGAGGGGATCGATTTCTCTTTAGTTTATGGAAAAAACAAGCAAGTAATTTCACTTTACATGCCCCCCCAAAGGTCTAGCATAACGGCGCAGGGTTTAGTGGGAGAAAGGGGGGGGCTATGCAAGACTCAAGCCGCCCGGTATCCGCTGTAAGAATGCTTGTTGTTGATGACGACCCCGATTTCGCGAGGATTTTTAAATATCCTCGCGGGCCAAGGGGGCGCTGAATGGAAGCCGGTAAGATCCTTAGAAAACTTCGAGGGGGAGGGTCGCCTTTTTTTGCTGTAGCCGCTACAACGCTCATCGCCCTCCTGGCAAGCATTGGCTGCCTCTCTTCCAGCTATTTTATCATTTTCCAGAATCTCTTTTACATTCCCATTATCATTGCCTGCGTCTATTACACGAAGCGCGGACTTGTATTCTCCCTGGTTATTTCCGGCCTCTATTTTTCCCTCATTCTGGCCTTCACGCATGAATCAACAATACTCCTGGAAGCTTCTGTTAGAAGTTTGATCTTCGCACTCGTTGCCGGCATCGTCACTCTCTTGTCTGTGGCTCGAGGACGGACTGAAGAAGAACTGGAAAAGAACAGAGAGCTTTTGTTTGAAATGACGTCGCAGATTCCCGGTGTTGTTTATCAGTTTTATGCCAGGCCGAACGGCGAAAAAGGGATTTATTATGTAAGTGAAGGAGCGGAACGGATCTTTGGCCTTCCGGCTGCTCCGGAGGATTTTTTTGATCGTTTCGTTTCGAGGATTGTTCCCGGACACAGGGAAAGTTTCTTAAGATCCATTGATGAAGCGGTCCGGGAAATGCGCGAATTTAAATACGAGGGAATATTCGAAAGGCTTTCCGGGGGGAAGGTCTGGTTTTCCGCGCATTCAACTCCCTTTCGTCGCTCGAATGAAATTGTTTTTAACGGGATCATCATGGATATTACCGAGCGCAAGCGGGCGGAGGAGCTGCTTTGGGAAAGCGAGAATCGATATCGAAATATCTTTGCATCGTCTCGTGATGCCATTATGACGATCGAACCGCCATCCTGGAAATTTACTTCCGGGAACCCGGCCACTCTGGGAATGTTCAAGGCAAAGGACGAGGAGGAGTTTTTGGTCTGCGATCCCTGGAAATTATCTCCGGAGCTTCAGCCGGACGGCAGACCCTCGAGTGAGAAGGCCAAGGAGATGATCGGAAAGGCCGTGCGTGAAGGCTCTCATTTTTTTGAATGGGTCCACAAGCGGGTGAATGGCGAGATTTTTTTTGCGGAAGTGTTGCTGTCGAGAATCGACCTGGGCGGAAAAGTATTCCTGCAGGCAGTGGTCAGGGATATTACCGAGCGCAAGGCAACCGAGAGGGAGATCCGGCGCGCAGAACTGCTCAAACATTCCTCGGAGATCAAATCAAAATTTACCTTGATGGTCTCTCACGAGCTTCGGAGTCCGCTCGCGGTCATCAAGGAGGCCCTGAGCGTTGTTTTGGATGAGATGGCAGGAAATATAAGTGACGAGCAAAAAAAAATTTTAGGAATGGCGAAAACAAACGCCGATCGATTGGGCCGTTTGATCAATAACGTTTTGGATTTTCAGAAGATCGAGTCCGGAAAAATGGAGTATGACATGGCGGATCATGATATCCGCGAGGTAATTCAGGAGGCCTCGGAGAGTCTGAGGGTTTTGGCGGTTCAAAAGGGTTTGAATTTCAGGGTGGAGTCCGGGGACCTTTTACCCAAGGTGAAATTTGACCGGGATAAGTTCATCCAGGTGGTGACCAACCTGGCCGGCAACGCCATAAAATTTACCGAAAAAGGAGGTGTGACGGTCAGCCTTCATCGGGAACATAACGAGATCCATGTGCAGATCCGGGATACCGGGCCGGGCATCAAGGCCGAAGATATTCCCCGGCTCTTTCAGCCCTTTGAGCAGCTTGATCAAGAAGGGGGCAGGGTCAAAGGCGGGACGGGTCTGGGCCTGGCGATTTCCAGAGAAATCATTCTTGCGCACCACGGGAAAATTTGGGCCGAATCCCAGTTGGGCTCAGGGACCGTTCTTCACTTCACCTTGCCTCTCTGAAGCAGAGGCCGGGAAGTCTTGAGAGTGGTTGAAATGAGCTGTCAGCGGATCCTGTCTTAAGCAAAAACTCAGGTGAGTTTGAGCCTTTTAACGGTCACATAAGTTACCGCGAAGATCCCCGCCTCGATCACAATGGTCGCGATCGCTGCTCCCACATAAGAAAAAGAAACGATCAAAAGAAAGATCAGGGGCAGGCCGATCATGGCCATCATCACGTGAATCCTCGAATAAAGCTGTGTCTTTCCGCAGACCAAGAGGAACTGGACGCGGAACGCGTTCGCGCTGATGAAAAGCACGGCAACGAGGAGAAGCCGGAAAGAGAGAACGGTTTTCGGATAATCCCCGCCAAAGATCGTCCGGATGATCGGATGCGCGAAAACAAAAATAAGCGGCAGGAAGATAAGCGAGATATTGATCGTGATCAGCTGGATCCGTTGCATGAAATCGTAAGCCCGCGCCTTGCTTTTGTGGAAGATCTTGCTCAGGCGAGGGAAAAGCGCCTGGGAAAAAGAGGCGAGCGGGAAAGTCTGGCAGAGGCCCGCGAGTTTTTCGGCGATGGAGTAAAATCCCGTGGTCGCGTTATTGGTGAGAAGACCGACCGCAAAGATGCGGGTGGTGGTGTAGGCGTTGATCGCGACGATCGAGATGAAGATGTCCCAGCCTGCCGTGAGCTGTCCGCGCAAACTCGTGTAGCCGGGGAACCGGAACAAGACCCCCAGTTTTTTAAAGGCGATGTATTGCCCCCAAAGTCCGGTGATCAGACTCACACACGAAGTGATGAGCGGGACCATGAGATAATCGCGCGGGCCGCGGACAAAAAATAAAATAAAGATCACAGTAAGGATCCCGCCCGCGATATTGAGATCCGCGATATATTTCATTTTTTCCGTACCCTGAAAGAACCAGACCGGGAAAAGCGTGTTCCCGAGCACCGCGCCAAAGCTTAGCGCGTAAACCATCCAGTCGCTCCTGAATTTCGGAATAAAATAAACCGCGCAGCTGAGGAGCGCAAGGCTGACGAGCGCCAAGGCGATTTTCATCATCATGACTGACGAAAAAACCTTGCTGACCTCCGCGTGATCGTGCTGGCAAAGGGAAATTTCTTTGGTGGCGGAGATACTGAACCCGTAATCGGTCAGGATCATGAAATACTGGACGAAGGCTTGCGCGAAAGCGATCAGGCCGAATTTCTCCGGGCCGATCACCCGGAAAAGATAGGGAAGGATCAGGACCGGAAGGACATAGGTGATCGCCTGCAGGACTGAAAGCGAGGCGAAATTGTGGAGTACGGTCTTCCGCTCGTGAGGTTTGGCCAGGCCATAAGTTTTTTTGATCTGACGGATCAGGGAATGCATGACCAATTCTCCATTTAAAGATTAAGGGTTAATTGGGCTAGTCCTGGCGACCTTACATGAAAACAAAATTGGGGCCAGGGCATGACTTTATTATCGGCCCGCCGCCCCCGAAACCCAACCCAAAACGCGAGACCACAGACTACAGACCATAGACCGCCGCAAGGTCCTGCTGTTAGTCCGCAGTCTGAAGTCTTGTTATGATAGAATTCTTCCCGAGAAAGGAGACCTCGCCCATGAAAACACTTTCTGTTTCCACCTACGCCGCGCTCCGCAAAAGAGTCGGCCTGAACTTTTTTTTTATTTATATCGAAGGTAGTTCAGGCCGTCCTGACTACCCGTCAAATTTTAATAATAGTCAGGACGAAGAAACCCCAAGAGGAGCTTGATATGAAGATCCTTCATGTTTCCACTTATGCGGCGCTTCGGGACAAGGTCCGTGAAACCCTTCTCCTCGGCCAGAGGCAGATCGAAGAAGCCAAAGTCCTCACCTACTGGAGAACCGGGCAGATTATGGATCAGCACATCCGGGACCACACTCCGGAAGGCAAAGAACGCGCCGCTTACAATACCCATGTGGTGGAAAAACTTGCCGGAGACCTCAAGATCAGCGACACGGTGCTCTATCGCTGCGTCCGTTTTGCGCAGCAGTTCAAGAAAGTGGCCGCGCGGCCACTTTCCTGGGCCCATTACCGCGCGCTGATCACGGTGCCGGATGAAAAAAAGCGTTTGATGCTGGCAGACCGGGCTTCTAAAGGGGGATGGTCTTCGCGTGACCTCGAGATCGAGGTTCGCAACCTTCTTTGGGATGAACGAGCCGAAGCCTCGGACGGCAAAGCCCCATCACTCCTTCCCGTGCCTGTCCTGGGTCCTTTTTACACCTACAAAGTCATTACGCCGGAGAGCATCCATTCCCGCGCCACCGAGCCGCTTCTCGATGTCGGATTTTCCGGGACGAAGAAGCTCGGGCAGTTCCAGTCCGCGCGAGCTGTCAAAGGCTCGGCGGATGGTACTTGGGACATAGGGCACAAGTGCACTTCAAAGAAATTTCCCGCTGGAACTATTGTCAGCTCTATTAAAGATGCGAAGGGGTATTATTCGCTCCACGCCCCACGCGCCACGAACCACGTGGCCCGTGGCCCGGGAGACGTGTCCCTGCTTTATACTTACCAAGCCTACGTCACGCGCATCGTGGACGGCGACACGCTCAAACTCGAGATCGACACCGGCTTTGATGACCAGAAACATGAAACGATCCGGCTCCGGGGCATCGATTGCCCGGAACTTAATAAGGACTCCGCCACAAAGAAGGCGGATCCGTCCCTGAGTGGAAGAACGATTCAGGGCGGAGAAGGCCAGGCCGCCAAGCGCTTTGTCGAGCGCGAACTTGGCGCTTGCGAGTCCATTATCCTGAAATCCACCCAGTCCCAGCGAAAGGAAAAGTGGGGCCGGTATCTCGGCGACATCTTCTATGTGAATAAAGCCGGCCAACAGATCTATCTCAACAACCTCCTCCTTGAAAAGGGGTATGCAGTAAGGGTGAGGGAATAGAATAAAGTGATGTGCCTGTCCTGTCGAAGCGAAGGTGACGATCCCCGGAATTCAAGCAGCCGATTTCCCCTTTAAATTTTAAAGAGCATCACACTATTAGTCTGATGCTCTGTTAAAACGGCATCAAATTCGCTGCAAACAGCACAGGAGGGGAGGGTGCAAATTAGCACAGAAGAGATTCTACGCAAAAGCAATACAACTGTAGGTGTCTGCCGATGAAAGTGCCTTTTCAGCTCTTAGAGGTGTATTATCTAATCAGTCGCAACTTTACCTAATGACTACGCCATGCCATCAATTAGGATACTTATTGACATGTTGTGCAAATGTTATACAATGCTCTTTGGTTAGACGTAGGTAGACACTGGTAGACCTAGGTAGATATAGATAGATGAAATTGAAAACTAATCAGAAAGAGTAATTATGGATTCTGAAAGCAAAGTGCTTAATGTGAATGAAGCGTCAGAGTTTCTCAAAATTTCGAGGGCGATGCTTTATAGGCTAATTAAAGACGGCCAGATAAAAACTATAAAAATCGGCGACTTAACCAAGATTGCAATCGAAGAACTCGAAAGATTTATTAATGCTCAGTCACAGCAACCTGCCATAAAGGTTAAAGGTGTTTGGTCTAGGAGTAATTTAGAAGACGCCCTCCTAGCTGTTCAAAGAGCAACGGATGAAAAGGTGGGGTTGGTAATTATTGATTTATCTGAGGCTGTTTTTGTTACGCCCACTGGCTTGGCTATGTTGTGTAGCATTATAGATCGGACTACTTGGCGTGGAGGAAACGTTCGAATTAAAGATCCTCAGAATGAGGAATTCAAAGTTTTTTTAAAAAGCATCGGTTTTTGGGATTATTTGCACATTGCTACTTCGCCAGACATTCCCAAGAATATAGAACCAAATGTGCAGTTGAAGCGGCTTCAAAATCTTGATATCGCTTTAACAGGAAAACTAGTGGAATTCATAGAAAGCTCCATCAGCGTTTCCCCCGGAGTTTCGTATGTTTTAAGCATGGCACATAATGAATTGATTGAAAATGCTATGGTTCACAGCCAGTCACGACGAGGATGCCTTGTTTGTGCACAGAGCACACCCAAAAGCAAGCTTCTACGATTGACAGTTCTTGATGAAGGGCAGGGTATCCGTTCCTCTCTGATGGAATCTTATCCGAAAATCGAAAATGATATCGCTGCCATCAAACTTGCCGTCCAAGAGGGTGTAGGTGCTCGCAAAACAGAAGATAGAGGATTGGGGCTTCATGAGATTTTAAAATTCGTAAAAGTGAATGATGGCGAATTGACCATAATTTCTGGGCATGGGAAAGTTATTTTTAAAAGGGAAGAAGTTCTAGAGGAAAAATTAAAGACCAATTGGAGCGGAACCATTGTTGAAGTTCGATTAAATCAAGACAAAGAAAGTTTTTATAGGTTGTCTTCCGAAGAAAGGACTTTTTAATCATGATTAATATTAACATTAAAGATCACTATGGCAAAGAAATCGGCGGGCGAGAAGCAGGGCAAAGATTAAGACTATTTTTAGAAGATAATTGGTCTAGTACGGATAGATTCGAAGTAGATTTCGACCAAAACAAAATAGCATCCATCTCTTTTTTTGATGAGGTATTCGGGAAACTGGTTTTTAAATATGCTCCATCGGAATTGAAAACTAAATTAGTTTTAAAAAATATTGACCCACTTGATAAGGAGCTTCTTAATTCGGTGATTAACGATAGAAGCAAGGGGAAAAACAAAACTGACGAGAATTTAAAATGAGACAGAAGTAGAACCCTCTTGAAGGGTGATATCGTCTGGAATTTTGTATTGTTGAGGCGGTTTCCTTTTTGAGAGAGGGAACCGTTTTTTTGTTGGGGATTGAGTTTATGAAAAAACAGCGAAATCGAACGCTAGAACACAAGTTTGTTACCGACCTGAATAGAAAAAAGGGTGAATACTCAAGAGTAGAAAAACGACTCGTTAAGGAAATTCAAGAAGTTTACCGACTAATATTTTATGGGGTCGATAAGATTAAGGCATCAAAATATCTAATGAATTGGGAGTCTTCCGCCCTTCTATCAAATGACAGGAATAATCTAATTCGGCTTGGTGTGATTAGCGAGGCAACTAAAATTGAATCATGGATAAACTGGATAGTCATTAATAATTTTATTGATGGAAGCTTATATACGTACAGACATAAAAAATACAAATTGTTTGAAAAAAAAGTGCTGGGTAAACTTAACTTAGCTTCAAAAATTGAGCTAGTACTGAAGATAACAGCAATACCGCCACACATTAAGACGACTCTGAACGAGCTGAGGAAAATACGAAATTGTATGGCGCACGAGCAATTTCCTGGGTTGGAAACAAGTGATGAGCGAGTTTTGTATCAGAGAAGAAATATATTGGACCTGAATACATTTAAAAATTTTCTGAGGGATTGCGATGTGCTGAATGATTTTTTAATGGAGAAAGCTACTGGCTTGCGCCCATAGCTGACTTAGAATCGTTAACAATGGTTTGCTTTCGCATTTCTTTTTAAGAGGAACCGCTTTTTTATTTTAAGATTAATAGGGGAAATTATATGTCGGCACAGTGTCCTTTCTGCAAAAAAGAACCGGATAAGATAACGCCTTTTACGAACAGGGATTGCTCAACGATTTTTTGTAAACGATGCGGAGAGTTTGCAATAACAGGCTCATTGTTATCTTCTTATGCTGACTTGGAAGAGAAAAGTCATTTGTTTTCTGGTGTTCTTCGTTGGAGAAAAGAGGGAGGTCTTAAAAGCGGAGAAATTTTAACTTCGCATACAATCAAAGAGATTTTGCAGAGCACAGAAATTCCTCAAAAAATCCCTGAAAAAATCGATAGGCTTATTTATTATATCGGTCTTAACAGCCCTACCTTCGGCGCTTCTGTCTCAATAAAGCCAGACGACGATTACTCCTTAACTTTTTCTCCTTCCGAAGACGAGCTTCACGAAATCCTTTTATTTCTGGAGAGAGATAGGCTCATCGAGCCAGCTATGGATTTTATGGGTAATGTTGCAGCCATCGAGACGCAATTATCTTACGAGGAAATGGTTCAATGCAAATTTACAATGCAAGGGTGGAAGAGGTTTTACGAGTTGGAAAGAAAAGGCGTAGATTCAAAGCAATGTTTTGTAGCGATGAATTTTGATAATGAATTTGATTCTGCATATCAAAAAATTAGTGAAGCTATAGAAGATTGCGGATTTAAAGCTTACAGAACGAAAGGATTTTCAATAGACGATGTCAACGACCTTATTATCGCGGGTATTAAAGAAAGCGCTTTTGTCGTAGCCGACTTTACGGGGCAGAAGCCGGGTGTTTATTTTGAGGCTGGGTTTGCTCGTGGATTAGGGAAAAAGGTTATTTGGACATGTAGGGAGGAAGAGAAAGACAAGTTGCATTTTGATACGCGACAATTTAATCACATCTTGTGGAAAGACGTTGAAGAGTTAAAGAGCAAACTACAAACAAGTATTCGAGCCAATATAATTTGAAGGATATGATATCCAACCATAACCGGACGCCGTCCACGGGGAGAGGTTAGAACCGTAACGACAGCGTCAAATTGTCATATCCCTCCAGACAGCGTCCCGTAAACTGTCTCGCTATGGTACAATTCCCGTATGATTCACCCCGTTAGAGATAGGAAGCGCTTTAAAAGCGCTTCCGTGACCGGGCGTCTAATTGTTATGAAAATTTTTACTCAGTTTGATTCCAGAGGATTGATAACGTGAATGTTACTGCAATCTCTAACGGGGTAAAATTTCCTCAAAATTTCTTATGGGGCGCTGCGACGGCGGCGTATCAGGTGGAGGGCGGCAACGACCGTTCCGACTGGTGGCGATGGGAAAAGAAGGCCGGGAAAGAAAATTCCGGCGCTGCATGCCGCCATTATGATCTCTATGAGCTTGACTTCGAACTCGCCAAAGGGCTCGGCCATAACGCCCACCGTCTTTCGGTTGAGTGGAGCCGCATCGAGCCCGAAGAAGGGAAGTTCTCCGAATATGCCCTCAAACATTATGCGGGGGTCATTCTGGCCTTACGGGCGCGGGATATTGAGCCGGTGGTGACACTGCACCACTTTACAAACCCGGCCTGGTTCGCGGATCTTGGGGGCTGGCGGAATAAGCGATCTGTAGATTATTTTCTTCGTTTTTCAGAGCGTGTCGTTCGAACGCTTTCCCCGTATGTTCACACCTGGATCACGATCAATGAGCCGACGATTTATTTTTCCCACGCTTATTTTCTCGGAGCATGGCCGCCTGAGGAAAAATCGATCCGGAAGGCGATGGCCGTTAAAAACCACCTGGCCGCGGCGCACATCAAGACCTATCGCATGATCCATAAAGTTTACAAAGAATTAAACCTTCAAAAACCTTTGGTGAGTTTTTCCCAACACATGCAGGCCTTTGTGCCGTGCGTGCCAAGCGCGAAAAACAAATTCGCCGCGTTTTTGCGTCATCAGTGGTTCAATCTGGGACTGATCGATCAGTTCGTGCGGCAAAAGGCCCTGGATTTTATCGGGCTCAACTATTATTCGCGGCAGTTAGTAGAGCTCAAGCGGTGGGGCCTCAGGAATCTTTTCGCGGACGTCTGTGAAAACGGGCATCATCCGGTGAAAAAAAATTCTTTGGGCTGGGATATTTATCCGGAAGGGTTGCATGACTTGCTGCTCAAACTGAAAAAATACAACCTGCCCGTTATGATCACCGAAAACGGCATTTGCACTTCGGATGACAACTTGCGATGGGAATTCATCGCCCGTCATTTGGAGGCTATTCATCGGGCCATGGAGAAAGGTGTGCCGGTCTCGGGGTATCTTTACTGGTCGCTTCTGGATAACTTTGAATGGGACAAGGGTTTTTGCCCGCGCTTTGGTCTGATCGAAATGGATTACAAAACACAGCAGCGGACGGTCCGGGAAAGCGCCGTCAAATTCAGCGAAGTTTGCAAAACGGGGATTTTAGGACAATGAACACCACGAATATCTTCGCATCGATCATCTTTGGAAGTATTGGCTTGGGTGCGTTCATTTACGGAAAAAAACAGTCGAATCTCAAGGCCCTGGTGATAGGGGTGGTCCTCATGATCTATCCCTATTTTATGCAAAATCCCATTGCGCTTTTTGCGACCGGCACGGGACTTACCGTCCTGCTCTTTATCTTTTAATTAGAGAGAATGATAATGCCTCAGATTAAAAAAAACGCCTGGGCCTTCTTCGGAATTTTTACCTTCCTGGGGCTCTTGCTTGGGGTCGCGGCCTATTTTGAAGGGGGCCGGCCTTTTCTTCATTTTTTGTGGAGCCGGTCGTTCCTGACGCTTCTCAAGATTCTCTTGATCGCGGCGTTCGGCTTGTGGATCCTGAAATGGATCACGAAGAGAGTCCTGCCGCAGGGATGGCTCAAATGGATTTACGGGATCCTTTTTCTTCCGATCCTGCTCTTGCCCATTTTCCGGTGTTATTTCAAAGTGCCGTACATTTTTTGCCGCGCCTGTCCTCACAAGTGCCCGTGGGGCTTCTTGCGAAGTTTCGCGTTCCCGGCCTTCCTTCTTCTGAACCTTTCGAATAAATTTTGGTGTACCGCCCTTTGCCCTTTTGGGACATTCCAGGAATGCCAGGCGCAGATTTCCCCCAAGCGATTTAAGCTTCCGTCCTGGAGCGCGCTTTTCGCCTATGTTGTTCTGCTCCTGGTGACCGGCCTGTATCTTTTCACCTTATTTGATGTGCCCGCGGTGGAGTTTTTCGAAATGGAGCGCTACGCCTGGGTGGAAGTATCCATCGGGGTAGCGGCCTTGATCCTTCTCGCGGCTTTTTTCATCCCGAAATTCTGGTGCCGGTATTTTTGTCCCGTGGGAACGATCGACGAGGTGATTTCGAGTTTTCGCCGCTCTAAATCACCCCTATAAAGAGGCTGTTTAATAGCTCGTATTTTGAGCCGATCTGTTCTATAATACGCACATCATGCCTCATACAACGCCCTCTTTAGCACAGCCAACGCCGGCAAGTTTCTATGGATTGGGGATCGCCCCGCATATCCTGGAAACCCTTACAAGAATGAAGTTCCAGACCCCCACGCCTATTCAGCAGAAGGCCATTCCGCTGGCCGTAGCAGGGCAGGATGTGATCGGGGTGGCGCAGACGGGGACCGGGAAGACCCTGGCATTCGGGATCCCGATGGTCCAGCGCCTGACCCAGACCAAAGGCCGTGGGCTGATCCTTATCCCGACCCGGGAACTCGCCTATCAGGTCCATCAAAGCCTTCATAAACTTGACCCCAAGATCAAATTCGCGATCCTGATCGGCGGCGCTTCCATGCACAACCAGATCCAGGAGCTTCGCCAGCATCCTCGCATTATCATCGCCACGCCGGGCCGGTTGATCGATCATATGGAACAACGCTATGTTTTTCTGAGCGAAATCAGCATCCTCGTGCTGGATGAAGCCGACCGGATGCTTGATATGGGGTTCGCGCCCCAGATCCAGAAGATCCTTCGTTCGGTTCCCAAGGAACGGCAGACGATGCTTTTTTCGGCGACGATGCCCGATACCATTATGAAGATCGCGGCATCCCAGATGAAATTGCCGGTTCATATCGAGATCGCGAAATCCGGGACCGTGGCGGAGAAGATCACCCAGGAAGTTTTTGTCGTGAAGAAAGAAGCGAAAAGGGATCTTCTGAAGAAGGTTCTCGCGCAATATCACGGAACGATCCTTATTTTCTCAAGGACCAAGATCGGAGCCTATAAGATCACCCGCGCGATCCGTGAAATGGGGCACAATGCCGCCGAGATCCACGCCGACCGTTCGCTTTCGCAAAGGCGGGAGGCGCTCGAGGGGTTTAAATCAGGGAAATATCGCATTCTCGTGGCGACTGATATTGCAGCGCGCGGCATAGATGTGAAACACATCGAACTCGTGCTGAACTATGATCTTCCGGATGATTCCGAGAATTTCATCCACCGGATCGGCCGTACGGGTCGCATCGGGGACAAAGGGCACGCGATCTCATTCGCGACGCCGGAGCAGGGCACCGACGTTAAAGATATCGAAAAGGTCATGCGTATGGCGCTTCCCGTTTCCGAACATCCCGAAATGAAACTCGAAAATTTTATCGAACACAAGCCCGTCAAGGTCGCGTCTTTCGGCGGCCGGCGCTTTGGCCGGGGGGGCCGCTCCCGCGGCTACATCGCCCCTGCCTTCAGAAAGTCTTCTCGCTGACCCTTCCATTCTCAGGGGATCCCTCGTGCGACTATGGAGCTTGCATCCCGGATATCTGGACTCGCAGGGCCTTGTAGCGCTCTGGCGTGAAGCGCTCCTGGCGCAGAAGGTCCTGACGGGGAAGACCCGCGGCTATAAAAACCATCCTCAGCTTGAACGCTTTAAAGAGTATGTTCATCCCTCCCAAGCTATCGCAGCCTATTTATTCTCAATTTGGGAAGAAGCGTGTCGCCGGGGATACCGTTTTGACAGAGCGAAGATCGGAAGCCAAAGAACGGGACGGAGGATCGCGGTGGCAAAGGGACAACTTCGTTATGAATTCGAATGGCTTTGCTCGAAATTAAAAAAACGCTCTCCCAAACAATACCGCAAGATCGCCTCTGTTAAAAAGATCCGGCCGCATCCTCTTTTCAGGCCGGTTTCCGGGCCGGTGGCGGATTGGGAACGGGTCCAATAGGTCCTGATGATCCGCTTTTTTTATTAAATGAGAATCAGGGCCTATGGAGCATAGGTCCTGATGACCCGTTTAGTTCTTCCATTATAAGAATCAGGGTTGATTCCGCCACAGGGAAAGAGTAGTCTTTTCGTAAATCCAGGGGGAACCGTCGTGGAATCCATAGTTAAGGAAGAGATCGAAACAAGCATTTCGGTGGACGTGTTTTCGGTGTCGGCGGCCATGGTGGGTGTTTGCCTTACGGTCATTCAGCTGATCCAGATGAATACGGCGCAGAAAGCCAATACCGTTGTCGATGAGATCCTGGCTTTTGACTCGATCGTTTTTATGATCGCCTGCGTGGCTTCCTTCCTCGCGCTTAAGAGTAAAAGACATTCCCGGTTCAAAAAAATACTGGAAAATATCGGAGACGGCAGTTTTCTCCTCGCGATCTCCACGATGGTGGTGGCGATCACGCTGGTGGTGTATACGTTCATTTGATATTTTAAGGTTCTTCAGAGGAAAGGAGCTCCGCGATGAAAAAAAATATTCTCGTAATCGATGATGACCCTTTCGCCCAAAAAATGATCGTGGCGGCCCTGGAAGGGGAAGGGCACGCGGCGGTAGCTTCCCTGAATTTCAAGGATGCCCTTCAGAAAGCTCATCAGACACCTCCGGAGCTTGTGCTGATCGATGTGGTGATGCCGGACATCTCGGGGTTTGAGGCCTGCCGCCAGATCAAGGCGATGTTCCAGCCCCACCCGCCGCCGGTGATCGTGATGACCGGGAAACTTGACGCCGTCGATCCCGTTCTGGCCCGCAAAATGGGGGCCGATGATTTCGTGGTCAAGACCTCCGACATGGCTGTCTTGATTCAGGCCGTGAGGAAAATTCTTTTATCGTGAGAACGTTTTGTTGAACGCCAAAAATTTTTTCCAATCAAAGGTTTTCTTTTTAATTCCGCTGTTTTTCTTCATCGTGACCCTCTTCTCGGGGTTCCTGCTCGTTCGTTTTCTTGGAAATGTTGGAGAACGGTACCTTCGCGAACAGAGTGAAGACATTCTTGAAGCCATGACCTCGGGGATTCAAAATGAGTTTAAGTCAGCTCAATCTGCAGCGGGGGCCATGGCGGGGTCTCCCTGGGTCCTTCCCGTGTTTCTCAATCCAAATTCCGAGAATACCCCCAATGCCAATTCAGTTCTTGATCGCTACAATACCAACCTGAATTTTTCCGTTTGTTATCTTTTAGACCTCCAGGGCAATGCGATCGCTTCTTCCAACAGAAATTCCCCGGATAGTTTTGTCGGGAAAAATTATGCATTCCGGCCCTACGTCGTGGAAGCTTTGCATGGAAGGCCTTCTTTTTTCATGGCGGCAGGAGTCACAAGCCAGGAACGCGGTTTTTATGCAGCCCATCCTGTGAAGGATGACGAGGGAAAGATCGTGGGGGTAGCTGCGATCAAAAAGAATGTCGCGGAAGTCAAAGATGTTTTAGCGGGTTATCCCAACTCTTTTTTCATCAATCCTGACGGTATTGTTTTTATATCCGGTTCTAGAGAGATGGTTTTAAGAACCCTGTGGCCTCTCGGGAGTGAACAGGTTCGTGCGATCAAAGATTCCAAGCAATTCGGCTTGGTGTCTTTTGACCCCATCCTCCCCAAGCCGGTCCACGATGGGATGAGAGGACAGTTCAGAGGGCATGCTTATCAGGCTTTTCGAAGGCCCCTGGGCCCCCCAGGGTGGTCGCTCGTGCTCTTGGCCCCCAGAAACGAGGTCTCTCATTTCCAGTTTTTGGGATGGATTATCACGGCGTTCATGAGTGCGATCATTTTAATTCTGACCCTTTTGAGCTTTTTGCGTACCAAGGATCAGGAGCTTCTTAGGGAGAGTGAGGAGAAATACCGGAGCCTTTTTCTGAATTCCCGCGATGCCATGATGATTCTCGATCCTTCCTCCGGGAGGTTTGTTTCCGGGAACCCGGCGACGATCGCAATGTTTGGGATCCGGAAAGAAGACGAATTCCAGTCTTTGGGGCCTTGGGACCTGTCTCCGGAACGGCAACCGGACGGGAGCCTTTCTGCTGTCAGAGCCAAAGAAATGATCGGGATGGCGATGCAAAAAGGGTTCCATTTTTTCGAGTGGACGCACAAGCGAGCTCAGGGCGAAAACTTTCCGGCTACGGTGCTTCTGACCCGTATGATTATGGGCGGGGAGATAGTCCTTCAGGCCACCGTTAGGGATATTGCTCAAGAAAAACAGGCGAAGGAAGATTTGAAAAAGAAGATCGAGGAACTCGAACGTTTCAACAAGATTGCGGTCGGTCGGGAACTCAAGATGATCGAGCTCAAAGAAAAGATCAGAGTCTTGGAAGAGGGGAAGACATAGCGAGGCCGGGCCCAAGGGTTTCATGATTTTCAGGAGATAGTGACATGACGAAGAACGACAAAACCAAAGAAGAGCTTCTTGCGGAGATCGCGTTCCTGCAAAAACAGGTTGCAGACTTTACGCAAGCAGGTGTCGAGCACAAGCGGGGGGAAGAGGCGCTGCGTAGTAGCGAGGAACAGCTCCGGGCGCTGGTGGATAATATCAATTTGGGCATTACGTATATCGACAAGGATTACAATGTTGTTTTCACCAATAAAGCCCAGGGGGAGCTGTTCCGGAGATCGCCTGCTGAATTTGCGGGGAAGCACTGTTTTTTCGAATTTGAAAAACGTGACAGGATCTGCCCTCATTGTCCCGGGAAAATAGCAATGGCGACCGGGCGCAAAGCGGAGGCCCAGGCTACGGGCCGACGTCAAGATGGAAGCAATTTCCAGGCACGCATCGAGGCTTTCCCCTTTTTTCTGCGGGACGGGAAGATCGCAGGGTTCATCGAAGTCGTCGAAGACATCTCCGAGCGCAAGAAGGCTGAGAACGCATTGGAGCAGAAGATGGAAGAGCTTGAGAGTTTTAAAAAGATCGCGGTCGGCCGGGAGCTCAAAATGATCGAGCTTAAAGAAAAGATCAGAGTTCTGGAAGAAGGGAAAAAATAGCGATGCAGACCATTTTCTTTTTTTACGGACTGGCATTCCTTATCATGGGGATCGTGATTTTTATGATGCCCAAGGAAAGGGACCTTCTGGATCTTTCGGAGGACCTTTGGCTTGTGGGGCTTTTCGGGCTTTTTCATGGGGCCAATGAATGGGTGGATCTCTTTATTCTGAGGGGATCTCCTTTTAACGTGGAGATGCTGACAGTCTTCGGGGCGTTGCTCCTTCCCTTGTCTTTTGCTCCTCTGCTTCAGTTTGGCGTACGGACCCTTTTCCGGGGCACGCGCTCTTTTCCCGCCTTAAAGCATCTTTGGATGATCGCTCTTGCAGGGTGGGCTGTGGTGTGTTTTCTAACCTCCGGTTTTTTGCTTCCAGGAATTTTCGCGCGTTATTTCATCGGTTTTCCGGGTGCGGTCCTCACCGGGATAGGATTGTTTCGAGCGTTTTGGAAATCCGAGCGAAAAGGATTTCCGGCGACGGTTTGGGTCGGGGCGCTGGGCGTCGCAGGAGTTTTTGTCCTGTATGGAATCTTGACCGGCCTCGTGGTGCCGAAAGCCGGATTCTTCCCGGCTTTCTGGATCAATTATCCCAACTTTATTCAGCTTACGGGCATTCCCGTGCAATTTTTCAGGATGATCTGCGCCGTTCTTTTAGCGGCCAGTTTTTTTGCTCTGGCCGGGATCTATGCGTTCAGCCCCTTGAACAAAAAAATCATAAGACGGGGGGGGATCCAACGAAAGATCACGTTATTCCTTTGGAGCTTCAGTTCCGTCGTCGCGTTACTGACTGTTGGGCTTGTTTGTGTTTGGAGCTATCGGGCGATTTTAGGGAACATAGGGCAAGAACAATTAAAAGTGGCGCGTATGTTGTCGGTTTCTATCAACGAATTGATCGATCAAGAAGTTGAAGAGCTTCAAGGCCATCTGACCAGTCGCGCATGGAAGCAAGCCGTGGAAGAAGCGAATCTCCGCTATAGCGCGATGTCCCCGGCCGCCATTTTAAAGAACATGGAGGAAATGGATAAGAAATGGATCTCGGGTGAAGAGGGCGGAGTCATCAAAAGTTATTTAGAAAAACTTATGAGTCTCAGGCTCAAAGATCTGGTAGCTGCGGATAAGGATATGGCCGAAATATTCCTGACCGATCGCTACGGAGGCTTGGTTGCGGCGTCAGAAAAGACAAGTGATTTTTATCAAGCGGATGAAAGTTGGTGGCAGAAGGCTTATGCCGGCGGGAAAGGGGCTGTTTTTTTGGGGGACATTGTCTTAGACGAATCCAGCGGTACCCTGAGCATTCTTTTAGCGCTTCCTATCCGGAATGAAAACGGCGAAGTGATCGGTATATGCAAAGACTCCGTTAATGTTGAAAATCTTTTCTCGTCCCTCAAGGCCTACAGAAACGGTAAGACCGGGCATGCCTCTTTGGTCGATGCCCAAGGAAATATCGTCTACCATGAGGGCGTCCGGCCCCTCAGTGTGAAATTATTCAGCAAAGAGGAAATGGAAAAGGTCATTCGGGAAAAGACTTTGTTGATCCGAAGCGAAGAAGGCGTCCATTCCCGTGAGATGCTTTTTACTTCCGCGGAAAGAGTGGAGGCGCCTCTTCTCCTGGAAAATGGCATTTTCTGGTATTTGTGCGTGGCTCAGGACAGGGATGAGATTTTCCAGCCCTTGAAACAGTTGGTCATCGAGGGAAGCATGCTTCTGTTGCTTCTCTTGGGACTTGTTGTTTTTTTCGGGCTTATTGTTGGAGACAGGTTTGCGAGGCCGATCCGGGAACTTCAAAAAGCGACCGAGAAGATCATGGCGGGACGCATGGATTACAAGATCGAACTTTGGACGGGAGATGAGATCCAGGAATTTGCGGAATCTTTCAACGCCATGATCGCGGACCTCCTGGAGAAACAAAAAAGCCTGCTAAAAAGCAGGCGCGAGATCGAGGAGCTGTCCCGTGGATTAGAAGCCAAAGTGGGAGAGAGGACAAAAGATCTTTCAGAAAGTCAACGCGCGACGATGAATATTCTGGAAGATCTGACCGAAACCAACAAAAAACTGGAACAGTACACGAAGGAATTGACCCAGGCGAAAGACGAATTGGAGATGCAGGCCTGGGGGCTCCAGAGGGCGAATGATGGGATCAAGGCTCTTTATCAGGAGTTGGAAACTAAGAACGTCGATCTCGCGAAACTGAACCACCTTAAGGATGACTTCGTTTCCATCGTGGCACATGAACTCCGGAACCCGCTCGGGATCGTCCGGGAAGCTGCGGCCCTTATCCTGGACGGGCTTGTCGGCCCCGTCTCTGAGAGCCAGAAAAAATACCTCGAAATTATCAAGCGGACCGGGGAGCGGCTGATCCATATCACGACCGACCTTCTGGATCTTGCAAAGATCGAGTCCGGGAAGATCGTGCTGAATTATGAAAAGATCGATCTTTTATCCCTGGCGCGGCAGGCCTGTGAGGGGATCACCCTTCGCGCTCAAAAGAAAGGGATCGCCATCCGGGAAGATTTCCCGGGAGAAAAACTCGAGATCTCGGGCGATTTTGACAAACTCTTGCAGGTCATGGTCAACCTTTTGAGTAATGCCTTCAAGTTCACGGAAAAAGGAAGTATCACCGTGGAGGTCAAGGATCTTGGAGACGAGGTCCGGTGCGCGGTGAAGGATACCGGCGAGGGGATTTCCGGGGAGAATCTCGCAAGACTCTTCAGTAAGTTTGAGCAATTCGGCAAGCCCAGCGTTACTTCAGAAAAAGGTTCGGGGTTGGGGCTCGTGATCTCCAAGAGCATTATCGAAGCTCATGGTGGCCGGATGGGAGCCGAAAGTGAGCTTGGAAAAGGCTCCTCATTTTTCTTTACTCTTCCCAAAATCTCTCCCCCGAAAGTAGCGTAGGATAAGAGCGGTCATAAAAAAAGCCCCCGCGCTTTCTTGCGAAAGCAAAAGCGGGGGCTTTTTTATACTTTCCGCTGTCATTCCCGCATGTATTAAGCGGGAATCCATGTTTTTGGATCCCCGATTTAAGCATTCGGGGATGACATTTTTTTATTCGATGCTTCCCGAATAATTCGAGGATTTTTTCTTATCCTCATCCTTCTTTTCCTTGGGTTTTTCCGCGATCACGCATTCGGTCGTGAGGATGAGCCCGGCGATCGAGCAGGCATTCTCCACCGCGATGCGAACGACTTTGGCGGGGTCAATGACCTTGTCTTCGACGAGGTCGCTGTACTCGCAAGTCTGAGCGTTGAATCCGAATGCGCCCTTGCCCTCAAGGATCTTTTTCACAACGACCGATCCATCCACGCCGGCGTTGTGGGCGATCTTGCGGGCCGGTTCCTGAAGCGCGCGACGAACGATCTGGACGCCGGTAGCTTCATCGCCTGAGGACTTCAGATCATCCAGCGAGGCAATAGAACGCAAAAGAGCGACGCCGCCGCCCGGGACGATGCCTTCTTCGATGGCCGCACGGGTCGCGTGCAAAGCGTCCTCGATACGGGCCTTCATCTCTTTCATCTCGACTTCGGTGGCCGCGCCAACCTTCACAACAGCGACGCCGCCGGAAAGTTTCGCGAGACGTTCCTTAAGCTTTTCTTTGTCATACTCCGAGTCGGAGCGTTCGATCTCCGCCTTGATCTGATCGCAGCGTCCCTTGATGTCCTTCTGGGTGCCGGCGCTTCCGACGATCGTGGTGTTGTCCTTGTCGATCACCACGCGCTGGGCCGTGCCGAGCATCTCAAGGTCCACGTTCTCGAGTTTCACACCGAGATCTTCGGAGATGAACTTGCCTTTGGTGATGATCGCGATATCTTCCATCAGGGCCTTGCGGCGATCCCCGAATCCGGGGGCCTTCACGGCCGCGATCTGAAGCACGCCGCGGATCTTGTTCACCACCAAGGTGGCGAGCGCTTCACCTTCGATATCTTCCGAGATAATGAGAAGGGGCTTACCGAGGCGCGCCACTTTCTCCAGGACAGGGACGAGATCCTTTACGGAACTGACTTTTTTCTCGTAAAGCAGGATGTAAGGTTCCTTCAAGACCACTTCCATCCGCTCGGCATCGGTCACAAAATAAGGTGACAAATAGCCGCGGTCGAATTGCATGCCTTCGACGACGTCGAGCTCGGTCTTGAGGCCTTTGGCTTCTTCAACCGTGATCACGCCTTCTTTGCCGACTTTTTCCAGGGCATCCGCCAGAAGCTGGCCGATACTCTGGTCGTTATTGGCGCTGATGGCGCCGACGGCGGTGATGTCTTCTTTGCCCTTGACGGCCTTGGACATTTTCTTGATGGTTTCCACGATCTTGGCCGAGGCTTTGTCGATCCCGCGTTTCAGGGCCATGGGATTGGCGCCGGCGGTGACGTTCTTGAGGCCTTCGGACACGATGGATTGGGCCAGGACCGTTGCGGTCGTGGTGCCGTCCCCGGCGTTATCCGAGGTTTTTTCCGCGACTTCACGGACCATTTGGGCGCCCATATTTTCATACGGGTCCTTCAAGTCAATTTCTTTGGCGACCGTGACGCCGTCCTTGGTGACGAGCGGCGCGCCGAACTTTTTATCGATCACCACATTGCGGCCGCGGGGACCGAGCGTGACGCTGACAGCCCTTGCGAGGATGTCGACGCCGCGTTTGATCTTCTGGCGCGCTTCTTCTGAATACGAGATAAGTTTTGCCATCACTAACTCCTTTGGTTAATTTCCAATAACCAAGATACAAGCACCAATCAAATTCCAATCACCAAGAACCAATTATTTTGAAATTTTGTCATTGGGATTTGTTTGGTTATTGTTTCTTGTGATTTGGTTATTTTTCTGATTCGTAAACTGCTAAAATTTCGCTCTCTTTGACGATCTTGTGCTTTGCGCCATCGATCAAGATGTCGTCGCCGGAATATTTCCCGAAGAGCACGCGATCGCCTTTTTTGACTTCAATAGGCTGGACTTTGCCGGATTCGAGCACTTTCCCCGTGCCGACCGCGATCACCTTGCCTTCGGTCTTCTCTTCTTTCGCGGTATCCGGGAGGATGATGCCGCCCTTGGTCTTTGCTTCCGCTTCAAGCACTTCCACAAGCACTCTGTCTGCTAACGGTCTGACTTTCATTTTGGATTCTCCTTTAATGAGCACGTGACTTACGGAACGAAGTGTGCGTAAGTCACTGTGCGAATTGAACCCCACACCCAGCCTTAGCTTAAGGACCGCTTGATCCGCTGCTTTAAGGCCGTCAGTGCTTGGGCATAATGTTTAAATCTTCTCTCACGATCCCTCGCATCGGCTTCAGACATGTAAGCTTCATAATACTTAAGCTCCCATGATCCTTTGGCCTGGTGCTCGGTCATTCTCCTTTTCAGGTTATTGCTATACCCGTAGTACAGGTCTTGAGTTTTTTTGTTTTTTAAAACGTATACGTAATACATGTCAAGCTGGGTGTGGGGTTAATTCGGACTTATCACTTAGCTCTCCGCCGGTAGCGGATTCGCTAAGTGATGTCCTCATTAATAATCCATGCCCCCCATACCGCCCATTCCTCCCATGCCGCCGCCCATACCTCCCGGAGGCATTCCCATACCGGGCTTATCATCTTCGGGGAGATTGGTGATGAGGGTTTCGGTGGTGAGGAGCAGACCGGAAACACTGGCTGCATTCTGGAGCGCGCTGCGGGTGACTTTCTTCGGGTCAATGACGCCGGCTTCGACCAGATTCTCAAACTCGCCCGTCTCGGCGTTGTATCCGATATTGCCCTTTTCGGACATGACGCGCTGAACGACGACCGAGCCTTCCTCGCCGGCATTGAAGGCCAGCTGACGAAGAGGTTCTTCAACCGCGCGCCGGATGATCTCGGCGCCGATCTTTTCATCGCCCTTGAGCTTGAGGCCGTCGAGCGCGACAGAAGCGCGCAAAAGCGCCACACCGCCGCCCGGGACAATGCCTTCTTCCACGGCCGCGCGGGTTGCGTGTAAAGCGTCTTCCACACGAGCCTTCTTTTCTTTCATCTCCGTTTCGGTTGCGGCGCCGACATGAATGACCGCGACCCCGCCCGCGAGCTTCGCGAGGCGTTCCTGGAGTTTTTCTTTGTCATAATCGGAATCGGTATCTTCGATCTGTTTTTTGATCTGACCGATCCGGCTGGTGATATCCGCGCTCTTCCCGGCGCCTTCGATGATCGTGGTCTTGTCTTTATCCACGGTCACGCGTTTTGCGCGGCCGAGGTCCTTCAAGGTCACGTTCTCGAGTTTGATGCCGAGGTCTTCGGTGATCGCCTTGCCGCCGGTGAGGATCGCGATATCTTCCAGCATGGCCTTACGGCGATCGCCATATCCCGGGGCTTTGACCGCGCAAACGGCCAGCGTGCCGCGGATCTTGTTGACCACCAGCGTTGCGAGCGCTTCGCCGTCCACTTCTTCGGCGATGATAATGAGGGGTTTGCCGGCCTTGGACGCGGCTTCGAGGATCGGGAGCATGTCCTTGACCGAGGAGATCTTCTTTTCATTGATCAGGATGAACGGTTCTTCGAGTACGACTTCCATGCGCTCGGTGTCGGTCACAAAATACGGGGAAAGATATCCCTGATCGAACTGCATGCCTTCCACCACATCGAGCGTCGTTGCCGTGGTTTTGGCTTCTTCGACCGTGATGACGCCGTCTTTACCGACTTTGTCCATGGCCTCGGCGATATGATCGCCGATCGTGGTATCGGAGTTCGCGGCGATCGAAGCGATCTGCGCGATCTCTTTTTTATCCTTGCCGATGGGTTTGGCGACTTTATCGAGTTCGGCGACGATGGCTTCGACGGCTTTATCAATGCCGCGCTTGAGGGCCATCGGGTTGGCTCCGGCCGTGACGTTCTTCAGGCCTTCGCGGTAGATCGCTTGAGCGAGGATGGTCGCGGTCGTGGTGCCGTCTCCGGCCACGTCGGAAGTTTTAGAAGCGACTTCCTTGACCATCTGAGCGCCCATATTTTCATAAGGGTCTTCGAGCTCGATCTCTTTAGCGACCGAGACGCCGTCTTTGGTGACGGTCGGGGAGCCGAATTTCTTTTCAAGGACGACGTTCCGGCCTTTGGGACCGAGGGTGACCTTGACTGCGTTTGCGAGTTGATCGACGCCATGCAGGATCGCGCGGCGTGCCTCTTCACTGAACAGAAGTTGTTTTGCCATGTTTGTTCCCTTTCGTGTTAGTCGCCATCTTGATACTGCTGTCATTCCCGCGAAAGCGGGAATCCAGAAATGGATCCCCGACAAAAACATTCGAGGATGACAAACCCCCATGATGACGAATCTGATTAAATTAGAAGATTCAATCGAGGCGCTAGCACTCAGCAATTTGGAGTGCCAAGTGAGGCGTTATTCTATTCGGCGGGCCAATAAAATCAAGGGAATTTTTGGAAAATCAGTACGCCGTACGCCTTACTCCGTACTAGGCTTTACTTCGAAAGAGGGCGAGGAGAGACTTGATGGAATGCTTCGGATCGATGGTATCGATGAGTCTGGTGTAGGGACGGATCACTTCGGCAAAGCCGCCTGTGGCCAGGACCCGAAGGTTCTTTCCGTACCGCTTGCGGAACCTTTGGATCA
Organism: Candidatus Omnitrophota bacterium; assembly: GCA_041674705.1. Lineage (GTDB taxonomy): Bacteria > Omnitrophota > Omnitrophia > Omnitrophales > Aquincolibacteriaceae > Aquincolibacterium. Next base: position 23,420 of record JBAYVF010000001.1, read on the forward strand.
GCTCATCGGTCATGGCGCCATACCCCTCCAGGATCCCGGATTCCATACATTCGCGGGCATTCCTCCCGAGGAAGGTTTTTGCCGTCTTTGGCATGGGGAGTTCCTTTGGAAGTAGGGCGGCCCTCTGGCCGAGCGCTCTATAGGCGGTTTCAGGTCCCGGGATGATCATTCCACCCAGGAAAACCCCCTTGGAGTCAATGTAGTCGAATGTAATGGCCGTTCCGTAGTCGATTACAAGCATTGGGAGGCGATACATCCGGCCAGCACCGTAAATATTCACCTTCCTGTCAACGCCTAAGTTATTGTAGTTACTATACTTATGCCGTATTTTTATCGGAGTATTGCCCCCAACAACCCATGATTTCACACCCTTGATGCTTTGTAATTTACACTTCAAAAAGTCGGTCATTTTAGGGAAAACAGAGCTTATAATGACGTCTAAACAGAAATTCTTACCACTTTTAGCTATTTTAGAGGCATATTTTGGGATATTACTATAATACATGGATCCAAAGTCAACCAAACGGCCTCCTTCGTAGAAACCGACCGTGGCGGCTGTGTTTCCTATATCAATAGCCAGTATACGTTTCATCATGCTCTCTTTCTTCCATTTGACCGATCCAACCTCGGAGGTCGGATCGGTTATGATTTACCACTTAAGCTCCCAAAAACAAACAATTCTGGGATGATGGTCACTTTATAGGTGTGTTTTTATATAAATCGTCGCATTTCTGACCCAATTCAAGAAGAATATGGCCAAGAACTTCATCGATGGGATACTCTTTATGCGTAAGAGCCCGCATCGAGATTCCCTCAGGGGGAAGCTCGCCGGTTTCCGCGTTCACATTGAGCCCGATCCCGATAACGACCGCCTCAAGCTTCGAGGGGGTGGATACCGCCTCGACCAAGGTGCCGCAGATCTTCCGGGAACCCACCATGACGTCATTGGGCCGCTTGAATTCGGAGTCGATAGCATACTTCTCTTTCAAGACTTTGGCAACCGCCCGGCAGGCGATCTGGGTGAGCATGGGGGCTTGGGCTTGTGTAAGGGGCGGCCGCAGAAGGATCGAGCAAAGAAGATTTTTCCCCGCGGGAGAAAGCCATTGCCGGCCGGGTTTGCCGCGGCCCGAGGTTTGGTGGTCCGAGACGATGACGAGTCCTTCCGGGGCGCCTTGTTTGGCTTCTTCTAGGGCGACGGTATTGGTCGACGAAACTTCGGGGATGTGGCGGATTTGGAAATGAATCATGGCTTCAAATTTCCAATAATCAAGAAACAAGCACCAAATAAATTCCAATTTTCAAAATTCAATAAGAACTCGCTTAATTCTTGGGTTTTGGTTATTGATCTTTGCTTGGTTATTGTATCTTGGAGCTTAGGATTTTTTTAAATAACAATGCGCGGCAAATGCGGATTTAAGCGCGTCACGATCTCATAAGGAATGGTTCCGGCCCATGCCGCGATCTCTTCGGCCGTGATGCGCTCATTCTGATCTTCACCGAGGAGCGTGACCGTATCGCCTTCCTTGGCTTCGGTGGTTCCCAGGTTCACGGCGATATAATCCATCGAGACCTTGCCGGCGAGGGGATAGCGTTTGCCATGAAAAAGAACGGAAGCTTTTTTCCATGCCGCATAGGGGTAGCCATGGCTATAACCCAAGGGGAGTATAGCGATCGTGGTATCCTTTTTCGCTACAAATTCGCGGCCATATCCTACGGATTCTCCGGCACGGACTTTTTTGACAAGGGTAATGCGGCTTTTGAGAGACAGTACCGGCTCTAAATGAGCCGTGTCTTTTAATCCCGGATCCGGGTAGATGCCATAAAGTGAAAGGCCCGGGCGGATCATGTTGAAGAAAGGGGTTTTTAAGGTCAATGTCGCGGCGCTATTGGTGGCGTGACGGAACCGGAACACGATATTTTTTTCCTCAAGCACCTGAAGCAGTATTCCGAATTTCCGGACCTGCGTATCCCGAAAGGAATCATCCTTTTCAGCGGTCGGGAAATGCATATAAATGCCGTCGAGCATAAGGCCCTTAAGTCGCGTCATTTCCTCTATAGAAGAGGCCGCTTCACGGACCGGGATTCCCATGCGCCCCATCCCCGTGTCGATCTTCACATGGACCGAAGTTTTGCGGCCCAGATCCTCCGAAAGGTCCGAGATCTCACGGGCTTTTTCAAAGCTTGAAACGCTTAAAGTGATGCCCCCCAGGAGTGCTGCCGAGAGCTCATGGGAAAACAAATGTCCGAAGAGGAAGACGGGGGTTTGGGGATGGTGCTCTTTAAGGTCGAGAGCTTCCCGGAGCGTGGCCACGCCAAAATAGGTGACCTTCCCGGCGAGGGCGCCTGCGATCTCCCGGAGACCGTGGCCGTAGGCGTTTGCTTTGATGACCGCCAGAACATCCGTTTGTCCGGAATGTTGCTGAAGCGTATTGAGGTTTTTAAGAAGGGCATCCGCGCGAAGTTCGATCCAGGCGCTATGCTGAATCCGGGATGTGTGTTGTTTAAGTTCGGGCATTTTTTCTCTTTTCCGCCAATTTTTCTTCCGGTTCGGAACGACGCAAGTAAACCGGCAAAAATTCTTTGGGACGCTTCAGTTGTTTAAGAAGCGGGTTCTTTGTCTCAAAGAGTTCGATCAAGGTTGCCGCCCGGGGGGCCCAGCATTTCTCCGGCGTCACGACAAAACCTTTATCCGCAAGCTTGGCGATTCCATCGCCGACGATCCGGCTTCCCTGAGAAAGCTCCGAGGCCATTTCGTCGAGCGGTACCACGCGGGACGGGCCACAGGCCACCCATCCTTTTCTATGATAACGGTACGAACGAGTGTAAAGTTTACCACGTCTTGCGTCCACGCACACGGCGAGATTTGAGGGCGTTTTTTCTTTAATTCCGGCCGCGATCACGTCGAGGGAAAAGGCGCCATAGCAGGGTTTGGGACAGGTCGCGAGGAAGCCCTTGAGCGTGGCGAAACCGATACGTAGTCCCGTGAAAGACCCGGGCCCGCGGCTGATGAGATAGACGTTAATGTCCCCGATCTTTAGTTTTTCTTTTTTAAGAAGGCGGTCAATCACGGGAAGGAGATTCTCCGCGTGTTTCATATAACCTTGGACGGTCGCATGGCGGAGCTTCGCCCCGCTTTTCTTGATCGCAACGCTCAAAGTAGGACTTGAGGTTTCAATGGCGAGTAAATTCATAAGACGCATTCTATTCAGAATGAGCAAAAAAGAAATGCTTATGAATAGGATGGCGGAGGGCGGATGGAGGGTGAAATCAAAGCTGGTTTCTCTTCACCCGTCATCCGGATAGCCTCATCTTGTTTCACGAACGTGATTTCGTGGGGTATAATGCGGCGTGGGTATGAAAAAGGAAGCTGACCATGAGGAGGATTCAAAAATGAGAAAAATGATCGCGTTAATGTTGTTGGCTGTGCTTATGATGCCGCTGGCGGCGTCTCAGGTTTTGGCTGCGGACGAGACGGCGCAGGCCGGAATCCCAACGATTCCGGCACGCTCGCGTGGCCTTGACGGCCAGTCTTCGCAGACGGGGATCGTGGATGTCGGCAATAAGATCTGTCCGGTGATGGGGGGGCCGGTCAATGGAAAGGACTTCGTGGTTTATGAAGGCAAGCGGTACGGGCTTTGCTGTCCCGGATGCGACAAGACCTTCCTGAGCGATCCAGCCAAATACATCGCCAAAGTGAAAGCCGAAGAATCAGCGGTTGTGTCGGATGCTTCCAAGTCCGCCGAAATGGAAAAGGACATGGAGCAAGGAGATCTTTAGCGCCGCATCATATTCGAAATTAGGGTATGCGGTGCAATACTGTTAACCCCTAAAATCAAATGGAGAACAGTATAATGGACGAAAGGACGTGCTGTTCGACGGGAGATAAGAAAAAGCCGTGGTACCGGACCGGGCTTTTTCTTATCAGCGTCTTGACGCTCATGTTGTTGGGCACGTCCTTTCTTTTTCCCGCAATGGAAGGATTCCGCCGGATCTTCTGGGAATATGTCCGGATCATGTTCTGGCCGATCCTCGCCGGATTTTTTGTGGGCGGGTTGATCGATCATTACGTCCCCAAGGAATATATTTCGAAGCACCTGGCGGTCGCGCAAAAAAGAACGATCTTCTACTCCGTGGGTTTTGGATTCCTCATGAGCGCCTGTTGCCACGGGATCCTGGCGATCTCCATGGAGATCCACAGAAAGGGCGCCTCAGGCCCCGCGGTCGTGAGCTTTCTTCTGGCGAGTCCCTGGGCGAACCTTCCCATCACGATCCTTTTGTTCGGGTTTTTCGGGGCCAAGGCATTTTTGATCGTCTTTGGCGCGCTTCTGATCGCCCTCACCACGGGATTTTCCCTGCAGGGCCTGGACAGGATCGGATGGATCGAGAAGAATCCGCACTCCGTGGTGGTCCATCCCGGTTTTTCGATCCGCGAGCACGTTGCGACAAGGCTTCGCAATCATGTTTGGAGCCATGAAAGTTTCCGGCATGCGGCGCGCGGGATCTGGAAGGGGATGACCGCGCTTGCGGCCATGGTCCTGCCGTGGGTCCTTATCGGAGTTCTTCTTGCCGGACTTGTTTCAGCCCTGGTGCCGGGTCATATTTTTCACCAATATTTCGGGCCGACGCTTTTGGGGCTTTTGGTGACGATGGGTGTGGCCACGCTCCTGGAAGTTTGCTCGGAAGGGACTTCGCCGCTCGCTTTCACGATCTATCAGCAGACCGGCGCCTTCGGGAATGCCTTTGCATTTCTGATGGGGGGTGTGGTGACGGACGTGACCGAGATCGGCTTGGTGTGGAAAAATCTCGGGCCGAAGACCGCGCTTTGGATGCTCGCCATTAGCCTGCCGCAGGTGATTTTATTGGGATGGATACTCAACAAACTTTAGTACGGCGAAAGGGGTACGGCGTACGGAGTTAAAAACTCTTCGCAGAAAGACGCCCTTTCAAACTCGCCGTACACCGTACGCGGTACGCCGCACCTCATCCGCTTCTTTCTCTTTTCCTCGCTTGAGCGCGCCCTCAATATAGATCTTTGCTTTTTCTTCCAACATTCGCCGCGCGGCGAAAGTCTGTTCCGGCGTGAGAATATTTTGCGAAAGGATTTTCGCCAGGGACCGGATGCGGAATTGGTCCATGGCCGGGAATTCACGGGAGCGCTGGTCCGCGTGGCCGCCGTATTTCATAATGTAAGCTTTTTCGATCAGGCCGATCGGATGTTTCGCGGCGATCCGGAGCCACAGATCATAATCCTCGCAAGCCGGAAGGGATTCATCAAAAAGACCGACTTCGTCGAAGAGTTTCCGGTGCATCATAACGGCCGACGGGCTCACGACGCAAAGCGGCAGGCACTTCTCAAAAATAAAACCGCCAAACTTTCGGTGCTTCTTCATCGGGTTGACGCGCGTGCCGTTTCGGATCCAGATCTCCTCGGTCTGGCATATCAAATAATCCGGGTTTGCCCGAAAGAATTCCAGCTGGGCCTTGAGCTTGCCGGGTTTCCATTCATCATCCGAATCCAGGAATGCGATCCATTCGCCCTTCGCGTATTTAATCCCCGTATTGCGTGCTGCTGCCGGGCCAAGATTAGATTGACGCAAGTATTGAATTGGTAAGGCGTACGGCGTACGGCGTACGGAGCCCGCGTTGATAGATTTTTCGCCGTACTCCGTACCCCGTACTCCGTACTCGGATGCTGTTGCGTCTGTCGATCCATCATCCACAATGATCAGTTCAAAATCCGCGCTTTTTCCGCCAGAGGACGGATCCGTCCAGCGTTTTGTGTCGGATTGCGCAAGGACGGAATCGATCGCGCGGGGCAGGACCGCTGCACGGTTGTAAGTGGGGATGATCACGCTGATAGAATTCATACCGAATTATAACATGAGACGCCTTTACGGCTATCCGCTTCGGCGGGACATTGACAGCCCGGGCGCGAGGTTTATACTACCGCCATGGGGAATCTGCCGGGCAAGGAGCCCATCTTCAAGAGTAAGAGCGTCACCGAAGTCCTCTCCGCTTTTTTTGTCTTTTTTTGCGCCCTTCTGATCTTTTATCTGGATGCCTTCGTTGGCGGAAAGATCTCCTTTTACATTTTTTATTTTCCTTCCATTGCAGCCATGGCATGGTATTTCGGGAGGATCGCCGGTTGGTCCACAGTGGTTTTATGCTCCGTTTTGTGGTTTGTGAAACAATGGGACCTGAAATTCGAAGAGGCCAGCGTCCTCGTGTTCTGGAATGGCATGATCTGCCTGACCAGTTTTTGTGTTATTTGCTGGATGACCCTTGCGATCCGGCACGGACAGATCAAACTCAGGGAAAGGTCCCAGGAGCTTGAAGAGTTTGCTTTCAAGGCAGCCCATGAGCTCACATCTCCCACCGCGAACATTTTGGGGTATACCGAATTGCTGGACGAGCAATTTCCCCAGGATGCGGATCCGAAGGTGAAGAGTTTCGTAAAAAGCATTTTTCAAAACGTGCAACGCATGATGGTCCTGATCAAGGAGCTTTTAGATTATGCCAGGGTCGGGAAGCGGGATGCCGGCGCGTCTCCGCTGGATCTCGGGGAATCCCTGAAGGAGACGCTCGAAATTCTTTCTTTTGCTATTTCAGAAAAGAAGGCGGAAATCCTGGTGGATCCTTTACCGACGCTCATGATCAATCCCGGGCTTGCGGGGTTGCTTTTCCAGAACCTGATCGGCAATGCGATGAAATATTGCGAAAGGGAACCGCGTATCCGCGTTTCCGCCGTTCGTAAAGGAAAAGAATGGCTTTTTTCGGTTAAAGACAACGGGATCGGGATCCCCGCCGAAGATCGCGAACGTGTTTTTCTTATGTTTGAAAAATTGCCGACCCGGCGTCAATATCCCGGTTCGGGGATCGGCCTCGCCACCTGCCAAAAGATCGTCGCGAATTACGGGGGAGACATTTGGGTTGAGTCAAAACCCGGGGAAGGCTCGGCTTTCTTTTTTACGCTTCCCGCCGAGTAAAGCAGAGCGCGCTTTTCGCGCGGGTTCGGAGTGGTTTATTTTCCATTCTTCAGTATAATTCCCTTCTCGGTCGACTGACGGAAAGTTCTGGAAGATGAAAAAAAAGAACGGCAAAAAACTCAAGATCTTGTTTGCGGCTTCGGAAGCGGTGCCCTTTATCAAGACGGGCGGCCTCGGCGATGTGTGCGGGGCGTTGCCCAAGATCCTGAAGAAACTTGGGCATGATGTCCGGCTTGTCCTGCCGCGCTATTGGTCTATCAGCAAAGAAAAGCATGGCTTAAAGCCCATCCTGGGGCCGATGGGCGTCCCGACCGGTAACGGGATCATGTGGTGCCAAGTTCTCGAGGGAAAATCAGACGGATTTCCGGTCTATTTTATCGAGCATGAAAGTTATTTTGGCCGCGCCGGGCTTTATGATGACGGCAATTGGGAATTCGCGGACAATCCCGAACGTTTCGGTTTTTTTTCGCGCGCCTGCCTCCAACTTTGTCAGGACCTGAAGTTTCAGCCCGACATCATCCATTGCCACGACTGGCAGACCGCGCTCGTTGCGCCTTACTTAAAGATCTGGGAGCAGCACAATCCATTTTTTGCCGGGACCGCGAGCGTTTTCTCGATCCACAACATTGCGTACCAAGGGACTTTCAGGGCTGATGCCTACGGATTTCTCGGGCTCGGCCGCGACAATTTCATCGACGCCAAGTTCGAGAATTTCGGCGGCATCAATTTCATGAAGGGTTCGGTTTTCTATGCCGACGCCATCACGACCGTCAGCCCCACGTATGCCAAAGAGATCCTCGGCGAACCCGGAGCGAACGGACTTTCGACCTATGTCCAGCGCCGGAAAGAGGATCTTTACGGGATCCTGAATGGTGTGGATTATGATCACTGGAATCCGGAAACGGATGAACTCATTCCGGCGAATTATTCCCGCCACGACATGTCGGGGAAAAAGATCTGCAAAAAAGCGCTTCAAAAAGAATTTCTTCTGAACCCCAAGGGGAATCTTCCCATCATAGGGATCGTCTCGCGGTTCGCGGATCAGAAAGGTTTCCAGCATTTAATGCTTGTGATGCACCGTATCCTGCGCGATATGGCGGTCCAATTCGCCATTATCGGGAGCGGGGACAAGGCGCAAGAAGATTTTTTCGGAGGGCTGCCTGCGCTTTATCCCGGCAAGGTGGGAGCCTGGATCGGCTACAACGAAGGTAAGGCGCACCGCATCGAAGCCGGCGCCGATTTTTTTCTCATGCCGTCGCTTTATGAGCCGTGCGGTCTTAATCAGATCTACAGTTTGAAATACGGGACGCTTCCGATCGCGCGGGCGACCGGTGGGCTGAAGGACACGATCATTCCGTACGATGAAAAAAGCGGTTTCGGGACCGGTTTTCTTTACTACCAGGGAACTCCGGCCGCGGTCTACGACACGGTCGGCTGGGCAGTGAGCACGTATTATGACCGCCCCGAGCATATGGAACTGATGCAAAAACGCGCCATGATCCAGCATTTCTCCTGGATGGACGCTGCCCAAAAATACGAAGACGTCTACGAAAAAGCCCTTCTCCGCCGCGAAAATTGGCAGTAAATTTCCACGCACCACGTACCACGATCCAAGGGCCACGTTTTTTGAGGCGGATTTTCCGTGGCCCGTGGGGCGTGCATCGTGGATCGGCCGAAGGCGGGCGTTGCGCGTTGCGTGAAAGTGAGTAGAATGCCCCCTATGGATCCCAAGACACCTCATTTCAACGAGTCGCCTACCGTGACTAGGACCAAGATTGAGCAAGCGTTTGCTCTGGAACGCGACGCGCATCGTTTCCGGAGTGAAGGCAAGATCGACCAGGCATTCCAGACCTTTGATCAGGCCGCCAAACTTTTTCAGGAGGCCCATGAGCCACTTAAGGCCGCGGTTTGTTTTTCATCGGCTGCGACGTGCTGGAATATCCACACCGGCTGGCAGCCGCTCCGCAATGCCGCCACGCGTAACGAATCCGCCGCCCTTCAGGCCCTTGTGGCTCAGGACTACGCTTATGCGGAAACGCTTTTCAGCGAAGCCGCGCTCCTCTATGAAAAAGAGGGGGATTTCACAAAATATTCCTATTGTTACCGGCGCGCCAAGGACGTCCGGCTCGCTCGTTTGTGGAAAACCTTTATGCGGACAGCGGGGCAAAGTTCCCATGCGATCGGTCTTCGAGCGGTTTCATGGAAGGAGCGGGTATTCGCTATGGCAAGCTGGGTTTTCGGTTCGCTGAACCGGGTGGTTTGGGGATACGGAGAAATGCCTTTCCGGACCTTCGGGATCGCGTGCGGCGTTATTGTTATCAGCGCTTTCTGTTATTATATTTCCGGCATGGTCCTGACCGGAGGATTCGTGCAGAAGATCGATCTTTTCGAATCTCTCTATCTGAGCATTGTCACTTACACGACCGTGGGCTATGGGGATTATCTCCCGATGGGTTGGATCCGCGCCGTTGCGGCGCTCGAAGCTCTCCTAGGCGTTCTGCTCACACCTCTTTTCCTGATCTCGCTGACCCGTCGCTATCTCCGGACCCGATAAAACACATAATCCTGCAAGGAGAAATTCATGAGCCGTATCCAACCGTTAGACCCGGAAAAAGCGCAAGGGAAGACCCAGGAACTTCTGGCTATGATCAAGGCGAAGTCGGGCCGCGTTCCCAATATCCTCAAGACCATGGCCCATTCACCGGTGGCGCTTCAGGCCTATCTTGGGCTGACCGGAGCTTTTGCCGATGCGAAATTGCCTCTCAAGATTCGCGAGCAGATCTCGCTTGCGGTGGGGGAAGACAATCAATGCGGTTACTGCGTTGCCGCGCATTCGGCGATCGGGAAGCACGCGGGGCTTACGCCCGAAGAGATCGAAGCGGGGCGCCGGGCCAAGTCCCCGGATCCCAAAACGGATGCGATCCTCAAATTTGCTAAAAAACTTTCGGCGAACCGGGGAAATATCACAGACGGTGAGTTGGCAGAAGCCCGGAAGGCGGGTTGTTCGGATGAAGAGATCTTCGAGATCATTACCGCCGTTTCGCTCAATCTCTTCACCAATTATGTGAACCATGTGGCGGATACCGCGATCGATTTTCCCCAGGTGCCGCCGCTCGTCCCGCCTGTGAGGCGGGAAAATCCGAATATCGAATAACGAAGCACGAAATAAATTCAAAGTTCAAATGCCCCAACGCTTCGAAACGGGTTGCTTCGTATTTCGAATTTTGAGAATTGGAATTTGTTTCGGAATTCGGGTTTCGAGCTTCGGATTTATAAGGCGTAAAAATCGAGGAACCTAGAGATCAGGGCGGATGCTATGGAACAGCTTAAAAATCTTGATTCGCTCACACTGCGCGAAAAGAAAAAATACGCCGGAATTCCGACGATCTGGAAATTAAAGCCGGTTTGCTGTCTTTCGGATATCTCGGAAGAGGAATTCTATTACGCGGCCGCGGAGGGCGGAGCGGTTTCAGATCTGGCCGCTTTTCGAAAATCCCACACGTTCACACTTTATCTTCTCAACAAAAAAGGTGAGCAGATCCTTTCTTTCAAGAAACACGCCGGGATTTTTGCAAACAAGATGGAGGTCTTTGACGCAGCGGAAGATCTCCTCGGTTCGGTTCAGAGACACGGGTCTTCGAAAACACACTTTCAAATCCTGGATGCCGGCGGGCAGGTTCTTTATGAGATCGAAGGTCCGTCCGTGGATCCCGAGACTTTTCATATCCGGAAAGCCGATGCCACGGTGGGGAAGATCAGTAAACGGCCGACCCGGATCGCGGAAGAAGGAGTGTCCAGTAACGACCACTTCGGGATCGTGTTCCCGTTCGCTGCCGACGCGTCAGAAAAAAGCATTCTCCTGGGCGCCCTTTTCCTGATCGACCTGTCCTTTTAGGACAGTATGTCATAGGCCGTATGTCGAAAGACAGTATGTGGAAAATAGTAGGTAGTAGGTAGAAAAACCCTAAGGATTTCATTCGGAAATTTGAAGCGACATAACGCATACGGCTTTCTGCTTTTCCACCTACTACATACTACCTATCACCTACCATTTTGCGATGCTTGCAACTCGCAAAGAGATTCATTAGTATCTTGCCATGAGCGATCCTGAAAAACCGTATCAAGCGGCGCATGAGCTTGGCCGCGTCTACGACTCGATCACGGACAGCAAAGTCCTCACCGAATTTTTTCTGACCACCCTCACTCGATTTATCCCCGCGCGGCAAAGCTATCTTTTTCTCGCGACCCGGAACAAAACTCTTTTGCTTGAGGCCGCGGTTCCGCTCGCTCAGGAAGCGCCGGCGGATCTTGGGGGCGACGCTCAAAAAATATTTGGAGATGGAAAACCCGGCGTATTGAAAGGCCGGATGTTTCTTCCCTTGATCGCCCGGAACAGCGTCATGGGTATCGCGTGCCTTGAAAGAGCGGCCGACGCGCCTGTTTTTACTCCCCAGGAGGTTGAGATCGGGTTCGATCTGGCCTCGGAATTTTCCGGCGCGCTCAAGAACATCCTTCTTTTTGAAGAAAATATCAAAATGGAACGCCTGGCTGCGGTCGGGCAAGCGATGGGGATGGTGGTTCATGAGATCAAGAACATCATGCAGCTTGCGCGTTTCTCCGACGAAATGACCCGCATGGGGATCAAGGAAAAGAACGAAAAATTTCTCACGACCGGGCTCTCCAAAATGGCCAAGACGTTAAAGGAGATGGACGGGTTCATCTGGGAGATGTTGAGCCTGACGAAAGACTATCAACTGGAGCCCGAAAAAGTGGACTTGGCCGCGATCCTGGCAGAACTCCAAAGCGATCTCGCGGAGCGGGCGGAAGGCTATCACATCAAGCTTGATTTTAAAGCGGTCCCAATACCAATCAATCGAAACGAAGTTGAGATTGGGGCCGTCCCGGCTACCGTTACGGAAAAGAATGTAAAAGCCGGGATGGATCCGGGGTTTCCGGTCGTGGAAGGGGACGGGCGCTCTCTTTATCGCGCGCTTCTGAATCTTGTCAAAAACGCCTTCGAAGCTTTCCAAAACAAAAAAGACGCCTGCATCAAGATCCGCGCCCGGATCAAGGACGATGAGCATTATGAACTGATCGTGGAGGACAACGCTTGCGGGATGACCGAGGAAGTGAAAGCAAAGCTTTTCGAGGCGTTTTTTTCCACCAAGGGAAAGCGCGGGACCGGACTGGGGCTCATGGTCGTGGCCCGCACCGCGAAAATGCATCAGGGCACGGTTAAAGTCGAGAGCCAGCTCGGGGTCGGGACGAAATTTATTCTTACTTTGCCGCGAACTTTTGCGAAATAAAAGTAAGTTCCAAGATCCAAGAAACAAACACCAAATAAGATCCAATCATCAAGAAACAATAACCAAGCGGGGTTCGTTCGAATACTGAAATTGGGTTATTGGAATTTGCTTGGTTTTTGTATCTTGGTTTTTGGAATATCGATTGTTAGGGGATTACAACGGTTAACGCAGTAATATCATCGTGCTGGTCGGCGCCGGTCGTAAACTTCCGGACATTCTCGAAGATCCTCTCCGAATAGGCTGCGGCTGACGCAGCTTCCTCTTTCACGCATTCCGCGAGACGTTCGATCGTGTATTCCTTCCCGCGTTTGTCACGTGCTTCCACCACGCCATCCGTATAAAGAAAGAGGGCGTCGCCTGCCTCCAGGTGGACCGTGTTCAGAAAAAAAGACGTGTCGGGCGCGAGCCCCAGCGGCGGGCTTTGCGCGCCTTTGAGGATCTCGGGAGTATTTCCCGAGGTTTTTCTTAAAAGTAACGGAAGATGCCCCGCCGAGGAATACTGGACCGTATTGGTGTTTTTGTCGATCACGAGGCAGACCCCCGTGAGGAACATTCCAAACGGGCTGTTCACTGCCAGGCGTTGGTTGAGGGTGGTCAAAAGCTCAGCCGGGTCTTTGGCCTGAGGGGCGAGGAACCGGTACTCCGACATGGCGCGGACCATGTAAAGCGCGGCGGGGACTCCCTTGCCGGACACATCGCCCAGGATGATACCCACCCGGCTCTCGTCAAGCGCGATCACATCGTAGAGGTCGCCACCGACGTCAAATGCCGGGAGCGTAAGGGCGCAAAGATCCACCCCGTACCGGCGGCTTGTGAGGTCGGGAAGAAAATTTTGCTGTATCTCGTGGGCGATCTTGAGGGCCTGCTTGGCTTTTTCCTGCTTGACGATCTCGCCGTGAAGTTGCGCGTTCTCGATCGCGATGGCCGCCTGGTCGGCAAAGGTCTCAAAAAGTTCCAGGTCTTCCTGGCTGAAGCCATCGCGGCGCAGGGGATTGATCGCTTGAAGGACGCCGATGATCTTGCCCCGGGCTTTCATGGGGACGCAGAGGATCGCGCGCGTGACAAACCCCGTGGAATTGTCGAAGCGTTTGGCAAAACGCGGGTCGTTGTGAGGATCGTTTACGATCTCGGGTTTTCCGGAAGCAGCCACGGAACCGGCAATACCTTCTCCCATTTTCACGCGGAATTTTTCCTCGAGCTCCGTGCCTTTGCCGCCGAGCGCCACGCGGAACACCAATTCATTCGAGGTCTCATCGATCAAAAGAAGCGAGGCGACTTCGGAGCGCATGACCTCGGAAGAAGTTTTCATGATCAGCGCGAGGAGTTCGTTCAATTTGAGCGTGGAATTGAGCACGCTTGTCAGCGCGAGGACCTTGCGGAGATTTTCAATGGTGCGATTCCCGGAGATTTTCTCGCTATGGATTTCGGGCGTTTTTCCCATGGGAAAGCCTACAAAACCCTTTGAAAAAGCAGAGTGATCAAAATGGCATAGTTCAGGCTGAGGAGAAAGGCCGTCAGATCTCTCAAGGGTTTAAAAGGCAGGCGAAGCGTTCCCACGCAGGGAAGAAGCAGCAGCATCCAGGGGGAAGTGTTTGCGAGCAGGATCCAGGCGACAAGCGATCTTTCAAGGATCGCGTGGGCCACTTCCGGAGAACTGATGAGATAAAGCGGGGGGCGCTCTTTCAAATAGCTTTTGGCGAAGGCGTTCAGGATGTAGCTGCCCGCGAACGTGAGTGTGATGAAAAAAATCGCGCCCAGGGTCCAGGCATTCGTCTGGTAGATCATGTCCAGGACCGGGGAATCCGGAAATCCGCGGATCTCGCGGCTGATCGGTAAAAGAAAGATGGCGCTGATCACAAGAACATGGCACAGCTGGTCGGTCATAAAATAGGCAAAAGTGTTTTCCGGGGTTTTCTTTGTAGCCGAATATTTGATCAGATCTTGCGCGAGATGGACCAGGACGAGCCCGGTCACGAAGAGCCAGATCTGAGGTTCGTTCAGGTAGGGATAGAGAAGGATGAGCGAGATGAGGCCGTGGGTCAGGACATGGAAAAGTTGCCCCAGGAAGCTTCGAACTTTGAGCTGATAAAGCTCCTCGAACTGGAGAATGAAGTCCGCGATCAAGTGTGCCAGGATAAGTTTTAAGAAAAGGAACATAACGCCCCCTGTTTTTTTCCGGGATCATTATGGCATTTTTCCGGTCCTTGTCCAAAAAGATTCTCAAGGGTTGACAAGGACCGCCCTATCCCGCCTTTGTGGCGGCGGGATGAAAGGTATCGGGACGGGGCTTGAGAAGCCTTTATTTAAGAGACGAAATATTTTTTCCGGATCCAAAGCGCGAGAGAGACAAGCGAGATCAGGACCGGGACTTCCACGAGCGGGCCGATCACGGCCGCGAACGCGACTCCGGAATGAATGCCGAATACCGCCACGGAGACCGCGATCGCGAGTTCAAAGTTATTGCTCGCGGCGGTAAAAGAGAGTGTGGCGGATTGACTGTAGGGAGCGCCGATCTTTTTACTCATGAAAAAAGAGATCAGGAACATCACAACAAAATAAATGAGGAGCGGAACCGCGATCCGCACGACATCGATCGGGATCCTCACGATCGTTTCGCCTTTCAGGGAGAACATGACGACGATCGTGAAAAGCAAAGCGATAAGCGTGATGGGGCTGATCGCCGGAATGAACCGGGTCTCGTACCAATTTTTATCTTTGATCTTCAGAAGAATAAAACGCGTCAGGAAACCCGCGATGAAAGGAATGCCCAAATAAACAAAAACGCTTTTCGCGATCTGGAGGATCGTAATATTCACAACGGCGCCTTGCATGCCAAGCCAGCGCGGCAGGACCGTGATAAAAACCCAGGCGTAAAGTGAGAAAAATAAAACCTGGAAGATCGAGTTGAATGCCACAAGCCCTGCGCAATATTCCGTGTCACCCTCCGCGAGATCGTTCCAGACGATCACCATCGCGATGCAGCGCGCGAGGCCGATCATGATAAGGCCGATCATGTATTCCGGATAGCCGCGCAGGAACGTGATCGCCAGCACGAACATCAAGATGGGGCCGATCACCCAGTTCTGGATGAGGGACAGGAGCAGGACCTTCGTGTTCTTGAACACATCGCCGAGCTCTTCGTACTTCACCTTCGCAAGCGGGGGATACATCATGAGGATAAGGCCGATCGCGATCGGGATATTGGTCGTGCCGACCTGGAACTTGTTCCAGAATCCAACGATCGGAGGATAGAAGTATCCTGCCGCGACGCCGAGGCCCATGCCCAGAAAGATCCAAAGCGTTAAAAACCGGTCCAGAAACGATAGTTGCTTTTTAGAACATTCACTCATGAAGTTCCTCCTTGGAGCCAGTAGGCCCAAATATAATAAACGCCGGCACTAATGAAGATCAAGCCGGTGATTTTTCGGGTGTGAAGTTCGATTTTAGTCAGGGTGTGAAACCCATGGCTTAAAGATGTTACGCCGAGAGCGATGGTGAGGGCAAATCCAAGTACCGGAAGTCCCGTGCCGATCCCGTAAATTAAGGGGAAAATTGTTCCCGAGGGGTGATTCAGGGCCAAAGGAATGAGACTTCCAAAAAAGAGCGCCGCAGATATCGGACAGAACGCCAGGGCAAAGATGAATCCGAGCAAAAAAGCTCCCGGCGCTCCGGAGTCGGCGAGTTTGCTGTGGTGTTTATGCGAAAGAGAGAGGCTCGGCAGGCGGACGGTGATGATTTCAAGCAGGAGCAGTCCCGTTACAAGCAAGACCGGGCCGAGCGACTTTCCCATGTATCTCTGGAGAAAGAAGGCGGTCTGGGGGACGCTTGCGAGAGAATGAGTAATGATCCATCCCACGAGGGCGTAGGAGGTCATTCTCCCGAGCGTGTAGGCCAGTCCCGAAATAAATACAGCTGTTGGATGCACGATCTTTTTTGACAGGAAAGAAACGGCGGCGATGTTCGCGGTCAAGGGGCAGGGGCTAAGCGAGGTCAAAATGCCGAGCCACAGCGCGGAGAGCCATCCGGTCCAGAAGGGATCCATCAGGGCTCCTTTAAGAAGGCGGCCACTTCATCCCGCACATAATTCTCGTAGCGATCTTTGTTCCCGACATACTCCCAGATCTTATCAAGGTTCTTGGCACGGACCTCTCTGCCGTTTTTTGTAAGGGAAAGCACAAGGGATTTTGTGTAAAGCTGGTAATCGTTCATGTAGTGTTCGTTGCCCTTTCCTTCCACATTCACGATTTTGAAGGCCAGTTTCCCGGAAGCCAGCGCGTCCTTGAAATTACTTTCAATGGATTCTTTGGCGTATTGCTCCAGCTTGTGACACGTGGGGCAGCGGAAGGTTCCGTGAAAATAATAAGCCGTGACCATGCTGCCCGCGGGTGCTTCCTCGGCGGAGACCGGAGAAGTCCCGGAAAACAAGTAGCTTGCCAGCCCCATCGCGGCCAGAAGCAGAAGAGAGTTTTTTTTCATGAGTTCCTTTATCTTGCGAGGATCTTTTTGATCTCGTCCTTGTTCAGTAATTTTCCCGCTGAGACCACGACGCCATCGACCACCAGGGCCGGAGTGATCATGACGCCATACCCGATGATCTTATCGATCTCTGTGATCTTCACGATCTCGGCGGCAATGGCCAGATCTCCCACAGCGCTTTCCGCATTCGCGGCCAGTTGCTTGCATTTCGGGCAACCCGTTCCAAGAATTTCAATTTTCATTTTTCCCCTTTCAAATTACAGTATCCAATTAAAAAGAAATCCGATAAGCATGATGCCGGAGCCTACCACGCCCAAAAATACGGCGATCAGTCGCGGCTTTAAAACTTTGCGCAAAATAATGGTTTCCGGGAGCGAGAGCCCGATGACTGACATCATGAAAGCCAGGACTGTCCCGAGTGCAGCCCCCTTTTCCAGGAGTGCCTGCACCACCGGAATGATTCCCGCTGCGTTGGAATAAAGGGGGATACCGATCAAAACAGAGACCGGTACCGACCACCATGCTTTTTTGCCCATGACCGATGCCAGGAAATTTTCCGGAACGAATCCGTGAATAAAAGCTCCCACCGCGATTCCCATGAGGACAAAGATCCAGACCTTGCCGACGATATCCCTGACGGATAGCCATCCGGCAGATATCCGGTCCGGCCATGTCAGCTTCTCTTCCTCGACAGAACCTGTCATCGATTTGTAAACCCATTCTTCTACATATTTTTCCATATGCAATCGGCCGATGAGCCAGCCCGCCGCAAAAGCGATCGCCAGGCCGGTTCCAAGATAGAGAAATGCGATTTTCCATCCGAAAAGGCCGAAGAGGAGTACCAGCGCGATCTCGTTGATCATGGGAGCTGATATGAGGAAGGAAAGTGTTACGCCCAGAGGAACGCCTGCGGTGACAAACCCGATAAAAAGGGGTACGGCCGAGCAGGTGCAAAAGGGCGTGACCACCCCAAGCAGGGATGCCAGGATGTTGCCCACAAATTCTTTTTTTCCGGCCAGAATCCGACGTGTGTGCTGGGGCGTGAAAAATGTTCGGAGGATGCCCACGCCGAAGACGATGAGGACGAGGAGCATCAGGACCTTGGCGGAGTCGTACACAAAGAACTCTGCGGCGGAGGCCAAGCGTGTTCCGGCGCTTAACCGGAAAATATCATAAGTGATCCATTGGGATAGCGCCGGTAAAAATCCATAAAGCGCGAACCACAGGATCAAAGATAAAAAAACGATCCCAAGACTTTTTTTGAGGATCATGGTCTCTCCTTCGTTTTGCAGCAGCCGCCTTCAACTTTGATCGCCTTGAGATTGACAAGGGCATCGGAGATCTTGGAACGCGCAGAAGTGAGGATCCGCGAAACCGTGGACCGGTGGACCTTCATCTTGATCGCGATGGCGTGCTGGTCGAGTTTTTGAAGATCGAAAAGCCGGAGCGCCTCGAATTCATCCAGCGTGAGAATAACGCCCTGAAGTTTTCCCGCGGGACGGCAACGGGGACGGAAGCAGCGCTCTCCGGGATCGCATTTGATCCACCTTGTTTTTTTAGGCCTCACGAAGGGGCTCCCGATGTTTTGCACATGTGTGCATAATACCCGGCGGGGTCTCTCCCGTCAAGTGCCCGCGGCGCCACGCCTTGCGCAATGTTCTGGTTGGGGAAGAGCGGGGAGCTGTGATAAAATGCGCCCAGCATCGCACTCTTTAATAAGGAGGCCGAGCATGGGACAAAAAAGATCGATCCTGGTGGTGGATGATGATGTGGATGCCAGTCAAATGGCGAAGATGATCCTCGAGAAAACCGGACTTTATGCGGTGAGCGTTTGTAACCGGGGGAGCGAGGCTTTCAAGATCATTCAAAGCACGCGACCCGAACTGGTGCTTCTCGATATCATGATGCCGGACGCGGATGGGACGGATATTGCGGACCGGATCAAAAAAGACAAATCGCTTTCGCTCACGCGGGTCGTTTTCATGACGTCGCTTGTTTCCCAAAAAGAGGTTTCCAAGAATTCCGTGATCGGGGGACATGCCTTCATCTCCAAGCCGATCACCGGTGAAATCCTTCTCCAGAGGGTCAAGGGATTTTTCGAAGTTGGGCATTGATCTTAAAAGCACGGAAGCCCGGTTCGCGCTCGAATTGATCCCGTTCAGTGCTGAGCTGGCGCGTCGCGTTCGGGCCGGGACCTCGATCCGCTCCGTGATCAAACCGGACCATTCTCCCGTCACACTTGCCGATATGAGCATTCAGGCCCTTGCCGGCGCTCTCCTGGAAAAATATCTTCCCGATGCGGTGCTTGTTGCTGAAGAAGACGCGGATCATCTGAAGGCTCCGGGAGGCGTCGAAGATCTCGAGAAGGTCACCGCTTATGTTCATTCCTTTTTTCCTCAGGCCACCTCCGGCGATATTTGCCGGTGGATCCAGAAAGGGCAGGATAACCCTTCAGGGACTTTTTGGACACTGGATCCGATCGATGGGACCAAAGGTTTTTTGCGTGGCGGTCAATATGTGACCGCGCTGGCGTTCATCCAGAACGGAAAAGTAGAATTGGCTGCGATCGGATGTCCGGAGCTGGAACTTCAGGATCACAAAGCGCTTGGCAAAGGCGTCGGGATCTTTGCGGCCCGCGGGCGGGGATGTTGGGCGGCCTCGCTTGACGGTCTAGAGAAACCTCAGCAGTGGGTCCGTCTGGAAGTTTCCCAATGTCAGGAAATAAACAAGGCCCGCGTTCTGGACTCTTTCGATCCGGAACATAAAAACGCGGAAAAGGACCGGTGCATTCGTGAAAGGCTGGGGATACGTTCGGAACCGATCACTTTGGATAGTATGGCAAAACAGGTTGTGCTGGCTTCCGGCGGCGCGGAGATCTTTTTAAGGACGCTGCCGCGGAAGGATCCCGGCCACCGGGAAAAAATATGGGATGTTGCGGCGGGCGCTCTGGCGATCGAGGAAGCGGGCGGCCGCGTGACCGATCTTGAAGGCGGGGAACTTGATTTTGGCTCGGGGCTTACGCTCGCGCGAAATCCGGGGCTTGTCGCCACGAATGGAATCTTTCACAAAGCTGTCCTCACGGCAATCCAGGAGGCGACAAAATCATGAGATCTCAACCGAAACGGAAATGGATGGAATGCGCGTTGCGGTCCGCGCACGAGGGGCTCAAAAAATCCGAGGGCGGACCTTTTGGCGCGGCGATCGTGCGTGGGGGGCAACTTATTGCGGTCGGACATAATACTGTCTTAAAAGAACGCGATGCCACCTGCCATGCCGAGATCAACGCGATCCGCATCGCGTCCCGCAAACTGAAACATTTCGTTCTTTCCGATTGTGTGATCTATTCCACGACCGAACCTTGCCCGATGTGTTTTTCCGCGATCCACTGGGCGCGTTTCCGGCAGGTGGTCTTCGGGACGTCTTTCGAGGACGTGGCGAGGCGGGGCTTCAACGAACTCTATATTTCCAGCCGGAAGATGAAGCGTGACGGCAAAAGCCCTGTCCGGATCAAATCCGGTTTTATGAAAAAAGAATGCCGGGCGTTGCTTGCGGAGTGGGATCAAAAAAAAGATAAAAAAGTCTACTGAAACCCTCGTTCGTTTTTGAGCGTTTTTTGCTGTTTCTGGTAATTCCGTGAAGTGTCGTGTATAATTCCCACGACTTTTTCAAAAAAACCGTCCCGAGGAAAAGATGGCATTCGATTTTAATTTTTTCAAAAAACAGCGAGCAGAATTCAAAAACGGCGTCTATTCCGTCTACCAACCGATCGTGGATATCGCGACCGGGGATGTGATCGGGTACGAGGCCCTGTCCCGGGGCGAGAAGGAAATGCCCGCGGAGATGTTCCGCCGGTCCTATGAAAAAGGGACCGTGATCCCGTTCGATTTCCACTGTCTGGAATCCGCCATCAAAGTCCTCCCCGAACTGCAAGAAGGCCAATATCTTTTTCTTAACATTGAGCCTCTCACCTTGGAACAAGCCTTTTCGATAGGGAAAGAAGGGGAGGAATTTTTAAAGGGTCTGAAGGAATACTCCGGCAAGGTCGTTTTTGAATTGACCGAAGGTGTGAAAAAATCGGATTTTGCTTTTATTCAACGCGGTGTGGAATTTATCAGGGCTTTTGGCTACCGTTTCGCGCTGGATGACATTGATGATATCAGCGTTAAAACCTCCCAACTGGCGTCGCTCAGACCAGATTTTCTGAAGATCGATCTTCAGCTGGTGCAGGGGATCGCGAGTAATTATCTCAATCAGCAGATCGTCCGTGAGATGGTGCATCTGGGGCGCATGAACGGCTCTGAGATGGTCGCGGAAGGCGTGGAGCAAAAGTCGGATCTGGAATTCATTCGCAATATGGGGATCCGTTATGGCCAGGGATTCTTTTTCGCCAAGCCCGCCAAGGAACTGATTCTTTCTCTCCAATTACCGAAAGAATGACCGGAAAATTCTAAGCGGTCGGCCCCATCGCCTTCGCGAAATTCTCGGCATTGCGGTCGATCCATACCTTCGCGGCCTCTTCTTCCGAAAAGGGATGTCCTCTGAGGAGCGACATTTTTTCGCGGTATTGACGGATCTGGATGATCTCTTCTGCGAGTTTGGCGCGGAAGGAGCTCACGGAATCTTCGAAGCAGACGCCGGTTTTGAACAGGCCGGTCTCCGTGTCTTTTTGGGAGTGCGTGACGTGCGCGTTCATCTTGAAAAGCTGTTTCTCGACCGGGATGGATAACTGCAGATGCGTTCCTTCGGGAATGGGTTCAGGCCAAAAGAAAGCCAGCCCCCCCTGCGAAAGATCCTCTGCGCGCGCGTTCTCCGAGGTGTTACTCTCGACCCGCGTCAGCTGGATCGGAACCTTGATCGGATGCCTGAAGAATTTCCGTTTTTCATTTTCCATGCGGAGAGTATAACCTATAAATTCATTTTTGCTAGGGCAGGGCGATTTTTTGTATAATGCGCTCGGGAAATGGATTTTATATTTTAATCATAAAATTCTATTAGCAATCAAAATATAGCAATAGCGATCAATTATGACCCTCACGGAGTCTCAAAAAAAAGCGGTCCAAGCAAGCGGGAAGAATATGCTGGTGTCGGCGGGAGCCGGGACCGGGAAAACACGGGTCCTTGTCGAGAGGATCCTTCATCTGCTTCGAACACAAAAAGCCACCCTCACCGAGCTCCTTGTTCTGACCTTTACAGAAAAAGCCGCCAATGAGATCAAGGCCCGCCTTTCCAGCCGTTTTCGTGAATGGGAGCTGGAACGGCCCCGGCGCGATCTTGAAAAAGCCGCGATCTCAACCTTCCATAGTTTTGCATCCCGCCTTTTGAAGGAACATCCGATCGAAGCGGGCGTGGATCCCGATTTTCGCGTGATCGAAACGGAGCAATCCGGACTTTTAAAGGACGAAGCGATGAATGAGACGATCGCAAAACTTTACGAAGAGAAAAGCGAAGCCTTCGAATTCCTTCCGGTTTACGGAGAGCAGGTAGCCCGCGAGGGCATCTTCAAAGTTTTTACCGCGGCGCGGCACGAAGGGAAAAGCCTTCGCGAGTTCTTCCTGGAAAATGAAAAAAAAGAGCAGGAAGTTTCATCGAAAAGAGAAAAGGAATTGGCTTCCGAAGCGCAGGCGTTGATCATAAAACTTGAAGAAATCGATGGGAAGGCCTGGGAGCGATTCCGGAAGAACGCCCCATGGGACTGGGAAACATTCCGGGATTTTAAGGAGTGGAGCGCGCTTTATAAGGGAAAGCGGAAAGCCGGCTGGAAGGAATGGAGGGCGCTTCTGGAAGATCTTGCGGCGCTTCGTTTGGGGCCGCTTGTCGCGCCCTGGAAGAAAAAATTCGAGCAGATAGCGCTTGCATTCGAGGCCGTCTATACCGCCAAGAAAAAAGAAAATGGATTTTTGGATTTTGACGACCTGCAGATGAAGGCCGTGGGACTTTTCCGGGGGGAGAAGCCGGCGCTTCAGAAGCTCCGGGAGCGGTATCAACGCGAGTTTAAGTTTATCCTGGTCGACGAATTCCAGGATACGAACTTTCTCCAAATGGAGTTCGTCGAACTTCTTTCTTCCGGGAGCAATCTTTTTATGGTGGGGGATTATAAGCAGTCGATCTACGGATTCCGCGGCGCGGAGCCCGGGATTTTCCTTGCCAAAGAAAAACTCTACGGAGACGGGACCGAAGGGGAGCGGATCTCCCTCGCCGAAAGCTTCCGGAGCGAGCCTCCCGTGCTGGATTTTGTGAACGGTTTTTTTAAGACGCTTTGGAACGAGGATCATTTCCCCTTTGAAGCGCTCCTTGCTCACCCTGCGGCGAAAGAAGGGAATGCTTTTGAAGATTCCGCAGTGGAAGTGCTTGTGACGGAGCTCAAAGAAAAAGAAGATATGCGATGCGCCCGTTTGCGAGAGGCCCGGATGATCGCCGCGCGGATTTGCGAGCTCCATGAAAAAGAGAAGATCCCTTACGGCGATATCGCGGTGCTTTTCCAGGCCATGACCCTGAGCGGTATTTATGAAGACGCATTCAAATCCGCCGGAGTGCCTTATTTTATTGTCGCGGGTCGCGGGTTTTATGAGCAGCCTGAGATCCAGGACATGATGAGTTTTCTTTCTCATCTCGAGCGGCCGCTTGCGGATATTCCCCTGGCCGCAACGCTTCGTTCGCCGCTTTTTCATATTACGGACGACACGCTCTTCTGGCTGTCGCGTCACGCGAAGGCAAAAAATGAAAATGCGCCTCTTTTCCATGCCGTGAAATCCTTCAAACTTATCCAGGAGATTTCTCAAGAGCAAAAGACGCGGCTTGAGGCTTTTTTGAAACTTACGCGCGCCTTGGGAGAACTCAAGGAGCGGGTCCCGCTTTCGGAACTGATCGATACCATGCTTGAGGGGACGGGTTATGAGCTTTCGGTCCTGATGGACCCCAAGGGTGTTCGTCGTTACGCAAATCTCAAGAAACTCATCGCGATGGTGAGGGAATACGAGACCTACGAACGCATGTCGCTTGTGTCTTTTCTAAATATTCTAAAACGGCTCAAGGCCCAGGAAGTTCGCGAATCCGAGGCGCAGATCGTGCTGGAGACGAGTGTCGAGGCGGTACGCATGATGAGCGTCCACGCCGCGAAGGGTTTGGAATTCCCGGTCGTGTTCGTGGCGGATATGGGACATGGGGGAGCGCGTTCGGATTCCAAGGCCGTGATCGCTCACGCCGCAGATGGCTACGCTCTGCAGGTGCCCGATGAAACAGAACACGAGATGCAAAGGCCTTATTTTTTTCAATGGGTGGACGAGGAGATCGCCAAGCGCGACAACGAGGAATGGAAGAGGCTTTTTTATGTGGCGGTGACGCGCGCGAAGTCGCGGCTTTTTTTGAGCGGGGTCCATAAAAAGAAAAAAGAAGAAAAGGAACATTTCCGCGACATGGCCTCCTGGATGGACTGGGCCATGGCGATCTGCGACGACGGGGTGTCCAAGCTCCGCGAGCGTGCTGGGGGCAGTGAGTTCCCGGCCTGCGAAGGGTTATCCGTCAAAATGACTTGCGATGCGGAAGGGCCAACAGTGTCCGGCAAAGGACCGAAGGAAAATTTTCGCGAAAGAATGGAGGCTGGCATAAAAAGCATAAAGTGGAATGACGGTTTTCCGGAAAATCCCGAGGTGCAAGCCCCGAATCCCGCGCCCCCGCGCAGCATCGATCTTCCGGTCTCGGCGTATGTTCTTTTCCAGAAAAGTCCCGAGGAATTCTGGCGCACGTATCAGATCGGATGGTCACTTGGAGAGAGAGAGTGGGCCGGGGAAGAAACAATCTTTCATGAGGATGATTTTTCTGCCGCGGATTTTGGAACCGCGATGCACGGGTTTTTTGAGCATCTGGATTTCGGGAAGCCGGAGCGCTTTTTGGAACCGGAGGCGCTCGAACGTATCTTCGGGCGTTTCGGCAAGGAGGCCGTCAGTGATGCCCGGAAGATCATCCGGGAATTCATGGGGCAGCCCGTCTTTCAGCAGTTAAAGAAGGCCAAACAGATCAAACGCGAGATCGATTTTGTCCTGAACGAGCGTCGCGGACTCATTCACGGCAAGATCGATATCTTGTTCGAGGACGAAAAAGGCCAGTGGCATATCCTGGATTACAAGACTGCGGCGGGGGATGAGGCGGCGGCGCGTAAGAGCGCCTACGATCTGCAACTCGAGATCTATGCGCTCGCGGCTGACAGGATCCTGAAACTCCCGGTCCGTTCTGCTATTATTTACTACCTCAAGAATCAGAAAGCCGTGGCGATCCCAATACCAATCAATCGAAGCGCAGCTGAGATTGGGGCCGTCCCGACTGCCATCATTCAAAAGAAAATAAAAGTCGGGATGGTTTCTTTTTCTGCGGAAAAGCCCGCAGCTTTTTTCGATAGCCTCGAGAAAAAAATCTGCGCGCTGCAGCAGAAGATCCTCGATTACTCGAATGAACGCATGGCCGGGGAATGCGACTTAAAGGAAGGATTATGAAGAAGCTTATTCTTTACGATCTCGACGGAACGATCGTCGATACGCGCCAGGATATTATCAAGAGCGTCCGGTACGCGCTGGAAACGCTCAAAGGGCCGGAGCTGACCGATGATGAGATCAAGGATTGCGTCGGGACCGGATTGCATGCGCTGATCAAGCAGGTCTTCCGCACGGAGGATGAAAAACTCGCGGATCGGGGCTCGAAGCTTTACCGGGAGCATTACAAAAAGCACATGCTCGACCACACGCATCTTTACACCGGCGCGCGCGAATTTCTCGAATATTTCAAGGACCGCAAGCAGGCGGTCATCACCAATAAGCCGAATCCCTTTTCCTCTCAGATCCTGGAGGCGCTCGGTGTGGCGCATTATTTCATCGCGATACTCGCCGGAGATAACGGCCTGCCGTTCAAGCCCGACCCGGCAGCGATCCATCACTTAATGGAAGCGACAGGCGCCACGGAGGAAGAAACGCTTTTTGTCGGAGACAGCCCGATCGATATTCAAGCGGCGAGGAATGCGGGGGTGGAAGTCGTGACGCTCTCGCACGGGTTCGCAAGCGAAGCGACGCTGCGCGAAGCGAAGCCCGATCACATCGTTCACAACTTCGATGAACTTTTGCGGTTAGCTCAAGAAAAAGGATGGTAAAATTTTATGAAAGAAGATAGTGTACCCGCCATGAACCCCACCATTTCTCAGCCCATTCCCGGAGCGATCGCTCTCGGGGACCTTGTCCTCGTGTATTTCGATGACGAACGCACGTACATGATCGACGTCACACCGGGAAAACGCGTTTCCATCCATTGTGGGAAGCCGCTTTCGGTGGACGAGTGGATCGGCCAGCCGTTCGGCAAGAAGATCATTTGCGAGCACGGGTTTTGTTATCTCCTGAAACCCACGATGGAAGACCTTATGATGAAGGCCTCCCGCGAAAGCGGCATCATTTATCCAAAAGATGCGGCCCTTCTCATCATGAAAGCCGGCATTCACAGCGGTTCCAAAGTCATGGAGATCGGCACCGGTTCTGGATCGCTCACGATGGCGCTCGCGCAAGCCGTCGCGCCGAACGGACATGTCTTCTCGTATGACCGGCGTGAAGATCTTCCGAAGAATGCCTACAAGAATATCCAACGCGCCGGGCTTAGCAACTTCGTTACGTTCTGTCAGCGGCAAGCGATGGATGCTTTTTCCGAAAAAGATTTCGATGCCGTAACGCTCGACATCCCGCAACCGTGGGAAGAGGTCGCGGTTGTGAAGCAAGCCTTGAAGCCCGGGGGTCGCTTGGTGAGCTTGAATCCCACTTTCAATCAAATCGAGAAAATGGCCGAAGCGCTTCGCGAGCAAGGCTTTATTCTCGTGGAAGCCCGGGAACTTTTGGAGCGTGAGATCCTTGCGCGCGCCGGAAAAACGCGGCCCGTGCAGCGCATGATCGGGCACACGGAATTCATGCTCTTTGCGGTGCGTCCCGCGGATGAAACGTCTCACGATTTGCCGTTGATTTCAGAAGGGCCTTCTGATACACTTTGACCCTGCGAACGGAATTATTTTTCTAACCAACGCATAGACCTACAGGAGAAAAACGATGGGAAAAGCTACACGTTTGACAATGTTGATGTTGATGATCGGCTTGATCGCTTTGAGTGGTTGCGCTTCAAGAAAAACCGGGAAGAAAGTGGATACGATGCAAGCGCAGATCAATGCTATGACCGATGAGCTCGTGCGTTTGGATCAGTCGCTCCAGGATACCCGCGCAGCGCTTCAGACCCAAGAGGGTGGCGGCGTTTCGGGATCTGGTTCCGTTTCTTCAGGTGAAGGCGCCATGGTCGGTGGGATGTATCGCACGCCGTCCGGTTTTGAGATTCCTTCCGTGAACATCCAGAAGGCCCTCAAGAAAGCCGGTTATTACAACGGCGCGATTGACGGCAAGGTCGGTCCGGGAACCCGTGATGCGATCGCTGCTTTTCAAAAGGATAACGGACTTACCGCCGACGGCGTTTGCGGTCGCGGGACTTGGGCCAAGCTCAAGAGTTATCTCGAAGCCATTAAGTAAGCTGTAAGGATTTAAAGCTCTTCAAAAAGGAACAGTGCCGCGTTGCGGTACTGTTCCTTTTGTTTTTGATGCTTCCTTGTTACAATACACGCCTTATGCCATCCCGCATGCTTCGATCCATGATTCTTGCTGTTTTCTTTTTCGCTTCGGCTGCTCCGGCTTTTTCCGCCGAGCCGCTCAGAGACCTTTCCATCTCATTGCCGAAGGACCTCGATGCGCTCAGCAAGATCCGTATCCTTGTCCAGCGAGACAAGCCCCAGGTCCAGGTCAGCGCTCCGGCCTCTTTCGAAGTTCTTGATGATCAGGGACATTTGATAAAAAGCGGAGCAAAACTCGAGGGCGCGACCGTAAAGCCTGTCGGGCAAGGGATCCAATGGTGGGAGCAGATCGTGCCCACGCGCTTTCTTGTTGTGAAAAGCATGGGGAATGGCATCCGGGTCGGCGCGAGCGGGATCTATCGTGACGAAATTCTGATCTACAAGAATTCCAAAGGGAGCCTGGACGTCATTAGCCGGCTCAAGCTGGATGATTATTTGAAAGGCGTGATCCCGTTTGAGGGAAATCCAAAATGGACACTGGAGTCGCTCAAGGCCCAGGCGATTGTTTCGCGGACGTTCGCGCTTACCAAAATGCTTGCCCGTCGCAATGAAGAATATGATGTGTCGGCCGGTTTTATGAGCCAGGTTTACGCCGGCAAACAGATCGAAAATGAGCGGACCAACGAAGCCGTGGACGCGACGCGGGGAGAAGTCCTTCTTTACAAGGGAAAGATCTTTCCGGCCTATTTTCATTCAACCTGCGGAGGCGCGACGACGGCGGCTGATCTGGTGTGGCGCGTGAAACCGCTCCCGCCGCTCGGCGGTGTGGAATGCAAATTTTGTCAGCGCTCGCCGCATTACAAATGGGAAGCGATGGTGACGCCGGCGCTCATCAAGGAAAAGCTCGCGAAACAAGAGATGCCCGTTCAGGACGTGCTTGGCATCCGGACGGACAAGATCGACAAAACAGGCCGCGCGCACAAGCTCGTGATCCAAAGCACCTGGGCGGAGAAGACCGTGGATGCGGACGCGTTCCGGGTATGGGTCGATCCGATGCGGCTCAAAAGCAACCTGATCACGAAGATCAGAATCAATGATGCAGGAGCTTTTGTGTTCAAAGGGAAAGGATGGGGCCACGGGGTGGGAATGTGCCAGTACGGCATGAAATATCTCGGCGAAATTGGCTATGGCTATCAGGAAATTTTAGGGTATTATTACCCCGGTGCACAGGTCACAAAGCTCAAAGAATTCGAAAAATAGTTTCATCTTCAATCTAGCGCCCGTCCTAAAGGACTGTTGCAAACAAGCTTTTATTAGAAAAAAATTAATGTGGTTTGCGCCCGTAGCTCCCGCCACAAGACTTTGGCGGGCAGGCAATTGGAACTATCCAATTTCGCTACGGGCTTGAAAAGAATGCGCCGTCGCCGTAGAGAGTTTTCCTTGAACTCTCACGGCGCGGTGCTTAATTAAGAAATTAAGCGCCCGTAGCTCAATTGGATAGAGTGTCGCCCTCCGAAGGCGAAGGTTGGCAGTTCGACCCTGCCCGGGCGCACTTAACCTCAAGGGTTAAGTACCTTGTCGTCGGAACTTCTTGAATGTTCCGTACGACAAGGCATCTTCGAATTGCTTAGAGGCAGGAGTCCTTTCTATCATGAAAACTTCAAAAATATTCAATTGGGTTTCGATCGGGATCTTGGGCGTCGCGTTGATATTGGCCGGTGTCGGGGTGAGCCAGTGGATCCAAAAAGAGCGTGTGTTGCGCAAGATCATCGAGCGTTTGACCGCGGAAACGCGCATGGCCGATGTCCTTGTCACGAAAAGCGAGTTCGATGAAGCTACCAAGAAGATCAAGACCACGATCAAATTCCTCGAATATGACGCGCAGGGAAAACCGCTTGAACCGAAGTATTTTACTTTTGCGGGCAACATCATCCAGTTCCAGTCCCTCGTGATCCGGTTCAATGACAAACTGGTCGAGGCCGGGGACCGTTTGCGGGGCAAAAGCGCCGCGTTTTTTATGAAGGCGTTTGTGCTGGACGGGGCCAAGACCCAGGAATTTGATATCACGAAGGCGCATGAAGTCCCGGGGGGCTACCAGGTCTCCGAAAAGGCGAACGAGTTTGAAATGAAACTTTGGCAGGAGTTCTGGAATTATGCTCTCGACCCCAAGAAACGCGAACATGCCGGAGTGAAGAACGCGCAGATCGAAGCTCCGGGCTCCATGTTCCTTCCCGGCACTATTTATACGTTGAAGATCGAGCATGATGGCGGTCTTCGCATTGATGCCAGTCCCGTTCCCGAGATCCTCAAAGGGGAAAAGGTCGATAAGGTTTAAGGCCAGGGGATAGGAAAAACCAACCGCTTGATTATGAAACTCTCCGATCTCGATTACCCGCTTCCCAAGGGAAAAATAGCGCTTTTTCCAACTCCCAAAAGAACGGACGCGAAGCTTTTGTGCGTGGATAAAAAAAACGGCGCTTGCACCCACCGTATCTTCAGCGATCTTCCGGAACTTTTGAAGCCGACGGATCTGTTGGTGCTCAATGACACCAAAGTCCTGCCGGCGCGGCTTTTCGGCCAAAAAGCGACCGGGGGTAAGATCGAAGCTCTTTTGCTCAAAGAGATTGATAAAGATACATGGGAAGCATTGCTCAAACCCGGCGGCCGCGTGGCGGATGGAAGTATTCTCACCTTCTCTCAAAACGGGATAACGCTTGAAGCGAAGATCCTGAGCAATCCCGTTCCTAATACCGGAAAACGCTGGCTTCAGTTTCAGGGTTCCGGCATGAAAGAAAAGCTGCACAAACTTGGGCACATCCCACTTCCTCCCTATATTGACCGACCGGACCAACCCGCGGACCATGAAACCTACCAGACAGTTTTCGCGAAAGAAGAAGGCGCTGTGGCGGCGCCGACGGCAGGGCTTCATTTTGACAAGCCGCTTCTTGAAAAACTTTCCCGGATGGGTGTCGAGATCGCACACGTGACGCTTCACGTGAGCTACGGGACATTTCAACCGATCACGGTGGAGCCTATTGAAGAGCACAAAATGTTCGAGGAAGAATACGAGATCACGGAAGAAACTGCGAAAAAGATCAACGCGGCGAAACGCGCCGGGCGGCGCGTCATTGTGTGCGGTACGACCTGCGTCCGGGCCTTGGAATCGGCCGTCGCTACAACTGTCATCCCCGCGAAAGCGGGGATCCAGAATGAAAATGGATTCCCGATAAAAGCATTCGGGAATGACAAATTATTAGGGGTGCTTCAACCCGGCAAAGGGAAGACTTCCATTTTCATTTATCCGCCGTATGATTTCAAGATCGTGGACGGGTTGATCACGAACTTCCATATGCCGAAGAGCACCCTTCTTGCCATGGTCTCGGCATTTTTAGGTTATGAAAAGCTCATGGCCGCGTATAATACCGCTCTGAAAGAAGATTATCGGTTCGCGTCGTATGGCGATGCCATGCTGATTTCGTAAGCGTGGCGAGCAATCCTGATCACTTTGAAGATTAATCGAGATCAGGGCGGTGACGCTATGCTTATTGCGTAAAGGCATTATGAAAAAATTCGGATTTAAGTTCATTGCGAAGGACAAAAAGTGCGAGGCGCGGGTCGGGCGGGTGACGACGGCGCACGGGACTTTTGAGACGCCGGTCTTTATGCCGGTGGGGACTCAAGGGACGGTGAAAGCCGTGATGCCGCGCGATCTAAAAGAGGCGGGGTCGGAGATCATTCTTTCGAATGCTTACCATCTCTATATAAGGCCGGGTCTTGAGGTTATCCAAAAACTCAAAGGACTTCATAAATTCATGGCCTGGGACCGGCCGATCCTTACGGATAGCGGCGGGTATCAAGTGTTTTCTCTCAGTAAGCTCAGGAGCATCACCGAAGAAGGCGTGAAATTTAATTCCTATTTCGACGGGCGGGAGATCTTCCTGACGCCGGAGAAGGTGATGGAGATCCAGCAGGTGCTCGGGAGCGACATCGCCATGATCTTCGATGAATGCCCGGCCGCGAGCAAGGATAAACCCTCGATCGAAAAAGCCGTTAATATCACTCTGCGATGGTCGGCAAGAGCCAAAAAATGTCACAAGCTCAAATCGCAGGCGCTCTTTGGCATCATTCAAGGCGGGACGTTCAAGGACCTGAGAAGGGAATCGCTTGAACGGACGGTGGAGATCGGCTTTGATGGCTACGCGCTCGGGGGACTGAGCGTGGGTGAACCCAAACCCGAGATGCTTGAGGCGCTTACGGATATTTTGCCGAGAATGCCTGCCGACAAACCGCGCTATCTGATGGGCGTCGGAACTCCGGTCGATTTTTTTGAAGCCGTGGAGCGTGGGGCGGATATGTTTGATTGCGTGAACCCGACGCGCTATGGACGGAACGGCACAGCGTTCACGAGCGACGGACTTGTGGTCCTCCGGAACACGCGATATAAGGAAGACACCCAGCCGATCCAACGGGATTGTGATTGTTATGCGTGCAAGAATTTCTCGCGGGCGTATCTCAGGCATCTGGTGAATAGTCACGAGATCCTGGGGGCTGAATTGATTACCTTGCATAATATCCATTTTTTTGTAAACTTAGTGAAGTCGATGCGGGAAAAGATCCGAAAAGGGACCTTTCTTGCGTTCAAAAAGCAATTTTTAAACCGTTTTGATCCACACACAAGATAAAGAGAGGTTTTATGTTCGAATCTATTGCCTACGCCGCCGAAGCCGTTGAAGGAGCAGCACCCCAGGTCAATCCGTTAGTGCAGTTCATGCCCATCATTCTCATGTTCGTGATCTTTTATTTCCTGCTCATCCGTCCCCAGCAGAAAAAAGCGAAGGCTCTTCAGGCCATGATCGCCGAGCTCAAAAAAGGGGACAAGGTGGTCACGACCGGTGGGATTCTCGGAACGATCTCAAGTATTCAGGATGATTATGCGGTTCTTACGGTGGGCGGTTCGGACACCAAGATCGAGGTTCTTAAAAGCGCGATCGCCGGGTTGCGCCAATAAAAAAGTTATAAGCGGTAAGCGAAAAGCGTTAAGAAAAACAACTTACCGTCTACCGCTTATCGCTTAACACTAATCAAGGAGTTCACATGGATAAATATTATAAATGGAAAGTACTTCTAATCATCGGCCTCGTCGCTTTTTCTCTCTGGAAGGTCTACCCTCCGAGTCAGACGATCAACCTGGGGCTCGATCTCCAGGGCGGTGTCCAACTACTCCTTCAGGTGGATATGGACAAGGTCCCCGAAGAAGCGCGCAAGGATGTGACTGCGCGCGTGGCGGAGATCATCCGTAACCGCATTGATGAATTCGGCGTCAAGGAACCGGAGATCACCACCCAGGGCAGGGATCAGGTCGTGGTGAAGTTGCCGGGCGTAACGGACCGTGAACGCGCCAAGGAGATCGCCGGCAAGGCGGCCCATCTGGAATTCAAGATCGTGTCGGAAGATATGGATCTGATCCAGAAGGCAGAAGCCGGAACGATCCCTCCTGGATTTGAATACAAGAAGGTCAAGGGAAGTCCGAATGAGGAAATGGTGTTGCTGGCGCTTCTGCCGGTGTTGACCGGGGAGCATCTGACGACCGCTTCTGTCGGATTTGACCAGTATGGTTCAGCGATCGTCCAGCTGACGCTTGACCGTGAAGGCGGCAAGATCTTCGACAAGGTGACGTTCCAGAATATCGGCAAGCGTCTTGCCATCGTGATGGACGGTCAGGTTTATTCCGCGCCGGTGATCCGTGACAGGATCCCGAACGGCAAGGCCCAGATCTCCGGGAATTTCAAGGCCTCGGAAGCCGCGGATCTCGCGCTTGTGCTTCGCGCCGGCGCGCTCCCTGCGCCTGTAACGATCGTGGAAGAACGGACCATCGGGCCGAGTCTCGGTAAAGATTCGATCGATAGCGGTATTCGCGCCAGCTTTTTCGGCGTTCTTTTTGTCATCGTGTTCATGCCGGTCTATTATCTTTTGTGCGGCTGGATCGCGAACCTCGGGTTGCTCGTCTATGTGATCCTTGTCGCCGGAGCTATGGCGGCTTTCGGATCGACCCTGACTCTTCCCGGTATCGCGGGGTTTATTCTGTCCATCGGCATGGCGGTGGATGCCAACGTGCTGATCTTCGAAAGAATGCGCGAAGAAACGGCAACAGGGAAAACCGCGCGCGCCGTGGTGTCGGCCGGCTTTCACCGCGCTCTTTCAGCTATTCTCGATTCGAACGTGACGACCTTGATCACCGCGGTCCTGCTTTTTATTTTCGGGACCGGGCCGATCCAGGGCTTTGCCGTGACACTCTCGATCGGTCTTCTCGCGAGTCTTTTTTCGTCGATCTTCGTGACCCGTGTGATCTTTGACTACATCGTCAAGAAGAACCCGAACAAGGTTTTCAAGATGTTCGAGCTTTTCAAGAGTCCGAACATCCCGTTCCTGAAGAAACGTTTCTGGGCTTACGGGTTTTCCGTGATCTGTTTGGGGCTCGGGATCTTTGCGCTTGTGGCGCGCGGGACCGAGAATTATGGCGTGGAGTTTACGGGGGGCACGCTGGTTCAGGTAGAGTTCAAGGCCGATCCGGATCAAGCGAAGTTCAGGTCCGAACTCGAAAAACAGGGGCTCAAATCCCTGACGCTGCAACATATGGGGGATGCCAAGAGCCATCAGTTTATTGTCAAGATGGCGGAAGGAAATCCTTCCAAGGTAAGTGCTGCCGCGGAAGCGACGGCGGGCAAAGATTCCTACGAGATCCGGAAGGTCGACCAGGTCGGCCCTTCGGTGAGCGGCAGTCTTCGTGACAAGGCGCTTTGGGCGATTATCTGGTCATGGCTTGGGATCCTGATCTATGTTGGATGGCGGTTTGAATGGAAGTTCGCCACGGCGGCAGTGGTCGCGCTTGTGCATGATACGCTTTTTGCTTTTGGGGTCTATGCTCTCTCCGGCCGGGAGATCAACCTCGCAACGGTGGCGGCGATCATGACGATCATCGGTTTTTCCGTGAACGATACCATCGTGATCTTTGACCGGGTCCGGGATAACGTCAAGCTCATGCGCAAAACGCCCTTTATGGATATCGTGAACTTGAGCGTCAACCAATGTTTAAGCCGGACAGCTCTGACGACCCTGACCGTGTTGTTCGGGTCCTTGTCGCTGCTTTTCTTTGGGGGCCCCGCGATCGCGGATTTTGCGTTCATCCTGACCATCGGGTTTATCGTCGGTACGTATTCTACCGTTTTTGTGGCTTCGTCTTTGGTGGTGGACTGGAAAGCGCACAAGTAAGCGTTAGGCGGTAAGCGTAAAGCGTTAAGAAGAACAACTTACCGCCTGACGCTTACCGCTTATCACCGGTCAGTCTCCATGCCATATACATCAGGTTCCGCTCGATATTCTCCCGCTTTTCTTAAACTCCTCGCCAAACGCGGCTTCACGGATGATCTCGCGATAGAAGCTTTCCTCTTTTCCGGTCTCTCCTCGCTTCACGATCCTTTCCTGATGAAGAATATGGAGGAAGTGAAAGCCCGCATCGAAAAAGCCGTTCAGGCTCATGAAAAGATCCTGATCCACGGCGATTATGATGTCGACGGGATCACCGGCGTCGCGGTCCTGGCGCGGACGCTTGAAAAACTTGGCGGAGCATGCACGACCTTTCTACCGGAGCGCGAACGCGACGGCTACGGCGTGAGCGAAGCTGCGATCCATAAGGCAAAAGAAGAAGGCGTGAGCCTCATCGTGACGGTCGATTGCGGGATCACGGCCAAAAAAGAAATCGAGATCGCCCGCGCTCACGGTATGGATGTGATCGTGATCGACCACCACCGGTTGCCTGCCGACGGACTTCCCGACACGCATCTTATTCTGAACCCGCTTCAGGAGGATTGTCCGTACCCCTTTAAAGATCTCTCGGCGGCAGGGCTGGCATTCAAATTAAGCCAGGCCTTGACCGGAGACGCGGCCTTCGAGCATTTGGATCTTGTGGCGCTCTCCACGATCAGCGATATTGCGCCTCTCACGGGAGAAAATCGCATCCTTGTAAAAAAGGGGCTGGACATGCTTTCCGAACGGAAAAATCTCGGGATCCGGGCGTTGGCGGAAGTTGCCAAGATGAAAGCCTCCCAGGTCAATACCGGCCACGTCGGTTTCATCCTTGGTCCGCGGCTGAATGCGGCGGGACGGATGAGTTCCGCGGATACGGCGCTTCAACTCTTGCTGACAAAAATTCCTCGTGAAGCGGAAAGCCTTGCGAAGATCCTGGACGCGGAGAACAAGGCCCGTCAGAAAATGGAGCGGGAGACGACCCAGGAAGCGATGCGCAAGGTCGAACAGACGGTGAATTTCAATCGTGAACGCGTGATCGTGGTGGACGGCCCGGGTTGGCACCGCGGT
The DNA here is from genome assembly GCA_041674705.1 of Candidatus Omnitrophota bacterium. Lineage (GTDB taxonomy): Bacteria > Omnitrophota > Omnitrophia > Omnitrophales > Aquincolibacteriaceae > Aquincolibacterium. The sequence goes on from JBAYVF010000001.1 coordinate 59,134, forward strand.
GTGATCGGGATCGCGGCTTCGCGTCTCGTGGAAAAGTACGAGCGTCCGGCGATCGTGATCTCGGTGGAAAAAGGCGTCGGCCGCGGTTCCGGCCGTTCTATTAAAAGTTTTCATCTCTTTAACGCCCTGCGTTCCTGCGAAGCGGTCCTCGAGGAATTCGGGGGACATGCGCAGGCGGCCGGCATTACGATCGCGGAAAAAAATATCCCGCTTTTACGCGAAAAGATCAATGCCTTCGCGCTCGAGCATCTTCCTTCTGAGGAATTGAAGCGGCATGTCTCTGTGGATATGGATTTAAGGCTTAAGGAACTGACGAGCCATTTTCTTGAGGAACTCGAACTTTTGGAGCCGCACGGGGTCGGGAATCCACGGCCTGTATTCCAGACAGACGATCTTCAGTTAAGATCAAAGCCGAAACGTCTTTATGGCGAGACTTATGAAGCGGTCTTCACAGATGGCCTCATGAACTATCAAGCTCATCTCAATGAAAAACAGATGCTTCTCTGCGCGACCTCCGGCGCCGCGACACGTTTTGAGGCGGCCTATTCCGTGAAAACCAAACAGTGGAATGGTCTCGCAACGCTCGTTCTGAATATCAAGGACATCCACCTCGCGCAAGACACAAACACCAAGAAACAATGACCAAGCAATAGCCAATAACCAAAAATTTTAATATTGGTGATTGGAATTTATTTGGTTATTGTACCTTGGGTATTGGAATTTTGCCGCGCGTTAGGCAGCAGGCGTGGCGACGTAAGAACGACGGGAAGGAGCCTTTTTGACTTTTCCGGCCTTCAAACAGCTCACACAGACATTAATGCGGCGCACCGTTCCATTCAGAAAGACGGCTTTCACCTTCTGGATGTTCGGGTAGAAGCGCCGGCGCGTAATGCCGGAGATCTTTTTACCGATGCCGCCCGTCTTTTTTGCGAGACCACGACGAACGATCGAATTGCCGGTCAAAGGCTTCTTATTGCAGATGGCACATTTTCTCATAGGCCGGCTATTATAGTGAGGAGATGTTTCTTGGCAAGCGGTTTTTTCTGATATATACTCCCCTCGCTGCAGTTTTTTTATGCGTATTTTCCATCTCACTCAACGAAAAAGGAGTTCATTATGGCAAAGTTAGCGACGAAATGCTGCTCCGGTACCGTTACCTGCGATCAAGGGATCGATTTCAAATTCTACGCTCCTCAGGCCAAAAAGGTCGAGCTCGGCGGAGATTTCAATGGCTGGAAAGCGAACAAGACCCCCCTGAAGAAAGATGCGACCGGGAACTGGAAGACGTCCCTGAAGCTTAAGGCCGGGCGTTATCAGTATCGCTATCTCGTGGACGGGGTCTGGCAAAACGCGCAGGAGCCGGTCGAATGCGTTCCCAACGCTTTCGGCAGCTGGAATTGCGTTGTCGAAGTCGCGAAATAAGACGGCGCGCTCTTAGCTTCCTTTGAAGATCCTTTTTATCAGTTCCGAAATGGCCCCCTTCGCCAAGACAGGGGGTCTCGGGGACGTTGTTGGTTCTCTCGCCCATGCGGTCCGCGCCTTAGGCCATGAAGTATCGGTCTTCTTGCCGCGCTACCGCTCGATCGATATCCAACAGTGGGAACTCGAAACCGCGGTCGATTATTTTGAATTGATCGTCGGGAACCAGCTCGAGGCCACGCGCGTTTTTTCAAAAAAACTCGATAATGGGGTCAAAGTCTATTTCATCGAGCATCCCGATTATTTCATGCGTGAGGAACTTTACGGGACGCTTGTGGGGGACTACCAGGACAACGACCGCCGGTTTATTTATTTCCAGCGCGCCGCGCTCAAGGCCGCCGAGAAATTAAAACTGGCGCCGGACATTGTCCATTGCCATGATTGGCAAACCGGTCTTGTTCCGGCGTATCTCAAGATCACGGAAACGGGCTACCCGCCTTTTCATAAAGCGCGGAGCATTTTCACGGTCCATAACCTTGCGTACCAGGGAAATTTCCCGCCGGATTCTTTTCCGGCCACCGGTTTTGGCTGGGAGCTTTACAAGTCCGATTTTCTGGAATTCTACGGCAAGTTCAGTTTTATGAAAAGCGGCCTGGTGTTTGCCGATGCCGTGACCGCGGTCAGCGAGCGCTACAGCCGCGAGATCCAGACGAAGGAATTTGGGTGCGGGATGGAAGGGGTGATCGCCGCGCGCAAGGACAGCGTGACAGGGATCATCAACGGGATCGACCCGAAGGATTGGGACCCGGCGACCGATCCGGACATTGACGCGACTTACGATCTTAAAAATCTTTCCGGGAAAAAAATCAATAAAGCCGCGCTCCAGAAGGAGAACGGTTTCAAGGTTGACCCGAATGTTCCTCTTCTGGGTTTTGTGGCGCGTCTCGTGGACCAGAAGGGATTGAATATCCTGGTTCCGGTGCTGGAGCAGCTTTCCCAGCAGCAGGATGTTCAAATGGTGTTGCTCGGGACCGGTGAAGAACAATACCATCAGATCCTCCGGGACCTGGCGAAGAAAAATAAAAAGTGGTTCGGGGTCCATATCCTGTTCGACCCGAAGATGGCTAAAAAGATCTACGCGGGTTCCGATATGTTGCTCATCCCTTCTTATTATGAGCCTTGCGGGCTGGGGCAGATCATCGGATTGCGTTACGGCACCGTTCCGATCGTTCGCGCCACGGGCGGTCTGGCGGACACGATCCAGGATTTTGAACCTGCGTCGCAGCAGGGGAATGGGTTTATTTTTGAGGATTACACGAGCGATGCGCTGCACGCGGCCCTGCTTCGCGCGGTGAAGACCTTCAAGCAGGAGAAGCTTTGGAAGGCCCTCGTGAAAAATGCCATGGAAAGCGATTTTTCATGGAACGCGTCGGCCAGGAAATACGAAAAGCTGTACGAAACCGTGAAGCGGCGTCCTTTTAAGATCGAGAAAAATTAAAAATAGTCCGCGGTCCCTCCGGACCCCGGACTTTAACCCGAGAGAAATACTATGCCGAAAATAATTGTTTTTCCGGGAGATGGGATCGGGCCTGAAGTGACCGCGCAGGCGATGCGGGTGCTTGCCAAAGCCGCGACAATTTCAAATCTCAAATTTGAGATCACGGAATTGCTGGCCGGCGGCGCGTCGATCGACAAACACGGTATTCCGCTGACGCCGGAAGCGCTTCTTGCGGCGCAAAAGTCGGATGCAGTGTTCCTGGGCGCTGTGGGCGGTCCTAAATGGGATAGCCTGCCCTCCGATAAAAGGCCTGAAAAAGGATTGCTGGGGCTGCGTAAGGGGCTCAACGCCTTCGCGAATCTCCGCCCTGTAAAAATGTTCCCACAGCTTGAGATGCGTTCTCCGCTCAAGCAGGAGATCGTCAAGGGACTCGATTTCCTCATCCTCCGGGAACTCGTGAGCGGGGTTTATTTTGGAACACCGCGTGGGATCGAAAAACTTCCGAACGGAGAAGAACGTGGATTCAATACCATGGCCTACACAACCTCTGAGATCAAACGGATCGCGAAAATGGCTTTCGAGCTGTCGCGGAAGCGCCGGAAGAAAGTCACCTCGGTGGATAAGGCCAATGTGCTTGAGGTGAGCCAGCTTTGGCGCAAGGTCGTGATCGAAGTCGCCAAAGACTATCCGGATGTAGAGCTCAATCACCGGTATGTGGATGATTGCGCGATGCAGCTCATTCGTGAGCCCAAGCAATTTGATGTGATCGTGACGAGTAATCTCTTCGGGGATATTCTAAGCGACGAGTCCGCCATGCTGACGGGCTCGATCGGGATGTTGCCCTCGGCCTCGGTCGGGGACAAAGTGGCCATGTACGAACCCGTGCACGGTTCGGCTCCGGACATCGCGGGAAAAGATATGGGAAATCCCTTGGCCACCATTCTTTCGGTGGCGATGATGCTGGAATACAGCTTCCATCAGCCCAAAGCCGCAAGGGCGATCGAACATGCGGTGGAACAAGTGCTCGCGGACGGTTACCGTACGGCGGACATTTATTCTGAAGGCTCGACCAAGGTGGGCTGCTCAAAAATGGGCGACCTGGTCGTGGAGCGGATAGCGTAATTGGACGAATGGCAAATAACCAAACACCAAGAGACAATTACCAAACAAATACCAATCTTCAAACTCCAATAAAAAATATGCGCGATCATTTGTAATTGATTTTTTGTTAATTGGTTATTGTTTGTTTCTTGTATCTTGGCCATTGGGATTTTAAGAAAGGAAATATTTGAATATGAAAAAACTTAAAGTTGCAATATTGGGAGTGACCGGCGCAGTGGGGCAGGAACTTTTAGCCATTCTTGAAGAGCGGAAGTTCCCGTTCGCCGAACTCAAGATGCTCGCGTCCGGGCGTTCCGCCGGAAAGAAGATGCAGTTTATGGGAAAGACGTACAACATAGAGGAAGCGACCCCGGACTCTTTCAAGGGGCTCGACCTTGTGCTGGCGAGCGCAGGGGGCTCGATCTCGAAAGCGCTTGCCCCGTATGCGGTAAAGGCCGGAGCGCTTGTGGTGGATAACACCAGCGCGTTCCGCATGGACCCGGAAGTGCCGCTTGTGGTGCCCGAGATCAATCCCGGGGATATCGCGAAGCACAAAGGGATCATCGCAAATCCGAACTGCTCCACCATCATCGCGCTTGTCCCTCTTTGGCCGATCCACAAGGCCGTCAAGATCAAACGCTTTATTGCGGCGACCTACCAGGCCGCGAGCGGCGCCGGCGCGAAGGCGATGGAAGAACTGAAGATCCAGGCCGAGGATTTTCTGGCCGGGAGACCTGTTAAGAAAAATGTCCTGCCGCATCAGATCGCGTTCAACGTGTTTTCGCATAATTCCAAGATCGGACCGGACGGCTATAACGAGGAAGAGACCAAAATGGTGAAGGAGACCCGGAAGATCTTCCACGATCCGGATATCCGGATCTCCGCGACCTGCGTGCGCGTGCCGGTCCTCCGGGCGCATTCCGAAGCGCTCAATATCGAGACCGAAAAACCGATCACGGTGGAGGAAGCGCGGGCCCTTCTGGCGAAAGCCCCGGGCGTGAAGATCGTTGATGACCGCGAAAAGAATTATTTCCCGATGCCGCTTGAAACGACGGGGCAGGACGATATTTTTGTCGGCCGTCTGCGTATCGATCCGTCTGTGAAAAACGGTCTCGCGATGTTCGTCTCAGGCGACCAGATCCGCAAAGGCGCCGCGACGAATGCCGTCCAGATCGCCGAGCTTGCTTTTGCAAGCTGGCAGTAAGCGTTAAGCGGTAAGGGATAAGAAAAAAGCTTTTACTTACCGCCTATCGCTTTTTGCTTAAAGCTTAAAATGAGAAACATCAAACTCGTCCTCGAATACGACGGCTCCGCGTTCTTCGGGTTTCAAAAACAGCCCGGCAAGCCTTCCGTCCAGGAAGTTCTTGAAAAAGCCCTCTCCGGATTTTTTGACCGCAAGATGAAGATCGCGGCCGCGAGCGGCCGCACGGACTCCGGCGTCCATGCCGAGGGGCAGGTCGTTAATTTCAAAACTGCAAGCGCTCACGAACTCTGGCAGATCCAAAAAGGCCTCAACGCTCTTTTGCCGCAGGCTGTCGTGGTCAAAACCATCGAAGAAGTTCCGCCTGATTTTCACGCCCGTTACAGTGTTCATTCCAAGGTTTACGAGTACCGGATCTGGAATCATCCTTGCCGCTCTCCGCTTATCGCCGGCCGCGCGTCCCATGTTCCTTACCATTTAAATGTCGCGAAGATGCGGCAAGCGGCCAAGGCGTTCTTGGGGAAACATGATTTCCGGTCCTTCACTTCCGTATCGGCCCTCAAAAAAGGAACTTCCTGCGTTCGGACGATCAAGCGGTTTCAGATCAAGCGACAAGGGCACCTCATTCTTATGTGTGTGGAGGCGGACGGATTCCTTTATCACATGATCCGGAATATGGCCGGTACGCTCCTTGAAGTCGGGCGTGGAAAAAGAAAAGCCAGTGATATAACTGCTATTCTCAAGGCTAAAGACCGGCGCCTTGCCGGAATGACCGCTTCATCCGAAGGCCTTACCCTGATTAGGGTTACGTATTGATCCCGGGGGGCATTTTAAAAAGTCCAAGGCCTTGTATAACGCGGATTATGTGTTAGGCTTGGGGCAGATACAGATTTTTAAATTTTTTGAAATAAGGAACTCTTTTTAAAACTTCGCCTAGAGGGGCTTCACCAGGGACGGCAATCCTGCCGCGGGTTCGAAAGAACCCGCGGTTTTTTGATCCCTAAGGGTGTTTCTTGCCGGGGTTCGGGCGGGAAATGCCGGATAAATAAAAAAAGGTAAAAGTTTGACACCCTGAGGGGTTTTTGCTATACTCCGCGGACTTTTCAATACACTTTGAGTCGCAAGAAGGTTTCTCGCCTTTCCGACTACCTGTTCCAAACTAAACAGAAAAGACAACAATGAAGACTTTTATCCCTACTGAAAAAGACATTGCGCGGAAGACTTATCTGATCGACGCCGACGGGAAGACTCTCGGACGGATGTCCACCAAGATCGCGTCCCTTTTGATCGGCAAAGGCAAGACCTGCTTTCAGCCGGACAAACTCACCGGGGATCAAGTCATCGTGATCAACGCGAAAAAGGTCCACGTAACGGGGAACAAGAAGGAAGACAAGATCTACACCCATTACACTGGTTTTTCGAGCGGTTTGAAGACCTATACCTATGAACAGCTCATGGAAAAGAACCCGGCCGAGATCATCATGAGGGCCGTCAAGCGCATGCTTCCGAAGAACCGGATCGGCGATGTAATGCTCAAGAGACTCCGCGTTTATCCCGGCGTTGAACACCGGAATAAATCGCAACAACCCATTAAGATCGAGGTTTAATCCGTATGACCGCTCCCGCAACACTGATGTATGCCACAGGACGCCGTAAAACTGCCATTGCTCGCGTATGGGTTTTCCCGGGTCAAAAAGGTTTTATCGTCAACGGGCAGGATTCCGCAAAATATCTGAAACGCGCGAACCTCCAGATGCTTGTGGAGCAGCCTCTCAAATCCGCAAATCTTCTCGGGCAGGTGCGTGTTCGCGCCCGCGTCCAGGGCGGCGGAGTCGCAGGCCAGGCTGGCGCGATCCAACTCGGGATCGCTCGTGCGATCGTTGGGCTGAACCCCGAAATGCGCGTCACGATGCGCAAGGGCGGTTTCATGACCCGCGACCCCAGAGAAAAAGAAAGAAAGAAACCGGGTCGTAAAGGCGCTCGCAGAAGCTTCCAGTTCACCAAGCGTTAATGCGGCCCGTCATTCTCGGGCTGTTTTTCCTCGCGCTCGTTTTTATCCTGTCCGGTTGCCAGGGATTCATGGACGATTACAATTGCAATCCGGTAGGCGGGATGCCGTTAAGTTCGAATCAATAATCGCGAGGGGCGCCTTTCTATCCAAGAGATCAGGAGCCATGAAAAAAAAACAGGCGTTTCTGCTCGCGGCCGTTCTTTTCCTCGTTTTTTTTATCGCAGCCCTCTGGTTTCAAACCCATCGTCTTCTTCCCTCCGCAAAACTTCATGAATTTCTGATCCAAAAAGTCCAGGCCCTCACCGAAGGCACTCTCAAATACCAGAACGCCCGTGTCGGTTATTTTCCCCAGCCGAAGATCGTTTTTGAAAACGCGCAATTGACCTTTTCAGATCACCCGCTTGTGGTGGAAGCGGAAAAGATCCAATTTGATTTTAATATCCTGCCCCTTCTTTTCGGACACGTGGAGCCCGCGGCTTTTTATGTGCAATCCGGAAAAGCGGAAGCTTCCTTCCCGGGCCTGGATTTTTTAAATCCGGTGCGTTTCGAAAATTTCTCGCTTCAGGTCGGGGCCGTTGGCCCGAAGATCCCTATCCCGTTCCGTTTTACTTCGGCCATGGCCGGAAAACCGGACGCGCTTGTGATCAAAGGGAACGTGGTGCTGGATTCTGTCGAAGAGTGGAACTGGGAGAAGGCGAGCGGGTCGATGGTGGTGGAACTCAAAGAGCTTTCGCTGGCGGGCGCCCGGGGGTTTGGCCCGGAACCGAAACGGGCTTTTTCTTTTAAGGGAGGCCAGATCGATACCTCCGTTGCGATCAAAAAAAAGGCAAAAGAGGCTTTCCTTGAATTGACGGCGACCGGGACCGGGAAGGGGCTTACGTATGAAGTGCCCCAGGAAAATGCCGGGGCTGCGGTGCCCGCGCTTGACGCGGAGTGGAATGTGTCGGCCGCGTGGAACAATGACACGGCGGAACTCAAGCTTCACAAAGGGCTCGTGAAACTTCCCTTTGGCGCGATCGAAACCAACGGGAGCATGAAACTCAATACCGGAGAGATCAGCGGCATGCACGTGGCGGGTTCGAACATGGCGCTTGAAGATCTTCTGAAATATTGGCCGGGACTTGAAAAGGCGCTTCCTTTTCAAATCGGATTTTCCGGGCCCGGGAAGTGGGTTCTTTCGATGGAAGGCACGCTGGACCATCTTTCACTCCATTTTGGCTGGGACCTTGCCGAGGCGCTTCTTTCTTACGGGCAATATTTCACAAAACCCAAAGGCGTTCCGCTGGACCTGGATTTCGATCTCTTGCTTCAAAAAGGCGCCATGCTCGGCGGCGATTTTGCGGTGAAATTCAAGGAATTGAGCATGAAGGGGAACCTGAAGGATCTGGACCTGAAGACCGGGGCGGGACAGCTCAATCTGATCACGAATAAATTTTCCATTATCGGGTGGGAACAATACATTCCCGCGCTTCAGGGTTACAAGCTCGAGGGAGATGCCAAGTTGATGGCGAATTGGAAAGGGGACCTTCGCAAGCTGGAGACCGCCGAACACATTTTTAATATTTCATTCGATAAGGCCTCCTGGACGATCCCCGACGGTCCGGGGTTCCGGAACGCCACACTTTCTCTGGATTACGGTCCGCTCATGCTGGAAGGCCGGCAAATGCAGTTTGAGATCGGCGGCGCCCGGGTCGTGGCCGATCTGAAGATCTCAGGATTTCCCGAAAGGCCGGAGATCGTCGTGAAAGCCTCTACGGGAGAATTAAAACCTTTGGAAGTTTGGCAGGCGGTCGCGAGTCTTTTAAAGCGTAAGGACGACGCTGCCGGGATGAGCGCCTACGCCACCGCAAAAGAATTTATTCAGAGGATCTTTCCCGAGGAGCAGATCCTTAAGAATGTCTCGGTCGATGTCCTCTACCAGAAAGATGTGTGGAATGTGCCGGCCCTTCAATTTGAAAGCTACGGCGGGAAAGCGGATCTTAAAGGAAAACTGGATCTAAGCGGCAAAGAGACGCAATACGGCCTCGAAGGCGAGTTCCAGGGCGTGGACCTTGGGCTTTTCCTGAACCGGAAGAACGCGGCCGAGAAAGTCCTTGAGGGAACCCTTCATCTTAAAGGTTCGGTGAAGGGGACCGGATGGGGACCGGAGACCTGGAGTAAATCCTTGGCGGGGCAAGGTGAGTGGACGCTCACGAACGGGAAGTTCCTGACTTTTGATCCCAAAGACGCTCTTTCGATGATCGAGCCTTTCAAGGACCTTGGGGCGATCCGGTCCACGCTCAAGGATTTTGACTCAATGAATTTCGCGTGGAAGATCTCGGAAGGCAAAGTCGCGACCGACAATCTGCTCGTCAAGAGCAAGGACTACGTTATGGACGGGGAGGGAACGCTCGGGTTTGACGGGCTCGCGAATTTCCGGATGGATGTGTTCTTGTCGAGCGAAATGGCGGAGAAATTATTGCCGGATATGGCCAAACCTTTTAAGAAAAACCCGGAAGCCCATCTGGGGCCTATCCCAACGCTGTTTTCCGGCTCCCTGCTTGCCCCTGAAGTAAAACCTGATCCCGCTCAGGCTGAAAAATTGAAAGAAAAGATCCGTAAAGGCAAGGTGAAGGATCTTCTTTGCGAGCTCGTGACGGAATAATGAAAATAAAGTAGCCTGTCCCCTTTATTTTGACGCGCGTCGCCGGCCCCGGCTGCGCGATTTTTCTTTTTTGAATTCTTTCCTCAGACGTACGATCAAAGCTCTCGCCGCCAAGACCTCGGATTCTCGTTTGATCTTGTGAAGGGCCGAGGCTTTCCGTTTTCCCCCCGCCGAAACCGTGGTCTTGACGCCTTTTTCGGAGAAGGCGTGCGTGTATTCGGGGAGTTTCTGCCATTTTTTCAAGGTCATCTCCTGAAGCGTGCTTTTGGGATTCGGGTCAAGGCGGAAAAGAAGCTTGGGATCGAAGTATTTTTTGAAGTGTTTCAGGATGAACGCCTCGACCTTGACGTGGCCTTGATCAAAATAGACCGCGGCAAAAAGCGCCTCGAGCGCGTCGGTCAGCAATTTAGCCTTGAGGAAGTCCTTGAAATTCTGGCGAAGGTTTTTGCTGATCAAAAGGACCTGGTGGAGCTTCATGGTTTGCGCGATGCGGCTCAGGATCTTTTGGGACACGAGGATCGAACGAAGTTTTGAGAGCATGCCTTCGTCGGCTTCGGGGAATTTTTCGAATAATTTCTGGCAAATGACTTCGTTTAAGATGGAATCTCCGAGGAACTCCAGCCGGTCAAAATCCTCGAGCCCCTTCGTGATGCGGAAGTTCTCGTTCCGGAAGGAAGGGTGCGTTAAGGCCGCGCGGTAGACCGTCAGGGATCTTACCGGGAATCCAAGGACTTTACGCAAAGAGGCCTTGCTGTGAGGATCTTTGGGGGATATTGGCTTTGGCATGTGCGTACCATAGTCATATTTTGCCATAAAATCAATCACTATTTGGTGTTACGGCTATTAGGGGCTAAGGTGTACGGCGTACGGAGTACGGCTAGAAAGATTCCGCTTGGCGCCGTACGCCTTACACCGTACGAATTCGTAACTTCTTAAATTGACAAAGGATAGAGCCATTTCTATAATACCGAACTCATCGGTTTATAACGTCCTTAAAGGAGAAAAAGACACTCAAATGTTGAATTGTGCGGTTCTTGGCGCCACGGGGTATACCGGAGCCGAACTCACGAAGCTGCTTCTGGCCCATCCCCACGTCCGGGTCACCCTCTTGACCACCCGGCAGGAAAAACCCATTGCCCTTCGCGAAGTCCTGCCGTCGGTCGCAAAAGATATGACTCTCGAGATCACGCCCTACTCCTTCGATCAGGTGAAGAAAAAGGCGGATGTGGTCTTTTTGTGCCTGCCTCACACCGAGGCGATGACCGCGGCCGAACAGCTTCTCGGAGCCGGCAAGGTGGTGATCGATCTTTCCGCGGATTTTCGCCTGAGAGATAAAAAGATCTATGAAAAATGGTATGGGGTAAATCACGTCGCGCCCCAGTATCTTTCCAAGGCCGTGTATGGGCTTTGCGAAGTGAATAAGGAAAAGATCAAAAAAGCGGATCTGATCGCGAACCCCGGCTGCTATCCCACAGGGCCGTCCTTGGCGCTGATCCCTTTGTTGAAGAAAAAACTGATCGACCCCAGGTCCATCATCATCAATGCGGCTTCGGGTGTGAGCGGCGCCGGGAAAAAGCTTGTGACGGCGACTCATTTTTGCGAGGCGGCCGAGAATTACAGCGCCTATAAGGTGAATAAGCATCAGCATATCCCCGAGATCGAACAGACGCTTTCGGAGGCGGCCGGAAAACCCGTCAAGATCACATTTGTGCCGCACTTATTGCCCGTGAACCGGGGTATTCTTGCGACGATCTATGTCGAAGCGACGGGAAAAGCGACGGTCCCAATACCAATCAATCGGAGCAAAGCGGAGATTGGGGTCGTCCCCGTCAACCATTTAGGAAATAAAGTCAAGACGGGGACGGAATCTCTGATCCGGAAGACTCTGGAAACGGCTTACGCCAAGGCGCCGTTCGTCAGGATCAAGCCCGCGGGACAATACCCGTGCCTGAAGGATGTGCAGCACACGAATTTTTGCGATGTGGGTGTGAGTGTCAATGAGGAAACCGGTCGGGTCGTGATCATCACCGCGATCGATAATCTCGTCAAAGGCGCGGCCGGCCAGGCGGTGCAGAACATGAACCTCCGGTTCGGTTTTCCGGAAGAAGCGGGGCTTTTGTAATATGAAGAAACCTTTTTGGAAAAAAGAGAAGAACGGTTCGGTGACCACGCCGAAGGGTTTTGTGGCCGGGGGCATTCACGCCGGGATCAAAAAGAAAAAGAAAAAATACGACGTCTCCCTGACTTATTCCAAAACACCGTGCGTTGCCGCCGGGACTTTTACCACCAATCGCGCGAAGGCGTGGCCGGTGATCTATTCGATGAAAGCCATTCACGCCTCGAAGCATCACGCGATCCTCGGGCCGAGCGGGAACGCCAACTGCCTGAACGGTCCGATCGGCAAGAAAGCGGTCGATGAGCTGACATGGGAAGCGGCGAAATGCCTGGACGTTCTGCCTCAGGAGATCCTGCTCGCGCAGACGGGGATCATCGGGGTTCCTTTCCCGATCACCTGCGTGAAACGGGCGATGCCAAAACTTGTGAAGCGTCTTTCTGAAACCGGCGGCCACGGCGCGGCCAAAGGGATCCTGACGACCGATCTTTCCAGTAAAGAGATCGCGCTCTCGGTGGAACTGGGAGGAAAAAAAGTCACGATCGCGGCATGCGCGAAGGGCGCCGGGATGGTGCATCCCAATATGGCGACCATGCTTTGCTTTATCACGACCGATTGCGCGATCACGAAATCGCTTCTCCGGCGGGCGGTGCGCCACGCGGCGGATGATACGTTCAACCAGATGGCGATCGACAATGACATGAGCACGAACGATATGGTGCTTTGCCTCGCGAACGGGGAAGCGGGAAATCCTCCGATCCAGAAGATCGGCAAGGATTACTGGATGTTCCGGGAAACCCTGGAAGAAGTCATGCGCTATATTGCCCACGAAATGGTGACGGACGGCGAGGGCGTGACGCATGTATGCCGGCTCCGGCTCTCGGGCGCGAAGACGCCTACGGACGCCGAACGGGCCGCGCGGCAGATCGCCAACTCCATGCTTTTCAAGACCATGCTTGCGGGATCGAACCCGAACTGGGGTCGCATCGCGGCCGCGGTCGGCGCCAGCGGCGTGGATTTCAATCCCAACCATCTGAGCATCTGGTTCGGGGACGCGCAAGTGGTCAACCTGGGAAGATTGCGGGTCTTGAATCTTCCGAAGGCGCGGCGCATTCTGCAGAAAAAAGAATACACGATCGATGTCGTGATCGGAAAGGGCCGCGGGCGGGCGGAGTTCATCACCTGCGATCTCACGACGAAGTACGTGTTGATCAACGCTGCATACTCCTAAAAAAGGAAAGAGCGGATAGCGTAGAGCGTATAGGAAAAAAGTTTTTTCTAAACGCCGAACGCTCCACCCTCTACGCTAAAAAAATGAAAGAATACATCGAAAAAGCGCAGGCCCTGGTCGAGGCGCTTCCTTACATCCAGAAATTCCGCGGTAAAGAGATCCTGATCAAGTACGGTGGCGCGGCCCTGACCTATCAGGAAGTCCGTGACATGGTGCTCCAGGACCTTGTCTTCATGAGCTATGTCGGGATCCGGCCCATTCTCATTCACGGCGGCGGAAAATTCATCACCGATGCCATGAAGAAAAAAGGCGTCCAGAGCCAGTTCGTGAACGGACTCCGCGTGACGGACAAGGCGACGATCGAGGTCGTCAACGAAACCCTGGCCGAGCTCAACAAGAGCATTGTCCATGATATCGAACGCCTCGGCGGCTCCGCGGTCGGACTCTCCGGGTACGATGCCGAGATCCTGAACGTGGTGAAACACACCGAGAACGGCGACGTAGGTTTTGTCGGCGATGTGTCTTCCGTGAATACGGTGCTTCTCAAGGAACTCACGGAGTTCGGAAGGATCCCGGTGATCTTTCCGGTGGGAAAAGGTCCGGACGGTGAAATGTATAACGTGAACGCGGACGAGGCGGCGGCCAATATCGCGGCCGCCATGCACGTGCCGAAATTCATGGTACTTACCAACGTCAAAGGGATCCTCCGGGACCCCGCCCATGAAGAGACGCTGATCCCTTCGCTTCGCGTGAGCGAGACGCAGCAACTGATCGATCAGAAGATCATCACGGGGGGCATGATCCCTAAGGTGAAGGCCTGTATCGACGCGCTTCAAGGCGGCGTCCAAAAAGCGCATATCATCGATGGCCGGATCACACACGCCCTTTTGCTCGAAATTTTTACCGATCAAGGGATCGGAACGGAGATAACGCTCTAGCGGATAGCGCAGAGCGTGGAGAGAATAGAAAAAACTCTACGCTAAACGCTCCCCGCTGTACGCTAAAAATTATGAAAACAGCCGACGTTCAAAAATTGTACGAACAATACGTGATGCCGACCTACACCCGGGTGCCGGTGTGCCTGGTCAAAGGGAAAGGCACGCGTGTCTGGGACCTTGAAGGAAAAGAGTATCTCGATTTCTTCCCCGGCTGGGCGGTTTCCGGGATCGGCCACTGCCATCCGGTCGTGGTGAACGCGATCAAGGAGCAGGCGAAAAAGATCCTCCATATCTCGAATAATTTTTTTAATATCAAGCAGGCCGAGCTCGCGAAGACCATTTCCGAGGCGTCTTTTCCGTCGCGCGTGTTTTTCTGTAATAGCGGCGCCGAGGCGAACGAAGGCGCGATCAAATTCGCCAAAAAGTACGGGAACGAGACCGGACGCTTTGAGATCATCACCATGAAGAATTCTTTTCACGGGAGAACGCTTGCCGCGATGAGAGCCACGGGACAGGAGAAATTCCACCAGGGTTTTCAGCCGCTCATGGAAAAATTCCTCCACGCGGATTTCAACGACCTGGAGTCGGTCAAAAAACTTGTGACCGACAAAACGATCGCGATCATGCTGGAGCCGATCCAGGGAGAAGGCGGGGTCTCCGTGGCGACCCAGGAGTTTCTCCGGGGCCTGCGGAAGCTTTGCGATGAAAAAGACATGCTTCTCATCCTGGATGAAGTGCAGACCGGCGTGGGCCGCACGGGAAAAATGTTCGCGTACCAGCATTACGATCTCGAACCGGATATCATGACGCTCGCCAAGACCTTGGGCGGCGGAGTTCCGATCGGAGCTTTTGTCGTGAACCGGAAGATCAAAAAAGAAGTGTTGACCACCGGCATGCACGGCTCAACTTTCGGCGGGAACCCGCTTGTGTGCGCGGCGAGCCTCGCGGTCTTCAAGGCGATCAAAAAAGAAAAGTTGCTCACGAACACGATTCGCATGGGAGAACTTCTCGAACAGGAATTCCAGAAGCTCAAAGCAAAATATCCCGTGATCGAAAGCACGCGGGGCATTGGGCTCATGCGGGGCCTGAAGCTCAAGGAGCCCTCCGCGCCTTACGCGGATGAAGCGCGCGCTCAAGGGTTTCTTATCAACGCGACGCAAGGCGATATCCTGAGGATCATGCCTCCGATGACGGTTTCAGTTAAAGAGATCAAACTCGGTATGAAGATTTTAGACCGTGTGTTCGCGAAATTAATGAAGAAATAAATGTATGTCATTCCCGCGAAGGCGGGAATCCAGAAGTGGATCCCCGATAGAAGCATTCGGGGATGACGTGATGAAAAGGGGTTATGCATGTTCAAATCATTGATTTCCATTAACGACCTCAGCACCGAAGAGATCCGGAAGATCATGGAGCTCGCGGCCAAGGTCAAGGCCCGGCCGCAGGAAGTCCGGGACGCGCTTGAAGGCCACATCTTCGGTTTTATTTTCGAGAAGCCCTCGACCCGGACTTGGGTCTCGTTTCAGGCCGGTATTTATTCGATGGGCGGTGGCGCCATTTATCTGGGTCCCGAGGATATCAAACTCGGCGTCCGGGAAGAAGTGCGGGACGTGGCGCGCGTCTTGTCGCGTTACCTTTCGGGCGTGGTTATGCGGACCTTCTCGCATTGGACCATCACCGAATTCCAGGATTATTTTGAAAAACCCGTGATCAACGGCTTAAGCGACCTCGAACATCCGTGCCAGGCGCTGGCCGATTACATGACACTTTATGAAAAGATCCCGGCGGAGAAAGATCCGGTGCTCGCGTTCGTGGGGGACGGCAATAACGTCCTGCATTCCCTGATGCTTGTCGCCGCGAAACTCGGCGCGAAGATCCGGTACGCGACGCCCAAAAAATATCAGCCCAAGCCGAAGCTTCTTGCGCTGGCCCGGCAGATCGCCAAAAAAACCGGCGCGGTGATCGAAGGTTTTCTCGACCCCGTGGAAGCCGTGAAGGGCGCGGATGCGGTCTACACGGATGTGTGGGTCAGCATGGGCGAAGAAGCCATGCGGCAAAAAAAGCTCAAGGACTTTAAAGGCATGCAGGTCAACAAGGCGCTCCTCGCGCACGCGAAAAAAGACGCGCTTGTGATGCATTGCCTGCCGGCGCACCGGGGTGAAGAGATCACCAATGACGTGATGGAAAGTAAAAACTGCGTCGTGTTCGACGAGGCCGAGAACCGGCTCCATATTCAGAAAGCCATTTTACTTTATCTGTTTAACCAAGGAGCAATTCAATAGACAATTACCAATAACCAAGAAACAAATACCAAACAAGAACCAATTTCCAAAATTCAAGTCTCAAACGGGTTGTTGTTTGATTATTGGAATTTGATCATTGTTTGGTTATTGCATCTTGATTATTGGTTATTTAATTCGACGCGTTTCAAGTCTAAGAAGAAGGAATATTATTATGAAAAAGGTAGTGCTTGCATACTCAGGGGGTCTGGATACCTCGTGCGCGGTGAAATGGCTCGGGGAACAGCACGAGCTTGAGGTGATCTGTTTCTGCGCGTTCATCGGCGAAGTAAAGGACAAAGCCCCGCTCATCAAAAGGGCCAAGGCCGCTGGCGCGATCAAGACCTATATCGTGGACCTTAAAAAAGAATTCGCCCGGGATTACATTATGCCGGCGCTTTGGGCGCACGCGCGCTACGAAGGCAAGTACCCGCTCGCGACCGCGCTCGGCCGGCCGCTCATCGCAAAGCATCTTGTGGAAGTCGCTCAAAAAGAAGGCGCGGAATTTGTGTCGCATGGTTGCACCGGTAAAGGGAACGACCAGGTGCGGCTCGAAGTCGGCGTTCGAACGCTCGACGCGGGCCTCAAGATCATCGCGCCTTTAAGGGAATGGGAATTCAAGACGCGCGAGGAAGAGATCGAATACGCGAAGGAAAAAAATATTCCGATCGACGTGACGAAAAAAAGCATTTATTCCATCGATAAGAACATCTGGGGCATTGCAATCGAAGCCGGGATCCTGGAAGATCCCATGGTCGAACCTCCGGAAGGCGCGTATGTCATGACCTGCGCCCCGGGAAAAGCGCCCAAGAAACCGCGTTACATTGATATCGTTTTTGAAAAAGGCGTGCCGGTCAAATTGAACGGTGTCCGGATGCCCTTGGTCGAGCTGATCGAGAAACTGAACCAGGTCGCGGGCCAGTACGGCGTCGGACGGTTTGACATGATCGAGAACCGGCTTGTGGGGATCAAGAGCCGCGAGGTGTACGAAGCGCCGGCCGCGGATGTGCTCCTGAAAGCCCACGAAGAACTCGAAGGGTTTGTCATGGACCGTGAATTCCTCCATTACAAGAGACTGCTCACCGAGAAATACGCGGAGCTCGTTTATTTCGGGCTTTGGTTCTCGCCCCTCAAAAAATCGCTCGACGCGTTCTTCGCGTCCAACCAGGCGCGCGTGACAGGGAAGGTCAGGATCAAACTCGACCGGGGCCACGCGATCTGTGTCGGCCGCGAATCGAAGTATGCTCTCTATAAAGAAAAACTCGCCACGTACTCCAAGGGCGATCTGTTCGACCGGAAAGCCGCGACCGGATTCATGAAGATCTGGGGCTTGCCGTACGAGGGAATGTATCAGCGGAAGGCGTAAAGGCGTACGGCGTAACGCGAAGCCTTTTCGCCGTACTCCGTACACCGTACAAAGGATGGTGATTGTTATGGCAAAGAAATTATGGGGCGGAAGATTCAAAAAGGATATGCATCCGGCGCTCAAGTGTTTCAGCTATTCGCTTGAGACGGACAAGGAACTTTTTGACGCCGAGATCTGTGTGAACGCTGCCTACGCGAAAATGCTCGCGAAAGTGGGGCTGATCACCACGGCGGAATCGAAAGCCATTTTACGCGGCCTCAAGTCCGTGGCCCGGGCCTTAAAAGGCCAGGACCTCGCGGCGTACGCGGACAAGTACGAAGATGTCCACACGCTGATCCAGATGGAACTCGAGAAAAAAGCGGGCGCCGTGGCCAAGAAGATCCACACCGGCCGGAGCCGGAACGACCTGGTCATCACCTCGACCCGCATTTACCTCCGTGAAAAGACCGCGGAGATCTGGGTCGGGATCAAAAAACTTCAAAAGGCGCTCGTAACCGCGGCCGACAAAGCGAACGGTCTGATGATCCCCGGGATGACGCATCTAAGGAAAGCCCAGCCCGTGCTTCTGGCGCATCATTTACTGGCCTATGTCGAAATGCTCGAGGAAGACAATGCCCGGCTCGCGGATTCGATGAAAAGGATCAACATTTTGCCGCTCGGTTCCGCGGCCCTCGCGGGTTCCGCGCTTCCGCTCGACCAGAAATTCCTCGCCAGGGAACTGGGGTTCTCCGGGATCGCCAAAAACAGCATGGCCGCGGTAAGCGACCGGGGCTCTCTGGCGGAATTTCTCTCCGTGCTTTCCATTCTGTGGGCGCATCTCTCCAGGCTTTCGGAGGATTTCATTCTTTGGAATTCCGAGGCGTTCGGTTATGTAGAACTCGACGACGCGTTCGCGACCGGTTCGAGTCTTATGCCGCAAAAGAAAAACCCGGACGTGTTTGAACTCGTGCGGGGAAGGGCCGGTGTGATCTTCGGTTATCTCCAGGCCATTCTGACCGTGCAAAAAGGTCTGCCGCTTTCTTATAACCGCGATCTTCAGGAAGACAAGCCCGGCGTGTTCGATGCCGTAAAAAAGACCGCGACCGCGCTCGAGCTTCTGGCGCTGGCCGTGGGTTCGGCGACCTGGCACAAGAAGGCGCTTTTGAAATCCCTCGACGACGACAGCCTTTTCGCGACCGACATTCTGGAATATCTCGTGCAGAAAAAAGTCCCCTTCACTGAGGCCCATGAACTTGTGGGACGGACGGTGCGCCACGCGATCGAAACCGAAAAGCGGCTTCGCGAGTGGACGGTCCAGGAGTGGCAGAAATTCTCGCCCAAGTTCGGCGCGGACATCCATGATCTTTTTTGCGCGTTAGAATCCGTGAAAGGCAAAAAAACGATCGGAAGTACGCATCCCGTGCGGGTGAAGCAAGCCATCGCGGAGTGGAAAAAAAACTTGTGAGGTGCCAAGATGCCCAGGACTGATTTCCACGAAGAGAAGATGCACGATTTCTATTATAAGAAGGGCGAGCTTTATTGTGACAAGGCCCGCATCGCGAAGATCCTGAAAAAAACCGGCACCCCCGCTTATATCTACAGCCACAAGACCTTCGTCGAACATCTCGCCAAGCTCCAGAAGGCGTTCCGCGCCGCGAAGCCCTTGATCTGCTATTCCGTCAAGGCCAACTCGAACCTCGCGGTGCTCCGCGCGCTCGTCAAAAAAGGCGCCGGCCTCGATATCGTTTCAGGCGGCGAACTTTTCCGCGCGAAGAAAGCGAAGTGCCTCGGGAAAAAGATCGTTTACGCCGGCGTGGGGAAGACGGCCGAAGAGATCCGCGCCGCGATCAAGGCGCGCATCCTTCTTTTCAATGTCGAATCCATTCCGGAGCTCGAGCAGATCAACGCGATCGCCAAAAAGATGCGCAAGAAAGTGAACGTGTCGCTCCGGATCAACCCCAATGTCGATCCTCACACGCACGAATACATCACGACCGGCAAGGCCGAGACCAAGTTCGGCATCGATTTCGAGAAAGCCCGGGAAATATTCCTGGGCTCGAAGCGTTTCACGAACGCGCTTGTGTGCGGCGTGCATGTGCACATCGGTTCCCAGATCGAGACCGGCGACCCGTTCGTCGAGGCGTTCCAGAAGATCGTGGAATTCATCGCCGAGCTCGAAGAAAGCGGCATCAAGATCAAGTTCCTGAACCTGGGCGGCGGCCTGGGAGCGATCTATAGTGACGAGAACCCGCAGACCGCGGAGGCATTCGCCAGGAAGATCCTCCCGATCTTCAAAAAACGGAAATTCCAGCTGATCTTTGAGCCGGGGCGTTTTATCGCGGCCAATAGCGGCATTCTCGCGACCCGGGTGATCTATGTGAAAGAGACCGACGTGAAGAAATTCGCGATCGTGGATGCCGGCATGAACGATTTTATCCGGCCTGCTTTTTATAACGCGTTCCACCACATCTGGCCCGTCGTGAAAAATGAAAAAGCGCACGGATGGATCTACGACGTCGTGGGTCCGATCTGCGAGAGCGGGGATTTTTTCGCGAAAGACCGCGAGCTTCTCGAAATGCGCGCCGGCGATGCCCTGGCTATTATGACCACCGGCGCCTACGGCTTCACCATGGCCTCCAACTACAATTCCCGTCCCCGCGCCTGCGAGGTGATGGTCAAAGGCACCACCTTCAAAGTCGTCCGCAAACGCGAAACCTACCAGGACCTCATTAAGGGCGAACGGACCGCGTAACACACCATTTCAACTGTGCGAGCTGGAATCGGTTCGCGGATTTTATCCGATCCATTTCTTCGCGACACACTCAGCAGGCGGGCGGCTTTCTATCTCGGCAAGGCGGTCGAGGGCTTTACGGATTTTTTTTCCAGCACGGGGGAATAGCTTCCGGCGCGCTTTCTTACGAAACTGAAGACGACGGTATTTTTGTTCTTCCTGATTGAACTGCTCGATCAACTCATCGTTCCGTTCTAACATTCGCCCGCTCCTTATCTCTAAACCAGAAGGTTCAGGATCACCTTGATCATGGAGTCTTTTTCAGGGGGACGGCTTGCCGCGATCATCAGGGTAAGAGCTACGAGAGCGGTATCGTCGATACGCTTGCTCCCGTCTTTCCGGGTCAAAAGGCCGTTCTCTTCAAGGAAACAAATAAAAACCGCCGCCGCAATACGCTTATTGCCGTCGACAAAGCTGTGATTTTTGGTGACAAAATACAGCAGGTGAGCCGCCTTCTCCTGAACGGTCGAATAAAGCTCCTTTTTCCCGAAGGTCTGGTAAACGGTGCCGATGGAGCTTTTAAATCCCTGATCCCTCTCTTGGCCCATCAAGGCAGAACCCCCGAATTTGCGTTTTAAGCTCTCAATGATCTCGCGGGCCCTTTCATAGGTGAGCCGGTATTTTTCCTTTCGCGAGCCGGGAGGGACGCGAAGACGTTCGTGGTCAAAATCATCCAGAACGTCCAATGCGCGGGCATACTCCGCGATGACGCGGGCGATCCCCCGAGTTTCAACCGAAAGTTCTTCGATCTGGAAAACGTTACCGACCAAGGCGACGGCTTTTTGCAGCTCGCGATATTTGATCTGGTCTGTTTTTAAGCGCTTGTCGTTGATCGTGTAGCCGTCCACGAGGTGTTTCTTAAGAACGTTTGTGGCCCAGATGCGGAAACGAGTAGCTTTCGCAGAATTGACCCGATAGCCAACCGAAATGATCGCATCCAGATTGTAAAACCTGGTTTTATAAACTTTTCCGTCTCTGGCAGTATGTTCCAAAATGGAACATACTGAACGCTTGTCTAATTCATTAGAGCTAAAGATATTAGATAAATGCTTGGTCATTGCCGGTCTTTGCGTCCCAAATAGGGAAGCCATCTGCTCCTGAGTGAGCCATACCGTATCTCTTTCAAGACGGACCTCGATACGGTCTTTATATAAAACGATGTTGCCTTGTTGAATTGCAGTCTGTTCTCTCATAAGGATTAGGCCTTTTTTTGTTTTTTGGAGACTTTGCGGCTGATCTTGCGGGCCTCGTACAGGGTCTCCGGCTCGCTGATCTTGCTGGAGGCCATCATCTGGTTCATCCTGTCCATGAGCAGGGTCTTTTGAAAAATAGCTTGTCTCGCGACTTCGGACCAGTTGATCTCCTTAAAACGGTCCATCTTCGCTTTCAGTTCTACCGGTATCGAAAGTGTCATGTTGGGCATAATTTTCTCCTTTTTCTGATATAAGTATACTATGTGGATGCACATAATACAAGTAAATAGCCAATAGCCTACAGATCTTAGTCTCCAGCTATAAGCTCTGGGCTATATGCGAGAGGCCTTTTCTGGTAAAATTCCTCTCGATGGCGAACGCACCCGTTTCTTCCGTTTATAAAGAGCTTGTCACCGAGATCGCCACGCTTTACGAAGGCGCCAGAAGAGCTCTTGTAGAAGCTTATTGGAAAATAGGCCAGAGGATCGTCCAGGTCGAACAGCAAGGCGCGATCAAAGCTGCCTACGGCGCCGGCCTCCTTTCAAAGCTCTCCCAGGATCTCGCCAAACAATGCGGTCAGGGTTTTTCCGAATCGAATCTGCGGCGCATGCGGCAATTTTACCTGGCCCATCCAAAACAACCGCCGGCGGTTGAATTAAGCTGGACCCAATACGCCGAACTTCTGCCGATCGGGGACGCGGTTAAGCGAGAGCGGTTTGTTCAGAAGGCTATCCGGGAGGAGCTGGATGGAAAAACCCTTCGCAGGCTCGTTCACGCCGAACTGGTCCGGGAGCAAGTAGCTCAAAACCTTGAAAAACGGGACTCGGGACTAGGGACTCGTATAACGAGCAACGAATCACGAGGGGCGAGTCCCGAGGAACAAGTCCCGGATCTTTTGGCAGAGCCCAAAGACCTCACGCTCCGCACGTACCGGAAAGGGGAAGTCTCGTCCGTTCCCGGCCACACGCTTGATTGCGGGTTTTATGTTTACCGGGAAGTCACAAAGACCCAATATGAAAGCGTCACGGTCACAGACAAACCCTCGTATGCTTACGAAGCCACGGTGGAACGCGTGATCGATGGCGACACGCTCTGGGCCGTGATCGACATAGGCTTCGGTACCCAGGTCCGCGAAAAACTCCGACTCCGGGGGATCGATTGCCCCGAACTCGGCAGTCCGGAGGGAGAAAAAGCAAAACGATTTGTTACAGGCCTTTTACCCGCTGGCTCTAAGATCCTCCTCAAAACCACCCGGTCGGATGATAAATATGGCCGCTATGTTGCTGACGTATACTACACGGATAAAGACGATAGGCAGCGATACCTGAATAACCTGCTTCTTGAGGCTGGATTAGCTGTTCGCATGTACGAATAGCCTTACAATTAAATATAAAAAAACCTTACAACTACCTTGCCAGGCAATTTTCTGGATGCCGTGTGATCGATGGCGACACGCTCTGGGCCGTGATCGACATAGGCTTCGGCACCCAGGTCCGCGAAAAGCTCCGCCTCCGGGGCCTCGACACCCCCGAACTTGGCAGTCCGGAGGGAGAAAAAGCAAAACGATTTGTTATAGGCCTTTTACCCGCTGGCTCTAAGATCCTCCTCAAGACCACTCGGTCGGATGATAAATATGGCCGCTATGTTGCTGACGTATACTACACGGATAAAGACGGCAAGGAACAATACCTCAATAACCTTCTGCTTCAAGAAGGCCTTGCGGTTTTAGTCAGCTCGTAGGACGTAGCCCCAGGATTCACCCCCGGAATCAATCCATTCAAATTTGTAACATGTTTAAAACAAACAACTTGCGACAAAAATACAACTAAAAGTATGTAAAATACTTGAAAATACAACTTTTAAGGTGTATTATTGGGGCATGAAGAGAGAGTCTGTAAAAGAGATCGATATACTGATGAAGGAGGTCTCGGGTTAGTTATGGGAAGTTCCTGGCTCTGGAATGTCAATAAAACGGAAGAAGAAGCGAAGCGGATCCTCGCGGACCCCACGGATGAGCGTTTCGTCCATTATGCGGCGCTACTGCTTTCGCGGCATTCAGGCCTGCCCAAGGAGATATTCAGTGAATATCTCAGCAAGGAACATTTCTGCCGTCGCTGGCTTGAGATCAAAAGGAAGATGCGCAAGGACGACTGGAACGACCAGCGCATTCCGTTCTGGGACGAGATCTACAAACGTCTGATCGTGGATTTCAAAAAGAAAGGGATCGTATTCCGGAGTCCTAAAAAGGAAGCCCTGAAAAATCCAGGCTTGGAAAAGATGGCGGCGGATATCCGTTCGAGACGTAAAGCCGCCCAATTGACCCAGACCGAGCTCGCGAAAAAAATGGGGGTTAAGCAGCAGTTCATTGCCAAGATCGAGAGCGGGACCCAGAATTTGTCGCCGCGGACCCTCGAGAAGATCAAAAAGATATTCGGGCTTTCTTTGTTTGGATCTGCGGCAGGGGCGCGTGATATTTCAGCCCGCCCTGTCTCAGAGACCGTTACGATATTGCATCCTTTAGAACCCGGCATGCGGACCGAGAGCAAGTAAAACCCGGCGCAATATTGAACTGTAACAGACTATTGAAAATCGAAGCGGACAGAAGCGAAACCGGGTCTTTGTTTTCAAAGAGTATCTGAATTTGTTTTGAGAAATAGAAGCAGTGTACGGGACCGTATCGTGTGAGCCCAAAGTAGCCGTTCCCACGGCAGCGAAGCAGCGCTGTGGTGTACCCGGTACCATTCAACAAGCTGAGAGGCTTTACGAGTTAAAGCAGAGGAAAGATTATGGCAAAAATTGATGATTATAAGAAAATACTTCAGCGGCAACAGGAGCGGATAGAAGATGTAAAAAAGAAACCGAGATTTTCCCCAGATTTTAAGAAATGGCGCAGAGATACCGAAGTGGCCATTGAAAAAATATTCGGGGAAGAGACCCGAAATATAAAAGATTTTAGGCAAGTAGGATATAGCCGCGTCGTTTCTTCAATGTATACTACGGAAGCAGAATACGATGAGGCCTTTTTAAAGGGATTGGATAGCGCGTCTGCAATTTTGCAATCTTTGATTGATGAACTTGCTGACTATGGTCTCAAAGAAATATCTAAAAGTGTTTCTAATTCTCCTGGGAAAGGCGTGAATAGGCCAATACTGGAAAGTCATTTAAAGAGCATTACTCTAAGGCAGTTGCTCGAAATGCTACCTCGTCTTAGCCTTGGAGCAATAATATTGTTACTGGGAATAATAGCATTTATTTTTGGGGCCGGATACAAAACGCATAGCGCTGTTATTTCTTTATCATTGAAGAATACGCCTAAGGAAATTGGCGCATCACGGCAAATGGACCCAAATTTTCAGAGACCTTTAGAATCAATTAATGAGTTTAAAAAAGAAACCTCTCCGAATCGAGATAAAAGCAGAAATGCCCTCATGCTCAAGAGTTTAGTCAATGAAAGTGGTGAGATTTCCAAAAAGGGAAGAGGTGTTTTTGAAAGTTATGAGGCTTGGAGAGAAAAAACATTTACAGTATTGAAGAGCATCGATGCCGAAGAGGCCAGCCATTTTTTTGAGGTGACAAAATTCAATGAAAAATATAACGACAGCATGCCATTCGTTATTAGAGAGCATTTAAAAGATGGGGACGCTATAAAATTAATGGGAAAAGGCAACGCGGTTTTGTCCGGTTTGATTTTAGCTGCCGATGGTGAGACGGTACTTGGTATCTCGGGGGCACGTAAGGTGAGCCAAAGGTAGCCGTTCTCACGGTATCCATTATCTTTCGACTTTATCGAACAAATAAAGGCTTTTATGAAAAATCCAAAAAGTTTTGAGACGGCTTGCGGAGATTATTCTGTTGTCTCTGTGATTGGGGAAGGCGGGGCCGGGCGTGTTTTTTTGGTTCGAGATCATAGTGGCAAGGAAATGGCCCTCAAATGTCTTTATCCAGAACTGATAACGACGGAAAGGCGAAAAAGATTCAAAAATGAAATTGATTTTTGTCAAAGAGAGTGCCATGAAAATTTAATTCGAGTTATTGATTCTGGATTAATGATTTGCGCCGATGGAAAGACTCCTTTTTACGTCATGCCATTTTTCCCAATGACCCTTCGTGCATTAATAGAGAAGCGGATACCTTCTGATAAGGTGTTGCCGATTTTTAATCAAATTTTAAATGGAGTGGAGGCTGCTCATCTCCTCGGAGTCACTCATAGAGATCTTAAGCCTGAAAATATTCTGTATGATCCTAACCGAGATTTGATAGTCGTTGCTGATTTTGGCATTGCTCATTTCGAAGAGGATGTTCTTGCTACCACAGTGGAAACACAGCCTGCTTCGAAAATGGCAAATTTTTCTTATGCAGCACCCGAACAACGCAGCAAGGGAAGCAATGTGGATCTCCGAGTTGACATCTATGCGCTTGGGCTTATTCTCAATGAAATGTTTACGACAAAGGTGCCGCATGGAACGGGATATCAGAAAATCGAAACCGTTGCCCCAAGTTATACATATTTAGACTCATTGATTGAGATCATGATTCAACAATCTCCCGGTGCTCGCCCCTCAAATATCGAAGATATTAAGAAGGGGTTAATTGGACGAAAGAATTCGTTCGTAGTGCTGCAACATCTCGACGCCAAAAAGCACGAAGTCGTGCTAGCCAGCACACCGCAACAATTTACTCCCATAAAACTGAAAGGAGTTGATTGGAGCAAAGGGATGCTTTTGTTTGAGTTAGATCAGGTCCCTCCCAGGAAATGGATCGAGCTATTTCAGAATCCGTCCGGCTATAGTGCGATATATGGGTACGGGCCTTCGGCAATTGGATTTCA
Organism: Candidatus Omnitrophota bacterium; assembly: GCA_041674705.1. Taxonomy (GTDB): domain Bacteria; phylum Omnitrophota; class Omnitrophia; order Omnitrophales; family Aquincolibacteriaceae; genus Aquincolibacterium. The sequence goes on from JBAYVF010000001.1 coordinate 85,726, forward strand.
GAAAAACACAGCGATGATACGCATTGAAGAACGATTAGCCCAACAGATTGTAAATCACTTTAAGGAATATTTGAATTCAGCCAATCGAGAGTACCAGAAGCACCTTTCTACCGAAGCAGCGCAGCGAGAATTAGAGCAACGCCGCCAACTTGAACAGGAAATAGCGGAAGCCGAAACAAGAGGGCGGATTTTGAAAAATGTGAAGATCTAACATGTATCGACAGTGTCGATAGGTGACACCTGGTATCTCGGGGACAGGTTCGTGAAAGCGAGAGAGCAATATGGATAAAGTTTGGGTGGAGCTATTTTTCTCTTCGTTGTGCGTTTCACTAAAAAATGCACCCATTTGGTTTCTCTCCGCAATTCTTAAGCCTGCCTATGACGCAATTATTGCGCCTAAGGAGGTTTTTTGGACAGCAATGTCAACAATTGGAACCCTCTTTCTCGCGGTAGTTGCTTTATGGAAAGAAAATATGCATCGTCAGCCAGAATTAGTTCTTGAACCGGAAAATATGGAAGGTGTAAGTGCCCCGTTGCGAGCGCCAAGCGGGCAAATGATAGCTTCATGTTATTACCACCTCCGCGTCAAAAACCTAAAGCCGAAGGTGCTAGCTAAAAATGTTCGTATTCTTGTTAAACAAGTTCAGCTTACGAATCCTGGTGCTGTTCGAGAATTACACCCGCCCCGTCAATTGACATGGGCGCCTGCAGAGTTGGGTGAATTAGCTCCAAGTTTTTCTCGCGAAAGGACAGTGGATCTGATTTGCGTAACAAGAACAAATGCTCAAGTAGTTCTGGTTAGCGCAGCGTTTTCAGGTGAGCACATTATTGATTGGGGGAGAGACGCTACAATTTTATTGGAGGTGGTTGCTGATAATTTCTCAAAACCAAGATTTTATAGACTAATATGCAAATGGCTTGCGCCCAGACCTCCTGCAACTTTTGATGTAAATCCGCGAAATTGCTTAAGTTTAGAGTTAACATCAGCGTAATAGCGCGATGTAGACAGCGCGAATGAACGAATGATTTAAATAGAGGCAATGCCGATTTTCTCATGAATACTTCCAAGATTATTTACGCGAAAGGGCTGAAGTGCTTTTTAAAAAAACGCACCGGAAAGAATTTTGACGAAATGCAGCAGTTGTTAGGATTTCTTAGAGATACGTTGCCTCATGCTCAATTTAGCAAGTGGAAAAGGAAATCATCTGATGAAGAGGCTGGAGCAAACCTGAAAGGCGGGAGCGACAATAAGCAAATTAATATCAGGGTGAGATTTGATGATGCGTGGCTATTAATGGCTACCCTAACTAAGGGGAGAGCTTTTGGGGTTTATGAGAGACAATATATAAATGTTGCGGTGCAGCAAATAAGCCTGACGATTAAGAGCTTATCAAACGCTGCATCGACTTTATTTGTAAGTGACGTCTCAAGAATTTACGATTTAATCACTTCTGAATTCCTTAAAATCTTAACAAAAATTCCACAAGTAAATTATCTAGAAATATTGAATTTTTATAAAGATTTAGCGCAACAATCTTATGAATCAAACGCGATATCTTACGGCATTATTGTAACCGAAAAGCTAGCTAGGAAAAAGAAAGCGGCGATTTTCCCAAAAGATATTATGGGAGAGAAAAGGTTTCAATCAATCACGGATGGGTACAGCACGGTTCTATACATAGACAGTATTGGCAAAATCGTGCGCTTAGCAGGGCTCAAACAAAAGAAGGAAACAAGAGAAAGAGAGCATTTTTGTCCGCTCTGGCTCATGCCTCTTGCGAGCATGTGTGATCACGACAGAGAATTGGGGATCGCGCTTTCTAGGAATGGCGCAATATTAATAACTTGGCGCGGAAATTTAATAATGTCCAATCGAGCAAGCAAGTGGACTTTGTGGAACCACGATGAAAACGTTGAAATAATAAAAGAGAATTTGGCAGCGCAAGGGACAAAGCCAAAAGATCTGGGTAGGATGGCCGCGAGGCTTTATCGAGTAGCTTTGGATATTGCATTCAAGAGAAGCGGAGGTTTGTTTGTTGTGTTGAGAACAAGAGGAAATATTTCCCAGTTGGTCTCTTATCCAGAACAATTGCTTGGGAAAAGACGAACCAAAGGCGACCTGGCTTTAGGCGAATGGCTCCACGAAAAAACCATAGTTGGAATTGAAAGAGAAACCCTTTCTGATTTGGCAGCATTAGATGGCGCGGTTGTTTGTGCGAGGAACGGGAAAATTTTAGCATATGGGTCAGTGCTTAAGATTCCGAGGAAAACAGGTCTTGGCAAAATAGAGGGATCAAGATCTCGAGCTGCGCATTCAGCAAGTTACTTCGGACTCAGCATTAAGATATCCTCTGATGGCGAGATAAAGGTGTCGAGACGAGGAAAGGCGTGTTTGATTGTATAAAAACGTTGTTGGGTAGCCTGGCTCGTGAAAGTAGTTTCAAATTATCTTTTAAGGAGGACGCATGAATTTGCAAGAATTTGTGAAAGATGTATTAGTGAGCCTTGATAAAGGTGTGAATGAAGCTCGGACAGAAATGAGCCGTGATATTCACTTTACTTATAGCCAGGATCAGCGAACCGTTGAGTTCGATATAGCGGTATCCGTAGAAGAAACTAATTTGCAAAGTGGTAAAGCGGGAATTCGTGTGTTGCAATTTGCTGAAGGCGGAGGGGAGCTAGGTAAAGAGAACAAGAATGCCAGTATTAGCAGAATTCGATTTGGTGTTAATATTGACATCTTGACGAAGCAAGAAAGCAACCGTCGGCATTGATAAAAAATGGGCAGGTTTGTGAAAGCGGGTTGAATTTATGAGTGAGATAAAAGCGCTGACGGAAAAGATCAAGAAGTTTCGGGATGAGCGGGACTGGATGCAGTTCCACAATCACAAGGACGTAGCCTTGTCCCTGGTCCTGGAGGCCGCGGAGGTGCTTGAGCACTTCCAGTGGAAGAAGCCCGGGGAAGTCGAAGCCCATGGGAAAGCCTGTAAGGATGAGATCGCCGATGAGCTTGCCGATGTAGCGATGTACCTGTTTGAATTGGCCGACAACCTTGGCATTGATCTCGCTAAAGCCATCGACGTCAAACTCGCCAAGAACGCCGCCAAATACCCCATCGCAAAAGCCAAAGGCAAACATACCAAGTACGACAAACTATAAGTAAATGTACCGGCTATGTCGGTTTTTGAATACAATGGCCATCGGCATTCGATGGCCTTTTTATTTTTGTTGGCTACAATAATGACAGAATTGGGTCGAAATGCATGGGGGATTTGCGATTTGTCCAGGGTCTATGCGAATTTTCAACACTATCTTTTTAAATAAAGCAGTAAGAGGGAAAACGCCATGAAATTAACTTTCATCGATCTCTTTGCAGGCATAGGCGGATTTAGATCCGCATTAGAAAGTTTTGGAGCGAAATGTGTTTTCAGCTCGGAATGGGATAAATACGCTGCAAAGACATACAAAGAAAACTTCGGCGAAGAGCCCGCGGGGGACATTACCAAGATTAAAGCGGAAAACATGCCTAAGCACAATATTCTCTGCGGGGGATTCCCCTGTCAAGCATTTAGCATATCTGGAAAACAGCACGGTTTTAGCGATGCGAGAGGGACGCTTTTTTTTGACGTGGCTCGCATAGCTGATTTTCATAAGCCAGAAGTTCTTTTTTTAGAAAATGTAAAAAACCTGGTTAAACATGACGATGGGAAAACGCTCAAGACCATATACCGTATTTTAGACGAGATTGGATATGATGTTTTTCACGATGTTTTGAACGCCAGTTATTTTGGCGTACCACAGAAGCGAGAAAGGGTCTATTTTGTTTGCTTCCGGAAAAATTTAAAAATCAAAAACTTCGAATTCCCAAAGCCTACTTATACTTTAGTTAGTTTAAAAGATATTGCGGAGCCAGAGGCGGCAACCAAAGATTTCCATCTTTTGCGCGACGATATCAAGCTTGCTAAAAAAGCAATCTCCCAAAGGATGTTGCTCAACCCAAATCCTTGCCGTCCGATCAGGGTTGGCATAATTAACAAAGGTGGCCAGGGGGAGAGGATATATTCTGAAGAGGGGCACGCTATAACATTGTCGGCTTATGGTGGCGGGGCGGCTGGAAAAACAGGAGCCTATTTGATAAACGGGCATATTCGTCAACTAACGCCAAGGGAATGCTTAAGAGTTCTTGGTTTCCAAGAGGCATTCCATTTTCCAAAGGGCACAACAACTCATCAAGCATACAAGCAGTGTGGGAATAGCGTGGTCGTCCCAGTAATAAAAAAAATCTTTGGAAAGGTGCAAGCCGTATTAGAAAAATCATCTTTATGAGCTATGGGAAAAAAGGAGCTACATGTCGAAAAAACAGGATCTAATTTCCTTAGGTTCGAGGACGGCAAGAAATGGTTTTCGAAACGAAGATGATATTGTCAAAAAATTTCACAGCTGGAAAAGCGATGCCGATTCTCAAACATGGCTAGTTATTATGGGGTATGCGTTAAAGCAAATTGAGAAGGTGGAAGCGTGTAAGTTGCATGGATTCAAGACGGACGTTCAGATAAAAATTACAATTTACATGAAAGAGGGCGTGGCAGCGGAGAACCTTTCAATAAAACTTGTTAGTAACCCTGCGGGGTTTAATCAGGTGGATAAGCGATGGGTGGATCAATATGCTCTCTTGTGGGATATTCCGCCCGAGGTCATCGAAGCCCTAAAGCTTTTTACCGGAGAAATCGCGCCTCTCCCCGGGAGACAGCTTCGAGATGGTCGAAGAATGTTTTTTGATGAATTGGATGCTGAGGCTCAGAGGAAAGTCGTTTCTTTTTTTACGCAAAACAAAATATTAGTTGTTTCAGATATACTTAGGGGGCGTGGGCCTTTTTCAGCTGGGTGGATGCTGGTTGCATTAAAGGCTGATAGCAAAAGTAAATGGGAATTAAAATCGATAAATCAGGCTATGAACGTTTTCGCCGCTGGAGATGTCGAGATTTCGCCTCGAGGTAGTTTAAAAATTGGCAAGATTGGTATGCAGCGAAAAGGAGGCGACGGGGGGCGGAGAACAGCTCAAATGTTGCAGTTTAAGATAAATCCCGTTGAGCTTTTTGGTGATTAAATATGTCTGATGTTGTGAGCGAGAAAAAGAGAAGCGAAATAATGCGCGCTGTTAAAAGCCGTGGCACGAAATTAGAGGTTGGCTTTGGACGCAAGCTTCGGGAAATTGGAATTAAGTTCAGAAGGAATGTAAAAAGTTGTTTTGGGAAACCTGATTTTGCGAATAAAAAAAACAAAATGGCAATTTTTATCGACTCATGTTTTTGGCATGGCTGTCGTTTCCATTGCAGAATGCCAAAGTCTCATGCTCGTTATTGGAATCAAAAAATAGAGAGAAACAAGGAGCGTGACAGACAAGTTGTCGAATGGTATCAGCGGCACGAGTGGCATTTATTTCGTTTTTGGGAACATAGTTTGAAAGTCGATGTGGACAAATGTCTTTCGAAAATTAAAAAAAACATGAAAACAAAGTTAGTTTTAAAAGATATCTAGCGAAACGGTGCCGGGCATAAAAGGGACAGGTTAAAACGGCTTTCTTTTGTTGGTTTTTGCTATATTCACTTTTGATTAACCGAGCCGTTAATAGTGTCCCATTACAGACTGTAGACCAAAGACTGCAGACGGCAGACTATAGCTCTTAGCTTATAGCCTACAGCCAACAGCCCGCAGACAGCAGCCCGCAGTGGAACAGCCGACAAATCACAACCACTCAACACCGGGGCAGACTTCGTACGGAGCCATCGCAAAGCTCCGACGGAGCAGTCCCGGATCGTAAAAATCCGGGGCAACCCCGGGGAGGCAAGACATGGAAGACCGCACCGAAAGCAATCTCACTCCTAATTCCAATCCATTTATCACAAAGGAGATTGGGACCACCCCCGCCGGCCATTCCGGAAATGAAAACAAAGACGGGGGAGGGCTCAATTTCCTCAAAAACACTCAGATCATCATCCTCGGGCTTTGTATCGCCGGGGCCACGATCGGGGCCAGTCTCATTTTTTCGAAGGGCTTTTTGTCCGTCACAAAATTCATGCGGGAGCAGATCACGGTGACGGGGTCGGCGCAGAAGAATATCAAAAGTGATTATGCGGTATGGATCGGGACTTTCGCGAGGCGCGAGATCCTGATGGCGGACGCTTACAAGAAGCTCGGAGAGGATCTGGGAAAGGTTCAAAAATATCTGACGGGGCAAGGGATCCCCGGACAGGACATCCTCATCAACCAGATCGAGACGGAAACAGTTTATAAGAAGAACGAGAAGGGCAACGACACGAACACGATCGAAGGGTATCGTCTGAAGCAGTTCGTGGAACTTCGCTCGAATGATGTCGATAAGATCGCCCGGATCTCCCGGGAAGCTACGGATCTGATCAACGAGGGGATCGAATTCTACTCCGGGAGCCCCGAGTATTCCTACACCAAGCTGGATGAGCTGAAGGTGGAGATGCTTGCCAAGGCCACCGAGAACGCAAAGCTCCGGGCGGACAACATGGTTAAAGCTACGGGCAACAAGATCGGATTCATGCGCTCGGCCAAGATGGGTGTGTTTCAGATCACGCCGGTCAATTCCACCGAGATCTCCGATTGGGGCGTGAACGACACAAGCTCGCTTGAGAAAAAAGTTACCGCCGTCGTCAACGCCAGTTTTTCCATCGAGTAGAGCGGCGCTTAAAACCGTTTTTAAAAGGGGGGTCCCGTGCGTAAAAAACCGGCTATCTTCATAATCATTTTCATTTTGATGGCGCTACTTGTTGGCAGTATCTGGTTCGCAATGAATCTCATCGCGTATAACAAATGCTGGGAAGGATTGTCGCCGGCGGTCAGAGACGAATGGGAGAGCACGGGCGAATCGGGAAGTAACCCTTTTTTCGATTTTATGAAACGAGGTTTCGGTTCGGGATGCCCCACAGGATTGGAAGCGCTTCAAGAACCCGAAACTTCCATTCAAGAGCTACGGGACGCTGTGCAGCAACTGGAGAAAAAGAACGACCTGATGCAGGCTGAAATAGATGACATTAAAAGCAACATAAAAAAAGCAGGACCATCCCAAGAGACATGAGTAGAATGGCGCCTGATTACCGGGGGGATCCTCCAAAAAATATTGGCGGACAGGCAGGCTGATCAACAAAAGGAGGGGAACATGCAGAAAACGGCATTGAATGTTTCGGGCATCATTTTCCTGGCGGTGGCGTTGCTCCATGCCTGGAGGTATCTGATGAAAGTGCCGGTGACGTTTGGCGCGACCCAGATCCCCTTGGAGCTCAGCTTTGTCGGCGCTGTGGCAGCCTTTCTCCTCGCCCTCTGGATGTTCTCCACCGCGCGGGCCTAGACGATACCCTAGACGATACCTAGACGATAGGTTATACTTCTTCTATGGAGACACCCTGTTACAGGATCACGAATCGCCTTTTGACTCTTCTGGAGAAGATCGCGGCCCTTGCTTCCCGGATATCCGAAAGCCGTCTTAAACTCCCGGTCTGTCTTCATCTCGAACGGGAAGCGATCCGGAGGAACGCGCATTCCTCCACTTCGATCGAGGGGAACGAGCTCTCTTTAGGGCAGGTTGCGGATTTGAGTGAAAGAAAATCGGTCCAGGCCGACTCCCGCCAAAAGCGCGAGGTCGTTAATTACCTCAAGGCGCTCCGGTGGGTGATCCGTCAGAGCAGGAAGCCTCTGGATGAGAAAAAACTTTTGCGTCTTCATGTCCTGATCACAGAGGGATTGCTGGATAAGGCCAAGGCCGGACATTATAAGGTCAAACAAAATTATGTTGTGAACGGCCGCGGGCGGGTGGTTTACACGCCGCAGACTCCCGCGGTGACGCCCCGATTCATGCGAAATCTCCTCGAGTGGACTAGAAAAAGCGGGACGGTCCATCCCGTGATCGTCAGCGCTATCTTCCATCACCGGCTTGTTTCGATCCATCCCTTCTCGGACGGGAACGGCCGCGTGGCGCGTGCCGGAGCGCAATGGATCCTTTACCAGCGGGGTTTTGACCCGGGACATTTTTACGCGCTGGACGATTTTTACGCGAAAGACCGGGACCGTTATTACGAGAAGATCCAGCAGGCGCGGGAACTCGACAATGATCTGACCTATTGGATCGAATATGTCGCCGAGGGGCTTCTGGCCGCTTGTGAAGATGTCTATGAACGGATCCGGGCCCTGTCGCGTTCCGTAAAGGAAAAGATCACAGTCACGCCGAAGCAGGAGTCTCTGCTTAAGCTGTTGCGCGGGCAGGGGGGGCTTGGATCAGCGGAACTGGGCCGGAAGCTCAAGATCAATCGCGCAAGGGTTCATCAGCTGACCGCGCCGCTTGTGAAAGCAGGGATCCTAAAACAGGAGGGCCGCGCCCGGGCCGTGCGGTATTATCTTTAGGGAAGGGGAAACCCGTTTTCGGGTAGAATAGAAAAGTAGCGTTCGAGCGATATTTTCAAAGAGCATCATCAATCTTAAGGAGGAGAAATGCCTATTACACAAGGGTTGATCTTGTATGTGCCGACATGGATCCTGGGGGCGCTTGTGGTCGGGGGCGTGGCGCTGCTTTCGGTCGCGGGGTTGTTCGTAGTGCGTCCTTTTCTTCCTCATCACACCAAGTTGAGGGCGCATCACGATGTCGCAGGCCCGATCCTCGGGGTCATGGGGGTGCTTTATGCCGTTCTTTTGGCTTTTGTGATGGTGAACGTGTGGCAGAACATGGACAGGACCAAGGCCAATGTGGAAACCGAAGCCAATTATTTGGCGGATATTTTCCGGGATTCCGAGGCCTTCACGCCTGAGTTCAGGCAGCCGGTGGCGAAGCTGGTGAACGAATACAGGCAGGCGGTCATTGATGAAGAGTGGAAAACCATGGCCAAGGGGAAAATGAGCCCGAAGGTTGAATCGGTCATGAACAGGATCTGGGGGCTTTACACCGCCTATGAGCCCAAGAGCCCGAAGGAGCAGTCCTTTTTTGATGAATCGGTGCGGAAACTGAATTCCTTCCGCGAGCTGAGACGCCAGCGGTTGATGGATTCGCAGGCCGGTCTTCATCCTCTTTTGTGGTTCGTTCTGATCGCCGGAATGGTCACCACCATTTCGCTGACGTTCCTTTTCGGGATGGAGGATCTGAAGGCCCATATCGTGATGATCGCCCTTCTCGCCATGAGCATTGCGCTCATCCTCTTTACGATCATGCTGCTTGATTTTCCGTTCACCGGGGATATTTCCATATCTTCCGAACCGTTCAGGCAACTGATCCTGAGCTGACGCGACAGGGACCGGGGACTGTCCGGGAACGATCCAATTTAAGGAGGCACTTGTGAAGGCGCGGCATTTCAGGAATGTTTTTTTTGCGATAGGCATGATCGGGGCTGTGGTGTTGGCCGGCCCGGGGTTCGCGCAGGAAGGAACTCAAGGGACCCCGGAGGAGGCGCTTGCGCGGCTCAAGGAAGGGAATGCCCGGTTCGTGGCCATGAAAATGGAACATCCCGACCAAAATGCTTCGAGGCGGGAAGAGTCCGCGACGAACGGGCAGAAGCCTTTCGCGATCGTTCTCAGCTGCGCGGATTCGCGGGTGCCGGTGGAAATGGTCTTTGACCAGGGGATCGGAGATATTTTTGTGGTGCGGGTCGCGGGGAACGTCGCCGTAGACAGCAGTGTGATCGGTTCTCTGGAGTACGCGGCCGGTCATTTGCGCGCGCCACTGCTCGTGATCCTGGGACACACGCAATGCGGGGCGGTCGGGGCCGCGGTTTCGGGGGAGAAGATCGAAGGAAGCCTTGGCGATATCCTGGAACAGTTCAAGCCGGTCGTGAAGGAAGTGAAGCTGGTGTCTCCGGAGCTTCAGGGCGGGGCGCTCGTGGACGAGGTGGCGAAACAGAACGCGTTCCAGGTGGAGCGGGACCTCCGGGCTGAAAGTGAAACGATCCGGAACCTGGACACTCAAGGGGCGCTTAAGATCGTCCCCGCGGTCTACAACATCAAGACCGGCCAGGTGCACTGGCTTCTTGAAGAGAATGATGGTAAGCAGTAAGTAGTGGCAGGCAGTATGTGGCAGGTGGCATGACGTAAGTTTCCAGCCCCCCGATCTTTCCAGTAAGAAAAATATCCGGGCATCCCCTTTTCTTGACATTCCTTTTAAATCAATTATTATATTTACATAAATAAATACTATGCGCGTAAACTATAGTTGACATCGAGGGGTTTTATGGGTTACAGTCATATCGGGAAGCAGAGAGCTCCGGCTCGGGGAATCTGCAGATGATCCGCGAGATCCTCCATTATCAATTACCGGAGGGGCGCGAACCATTTTCAGAATGGCAACATTCTTTAAAGGACAAGAGGACGCGTGCAAGGATCCTGGCGAGGCTCGAGCGGGTGATCGCGGGTAATTTTGGCGATATGAAACTTGTCCATACGGGCATTTGGGAACTACGGTTTCATTTCGGTCCGGGATACCGTATTTATTTTGGATTGGACGGAACAGTGCTTGTGATTCTGTTATGCGGCGGTGATAAATCAACGCAGGATTCTGACATCAAACGGGCTCGCGAATATTGGGCCGATTATATGAGGCGAAAATGAAAAAAGTTCCTCCCGCAGTCAGTCATCACGATTGGTTGATCAAAGAGCTCAGATCAGACCCGGAGTTGGCCTCGGAATATCTGAACGCCGCGTTGGAGGCGGGGGACAAGAAGGCGTTCCTGATGGCGCTCCGGAACGTGATCGAGGCGCGCGGGGGGATGACCCGGTTCGCCAAGGCAAGCAAGATCAACCGTGTAAGCCTTTACAAGATGCTTTCCGGCAACGGAAACCCCGGATTTCTTAATATTCTGGTATTGCTCCAGCATGCCGGGATCCGCTTTCAGGTGTTTCCTAAAAAATAAACGCGTGCGCCGGACCGTCCTCCGGCAAGCCCCCCTTTCAAGCCATGAGGTTGAAACCGGTTCCCCGGGCAGTTTTTTCCAATGGTAGTTGTTGAAGGGGGAAATGTTTTGTTGTAGTATTCGACCTCGTTTCGCAAGGGCCGAGAGAATCCACTTTTTATACAGAGGAATGTTCCCAAAAATGAGCTCATTTAAATACCCGAAAGTGAAAGTCCAGATCCCGAAGACCAAGGTGAAGTTCGCGGGCAAGGTCCTGATCCTTGGCTGCGGCGGCGTGTCGCAGTGCACGGTGCCGCTGGTCCTGCGCCATTTTGCGATGCCGGCCAAGAACATCACGATCATGGATTTCGCGGACAACCGTGCGCGCGTCAAGGATGCCCTCAAAAAAGGCGTGCGTTATGTGTTCGACCGGGTGACCGAGGCCAATTATAAGAAACTTTTCGCGAAATACGTCGGCTCCGGCGATATGATCATCGACCTCGCGTGGAATATCGATTGCTGGGAGATCCTCGACTGGTGCCGGACGAATAACGTTCTCTATGTGAATACCTCGGTCGAGGAATGGGACCCTTACGGCGACGAAAAACGCACCGACCCGACCCAATACACGCTTTATGCCCGCCATATGAAACTCCGCAAGCTTATGGAGGATAAGTGGGGGAACAAAAAAGGCGCGACTTCGATCGTGGACCACGGCGCGAACCCCGGGCTTGTGTCGCATTTTACGAAAAAGGCCCTGATCGATATCGCCAAAAAGATCCTCAAGGAAAAACCCTCCGACCCGCGCGCGAAAGATCTCGCAAAATATCTCACGGAAAAGAATTTCCCGAAGCTCGCGCAGGTGACCGGGACGAAGGTCATTCATATCAGCGAGCGCGACACGCAGATCACCGACAAACCGAAGCAAGTGAATGAATTCGTGAACACCTGGTCGATCGAAGGATTCTATGAAGAAGGCGTGGCGCCCGCCGAAATGGGATGGGGGACTCACGAAAGAACGCTTCCCCGGGACGGCTATGAACACAAGTCGGGGCCGAAAAACCAGATCTGCCTCGGGACGCTCGGCATGAACACGTTCGTCCGGTCCTGGGTGCCGTGCGGTGAGATCAACGGCATGGTGATCCGCCACGGCGAAGCGTACAGTCTCTCCGACCGGCTGACGGTGTGGGAGAACGGGCAGGCCGTTTACCGTCCGACCGTCCATTACGCGTATTGCCCTTCGGATTCCGCGGTTCTTTCAATGCAAGAGCTCCGGATGCGTCAGTACAAGATGCAGGAAAAGCAGCGTATCCTGGCCGACGATATTATCGACGGCCGCGACGAGCTCGGCGTGCTGCTCATGGGACACGATTTCAAGTCCTGGTGGTGCGGCAGTCTTCTCGATATTCACACGACGCGGAAACTGGTGGCGCACCAGCAAGCGACGACTTTGCAGGTGGCGGTCTCGGTCGTGGGCGCGGCGCTCTGGATGATCCAGCATCCCCAGGAAGGGTTCCTGCTTCCCGACGATATCGACCACGAGTTCATCCTGAAATTCGCGACGCCCTACCTTGTTCCGTTCGTGTCGATCCCTTCGGACTGGACGCCGCTTCAAAACCTGAACAAAAAATACCTGAAGTTCGGGGCCGAGGCCCCGAAAGAAGAAGATCTGTGGCAGTTCAACTCGTTCCTCGTGGACGACCGGGTATAACTTGAGCCCCACCTTTTCCATGTCGATTGAATCGTATTTCTTTGATAATAAAGAAATTGTCATCCCCGAAAGTTTTTATCGGGGATCCATCTTTCTTCCGGATTCCCGCTTAAAGCACGCGGGAATGACAAAAATGAAAAACTCAAGAGCCTAACTTCTGATGAAACAACCGCTGTTGATGAATGGGAACGGAAGCGCGCCCGCGTTGCTCAAGCCCAAGCCGGTGGAGATCTCCGGGGCTGAGAATCTTATCCGGACCATGCTCAAGAAGCATAAAACCCCGTTCATGCTGATCCGCAAAAGCGTGCTCGAAAAACAATTCACCCGTTTCAAAAAAGCTTTTCCGCAGGTCACGCCTTACTACGCCATCAAGGCGAATCCGAACCCCAAGATCGTAAAGACCTTCGCGGAACTTGGCGCCAGTTTTGATGTCGCGAGCGCGGCGGAAATGAAATCGGTTTTGAAGCATGGCGTCTCCCCGGGCCGTATCATTTTCGCCAATACCATCAAATCCAAGGAAGACCTCGCGACCGCCCGCCGCCGGCGCGTGCGTCTCATGACCTTCGATAACGAAGCCGAACTTTACAAGATCGCGGAAAATTTCCCCAAGGCGCATGTGATCGTTCGAATCAAAGTGGCGAACCGGGGGAGTGTCGTGCAGCTCTCGCTTAAATTCGGCGCGGAGCCGGACCAGGCCTTTTATCTTTTGCGGAAAGCAAAGAGCCTCGGATTGGTACCGAAGGGCGTGAGTTTTCATGTCGGGTCGCAATCCACGAACGTGGAAAATTACCTGCAGGCGCTTGAGCTTACGGCCAATATTTTCCGGGAAGCGAAAGAGAACGATATGCCGCTTAAGATCGTCGATATCGGCGGCGGGTTCCCGATCCAGCATTTCGAGAACGAGATCGGCATTAATTTCGAGCGCATGGCGGCCGAGATCCGCAAGCAGATGAAAGCGCTTTTTTCAAAACAGGTCGAGTTTATCGCCGAGCCGGGGCGTTTTTTCGCGGGGCCGGCGGGGATCCTTGTGACGCAGGTGATCGGACGCGCGTTCCGGGATAACCAGAATTTCTATTACTTGAATGACGGTGTTTACCAGGATTTTTCCGGGATGGTCTTTGACCACTGCAAGTACGAGTTCAAGACCTTGCGGCGCGGGACCAAATACAAGAGCACGCTGGCCGGGCCTACGTGCGATTCCTTTGATATTCTTTCCAATAATGAAGAGCTCCCCGAGCTTTATGCCGGCGATGTGGTTTACGCGAAGAATATCGGCGCTTATTCCTCCGCCAGCGCCGTTCCCAATTTCAACGGATTCGAACCTGCCCGAATTATATTAGTATAATTCGAGCGAGGCGGAAGGCGTACGGTGTACGGCGGAAAAATAGCTGCTCTGCGCCGTACACCTTTACTCCGTACTAGCCGCCTACAGGCGGATTTGATACAATACGCCCGCCTAAATTCAAGTCCTTCAATCACTTATACTGGCTTTTGTTTGTCATTCCCGCGAAAGCGGGAATCCAGAGAATGGATCCCCGACAGAAGCATTCGGGGATGACATGGGGAGCAAGGAAAAAATGAAAACCTCTATTCCTTTCTACAAAATGGTCGCTTCGGGGAACGATTTCGTGGTGGTGGACAACCGCCGCGGGGCCGTGAAAGACGCGGTTGCGTTCACCCGGGAAGTCTGCCGTCCGCATCTGGGCGCGGGGGCGGACGGGGTCCTGCTTTTTGAGAACTCCAAAAAAGCGAATTTCAGGATGCGTATCATCAATTCAGACGGGTCGGAGGCGGCGGCGTGCGGGAACGGGTTCCGTTGCATTGCGCTCTACGCCCATGAAATTTTGAAATATTCTTCGCGGATGAACTTCGAGTCCGGATCGGGGCTGATCGAAGCGGAAGTCGGGCAGAAGAACAACATTAAAGTTCAATTGACCAAGCCACGCGTTTTTGAAATGGACGGTGTTCTGGAGTTGCGGAAGCAGAAGATCCGCTACGCATTTCTTGATACCGGGGTGCCGCATGTGGTGATCTTTGTCGAAGGCCTCGAAAAGGCCGAAGTTCTTGAGACCGGGAAGGCGATCCGGGAGCACGCGCGTTTCCAGCCGTTCGGCACGAACGTGAATTTCGTCGAAGTCAAAGGCAAAAAAGAGATCGCGGTGCGGACCTATGAGCGCGGCGTGGAAAACGAAACTTTGGCGTGCGGCACAGGCTCCACGGCCTCGGCGGTCGTGAGCGTGCTCAAGGGCCATGTTCAGTCGCCTGTGAGCGTCGTGACCCAGGGCGGCGAGAAACTCCGGATCGATATGCAAAAAAAAGGTAACGAGATCACCAAAGTATTTTTGGAAGGCAAAGCCCAATTCGTTTACAAAGGGGACTATTTCGGCTGAAGCCGAAATAAAACATCAAGATCCAAGATGCAATAAACAAACAAGCACCAATCGCCAAAAAACAATCAAGGCTTGGTGATTGAATATTGGAATTTGTTTGGATCTTGTTTCTTGGTTATTGGTGATTAAAATTCGAAAATAACGCAGTTAAGGATTTGTGAGGGATTATTTATGAGCAAGAAAAAGTCTGTTTTTGAAGGTTCGATGGTCGCGCTGGTCACACCGTTCCGTAACGGGAAGGTGGACGAGAAGGCGCTCAGAGGGTTGCTGGATTTTCATCTCAAGGAAGGCACGGACGTGATCGTTCCTTGCGGCACCACCGGCGAATCCGCCACCATGTCGCACCAGGAGCACCGCGATACGATGACCTTTGTGGTGGAATATATCAACCACCGGATTCCCGTGATCTGCGGCTGCGGGTCGAATAATACGACCGAGGCCCTCGGCCTCGTGCAGCACGCCAAAAAGATCAAGGCCGATGGTGTGTTGGTCGTGACGCCTTATTACAACAAGCCGACGCAGGAAGGTCTTTACCGTCATTACGAGTATCTGGCCCGCCATGCGGACATTCCGATGGTGCTTTATAACGTCCCGGGCCGCACAGGCGTTTCTATCGCTCCCGAGACTGTAGCGAGACTTTCGAAGATCGATACCATTGTCGCGATCAAAGAAGCAAGCGGCAGCATGGACCAGGCGGATCAGATCATGCAGCTTTGCGACTTGCCGCTTCTTTCGGGCGAGGATTCTCTCAATTTCCCCTTGATCGCGATTGGAGCGCGGGGCGTGATCTCGGTGGTTGCGAATATCGTCCCGAAACTTGTGAAGGGGTTGGTGACCGCGGCGCTTGCCGGGAACATGGAAGAGGCGTGTTCGATCCACAAGACGCTTTACCCGATCTCCAAAACGGTTTTCATCGAAACAAACCCGATCCCCGTCAAAACGGCGCTCGGGATGATGGGCAAGATCAAGCCGGAACTCCGCATGCCGCTTTGTGAGATGCGTCCGGAGAATGAGAAAAAGCTCGTGGAAGTCCTTAAAAAACTGGGGGTTGTGAAATGATCAGACTTGTGATGGCGGGCGCCTCGGGACGGATGGGGAAGACGATTCTTCAGCTGGCAAGCCAGGACAAGGCCTTCAAGATCGTGGGCGGTCTGGAGCAGCGCGGGCATGAGAGTCTGGGCCAGGATCTTGGGCCGGTCATCGGTGGCGATCTGATGGGTGTGAAAGTGACACAAGACGCGACGGCCGCTCTTAAGAACGCCGACGTTCTGATCGATTTCAGCCATTTTTCGGCGCTTCCGGAAAATCTCAAGGCGGCCGTGAAAACTCACACCGCCTATGTGATCGGGACCACCGGGATCCCGGCGGCGACACTCAAGCAAATTCAGATCGCTTCTCGCAAGATCCCGATCGTGCAATCCCCGAATATGAGCGTGGGGGTGAACCTGCTTTTCCGGCTGGCGGCACTCGCCGGGAAAGTTCTGGACGAGAGCTATGATCTTGAGATCATGGAGGTCCATCACCGGATGAAAAAAGACGCTCCGAGCGGGACCGCGCTGAAGCTTCTGGAGATCCTTCTTGAGGCCCGCGGCCGGGATATGAAAAAAGATGTGGTGTACGGCCGCGCCGGGGAGACCGGGGCCCGTGAAAAAGGCAAGATCGGGGTGCTTGCGCTCCGGGGCGGGGACGTTGTCGGGGACCATACAGTTTCCTTCTTCGGAGACGGGGAACGGATCGAATTGGTCCATAAGGCTTCCTCACGGGAGGCTTTCGCCCGCGGCGCTCTTTTGGCCGCAAAATTCCTTGCGAAAAAGAAGCAGGGTCTTTATCATATGCAACATGTGCTGGGCATGGCCTAGCCAAGAGGTCCTTTCCCTAAGTTTTTCAATGCGTTATAACAAAAAGAAAAAACTTATCGGCGATGAGAATTAAAAACTTTTTAATATTCTTCATCGCCCTTTTTCTGTCCGCGGCCTTCCCCTTATTGTCCCAGGAAAACACCCCGTCCGTTGAAGTGAAGCCTGCCGATTCCGCAAGTGAGGTCAAGCCTGTCGCGAATCCTGTCGCGGAAGTAAAGCCCGCGGTGAGTATGGCCACGGAGGCAAAACCCGCGATCGTTCCAGCTGTCGAAAAAAAACCTGCCCCGGCTTCCGTGCTGCCTGCCAAGCCTGCCGTGAACCTTTTTGCCGAACATTTTTATGCTCCGGCCCCGCAAAAGCTTGATCATAAAGTAAACGAGGTCCGCGGCTTTCCCGTCCTTAAGAACCATTCCCGCGAGCAGGACGCCGAATTTTTCATTGTGACAGATTTCGGAGGCGGCACTGTGAAGTCCCGTCCTCTTTCCGGGCTCAAAGACATGAAAGCCATCGACGATTACATCAAAAAGAACCTCAAGACCGCTAACTTCGAAGGGGTTGAGATTCGCCAGCTTTCTATCCCGAACACGAAGGGTCAGGTCACGGAACTTTATTGGGTCGGGGAGCGGGCGTTCGTGTCAGCTCAAGAAGCGATGACCGCGATCATTGCCAGCAAGACAAACGTGGAGTTACAGGGTGGTAATTTTGCCGAAGCCGTTCGGGCTGCACCGATCTATATCCCCGAGGCGGAAAAACCCGTTGAGGTGAAAACGCCCGCACAATTCCAGAAAGAAGAAGAGCTAATTCTCAAGTTTACCGACCAGTTGGGCATCGGGGAGAAAATGTACGGGGTCCTCCAGGGAGCGCCGTGCGGTACACCGATCACCTGGCAGTCCTTTGGCGAAACCAGCTGGCGCATGACCAATCTTGCTTCGAACCATTTTGACACGCAGGTGGGTTACTGGACCAATCGCCTCGTTTTCAGCGGTATCCGTTTTCCTCTGCATAACATCGATCCTTTCATTGAAGAAACGGTTTCCTTGCAATCCGATTCTGCGGATTACGCCAGCAATTTACAGCTTTTCGCGGGTTTGGAATGGCGGCCGCTGGCGCGCAATCCCTGGCTTTTGAATTTTCAACCGTTCGGAGGGATTCCCATCCTGGAGTGGATGCGCAATTACCGTTTCTACATCAAGTACGGCAATCTTTATAACATAAAAGACAATATTACTAACAGCCGGGACTCCGATCTTATTTGGGGTGTTCAGTGTTACTACGAATGGGGTACGGAATTGCCGCCGTTGGATCAAGGTCGGCCCGAAAAGTTCACGGATTATCTCCGTCAGTATGTCTGGGGCGAATATTTCGGAAATTACTACGTTTCAAAAACCGGTTTCAGTTCCGAAAAAAGCTTCAACGCCTTCATTGCGAATTCCACGATCACCCTGGGCATCAAGCTCCCCGGCATCCCGATCCCGCATAACTACATCAATGACGAGATCATCCTCATGCCGTACATGCGTTTCGAGCATGTCAATAACGCCTCTTTTTCGTTCTGGTATCAGAATCAGTACTTTATGGCGGCCGGAGTACGCTGGATGCCCTTCATGGCCTACAAGTGGAAAGAGAATGAGTGGCTTTCCAAGACCGCGGTCTTTGTGGAGTATGACGGTATCGGCGGCGCGCAGCGCGTCAAACAAAATGGTGAGCCCGCCCTGGTCCCTAATTACGACCTTCGCGCCGGCGTCAAGTTTTCGAGCCGCCGGTTTTAATCAAAATCCCAGGAATCTCATGAACGTGCAATCCTCAAAAAAACAAAAAAGCAGCGGAAGAAAGAAAACCCTCCTTCCGCTTGTTTGTTTCCTCGTCTGTCTCATGAGCTTGAATGTGCCGTTTGCCTTCGCGAACATTCTTGGGAATTCTAATTTTGGCACAGCATTGGGAAATGGATCGGAAAACAACTGGCAGCAGAACTTTGATAATCCTTGCACCGGAGCTGATCCCGCGGGATGGCCTGCCGCATGCGTTTTTTTGCCGGATCTTTGGAGTAATGCCACCCTTATTGGCAACGGCTATGCAGCCTCGTCCGGAACCCAAGCGCTTCATTTGAAGGCGTACTATCAGGATATTGGATTTTACAGGAATTCTTACACTTTTCAGGCCAATAACAATGTGAAGGCCGGGGATCTGGTCACTTTTTCAGCCAAAGCGCAAACCGATATTAAAGCCACAGAGACTGTCGGCGGTTCTATCGCGATCGAATTCAAGGATGAATCGGATGTCAAGATTTCTGAAAAAGTCACGAGCGGAATTAAAATAAATACGGCTCCTTTGAATACATGGACGACCTTTACGGCTCAGGAAGTAGCGCCGGCCGGGACAAAAAAGGTTGTATTTGTTCTTAAGGCCGATGGAATCTCCGGAGGTTCCGCAACTTACGGCAATATCGTTTTTAGTGAGACGAACGCGGAAGTCAATCCCGCGAAACTGGTCGTCTCGGCTTCGAAAAAAAATGTGGCGCCGGGCGATGCCGTGGGGATCAATGCCCATTTTACCAATGCTTCCGGGAACACCTTAACGGGCGTTGAGCTGAGGGCCACGATCCCGCATGGTTTTGACTATACCGCCAAGTCGATACGCGTGAATGGCACCAAGGCTACTTACCGGGAAGGGTCCTTGATCATTCCGATCGGAACGATGACACCGGGGGAGGTGTTTAATACGAGTTTTGTCATGCTTGTAACGAGTGGCGTTCAGCTCGGGCATGAATATTCCATGGAATTTACCATTGTGGGAAGTAGCGACCTCTCGGAAACAGCGAGCGTGAAGTTTCTGGTCCAGGGCGATCCGGTTTTCGAGCAGGGGACGATCATCGGAAAAGTTTTTAACGATATCAACCAGAACACCATCCAGGATAAAGGGGAAGAAGGCGTTCCCTGGGTGCGACTTTACACCGAAGAAGGGATCGGGATCGTGACCGACGAAAACGGTCTCTATCACATTCCGGGCGTGACTCCTGGCCGGCACGTGGTGAAGATCGACGGACACAGCCTGCCCGACGGAACAAAGTTTATCACGGAAGAAGCCTATCTTGTGAAGACCACAGCGGGGATCATGAACAAGGCGAATTTCGCGGTGCTTTTACCGCCCTCCGGGATCCCTGAGAATTTCCAGAAAGATCTGACCGTGATGGTCACCCAAGGAGTGGATGTTTCGCGGCCGACTCTGGATGTTCAGATATCTCCGGATGTCGTGAAACTCGGGGTCGGAGTTCTTGAGAAAGAGCCGGTGTTCACGTTCGACAATAACTACGGGAAATTTATCAAAAAATGGACCGTGGAAGTCCGGGACGAAATAGGCCAGCCGGTGTGGACCGGCTACGGGATCGGACAGCCGCCTCCGGAAGTCACCTGGTCCGGGATCGCAGAGTCAGGTCTTTTGATCAAGCCCGGCATGTATTCTTATCAGCTGAAGGTCCGTGATTCAAAGAACCGGGAAGACTGGACACCTCTCAAATTTTTTGAGGTTATGACGAAGCTCAATCCGAAGGGGAAATCGAACTACCATCCCGAGGTCCCGCCGGTCGGCGATTTCAATCTTATGAAGGACGGCCAGCGAAGCATTCCTCTTACCGCAAAACCCGTCGTTCGTGTTCAGGGGAAAACGCAGTCCAAAAACAAGATCGAGATCAACGGTACGCCTGTGACGGTTGACGGGACGAGCGGCATGTTCCAGAAGGAATTCTTTGTGGAACCGGGGGAATATAGTGTGGCGATCTCGGCAACGACGCCGGAAGGTGAGACCACGAGTTTCACAAAAAAGATCAAGGTGAAGGACAGCACGTTCTTTATGGTGGCTTTGGGCGAGGAACAGTTGGGCACCAATTGGGCGAGTGGCGATATGGAGTCTGCGGAGTCAGAAGTTTACCGCGACGGGTTTCGCCAGGACGGGCGCGTGTCTTTCTTTTTAAAAGGTAAGCTCAAGGGCAAGTTCCTCGTGAAGGCCAAATACGATTCCTCTGACCGGCGATCCGCGCTTTTCACGAATCTTAACCCGAACGATTATTACCCGATCTATGGCGATAACTCGACACGCGATTATCAGGCGCAGGAAACCACCCAGCAGCTTTTCGTCTTAGTCGAGATGGACCGTTCTTATGCTCAATGGGGAAGTTTCAAGACCGAGTTCACGGATACGGAGCTTGCCACGTACAATCGGACGCTCTCGGGGCTCAAGGTCAACTTTGATACGGTTTCGAGTACGGTCTACGGCGATCCCAAACGCGGGTTCAAGGTTTTTTATGCGGAATCCGATCACCGGGCAGATCACAACGAACTTTATGCTACCGGCGGTTCGCTTTTCTACACGCGTAACCGCAATATCATAGAAGGCAGCGAAAAGATCCGCGTCGAGATTCGCGATAAGATTCAGAATATGACGGTCGCCAGCTATGACCTTCAGGAAGGCGTTGATTATGAGATCATTTATGAGGAAGGGCGCATTTTTCTTTCCCGGCCGCTTTCTTCCGTGGCCGCGTCGGACACCTTGACTTCGACCGATATTTTGGACGGCAGTCCGGTGTATTTGATCGTCGATTATGAATATGATCCCAATTCTTCGGAGGCCTCAGTCCCGAATGAGGGCATACGGGCCTACACCTGGGTGGGCGATCACTTGAGGGTGGGCGCGACGGGGGTGACGGAAAAACGCGTGGGTTCGGATTATGACATGGTCGGTGTGGATGGCATGCTAAAATTCGGGCGCAATACGAAGCTTACGGCGGAATATTCCCGGACGATCGGCCAACAAATGGAAACTTCGTTCTCGGCTGACGGCGGGATCAGCTATACGGATTTGGACCCCCTGGTTGGAAGACATACACGGCCCCAGAACGATGCTTATCTCATTCGAGGTTCTTCGGAGCCTGTGAAAGGTTTGGAAACGACGGGCTATGTCCAGGGTGTCAATCCGAGTTTTTCGGATGGTTATATGCGCGACCAGGAAGGATTGGAAAAGTATGGCGTCGCCGCACGGTACAAGTTTACGGACAGCCTGGCTATCCGGTATCGTTTCGATCACAATGCGGTTCTCAGTCAGTTGATGCCGCTGGATGAGACGGGCCTCTACGCTCCGTTCCAGGCGCTTGAGACCCAAACTGCGCAGGTTGTTTACGATGACGGGCAATATCTTGCGGAACTGGAATATCAGAACCGCAACCTGGACGAGGTCCCGATAGAGAACGAAAATCCGAGCATTGAGAACCAGATCCCTTTCAAAAACGGTGTGACGGGTAAGTTGGGCTACCACATTAACGAGCGTCTGCTCCCGTACATCAAAGTTCAGACCGCGATCGCCGGAAAGAATGATCATCAATTCGGCGGTGGCGTGCGTTATGAGGTCCTGAATAATCTTTTCGCTTATCTGGAAGAGATGGTGGGGCCTCTTGGAGATTCGACCTATTTCGGGTTTGAACGCCAGCATGGGAACGGCGCCCGTAGTTACGCAAACATCCGCTCCCTCGATCGCGGGATCGGGGATAAAACACTTGCCACCGCTATTGGAAATTCATTCTCGCTTACCGAAAAATCGCGCATGTATTCCGAACGCGAATATTCTTCTTATCAAGGCAGCGACGGCTACGTAGACATCCTGGGTTACGAGGGAAAAGCGGGAGATCACTGGGATTACGGGGCCAAGTACGAGCGTCGGCGCATGACGCTCACGAAAAACAGCAACTTTAACACGGGTGGCGTGAGTCTCGCCTATGCGAGCGGGAAGAAACTCCGGGCACGAACTTATTGGGAATTGCGCCGCAATCAAGATGCGCCGAAGATGGGTCAGATCGTCACGCGCAACTCTTTCAATTATCAGCTCACCGAAGACCTGGGCTTTCTTTCTTATTTTAATTATGGAGATACCCGTCAGTACGATCCGAATAACACCCCAGCGACCTTCGTCGAGTGCAGCACCGGCTTTGCTTACCGTCCCATCAAAAACGACAAGCTGAATTTACTGGGGCGCTACACGTACCTCAAGGATATCGGGGCCGACCAACAATACGATAATTCTTATTACAACGGTTTTCAGTTCGATCAGTCGGCCCACATTCTTGCGACGGATATCGCTTATGACCTGAATCGCTATTTCGGCCTGGTCGAGAAATTGGCTTTCAAGCGTTCTTCGGTCCACACTTCGGTGGGCGACACGGTTTCGGTCAATAGCTTCCTGACGGCCAATCGCATCAATTTCCATGTGACGCGCAAATGGGACCTGGCCCTGGAATACCGGATCCTGATGCAAACGTATGCCCTGGATACTTTTAAGCAGGGGGCTTTGGTCGAAATTGACCGTGAATTTTATGAATACGTGCGGCTCGGAGTGGGGTATAATTTCACCGACTTCAGCGACGACTTGCGTGACACGAATAATTTCAAGAGTAACGGACCGTTCGTGCGTATGACCGGAAAATTTTAAGAATTTCATAATAAACTTTGTCATCCCCGCGAAAGCGGGGATCCAGTGAGTGGATTCCCGATAAAAACATTCTGGAATGACAACTTGTTAGAGGTTTTGATCCTCTGGCGAATAAATGGGAGATGCTTATGAAGAATATTTTGACCGCGATGCTTGTCCTCATCCTGGGTCTCGGGTTGGCCGGATGCAATACCGTCGGGAAAGTCCTTCCGATCAATGATGAGGTGCTCGTCTACAAACTCCCGTATGACCTGACCTATCTCCGGACGATGGAAGCGATCGATGACAAGGGCGCTTGGCAGCTTGAGGAGACCGATAAGGAAAAAGGCATCATTACCGTGCGGGACACGAATTATAGCCGTCTTGATGACTCGGATCTGAGGGTCATCACCTTCGTGGTCAAGCGCGTGGATCGCGGGACCACATCCGTGTCCATCGACCCCAAGAGTCAAAAGGTCTGTGGCGGTAAAGAGCTTCTGAAAGCCATTAGCGAAGCTTTAGGCCGCGAGATCAAGCCCGATTCTCCATCCTAAATGAAAGGTTAATGGGGCTAGTCCTGGCCACCTTTCAGGAAAAAAATAGTCCCAATACTATTCAATTTCCACCGTGTGGAAATTGGGGCAATCCTGACTAACCATGATGAAAAAGAAAATGAAAGTCAGGATAGAGGCCAGGGCAAGCCCTGATCCGCCCTTGGATGCGATCCGTCTTCGTGGGGTTAAAACCCACAACTTAAAAAGTCTCGATCTCGAACTCCCGCACCGGAAACTTTATTGTATTACGGGTGTTTCCGGTTCCGGAAAGTCCTCCCTTGCTTTCGACACGCTTTACGCGGAAGGTCAGCGCCGCTACATTGAATCCGTTTCTGCCTACGCGCGTCAGTTTCTCGAGCGAATGGCCAAACCCGACCTGGAATCCGCCTCCGGCATTCCTCCCGCCCTGGCCATTCAGGCGAAAAATACGATCACGAATGCCCGCTCGACCGTCGGAACCCAAACCGAGATCAATGACCATCTGAGGGTGCTCTTTGCGCGGGCGGGCCGTCTCAGGTGTCCGGCATGCCAGACCCAGGTTGAAAAATACGATCCCTCCGGCGCGGCGGCGCATCTCATCAAAAAGTTTCCAAGCCAGGAAGCTCGTGTTGTTTTTCAGGTGGTGTTCGGGAAAAAGAGCCCGAAATATCTGCGTGAGAACCTGGAAGAACTCGAGCGGCAAGGTTTCAGCGGATTCTTCCACGGTGGCGCATGGCTTGACGCGGCCGCGCTTGCCAAAAAAAAGGCCGTTTTAAAAGAGGTTCTCGTGAGCGTGGATCTTTTGAAGATCAGCGAGTCCAATAAAGAACGGCTCACGGATTCTCTGGAGCAGGCGTTCCGTTTGGGGCGCGGGGAAGCTCAGGCGTGGGTGGCGGACAAGTCCCATTCTCCATCAAAAAAATTAGAGGTCAATGGGGCTAGTCCTGGCAACCTTTCAGGAAAAGAAAATGGTCCCAATACTATTCAATTTCCACAGGGTGGAAATTGGGGCAATCCTGACTACCGTAATGGAAAAGAAAAAAAAAGTCAGGATGGAGGCCAGGGCAAAGTCCTGAAATTTTCAGAAAAATCCCGCTGCGCTTCGTGCGGAAAGTCCTTTCCGGAACCATCGCCGAATCTTTTTTCTTTTAACAGCCCGCTCGGTGCGTGCCCGGCCTGCCAGGGATTCGGTCGTGTTATCACCGTCGATTGGGATCTCGTCGTTCCGGACGGCGCCAAGTCGATCAAGGACGGGGCCATCGAGCCCTGGACCAAGGCCAGCACCCGCTGGGAGCAGGGACAGTTTCTCGATTTTTGCCAGCGCAAACGCATCCCGATCCGGATGCCCTGGAAGAAACTCAAGCCCCAGGTCCGGAAATGGATCCTTGAGGGTTATCCCGGAGACGATTTTGTCAGTGTCCGGGAATTTTTTGAATACATGAACAAAAGAACTTACAAGATGCACGTGAGGATCTTCCTTAACCGTTATCGCCGTTACGCGCCCTGTGAAACTTGCCATATGACGCGTCTGAAAACAGAGGCCCTCGACTTTCGTCTCGGACGGGAGCCTCAAGCTCCCGCCGAAGACGCATCGAATGAACAACATTCGATGCTGAGCCAGGGCAAGAACATCGCCCAGGTTCAGGCCCTGAGCATCCAGGATCTTTTGAAATTTCTTGAGACGCTCGAACTTACCCCGGAAGAAAAAGAAAAGGTGGGGCCGGTTCAGACGGAGCTTCTCAATCGCACGCGATTCTTAAAAGACGTCGGGCTCGGATACCTGACGCTCGACCGTATGTCCCGCACGCTTTCAGGCGGGGAGGTCGAGCGTATCCATCTGGCGAGTTCTCTGGGCTCCGCTTTGGTCGACACGCTTTATGTGCTGGATGAACCCTCGATCGGGCTTCATGAGCGCGACAATCAGATGCTGATCGCGCTCCTCCGGAAGCTTCGCGATCTCGGGAATACCGTCGTGGTCGTCGAACATGACCGGACCATGATCGGCGCTGCGGATTGTGTGATCGATCTGGGGCCTGCGGGAGGCGCCAAAGGCGGTGAGCTTATTTTTCAGGGAAGCGTCGATGAGCTCAAGAAATGTCCGGGTTCTGTGACGGGTGAGTACTTATCGGGGAAGCGTATTCTGGAGCGTCATGGGGCAAGTTCGTCCGTAGTTTTTCAATCTGTCATCCCCGAACGCTTTAATCGGGGATCCAGACTGGATTCCCGCTTTCGCGGGAATGACAAGCCTCTCAACCATGCATCGAACCATGTAATGCGTGCGGTTCGAAATAAGAGAAAAATCACGGTCCAGGGCGCGAAAGCGCACAATCTTAAAAGCATCAACGTGGAGATCCCGCTCGGGAAATTCACGGTCCTGACGGGCGTCTCCGGTTCCGGAAAAAGCACGTTTCTTTATGAGATCCTCTACAACCATTTTTTGAAATTCAAAGGCCGTCCGGTATCGCAGGAGGAGCTCGGAACCGTGGAAAAGCTCCGCGGGTTCGAGCCTCTGGCGGAGATGGTGCTGATCGACCAGTCGCCTTTGGGCCGTTCGCCCCGCTCCAACCCGGCGACTTATATGAAGGCGTTTGAAGATATCCGGAAGATCTTTGCGGCGACGCCTGAGGCCCGGCGCGAAGGATTCGACGCAGGTCATTTTTCTTTCAACGTCGAAAAAGGGCGTTGTCCGGTCTGCGAGGGCGATGGCGCTGTAAAAGTCGAGATGCATTTTCTTGCGGATATTTTCGTGCCGTGCGAAGAATGTCACGGGAAGCGTTTCAAGCCCGAAGTCCTCGAGATCCGGTATCAGGGCAAGCCCCATTCTCCTTCAAAAGAATCAAAGGTTAATGGGGCTAGTCCTGGCAACCTTTCAGAAAAAGAAAATGGAGGCCAGGGCAAGAATATTGATGAAGTGCTCAATATGACCGTAGACGAAGTTCTGGATTTTCTGCCGGCGAATAAAGGGCTTTTCGAGAAGCTCGCCATCTTGCAGAAGATCGGCCTGGGGTATCTCCGGCTTGGGCAGCCGACACTGACACTTTCAGGCGGAGAAGCCCAGCGTCTGAAGCTCGCCTTCGAACTTTCCCAGGGAAGTTCCAGCCCATCCTTGTATCTCTTGGATGAACCGACGACCGGGCTTCACGAAGATGATGTGCGGCATCTTATCCGGGCCTTTGAGGAACTTCTGGATCGCGGGCATTCGCTCCTTGTGATCGAGCATCATTTGGGTTTGATAGGGCTCGCGGACCATGTGATCGACCTGGGGCCCGAAGGTGGCGATCAGGGCGGGGAAGTGATGTATCAAGGGAATATTCCGGGTTTGATGGCGTGTGAGCGCTCCTATACGGGGAGGTATCTGAAGAAATATCTCGAAAAGGAGTAAGGAGTACGGTGTACGGCGTCACGCCTTGCGAGATTTTCGCCGTACGCCGTACACCTTCCGCTGTACTAGCGTTTTCCAGCTTCATCAGGTATCCTCTGTACATGAACAGAAACGTGTTGTTTTTCATCTTTTTGAGCGTACTCGCCGGTCTCAATGTAGGATCGATCCGGAGGTCGGAGGATCCTGTCCGGGACACTCAGACCAATCCGATCCTTTACGAGCAGAAGAAGGAAGAGGAAAAGGACGGGAAAAAGGGGCCGCTTTTGTACCATGTCAAAAACTCTCCCCGGGAAACCTTTTTTATAGACCCTCCGTATGAAAAAGCAAAAAAGACAGTAGCAGAAGAAATCATGACCGAAAAGGCTCCCTCCTCCGCGGATACTGCAGGATGGTGGGAAGAGCCGGCCACGGCACCCCAAACGGAAGCGTTTGTTGAAACGGTTCCCCAATCCTTGCCAGAGTCTTTGCCTGAAGCAGAACAGGCCCAGAACCCTGAAGTTGCGGCGCAGTCCACTTCCGCGCCGGAGGCTGAAAAAGCCCCCTCCGGTAAAGGGAATGATTATTGGTGGTAATGGGGACAGGCTGATTTTAAAACAAAGGGGTCAGGCACCATTTTATAAAATCCAAAATGGAGCCAGACCCCGAAAATCTGCCTGTCCCCTTTCTCAAGAGAATGGGTTTTCTGCCGAAACTCTATCAGGTGTTTTTTTAGTGATAAAACGGGTATAATTTGTGCTGTTCTTCGGGGGTGCTCCCCATTAACCTCTCCTTAAAAAAGGCGGTTTTTTATGAATAAATGGCGTCGCTGGAAATTATTCCTGATGGATCACTGGGTGAAGGCTGCCATCATTTTTGCGGCGGTGATTCTTGTGGTCGCGTCGATCTGGGGCATGGCCTCCCTTGAAAGTTATTACCGGAACATCACTCTCGCCCAATTGCCGCTTCAGATCCTTATGGTCATCATCAATTCGGTGATCTTTGTGTACATGTACATGATGGTCTTCCAGAGCGGATTCTCGAAGATGGGGAAGAAAACCATCAAGTCCAACGACGTCAATATCAAGTTCTCGGACGTGATCGGGATCGATGAGGCCAAGGACGAATGCTGGGAAGTGGTGCAATTGATCAAAGACCATGCGCGACTCAAGAAGATCGGCGGGAGGATCTTGCGCGGGATCTTGATGATGGGACCTCCGGGATGCGGGAAAACCTATCTGGCCAAAGCCATCGCGACCGAGGCCGGGCTTCCATTTTTATCGATGGCGGCGAGTGAATTTAACGAGATCTTTGTGGGGGTGGGCGCGAGCCGCGTACGCCAGCTTTTTAAGAAAGCCCAGCGCCTTGCCTATGGCTTTGGCGGCTGCATCGTTTTTATCGACGAACTGGATGCGATGGGGTCACGCCGGACTTTCAGTCAGTTTGGAAGCGGCGAAGGCAACACCACCCAGAACCAGTTGCTGGTGGCGATGGACGGATTGAGTGATAAAGCCGAGAACATCATCGTGATCGGCGCGACGAATGCCGGAGAGGAAATTTTAGACCCCGCGCTTCTTCGTCCGGGCCGTTTTGACCGCAAGGTGTATATCAAGAAGCCGAGTCTCGAAGGCCGGGAATCGCTTTTCCGCTATTATCTGAGCAAGGTGAAATATGAAGCGGGGATCGATTGCAAGCGCCTCGCGCGCAAGGCGGTCGATAAATCGCCGGCGGATATCGAAAATATCGTCAAGGAATCAGCGCTCATCGCCACACGTAATAAAAAAGATGTGGTGGGATTGCGTGATATTTCCGAAGCGATCGAGCGTATCGAGCTTGGCATGAAGCAAAAGCTTACGATTAATGCCCGTGAGCGCGAGATGACCGCTTATCACGAAACCGGGCATTTGATCACGACCTATCTGTCGCATCCTCGTGATGATGTGTTCAAGGCTTCGATCATTCCAAGAAAATCTTCTCTGGGCGTGGTCCATCCCACGTCGATCGAAGAGTGGCACGGCCGGGATCGTGAAACCTTGTTCGCCGATATCAAGATCTGTCTGGCGGGGTATGTGGCCGAGAAGATCAAGTTCAACACGACGACGACCGGAGTGACTTCTGATTTTAAACAAGCGATGCATCTCGCTCATTTCATGGTGTGGGTGCTTGGTATGGGGCCTTCCGGCTTGATCGGGGATTACACGATCTATAAGGACGGCAATGCCATTCTCCTCTCTGAGGATGTGAAGTTGCGCCTCAACCAGGATGTGGACAAGGTCCTCCAGGCGTGCATGGGCGAAGTCGAAACGCTTCTCCGGAAGGAAAAAGATCTCTTCGAGCGTTTTGCGCATGAGCTTCTGACCAAACAAGAACTCGACTATGATGAGATCGAAGCTGTCTTTGCGGAATACGGCAAGGTCAATCCTCGGCGGGCCTTTTTGACGCAGGGCACGGAACCGCCGAAGGTTTAAGACTTTGGATCTGTACGCGATTTCAAAAAAGGGGACAGGCTGGTTTTTAGGGAAAACCAGCCTGTCCCCTTTGTTTTTTCTGGCGCTTTGTCTTCTTCTATCAAGCTGCGGGTCCGCGACCTATCCGGAAGCCCGTTGCAAAGCAGCTCTTCAGGAGATCGCCCTCAAGGAATACAACATCCCTCACATCGAAGTCGAATTCGTCGGAACAACGCTCGGAGTATTCCTGCCTCTCGATCAACTTTTTTCGGCCGACCTTAAAGAGGCCTTGATGAGCGGAAAAGTGACGGATATGGAGAGCCTTTTTCAGCCGACGGAGGAGGCCATCGACAAAGTCGAAGATATTCTTTTTTCCATGTCGCGGGTCATGCTGAGCACCGACAAGAAGTTCGAGTTTTATTATTTGCAGGCCACCGATGTCGAAAAAAGCGGTATGGATCTGACCTTTATTGGTCAGATCGATGATCTCAAGCGGGTGCGGTTCTGGGACATCCCGCGCAGTGAATACCGAAAACGCATTATCCATGATCTTCGGATGAACCGGGCTGCGGTTTGGCACCGGTCCGTGCGGCATTTTTTCAAGGATCTGAATGAAGCCGTCGTGAGTGATGTCCAAAGCCGTTATTTCCCTAACACTTCTCAGGCCAAATGGGCTCAGGAATTCTTTTTTACGGACGCCGGAGGTTCGGTCGTGCCGCGGGGTCGCGCCGAGTGGACGGTGCTCGACCTGAAAAGCATTCCGATCCAGGACAATGACATCGTGGTCTATGCCAAGGCCCAAGTCGCCCCCAAGGACCCAGGGGATACCGGTTTCAAATCGAAGGTGATGGAGTATTTATTCCAGATCTCCACCGTGGACGATACGGAAAAAATACGCCGGATCATTCCGATGGCCTATCTGGACGACAAGACCGCGACGCCGGGCTTCACATTCACCCGTGATATGGTCGCCAGGAGTCTTCCCAATTGGGAAACAGAGTTCAAGACGCCGGACCTTACGATGGGGGATTTTCTTGCGCGTCAGTTTACGCGCCGGTTTCAGGCAACCGCGGCGGAAGATGAGCGGATCGCCAACACCTTCGCCAACGTCAAGCTCGTGGTCCGTTTTGAACCCCAGCCGGAACGGTGCTTTCTTTTCAACGCCGTTGCTCCGTTGAAAAATCCAAAAGAAGAAGCTTATGCCCCGGGCCGGGGGCTTCATGAGGACGTTCTGTATTTTTGGGATCGTGTGGCCCGGGAATTTGTGGAGGTATTGCGAAGTTATAGTTTTCAGGATTATAAGTTTTTGAAGTTTCAATTGTCCCAGGGGGGGAAGACGCTGACCTGGACCGTCACGAGTGAAGACCTCGAGCTTTTTCGCCGCCACAAAAAATCCCTGAAGGACATCCTCACGCTCTCTCCCGACAACGCCTGAGCTTTTCCCGGGCCTTAGTTTTGCTTTACCGCACTTCGCGCGGTGGTATAATAACGCCCTGTTTCGGAAGCAAGTTCCCCTTGCTCCTGTTCCGACGGCATCTTTTTTAATTCCCGGAGGCTTGCCCCGTTAGAGTTTATGAACGGGAAATAAAGCGTTTGAGGGAATGGATTTTAGTAGTGATGCACTATCAAAAAACTTCAAAACTCTCGGGGTGGATATGGCAGAATTTAAAGGAAGCAAAACGGCTGAAAACCTCATGAAATCTTTCGCGGGCGAGTCCCAGGCGAGGATGCGCTATACCTATTACTCCAAAGTCGCCCTGAAGGAAGGCTATCGCCAGATCTCTAATATCTTTTCAGAGACTGCGGAAAATGAGCGTGAACACGCCAAGCTTTTCTATGCTCATCTGATCAAGCATGGCCTGAATGAAAATCCTGTTACGATCAACGCGACTTATCCTGTGGCGCTCGGGGATACCCTTCATAATCTCAAATATGCCGCCGCCGGAGAGACGGAAGAATGGACGGATCTTTATCCGTCGTTCGGCGCTGTGGCCGATCAGGAAGGTTTTTCGGATGTCGCGAGGACTTTCAAGCACGTGGCGGGAGTTGAGAAGCGCCACGCGGAGCGCTACAACAAGCTCCACAATGCCCTGGAACAGCACAAACTTTTTGTGAAGGACGGGAAGGTCTATTGGAAATGCCTTGAGTGCGGGTATATCGTCGAGGCCTCCAAAGCGCCGGAGCGTTGCCCGGTCTGCGATCATCCGCAGGGCAATTTTGAGATCTGGATCGAAAATTATTAATAACAGACTACAGACAACAGACTACAGACCGAAGCAAAAGCTTTTAGTCTGTGGTCTCTCGTCTCATGTCTCATAAAAGCCTGCCTGCCGGCAGGCAGGGAGAAAATAAATGATCTCGTACAAGCAGCTCGGTTTTTCCAATACGCGCGAAATGTTCCAGAAGGCTTTCAAGGGCGGTTATGCGGTTCCGGCTTACAACTTCAACAACATGGAACAGATCCAGGCGATCGTTGTGGCGTGCGTGGAAACGCAGTCGCCGGTGATCCTTCAGGTCTCAAGCGGCGCGCGTAAATATGCCAACCAGATCCTCTTGCAGTACATGGGCCAGGGCGCGGTCGAAATGATGAAAGCCTATGCCAAGGAAAAAGGCCTCAAGCCGGTTCCGATGGCGCTCCATCTCGACCATGGCGATACCTTTGAGCTCGCGAAATCCTGCATTGAGTCCGGTTTTTCCTCCGTCATGATCGATGGATCGCACCATCCGTTCGAAAAAAACATCGAACTGACCCGGCAAGTGGTGGAATTCGCGCACAAGAACGATGTGACGGTTGAAGGGGAGCTCGGCGTGCTGGCGGGGATCGAAGATGAAGTGAGCGCGGAACATTCGACCTACACGGACCCGAAAGACGTCGTCAAATTCGTCAAAGAGACGAATGTGGATTCGCTGGCGATCTCGATCGGGACTTCGCACGGCGCGAACAAATTCAAGCCGGCCCAGTGTACGCGGAATGCTGAAGGGATTTTGATCCCGCCCCCGCTTCGCTTTGATATCCTGAAAGAGATCGAGCAGAAGATCCCGGGTTTTCCGATCGTCCTTCACGGGGCGTCGTCCGTTCCCGTCGAAGCGGTCAAGATCATCAACGAAAATGGCGGCGCTCTTAAGGATTCCGTCGGGATCCCGGAAGAACAGCTTCGTCAAGCGGCCAAATCCGCCGTGTGTAAGGTCAATATTGATTCCGACGGCCGTTTATGGATGACCGCCGCGATCCGGAAGACTTTTAAGGAAAAACCCGCGGAATTTGATCCGCGCAAGTATTTGGGCCCCGCGCGTGACGCGCTGGTTGCGATGTACAAGCACAAAAATGAGCAGGTGTTAGGCTCTGCAGGAAAAGCTTAAAAACAGTACGGTGTACGGAGTACGGGGTATGGAGTGAAAGCTTTTGCTCCGTACGCCGTACTCCTTACTCGGTACCCTAAGGGGGAGGAGATTGTTATGAAAAAAATATTGTTGGCGGTGGTGGTATTGTCGCTTTTGGTCTCGATCCCGGCATTTGCGGAAGAAGCAAAAAAAGAAGAAATGCCAGGGATGTCCATGGATAAGCCCATGGGGATGCCCATGCAGGGCATGGGGAAAATGTGCTGCGCTATGATGGGGAAAGCACAAATGGTCGCGACCGATGAAGGGGGCGTGATCGTGCTCGCCGGGCCGAAGCTCATGAAATATGATGCGGACCTGAATCTCGTCAAGGAAGTTGAGGTCAAAATGCCGATGCCGATGGGCGGCAAACAGTGCCCGATGATGGGGAAGATGATGGACAAGGGCGCTGCTCCGGCTGCCGCAGAGTCCGAAGAGAAGACCGCTTAACAAACCCAAGAAAGGTCTTTTTATGAAAAAAAAGATCAGCCTCCTTGTTTTGCTGTGCCTTGTCTTTTCCCAGACGCTTTCTTTCGGAGCGATCACGATGCAGGATCTTCGGCTCCCGAAGGATTTCTATCCGTCAAAATCACCCAATGTTAAGATCGTTTCCGTTCAGGAGAACGCCCAGTATCCCGGTTTTCTGACGTTTACGGTCACCTCGCCCCAAGGGAGCTCGATCATTCACGGGTTGACCAATCTCAAAAAATTTCTCCATGAAGTCGACGTGCTCGCGCAGCTCAATGCGAGTGAGGATACGGGGAGCGGGATCGCGGATGGCGCGGTCGATTCGATCAAGGACACCGGGACCGGGCTCAAGAATCTGGCGGTCCATCCCGTGGATTCTGTGTCGGGGATCGGGAAGGGGATCGGGAAATTGGGCGGGAAGATCGGCGGCGCTTTCCGGAAAAAAGAACCGGGGGAAAAAGGAGACGGTTTTTTAAGTTCCACCAAGCGGGATCTTGCCGAAAAACTCGGCGTGGACGTCTACAGCCGGAATGTCGCGCTTCAAGCCAAACTTGAATCGATGGCTAAGGCGAATATGGGAGGGCGGGGCATTGTCGCGGTCGCGACTTTTCTTGTTCCCGTGGGTTTGATCGCCGGCGCGGTCATGACCGTAAGCAATATCAATAACGCCGCGGACGAATTGGTCAATGACAGCGATCGTGGGGATCTTTTTAAGATGAATCAAAAGGCGCTTTTAGGTTTGGGGTTTCCCCAGGACAAAGTCACCCGGTTCCTGAACCACCCCTATTACACGCCGCGTGAAATCACCTATTTCCGTTTCTATCTCGAAAAGCTCAGGCGTGTTCAGGGTTTTGAAGCGCTTCTGGACGCAGGTCTCGCGGCGATTTCGGAGATCTCGGCAGACAAGATCCTTCACGAAGCGCAGATCGCCGCGGATTCCGTCGGGGGCACGCCCCGGGCGATGAAGCTGGTTTTGATCCCCGAAGGGATCATTCTGGCGAATGAGGACAAAGTCGCTCTGGTCACGGCCTATGATTTTCTGGACAATTCTGTTCTCGGAAGCCGGATCACCGACAAAGCCATCAGTTTCCGTCAATCCCTAAGTAAAAGATCCGCGGAGATCTGGAACGGTGGGGCGGTCACGTCAGGATTCGGCGGGGCCATCCTCATGAAGGGTATCAAGGTTCAGCGCATGTGCCTTTTTGAATCGGCCGGTAAGTCCGTCGAGATTTGATCGAAGCTTTAAAGGTTCTTTCTTCATGAAAAAAAAGCCGCTTTGCCTTGTCACCGGAGGTGCCGGTTTTATAGGGGCGAACCAGATTTAAGACCCGGTCTTAAAACGGTGAAAAAGTTTTATCAATGGAGGCTTTTCCATGAAACATCTGATCGTTTACGCTCATCCGAATACCGCCAGTTTTAATCATGCCATCAAAGAAACTTTGGTTCGCGTCTTGAGAGAAAAAGGGCAGGACGTCCGCGTGCGCGACCTTTACGCCCTGCATTTTGATCCGGTCTTGAAGGCCGACGATTTTCAGACCTTTCTCGCAGGGAAGATCCCCGGCGATATCGCGATCGAGCAGGATCATGTCCGCTGGGCCGATCAGATCACATTTCTCTATCCCGTCTGGTGGGGACGGATGCCGTCCATTCTCGGGGGATATATCGACCGCGTGCTCAGCAAGGGTTTTGCGTACGACTATACTCCGACCGGACCTGTGGGGCTCATCCCCGGGAAAAAGGTCTACATTTTCAGCACGATGGGCGCGCCGCTCGCGTTCGCCGAATCTTCTGGCGGGATCAAGAGCATGGAACAGATCATCGACAATGAAACATTCCGTTTTTGTGGCATGGAAGTGGTCGGCCATAAATATTTCGGGTCGGTGCCGACCGTGACGGACGAAGACCGGAAAAAAATGCTCGAAGAAGTCGCTTCCATTTCGGCCTCTTGGCCGGTTAAGTAGGCATTTTCCATGGCCCCGTCTTTTGCCGGCTCCTTCAAGATCTCCGGGAAAAAGGTTTTCATCCGGTTAAAAAACCAGGTCTGTGATTCTTCCGAAGAGTTGCTCCGTAGCGATCTCTGCCATGAGGTTATCCGGCATGCTGTCGCGGCGCTTGAACGGCGCAAATCATTCCTCTTAAAAGTTTTCGGCTCCAAGGAAGTTAATGAGGCTAATATCCAGCTTCTAATCCAGACGCTTGAGTTCCTGGAGAAGATGCCGGTCGACCTCGTCGGCCGCGTCGTCCCGGGGTCCGAGGATTTTCTTCGCGACAAGAACGTCCTCAATGATTTTGTCGAATATCTTTACAATTACTGGCGCAGTTTCGACCGTTTCATTATCTGCGATTCCGAGGGCGAAAAATACGACAAGCGGCCCTTTCGCACGTTCAATGACACGATCGAGGATCTGACCGATCTTGTCCGCCGGACCTACCGCGAGATCCAGGAGAATATCACCGGCAAGCATCCACGCATCTACCGCCAGGTAGCTGCGGGCGCTGAGATGGCCGCGATCGTTTGTCCCGTCCGGGTGCCGTACCCCGGCGGCCTTTATGAGAAATTGAACCAAGTCCCGGTGATCCGTCAGGTGCTTTTTTACCCGCCGCTTGTGCTGAACCAGCTCAACAATACGCGCGAAGGAAAATTCGAAAAAGTTCAGGAAAATCCTCTCGGTCGTTTTGACCTGAATCGCGATGAATGGCTTTGCTACCCGGTCAAGGCGGGGGATCTTCTGATCCCGGTTTATTTTAAAGAAAAATTCTTTGAGATGGGCCTGTCGCTTTGCAACCTTTTTGAGCTTGCCTCCGATGAAGATCTCAAACGTCAACCGGACGCGGTTTTTGTTTACGGCGCTCCGGAGAACTCCCTCGAATGGCCGGGCGTTTTCCCGACTGTTTTTTTTGATGATGAAAAGAACAACTTATTGATCGGAGCCGTTCCGGAATCCGACCGGTTCGGATATTTCGGGTATCTTAAAAAAATGATCCTGACGCTGCACAACATCAAGCGCATCAAGACCGGCCGCATGCCGTTCCACGGCGCTTTCATGAAAATCTACCTGAAAGGCAAAAAGCCCGCCACGCTTCTTTTGATCGGGGATACCGGCGCCGGAAAATCGGAAACCCTCGAAGCGATGCGGGGTTTTGGGGCCGAAGAGATCCAGGATGTGCTGGTGATCGCGGACGATATGGGGTCTTTGGAGCTTAAAGCGGACGGGAGCGTGGTCGGGTACGGAACGGAGACAGGCGCGTTTCTCCGGCTCGATGACCTGAAGCCAGGTTATGCGCTCGGACAGATCGATCGCGCCATTATCATGAGCCCGGCAAAGGTGAATGCCAGGATCGCGTTGCCGATCACGACCTACGCGAACATCACCCGGCCCCATGCGGTGGATTTCGTGCTTTACGCGAATAATTATGAAGATATCGACGACGATCATCCCACCATCGAATCGTTTAAAACCCCGGAAGAAGCGCTCAAGGTTTTTCGCGAGGGGACGGTGATGAGCAAAGGAACTACGAAAACCACCGGACTTGTGCACACCTATTTTTCAAACGTCTTTGGCCCCGTTCAGTACAAAACCGAACATGACGCGCTCGCCAAAAAATTCTTTGAGGCTTTTTTCAAAAAAGCCCTTTTTGTCGGGCAGATGCGTACGCGCCTCGGCGTGCCAGGCTGGGAGCAAAAAGGGCCGGAAGCCTCCGCGCTTGAGCTTCTGAACCTGATCCGCTCCGACACCCGGTATTGATTTCCCGAGGTGTTCGTTCGGCCCCATTTTCTCCTGCGTGTGATATAATCCGTCGATAAATTTTCAGGCCTCTTTTAACCTCCTCAAGAGGGAATGCTTTCTTATGGCCAAAGAAGTTTGCATCTGCCTTCACGGGCATTTTTATCAGCCTCCGCGCGAAAATCCATGGATCGAAGAGATCGAACAACAGGATAGCGCCGCGCCTTTTCACGATTGGAACGAGCGCATTCATTTCGAGTGCTATCATCCCAATTCCCGCGCCCGTGCCCTGGACGCCAAGGGCAAGATCGTTGAGATCGTGAACAATTTCGAAAGAACCAGCTTCAATTTCGGGCCCACGCTCCTTTCCTGGCTTGAGGCCAAACATCCCGACACCTACCGGAGCATCCTTCACGCGGACCGGGCGAGTTGCGAGGCCCGGCGCGGTCACGGCAACGCTATCGCCCAGGTTTACAACCACATGATCATGCCGCTCGCCAATCTTCGCGACAAGAAGACTCAGGTGCGCTGGGGGATCGAGGATTTCCGTTCCCGGTTTGACCGTATGCCCGAGAGCATCTGGCTTCCTGAGACCGCGTGCAACGAAGAGACGCTCGAAGTTCTGGTGGCGGAGAAGATCAAATTCATCATTTTGTCGCCGCATCAAGCCCGGGCCGTCCGGCCGCTCGAG
Source organism: Candidatus Omnitrophota bacterium (assembly GCA_041674705.1). Classification (GTDB taxonomy): domain Bacteria; phylum Omnitrophota; class Omnitrophia; order Omnitrophales; family Aquincolibacteriaceae; genus Aquincolibacterium. The sequence continues at coordinate 123,628 of JBAYVF010000001.1, forward strand.
GGCGGCGCGTGGCAGGAAGTGACGGGGGGGCGCATCGATCCCAAGGAACCGTACCGCTATTTTTTGAAGAACAACCCTTCTCTTTTCATCGATATCTTTTTTTATGACGGACCGATCTCCAAGGCTGTCGGGTTCGACAATCTTCTTTTCGATGCGAAACTTTTTATGCATCGCCTCAAGAGCGCGGTCGTGGACCATGAGCGCTCTCAACTGATCCATATTGCCACCGACGGAGAAACGTACGGCCATCACAAAGCCTATGGGGACCGCGTGCTCGCCTATCTGACCTATATGGAAATTCCGCGACACGGATACCGGATGGTCAATTACGGGGAATATCTCGAGGAGAATCCGCCGCGCCAGGAGGTGCGGTTGATCGAAGGAGAGAATAACGAAGGGACTTCCTGGAGTTGCGGGCACGGGGTCGCGCGGTGGAAAGACCACTGCGGCTGCCGGGGCGATGGGCCTGCCAGCTGGACCCAGCATTGGCGCAAGCCCCTCCGCTGGGCGCTTGACTGGTTGCGGGATGAGTTGTCGCAGGTCTATGAAAAGGAAGGCGGCAAATACCTGAAGGATGTTTGGGCCGCCCGCGACGATTATATTCATGTGGTCCTTCAGCGAACCCCCGAAGTCCTTCATGAGTTCTTTGACCGTCAGGCCGTGCGGGAGCTTTCCAAAGAAGAGATCACGACGAGCCTCAAGCTTCTGGAAATGCAGCGCAATCTCATGCTGATGTATACCAGTTGCGGTTGGTTCTTCTCCGAGATCTCAGGCCTCGAAACCATCCAGATCCTGCAATATGCGTCCCGGGCGATCCATCTTGCGCGGGAGGTGAGCGGTATCAATTTTGAGCGTGATTTTCTCGAGCATCTTGCTCTTGCAAAAAGCAATATTGAATCCGTGAAGGACGGCCAGGGAGTTTATGAGAAATTTGTAAGGCCGGCGCTTGCCACGCTTCACCATGTGGTGAGCTATTACGCCATCGGTTCCATTTTCGAGAATTTTTATGCGCCGGATCCCAAAACGGACATCGTCAAGATCTTCAATTTCGATCTTCATGTCCAGCACCAGCGAAAAGAATTTTTCGGCACGGTCACCATGAATTTTGGCCGCGTGCGTATCGTTTCACAGACCACGTTGGAAGAGAAGGACCTGGTTTTCGTAGTGATCCAGATCGGTTTTTATGATTTCCGGTGCTCTGTAAAACCCTTCGTGAATGAGGAGGAGTTCGACAAGCTTGAAAAGGAGCTTTTTGAGGCCCTTTACCAGCTTCCGATCCTCGATCTCTCCAAAAAGATCGACGCGCATTTTGGCGAGACCTATTATGCCCTCAAAGACCTCCGGCTCGGGGACCGCGCGAAGATCATCAGCATCTTGACGCATGAGACGATCGCAAAGGTCAGTAATTTTTACGAGCATATCTACGAAGAGAACCTGCGTATGAACGAGATCTATCGCTCGATCAACGTGCCGATCCCGGTGGAGTTCCGCTACGCGGCCGAACACACCCTGAGCAAGCGTATGCTGGAAGCGGTGAAGGATTGGGGGGAACGGGGTTTCCCGGCCAAGCGAACGCTTTCCATTTACCGGATCATGGATTCTGCGAAGTCGTTGGATGTCCACATCCGCAAAGAACCGATCGCGCAATATTTAAGCGAGGAGCTCTGCAAGGGTCTCAGGGAGTTTATCGCGGGGCTCGACCCCGAGATTCTGCAAAGGCTTCTTTCTATCGTTCGTCTCGCCAAAAAGATCGAAGTCTTTCTGGATCGTCGCGAGGCCCAGGACGATCTTTTTGCTTTGTTCCGATCCTGGAAGGGAAGCCCCCAGGCCATTCCCAATGTCATCCGGGAAGAGGAAGCCCATCTCCATCAGCTTATGGACGAGCTCGATCTCTCCGCCGATAAGCTCAAAAAGATCCTCTCTTAAAACAGTACTTGGTACATCGCATTTAGTACATAGCCAGCCGTTATGCTTTTCCAAGCACCAGGCACGATGTACCATATACTAAGTACTATGTACTGCTTTTTTGCTTGCCTCATGGGCTTTCTCTGAATAAGATAACCAATCTTTGTTTCTACAGAATAGGTCCTATAATCCCTGCCGGGGTTTGATCTTATAGCCAAACATCAATCGAAAGGAATCAATGTCCATGAGTACTGCGAATGCTGAAAAAAGGGCTTTAATGAGCACGCTTCCGGGGGACGATGTCCGCCAGATCATGTGGCGTTTTTCCGATCGCTATGATCTTCAGATGGTGATCCAGTCCACCCGTGCGGTCGCGCGCAGCGTGGTCGCTCGTATGGTGGCCGACAAACAGCGCCATACGCATGAATGGACCAAGGAAAAGCAGGAAATGCTCAAATCTTTTGACGAAGCGGGCATTACCGCGGCTTTTATGGAGCCGGAACAGGGCGGCTACATTGCCGGTCCGAAGAATTTGGTGCTGGCCATGATCGCGTTCGAACTTTGCTGGGTGGATGCCGGCGCCGCGACGGCAAGTCTTGCCAATAATCTTGCGCTCGAGCCGATCCATGAAAAAGGCACTCCCGAACAGAAAATGAAATATATGGGCGGTTGCGTGCCCCCGAAACCGGGAGAGAACCGGAAGATCATCCGCGGTTCTTTCGCGCTCACCGAACCCCTTCCTTATGTCGGCGTGGACGCCGGGATGCTTTCCGGGAAGATCCGTATCGCGGAATGGAAGGAAGGCCAGGAGCCGATGATCCAGGTCGAAAAACGCGGCCGTTTTATCACGAACATGGGCTACGCGAATTTCGTGACCGCCTCGGTCGATACCGATGACCCGCGTATCAAATCCAGCTGCATGATCATTCTTGAAGAAGGCGATGAAGGCCTTTATGACCGCGGTGCCCCGACCCTGAAGCTGGTGCACCAGCTTTCCAGCACGCACGATCCGATCTTTAATCTGAAGGTCCCGGCCAGCCGCATCATCGGCGGGTACACGATCAAGGATGGCGTGATCATTCCGAATTTCAATAACAGCGAAGTGATCGAAGCGGTATTCCGTCGCACGCGCGTGACGGTCGGGATCATGACCACCGCGAAGCTCCTTTCCGCGATCGAGCCGGTGATCCGCTATCAACGCACGCGTTTCCGCGGCGGAGGCTCGGTGACTGCCGGAACGCCTCGCTACGATCTTGGTATCCAGCAAAAAGAGGATCCTTGTCATCGATTGGTTGATGTCTGGGCGACCGGTGAAGCGGGTGCCGCGCTCGGGTTCGAAGGGTCCCGTATTTTTGATGTCTTCGATGTGTTGGAGCACAAGAAAAACGAGCTTTTCAACGCGCAGGGGATCAAAGGCGCCCGCGCTCAGATGAAGGCTTTCATGGAACCGCGCAAAAAGGCGCTAGAGTATATTGAGCTTATGGCTCAGCCTGAAGCGAAGCGTGACGCAAAACGCGTGGCGGAACTTGAAGGGGATCTGCTCGTTCAGTATCTCGTGAAGGAATCACTCGCCGATGTGTATTGCCCGGCCGGAAAACTCTGGAACACGGGCTACGGCGCGACGATGATGCGCGAAGCCGTGAGTTTGATGGGCGGCTACGGGATCACGGAAGATTGCCCGGGATTCCTCACGCAGAAATGGTCGGATGCCCAGCTCGAAGCGACGTATGAAGGGCCCGAATGTGTGCAGCGTCTCCAGATGAGCCGTACGATGGAAAATGATCTTTTCCTCGCTCAGTTTAAGAACTGGATCAAGGACCTGCGCGGGATCGCGAAGCGCAAACCAGAAATGGGCGCTGAAGTCCTCGCCAACGCGATGGACCTTTGGCTCTGGTCGCTTGTTTTTCTGCAAGCGAACAAGGATGCGAATGGGAAGACGCTCTATGGCGGCCAGCGCCAGGGCGTGATGTTTCCGATGGCGGATGCGCTTGCGTGGATCCTCGGCGCTCGCCAGCTCATTATGGATACGCTTGAGCTTGAGACCAAGGGGCCGGAAAATCCGACGCTCGCCGAAGGTTTACCGGGCGTTCTGAATTTCTATACGGACCTCTCGGGCGTTCAGGCGGCTCGTACTGCCGGGGAAGTCGGTAAAATTTGCGCCGAGTTGGTTTATGGATATCAGTCGGCGGCGACGGCTCTCAAGCCATTCGCGGAATTGCGCGCGAAGACGGACGCGAGCCTCGTCGGTATTCGTTTTTCCAAGGATCGCGCCGCGGAAGCCGTGGCTCAGGTCATGATCCCGGAAGCGCTCGATTATCCACTCTAAAACGCCGCAAGTCACAAGGCCACAAAGCCACATGACGGAAAACCTTCGTGTGGCATGTGGCATGTGCCGTGTGGCCATAATCTTTGGGTGCTAAAATGACCACTGATCGCCAGAAGATGGAAGTCGATGTTGTTTGCGTGGGGTTTGGGCCTGCCACGGCAGGTTTTTTGAATGCCCTGACCCAAGCCATGCAGCAGGATCCTACCGCCGAGCATTTTCAAAGCAAGGCGATGCCGGGCATGCCGCTTCAGGTGATCTGCTACGAACGAGCCGATGATATCGGTTTTGGCGTTTCGGGGATCGTGACCGAGGCGAAGGGAATCAAAGCCGCATTTACCGCCGAAGAGCTTTCGCAAGTCCCGATGGCGCACCCGGTGAAGCATGAAGAAGTCTATTATCTTCTCGATCCCGTGGGCGCGAGCCGCCGTTCCTGGGTCCTCAAGATCGTTGATCGGCTTTTCCGCACTTTTGGTTTTATCCTTCCTTGGTACAAAGATCAGGCGTTCCAGCTTCCTTTCATTCCTCCTTTCATGGCCAAACATGGTGGTTGGGTGCTTTCGATGGGCCAGTTCACGCAGTGGCTGGGATCGAACCTCATGGGTTCCGGCCTTGTGCAAGTGTGGCCCGGGATGCCGGTGAAGGAACCTCTTTTTGATTCTAATCGTGTGGTGGGCGTGAGACTCGCCGACCAAGGTGTTGAAAAATCCGGAAAGCCCACGGGCGCCTTCATGCCCGGTATGGATATCCACGCAGGGCTCACGGTCGTGGGCGATGGTCCTTACGGCCCTGTGGGACAAAGTTTGGATACGAAGCTTGGGCTCCCTGAAGGCAATCACCAGCGGGAATGGGCGCTTGGCATGAAAGCCGTGGTGGAACTGCCTGAAAATACCATGCTCGAGCCGGGGACGGTCCTTCATACGTTCGGTTTTCCTGAGCCGGAGATCTTCGGCTTTCTTTATGTGTATCCCAATCGCATGGCGTCCGTCGGAATTTTTGTTCCATCCTGGCTGGACAATCCGATGCGCTCAGCCTACCGTTACCTTCAGCACTGGATGCAGCATCCCAAGCTTTGGAAGCATCTTCAGGGCGCGACCTTGAAATCCTGGGGTGGCAAGAGCCTTCAGGAAGCCGGCATGCGCGGCGAGCCTTTCATTGTGGGGGATGGTTTTGCGCGGATCGGCGAAGGTTCCGGGAGCACGAACATGCTCAAGGGCTCGGGAGTCGACGAGGCCTGGACCACAGGGGTTCAGCTTGCCGAGGGTATGATCCAACTGCTTAAGGAAAAGAAACCTTTTACTAAAGAAAATCTGGAAGCGACCTATTTAAAAACCCGCCGTGCGAGCTGGGTCGAGAAAGACAACAAGATCGCGAAAAAAGCGCGTGACGGGTTCAGCGCTTGTTTTGAGCTCGGCATGATAGGCATGGGCCTGGCCGGTTTTACGAACGGGCTTCTCAATATTCCCGCCAAGCTCAAGCCGGTTTATGAACGCATCCCGTTGCTTGAGACCTATTACAAAGGGAAGATCTCGCCTGAGGCCATCGAAAAGGCGCGCACGGAAGCCAACGCGACGAATACTTACATGCATGACGCCCTGATGGACGCTGCCGGGTGGCCAAAGGTCCAGTTTGACGGCAAGCTTCTCATCTCTCACCAGGACGCGCTACTTTTAGGCGGCAAAGTCCAGGCCGCGGAAGGTTACGCGGATCATGTGATCTTTCTGGATGCCGGAAAATGCCAAAAGTGCCGCACCAAGGTTTGTATCGAGATGTGCTCCGGTCAGGCCATCACAGCCAACTCCGACGGCGGCGTTCCGCTCTTTGACCGTGAAAAATGCATTCACTGCGCGGCGTGTCTCTGGAATTGTGCTTTTGCCCGTGAGCAGGGAAGCGACCTCACCAATGTCGATTTTCGCGCCGGTTCCGGTGGTCTGCACTCCAATATCAACTGATCTTAAGGTATGAAAAAAAGCCTCCCGTTTTTGTTCCTTCTGTTTTGGGTGGGTTGTGCCCACGCCCCGTGTCAAAAAGACGTGGTTTTTCAAAACGCCCCCATCCAGGCTCTTCTCGCGGGATGTTACACCGGGACGATGAGCATTCATGACCTCAAAACGCGCGGTGACTTTGGTTTTGGGACTCTGGACGCGCTTGACGGCGAAATGATCGTTCTGGATCATGCCTTCTATCAAGTAACGCCGGACGGGAAAGCGCATCTCTTGAGAGATGAGGACACGAGTCCGTTCGCGACCGTGACCTTCTTTCATCCGGAGCAGGAATTATCCCTGGGCCGAGTGATGGGATATAAGGAGCTGACGGGGTTTCTTGACACGAAGCTTCCTTCGGAAAATCTGATCTATGCGATCAAGATCGAGGGAAAGTTCCCTTTGCTCAAGGTTCGTAGCGCAACCCGTCAGCATAAACCTTTTCCGGTCCTTACCGAAGCGATCAAGGACCAGAAGGTCTTTGAATGGAAGGAGCAGGAAGGAACGCTAGTCGGATTCCGTTTTCCGTCCTTTGCGGAGGGGGTCAACGTCCCGGGGTACCATTTTCATTTCTTGAATAAGAATAAGACCTTGGGCGGGCATGTGCTCGAGCTTCAAGTGAAAGAGGCCCGCATTCAGATCGACAAGAGCCGTGCATTCTCGATGGAGCTTCCGGAGAGTGAGGAATTCCTGAAATTCCGTTTTGAGGCGGATGCCAAGGAAGCGATCCAAAAGATCGAGAAATAAACTGGTCGAAATTGAACACCCTCATTATAATATCCGCTCTTTAAGAGAACTCTTTTTCCAAAACAGGAGGTCATATGACCACAGCCTTTAATATCGTAGTTTGCGGGAGTTTGGTGCCGGACCCGCTCCAGACGCTGGAGCCGATCCAGGGACCGACGGGGCCTGCTTTAAAAAATGAAATGATGCTTCCTTCCGTGCTTGATCCGTGGGCCGGGCACTCTCTTTTTGAGGCCGCGAATCTCGCGAAGCAACATCCGGGAAGCAAAGTGACCTTGATCAGCCTCGGGCCCAAAGCGAAGCTTCAACAGCTTATGATGATCATCGCGCAAAAGGTTCCGTTCGAACTTGTGTGTCTGGATGGTTCCGCAAGCGGTTTCATGGATTCCCGGGAAGTCGCGGCGGCACTGGCCGGGGCGATCGAGAAGATCCCGGGACTGGATAAGACGAAGCTTCTTGTATTCGGCGGCTGCGCCTCCGCTTCGCGCGATGCCGGGACCACGATGCAAATGATCGCCGAGCAGCTTGGGATCAGCGATGTGTTCCTTGCGGCGGATGAACTCAAGGTCCAGCCGGATGGCTCGTTCAGGATCCTCGAACGTATTGAGGGCGGGCAGTATCAGGTTTCAACCTGTGCCGGCGCTCCGGCCGTGATCGGATGGGCAACCGGGAATCCCCCGGAACCGCCCAATAATCCTCAGGTGGGCATGACGAACATGCGCACCATTATGCCGGCGCTCCAAAAGGCGACCCCGGCGGGACTTAAAGGCGATGCGATCAAATTCGCTTCGGTCGAACTGCCGAAACAACAGCGCCAGACCCGTATCGTCAAGGATACGCCGGTCGAAGAGATCGCCAAAGAAATCGTCACCTGGATAAAGGGCTAACCCATGGAAAAAATACTCTTTTTAGCTCATACAGATTCGAACGGTCATCTTCCGAAGATCGCGCTCGAAACCTTGAGCGCGGCCCTTGAGATCCAGAAAGGTCTCGCAGGCTCTACGCTGACAGTCGGTCTTGTCGGAGAGAATGTCCAGGCTGCTGCGGATCAGATCGCTGCGTGCGGCGCCGCGAAAATTCTCGGAGTGAGCGGGGCTGATTTTGGAATGTCCCGCTACGCGACGGATGTGAAAGCTGCGGAAGCGATCGGAACCGCTTCCGGCGCGACGATCATGATCGCTCCGGCGACTTCGCGTTTCTCTCGGGCGCTTCCCGGCGCGGCGTTCCGTTTGAAGGCCACGATCGATACGCACGTGAGCGGTATCCAGATCACAGACGGTGTTCTGCAGATCCAGCGCTGGTATTACCGTCAGCGCATGATGGCAACTTTGACGCGCGCGGCGCGACCCTGGATCCTTGCGATCGATTCCGGTGTGTTCGAGCCTTGGCAAGGGGCCAAAGGCGCGGCAAAAGTGGAAGCGATCGCGGTTGCTGTGACGGATAAGGAAAAGCGCACGAAAATGACAGGCGTTGAAGCGCCTTCCGCGGACGCACAGACCATTCGGCCCGAGGCTGCGATCTTGCTTGTGGCCGGCGCCGGATGGACCAAGAAACAAACGGACGGCCAGATCCATGCCAAGGAAGCCGAGAAACACATTCTTGATTTCTTGAAGCATGCCAAGGCGTCGCTTGGGAGCAGCAAATCCCTCGTGGACCAGGGCTCGGAAGGGGAAGCGGTCCTTTCCTGCATGAGCCATCTGAACCAGGTTGGACAGACCGGCTCCACGCCGCGTCACCCGAAGGGTCTTTCCACCTGCTGTCATGGCGAAGAACCGCACGTGGTTGGCTGGCGCTTCATTAATGAACGTCGCGCGATCAATACCGACGCTAATTGCGGCTGGGCCCAGGGCAAGGCGGATGTGCTTTATGTGGCGGATGCTTTTGCCGTCATGGCCAAGGTCAACGAGCTTCTCGCTAAGGGCTGATTTTCAATTTTCAGATTTTAAAGGGGCAATTTCTCCAGGGTCAGGAGAGATTGCCCCTTTTTTACATTTTCCCCTCTACAAATAACGCAAGCCGCCCCTTATTTCAGGCTGTTTTTTTTAAAAAAGCGCTAAAAACACCTGCCATTTTTTAATAGACAAAAGAAACGTTTCAGGTAAACTGTGCCCGGCTTAACAGGCCTTGATAGATCGCACAGTTATCAACCACCCAAAGATCACCAAACGAAATTGTCGAGACTAAAGGAGGGGTGTGCCATGGTGTTTAAATTCCTGCTTCCCAAAGAAACCAGCTTCTTCAATCTTTTTGATAAACAGTCGGATTATGCCGTCCAGGCTGCCACCCATTTTGTGAAAATGGTTGCTGATTATAAAGTGGATGAGACCGAGGTCGGGATCATGAAGGAAATCGAACACCTTGGGGATGAAGTAACGCATCAGGTGCTGGATCAGCTCAATGACACCTTCATCACGCCGTTTGACCGCGAAGATATTCACGATCTGGCGAAGAAAATGGATGATATTGTGGACATGCTTTACACCCTGACCAAGCGTCTTCGTGTTTATAAGATCCTGAGCATGGAGCGAAACCTTACGGAATTTGCCCGCGTGATCGAAATGTCCGTCAAAGGCGTTTCGCAGGCCGTTAAAGGCCTCCGGGACATGAAAAACAGCAAGGAGATCCTCAAGGCCTGCATTGAAGTGAATAATCTCGAGAATCTTGGCGATAAGATGCGCGATGATATGTTAGGCGAACTTTTTGAAAAATATGCCAAAGACCCCGTCGCGGTGATCAAGTGGAAAGACATCTATCAGGACGCGGAAACGGTTCTGGATGTTTGCGAGGACGTCGTGCACGTGGTCGAATCCATTCTCGTCAAACACGCTTAGCGGGGGAGCGATCATGACCACCTGGATCCTTTTTCTTATCCTGCTCGCCCTCACGTTCGATTTTCTGAACGGGTTCCACGATTCCGCGAATTCCATTGCGACGGTCGTTTCCACCCGCGTTCTTTCTCCACAACATGCGGTGATCTGGGCCGCATTTTTCAACTTTATCGCGTTTCTCTTCTTCGGGCTCCATGTCGCCAATACGATCGGCAAGGGGATCATTGATATCAACATTGTGGACAGCCAGATCATCTTTGGCGCCCTGATGGGGGCTTGCGCCTGGAATATCATCACCTGGTATTTCGGCCTTCCGACCAGTTCTTCTCACGCGTTGATCGGCGGGTTGGTGGGCTCCGCGCTTGTGAAAGCCGGGACAGGATCTTTGGTCTGGAGCGGCATCATCAAGACGGTCGCTTTTATTTTGATCTCACCAGTGGTCGGGCTCTTCCTAGGCGTGGTTTATGGCGTGATCGTTCACTGGCTTGCCCGGAAGAGTTCGCCGGCTGGGGTCGATCACTGGTTCCGGAAAGGGCAGTTGGTTTCCGCCGCGCTTTATAGCCTGGGACATGGCGGTAATGACGCGCAGAAGACCATGGGTATTATCGCGAGCCTTCTTTTCAGCGCGGGGCTTCTCGGAAAAGAATTCCATATTCCTTTCTGGGTCGTGATCTCGTGTCAGGCCGCCATTGCCATCGGGACGATGTTCGGCGGCTGGAGGATCGTGAAGACCATGGGGCAAAAAGTGGCAAAACTTCGTCCGGTAGACGGTTTTTGCGCAGAAGCAGGAGCTGCTACGAGCTTGTTCATAGCCTCGGCTTTCGGCATTCCGGTCAGTACGACGCATACGATCACCGGCGCGATCATGGGGGTGGGTTCTTTGAAGCGTATGAGCGCGGTCCGATGGGGCGTCGCGGGAAGCATTGTCTGGGCGTGGATCATTACGATCCCGTGCGCGGCGGCGATCTCGGCTATTTCTTACGCTGCGGCCCGATGGGTTGCCCATTAAAGATTCGAGATTGAGTTAACAGATTATTGTTTGGGATTTATCCTTCCGTAGTGAGATGGCAGTCAAAATCAGAGGTCTTTGTGATTCCAAATTCCGGAAAGCTTCGAAATGTTTTTTCCACGACGCTCCTTTGCGGGATCATCCTGCTTCTGATCCAGGGAATTTGCACTCCCGTGGCAATCGCTTCTCCGGCTAAAGACGAAGATTTCGGGATCTGGAATGTCTATGATGTTGAGAAAAAACTGAACAAACAATGGAAAATGTGGGCGGGTGAAGAGCTGCGTTTTCGGGAACATAACGGGATTTATTACACCGAAACCCATGTAGGGACGAACTATCAGCCATCCAAATATCTGGCCCTGGGTGCCTTGTACCTCGAGAACCGTGCATCCCGGACCCAAAAGAAGGACGAAATCTGGTATTGGGAATCCGAACCGCGCATTTATATGACGCCGCAGCTTCCGGTCTATGGGTTCCTTCTGGAAAACCGTAACATGCTGGGATTCCGTTGGCGGCAGGAATCGAAATTTGCGATGGTGTACCGGAACATGACGACCCTCACGTCCCCCTGGAAATGGACGCAGTTCGAATTTCAGCCTTACACCGCCAATGAAATTTTTCTGGAAACGAACAGGAACGGAATGATTGAAGATCGGTTCTATTCGGGATTCAAAGCCCATTGGTGGGGGCCATTTTATGGATCGATCTTCTATTTACGCCAATCCAAAAAGAACTCCATCGGAAAATGGACTGCGCTTAATATCCTTGGCACCAGCCTCAAGATCGTTTTTTAGCTGTTTTTCACAAGTGATTTTCGAGTTTCTTCAGAGAAATTGTGGTAAAATGCCGCCTCGATTTCAGAATTTCCTCATAAGAGAACTTATTTTAATATGCCAAAATCCGAAATCATTGAAACCGACATTCTGATCGTGGGCGGTGGCGTCGCGGGCCTCGCGACGGCTATCCATCTTGCGGACCTTGCGGCCGGTTCGGACAAGAAACCCGGTATTCTTGTCCTCGAAAAGGGGAGCTCTATCGGAAGCCACACGCTTTCGGGCGCTGTGATCGATTCCTCCACGCTGAAGGAACTTCTCCCCGGTGTTGATCCCAAGGATTTCCCTTTCGAATCTCCCGTCAAAAAAGAAGGTGTTTATTTTTTTACTCCCAAGCTTGCCCTCAAAGCGCCTTTCACGCCGCCTTTTATGGGGAACCACGGGAATTATGTGGTTTCGCTCGGGAAGATGACGCGCTGGCTTGCCGAGATCGCGGAAAAAAAAGGCGTGCAGGTCTACCCGGGATTCAGTGTTTCGGAAATGCTTTATCAAAATGATCGCGTGATCGGGGCGAAGACGATCGATACCGGCGTGGATAAGCACGGTAAGCCGATGGAAAATTTTCAGGCCGGAAATGAGATCCATGCCAAGATCACGATCCTGGCGGAAGGGCCCCGCGGCAGTCTGATGAAGGCGCTTTGCGGCAAATTGAAATTAGACCGCCAGAGCAACCCGCAGGTCTATTCCACCGGCGTGAAGGAACTCTGGGATCTTCCGGAAGGAACATTCGAGGCCGGACGGATCATGCACACATTGGGCTTTCCTTTTTCCTTCAATCACTTCGGAGGCGGCTTTGTTTACGGCCTGAACGGGCGCCAAGTCGTGGTCGGGATCGCGGCAGGGCTGGATTACACCGATCCCACATTCGACTCCCATGCGGCGCTTCAGGTTTATAAAAAACATCCTTTTATCGCGAAGATTCTCGAAAAAGGGAAGCTCCTGCGGTATGGGGCGAAGACCATCCCTGAAGGAGGGCTTTATTCTTTGCCGAAGCTTTATCATGACGGGGTCATGATCGTCGGGGATTCTGCCGGATTCTTAAGCATGCCGAGCCTGAAAGGCGTTCATCTTGCGATCGAGTCGGGGATGTTGGCCGCGAAGTCCGCATTTGAAGCGCTCAAGAAAAATGATTTTTCGGGAACACAACTCAGCCTTTACGAAACGCTGTTCCAGAAAAGCGCCACACATAAAACCCTTTCGCGTACGCGCAATTTTCGCGCGGGGTTTGGGCACGGGATGATCCTTGGGGCTTTTTATTTCGCGACGCAGATCCTCACCGGAGGGCGCGGCATCACGCCGTCGGGAAAGATGAAGACGCATGAAGATGCGGCCTGTTACAAGAAGCTCGCAGACGTTAAAAAAACATTTTGCGAGAAGTTCGCAAAAGAGCTCGTGTTTGATAAACAGCTGACGTTCGACAAGGTAACGGACGTTTATTTTTCAGGCTCTAAACACGACGAAGAGCAGCCCTGCCATCTCCGCGTGCTGGATTTCAACCTTTGCCGGGAGACCTGCATTCCAAAATACGGCGGGCCGTGCCAGCATTTCTGTCCGGCGGAGGTTTACGAGATCGTGACGGATCTGAAGACCGGGAAAAAAGACCTGCATCTTCATCCGGCCAATTGCGTGCATTGTAAGACCTGCGATATCAAAGATCCGTTTGGAAACATTGAATGGGCGGTGCCGTACGGCGGCGACGGGCCCGAATACGAGAATCTCTAATATGGGACTCAAAATAATTTGTTTGATGAAACAAGTGCCGCTCCCGACCGAGATGCGTATGGGCGCGGACGGGTTGATGGACCGTACCAAGGCGAAATCCTCGATCAATGCGGATTGCACGTTCGGTCTGGAACAGGGGCTTGAGATCAAAAAGCAGGTGCCGGACGCGGAGCTGATCGTGGTTTCCATGGGGCCGACGAGTTTTGAACAGTCCCTTAAAAAAGCCCTGGCTATGGGCTATGACCGCGCGGTTCTTCTCTCGGACCGGAAACTGGGAGGATCGGACACCTTTGCCACGGGCTATGCCATTGCCTCGCTTCTCAAAAAACTTGGGTTCTCCAAGGAGAGCAAAGACCCCTTCATCATTTTCTCTGGACGCCAAACGACGGACGGGGATACGGCGCATGTGCCTTCCCAGACGGCCGAGAATCTCGGCATCCCTCAGGCGACTTTCGTCGAAAAAGTAGAGTTCAAGGGAGATCATTTGAAGGTCCGCCGCATCATCGAAGGCGGTTTCCAAGTCCTTAAAGTGCCGGTCCCATGTCTTATTTCAATCGCTCCCACCGCGACTCCGGCACGCCGGCCGTCCCTGAAAGGCGCCATTCGCGCGAAAAACACCAAGACCGAGATCTGGACGCTGGATCAGACCGGGGCGGATGCCAGCGTGGTAGGCCTGAGCGGTTCTCCGACGCTTGTCTCAAAAGTGGTGGATATCCAAAAAGACAGGCCGCCGGTCAATATGATCTCCGGGCATGAACCTAAAGATCTTGCAGCCAGCCTTGTCTCCGAGATCGAAAAGGTCAAAGACGCGATCGGCGGAGGCCACGGGCAGCATGCCGGAGCCGGCGATGAAAAAAGTGCGGCGGGGGAAAAAGCAAAAACGGATGTGGATTTCCCAAGAGTGGATTTTCGTAATGGCGCGCGGGGCGTTCTGACCTGGATCGAAATGCTTGGGCAAACACCTTCGCGGTCTTCGCTCGAGATCCTGAACCCTGCCAGGAAACTGGCCGATCAGCTCCAGACCCAGGTGACCGCGATCGTGACCGGGCATAACCTCAAGGATGTGGCTTCTGAGATCATCGCCTATGGTGCCGACGAGGTCGTGGTGGTGGATGATCCGCGTCTTAAAGAATACAGGATCCTGCCGGTCGCAGCCGTGATCGCGCAGTGGATCGAACACAAGCGTCCCGAGATCGCGCTTTTTGGAGCTACGACCTCGGGCCGTGAACTTGCGCCGAGACTTGCGAGCCGTGTGAGGGCCGGCGTGACCGCCGACTGCACCAGCCTCAAGGTCGGGGAATACGCGCACCGTATGAAGAAAACTGTTTTTTATCCTGTGCTTGAGTCCATCCGTCCGACTTACGGTGAAAGCAAGCTTGCGACGATCATCGGGTTTTGGTGCCCGCAGATGGCGACCGCGCGTGCCGGGACTTTTAAAATTTTACCCAAAGATCCAAGCCGGAAGGGAACTGTGCGCGAATTCACGCCTACTTTTAGAGAGAGCGATTTTGCGGTGGAAGTGCTGGAGGTCAAACGCGAGGCGGGAGGCGGCGATAATCTTTTTGTCGCGGATATTATTATTTCCGGAGGCCGTCCGGCGGGTGATCATGATGATTTCAAATTGATCAAGGAACTCGCCCAGGCCCTGCAAGATCAGGGGATCAATGCTGATTGGGGCGCGAGCCGTCACGCGGTGGATAACGGTTATGCGCCGTACGCGCGCCAGGTCGGGCAGACGGGAAAGACCGTCCGGCCGAAGCTCTATATCGCTGTCGCGATCTCAGGGGCCATCCAGCATCTCGCAGGGATGAAAGAATCCGGCAAGATCATTGCGATCAACCAGGACCCGCAGGCCGCGATCTTTCGCCATGCGGATTTCGGGATCGTCCGTGATTATCAGGAAGTGCTTCCCGAGCTGATCGCCAGGGTCAAGGCCGGCTTTACCTTCGGGCTGGCAACGAGCAAATAGAAGAGTGTTTCTTGACGGGGGGCGTACTTACAATTAAAATTTTCAAGGAATGGTCGATAATCTACCCTGGCTTTGAATTTCTTTTTCTTGAAGGTAGCCAGGGTTGCCCAATTTCAACTTCGTTGAAATGGATAGGTATTGGGACTAGGGCGTCATAAAAGCTAACAAAAGGGAGGGATTATGTTTAAGAAGATTATCAGTATGACCGTGGTATTGGCCATGTTCATGGCCATCAGCGGCGTGGCTTATGCCGAAGAAAAGAATGCGGACAAAAGTCTGACCCGTGGCGCGGCATCCTTGCTATTGCCGGGGTGGGGACAATATCTCAATAACGAAATGGACACCAAGAGCGGCAAGTTCAAGACCGGCGCCATGATCGTCCTCGAGATCGGCGGCATTGTGACGACGATCCTCCTCGGAACACTCGTGGGTTATCCCGTGATCTGGGTCGGTATCGGGATCCTGATGTTCAACCATATCTGGAGCGCTTCGGATGCTTATCTGAAGGTCCCGGTGGGTCCTGAGGTCGGGATGAAGGGCGAGACGCTCGAGCGTTAATGCTTTGAAGTCCGTTCTTTCTTTTAAAAAAAGCAGGCCGTGGAAACTCTGCGGCCTGCTTTTTTTATGCTTTCTTTCTTCCGGATTTTCCCTGTCTTCCTCGAAATCCGAAGGGCGGTCGTTCCCGCTTCCGGGGAATTTTGAGGAAGTTTGGAATGCCACGCTCGCGACGCTCGAGGCCGAAAAGATCCCGCTCGCCACAACCGACAAAGCCCGGGGCTATATCCGATCCGTGACATTTCCTTTGTACAAAAAAGAATACAAAGAATGGGCCAAGGCTCCCAGTATTTCTTCGAGTGGATTTTGCGCGCTTGAGATCGGTATCGTGGAAAAGGATCCGACCATGACAGTCGTCGGGATCCGGGCTTATTTTAAAAGAAAGACCGGCCTTTCGTCGAAGGGGTTCCGGAAAACCGATGGGTCGCGTGGAAGGTTCGAAGGGCTCTTGGGGAAAAATATCAATGAACGGCTTGTCGAGGCGAAGTTCCCGGCCCTGAAAAGCGTGATCCTGGGTTGTGATCTTCACTATGATGACAAGACGGCGCGTTATTTTATTGCCGGTGCCGACGAGTCATCGCTTGCCTATGAGCAAGGGCTTCGCAACGGAGATGTGCTTTTAAAGATCGCGGGGCAGGACGTGACGCCCGGGAATCTTTTCGGTTTCTTTTTGAATATTCAGGGAGAAGCTCTTAAGAAATTCACGATCCTTCGGAAAGAGGGAGAACTGGAGCTGCCGATCAGTATTTTTTTTCTGAATCCCGACGCGCCACATCTCGGATTCCGGGTGGAGCGTAACCCAAAAAATCTGCGTTTTGTTATCACGGAAGTGCGCGCCGGCTCTCCGGCGGAGCGGGAAGGGTTTTTGCCGAGGGACATTTTGCTCAAACAGAACAACATCCTGCTCGATAACTGGGAAAACTATTACCGAGCGATCCTGGCCCAAAAAGATGGAGAACCTCAGATCTTCCAGATCGAAAGGCGCGGCAAGCTTCTTGAAAAGAAGATCATTCCCCCCGGGAATCAAGTCCCTGCATGAAAGATGCTCGTCTCGCTTTAATTTATTCCATCGTGGCCCCAGGTTTGGGACAGCTCTATCTTGGAGAGCGCGCCAAGGGGTGGACGCTTTTATGTATGAGCGCTGGAGTGGTCGTGAGCCTGATCATCAGTCATACGGCGATCGCCTTGTTTTTAATGGGAGGCATCTATTTGGCCGTGATGATCCCCGCAGCGCGGGACGCTTTTCAGACCGCTTCCGGCCAGTCCCGGACTTTTGTGGCGAATACTGTTCCTTACGTGATCATGATGCTTCTCATGATCGGGCCGTTTGCGATCCCCCTTTTATGGCAAAGCGCAAAGTTTTCAAAGACGGCGAAGATCCTCTGGACCGTCGCCGTGATCCTGATCGCGCTTTTAGGGATCGCGACTCTGACGTTCATGGCTTCGTCCCTGGACAAGTTCATGAAACAGGCCGGGGCCGTTTAGCTCGCTTGTTTTGTATCCGGAGCTTTTCAAAAGAATGATATCGCTTGGGAGGCTCCGTGTTAGAATGCAGAAAATGTTTCAGGAGGATTTGTGAATTCTAAGAGAATCGTTTCGCTTTTTTTGCTCTCTTTTTTGATGATGGGGCCGGGGTGCTACGCGGAAGATCCCCAGGCTCCCCAAGCGGCTTCTGTTTCAACTCCGGTCACGTCTCCGGCGCCGGGTCTGTGGTCCGATGGCTGGTATCAAGGCGCTTCCGGGTACGATCAGGCGGTCGCGGAGTATAAGCGGACCAAC
The DNA here is from genome assembly GCA_041674705.1 of Candidatus Omnitrophota bacterium. Classification (GTDB taxonomy): domain Bacteria; phylum Omnitrophota; class Omnitrophia; order Omnitrophales; family Aquincolibacteriaceae; genus Aquincolibacterium. The sequence goes on from JBAYVF010000001.1 coordinate 141,277, forward strand.
AAACCAATGGTCGTTTATATGAGCGTCGGGTGGTGCCCTTACTGCCGTAAATTTGAAAAAGAGGTGCTGTCAGCACCCCGGGTGCAGAACATGCTGAAGGACATGATCCGGGTCAATATCAATCCGGAAGCCGGAAGCCGCGAGAACGCGCTCGCGTTCCAATACGGGATCCGGGGATTTCCGTCTTTTTTTCTTCATCCTCCTCAGCCCGGAGGTGCCGTACAACTTGCAACGGGAGTGACCCCCGAGCAGTTCGTCGATTTTTTCAAACAAGTCCTCGGTTAGAATGTCGACCGTGATCTCCAGAGCGCTTTCCATCGCCGGTTCTGATCCTTCGGGCGGAGCGGGCATCCAGGCCGATCTCAAGACCTTTCATCAGCACAAGGTTTACGGGATGGCGGTGATCACGCTTCTCACAGCCCAGAATACACGTGATGTCCAGGCCGTCTACGTGATGAAACCCGCCCAGGTGATCCGTCAACTTGAGGCGGTGCTTTCGGATATCCCGCCTCATGCAGCCAAGACGGGGGCCTTGGGGGATGAAAAGGTTCTTCGCGCGGTCGCAAGGGCGGCTCGCGGATTCAGGTTTCCCCTCGTGGTCGATCCGGTCATGGTGAGCAAGCATGGCGCCCTACTTCTTAAAAAAAATGCTGTTCGCATTTTCATCAAGGAGCTGCTTCCTTATGCCACTTTAGTCACACCGAACCTTTGTGAAGCGGAGGTTCTGAGCGGGATCAAGGTTTGTGACCCGGAGTCCATGGAAAAAGCCGCACGGATCATTGCCGGGTTCGGCCCACGCGCCGTACTCGTCAAAGGCGGCCATCTTAAAGGGGACGCCCTGGATCTTTTTTATCAAGACGGAAGGGTTCGTTTCTTCAAAGCTCCAAGGATCCGGACGCGGCATACTCATGGGACCGGCTGTACGTATTCAGCCGCTATTACCGCTGAACTCGCGAAAGGGAAGAGCCTTTTCGCTGCCATCGCAAGCGCTAAAAAGTTCATCACGCGAGCGATTCGTACGGCTCCGGGCCTTGGGCGCGGCAGGGGTCCCGTTAATCATTTCGCTTAGCGTTTCTCGCGTAAAAAGATTCTTTTTTAAAATCATTCACGTTCGGATATAATTCCTCGGCAACTGATCCAAGGAGAAAAGCATGATTTGCTGTTTAGATCTGGAAGGTGTGTTGATCCCCGAGATCTGGATCAACGTGGCGAAGAAGACCGGCGTCAAAGCTCTCGAGATCACCACGCGCGACGAGCCTGATTACGATAAGCTCATGCGTTACCGGCTCGCGATCCTGAAAAAAGAAGGGATACGACTCGGCGACATTCAGGCTGTGATCCGCGCGATGCGTCCGCTTCCGGGCGCCAGGGAATTCTTGGAGAAACTCCAGGAAAAATACCAGGTCATTATTCTTTCGGACACCTATTACGAGTTCGCCGGGCCGATGATGAAAAAGCTCGGGAACCCGACCCTCTTTTGTAATTGGCTGTCGAAGGATAAAAAAGGTTTTATTGCGAATTATCATCTGCGGCAGAAGAACGGCAAGAAAGAGGCTGTCAAAGGGCTCAAGAGCCTGGGATTCAGGGTTGTCGCTGCGGGGGATTCCTACAATGATATCGCTATGTTGAAAGCCGCTGACCGCGGGATCCTCTTCCGTCCGCCTGCCAAGATCGTCCGCCAGTTCCCAAAATTTCCGGTGACGAACACCTACCGCGAACTCCTTTCGGCTTTCCTTAAAACCGCCTAACCTTATTTCAGATTCGCACGGATCCTGGCCGCGATCGCGGCGAGTTCTTCCTGGGGCGTAGCTTTTGCGCGGGCGAAGCTCAAGTCTCCGACACTGTTGATCGGGATCAAATGGACATGGGCGTGAGGGACTTCAATGCCGGCGACCATGATGCCGACCTTCTTGCAGGGAACGGTTTTTTTGATGGCCTTGGCGACCTTCTTGGCGAATACCATCAGGCCTTTTAGCAGGTCATCCTCCATATCAAAAATATAATCCACCTCCTGCTTCGGAATGACCAGTGTGTGCCCGGGACTTACAGGACGGATATCAAGAAAGGCAAAGTAGCGGTCGTCTTCAAGGATCTTGTGAGCGGGGATCTCGCCCGCGAGTATTTTGGTGAAAATAGTAGGCATGACGGCCTCCTTATTGTGAAAAAAATCAATTTTGGACTATGGACCAAGGCCTGCAGCTTGCGTGGCGCGCGGGCCGTGAAGCGATGTCATTTTAATCCCGTCCCAGAAAGAACGGTATCGTTTTTTGCGTGGAATGCGGTAGAATGTTCCGTCAAAGATTTCTTTTAAAAAAGGGGGTTCAAGATGGCCGATGAAAATAAGAATACAGTGCTGGGCGTGACGGAAAATCTCGAAGGGCTTTTTTGTTACGTGCTCGGCTGGGTGACGGGGCTTGTTTTTCTGCTCCTTGAACAAAAGAACGCGTTCGTACGTTTCCACGCGCTCCAGTCGCTTGTAACATTCCTCGCGCTTTTTATCCTCTCCGCGGTGATCGGGTTCATCCCGGTTCTGGGGATCCTGGTGGGGCTGGTTATCTGGCCTCTGGGAGTGGTCCTTTGGATCGTTCTCATGGTGAAGGCTTATAAAGGGGAACGCTACAAACTGCCCGTGATCGGTGATTTTGTCGAGAAGCAGCTTATTTCCAAGTAGAGTTTTGATGACAGGAGGGCGGATGGCGAAAAGCGTTAAGCTTCTTCCATCCGCTTTCTTTTTTCCGCTTCCCTTATGAATACCTTCCACTGCCAGCGTTGCGGCGCGTGTTGCAAACAGCCTGGTTTTGTCTATCTCGCGACAGGGGATGCCGAGCGCCTTGCCGCGCATCTCAAGATAGACGTTTATCAATTCACCGGAACGCATTGCCTTCTGATGGATCGCCAGCACCTCGCCCTAAAGAAACAGCCGGATGAGACGTGCCTTTTTCTGGGAGCCCAAGGTTGTTCCGTCTATGAGGCGAGGCCCGCCCAATGCCGTGATTTTCCCTTAAACTGGAAAACAGAGAAAAGTTTGAACTATTGCGAGGGGCTGAAAAAAATCCAGGGGCGAGGGAATAAGGCCGCAGGAAAAGCCAAGTAACCGGATCTCTGAGAAGAGAGTTTCTTCCGGTAATTTAGAGGGCGGGCTTCAAGCTTTCCGCCAACTTAGCTTCTTCAGATTTGGGGGCCGGAGGGACCGGAGGAAGCGTGAAAATGAACCGGGATCCTTTGCCGGGCTCGCTTTCGACCCAGATCTTCCCGCCATGCATCTCCACGAACTGTTTGCTGATGGCGAGTCCCAATCCCGTTCCCTTGACGCTCTTTTCAGTGGAACGTCCCGCCTGCTCATAAGGCTGAAAGATCGCGGCTTGGTCCTTCACAGCGATTCCGGGTCCCGAATCTTCCACGGTGATCCTGGCTCTGCCATCATGGTCTTTCACCAAGGCAATATGGATAAAGCCTTTCTGGGTGAACTTGATGGAGTTTGAGAGAAGATTGTAGAGCACCTGCCGGATCTTGAGCTCGTCGGCTGTAATCCGGAGGTTGGCCGGCCTTTCCGTAAATTCCAGGCGCAGATGTTTGCCGAGGGCATCTTCGTGAAAAAGATCCAGCGCATTGTTAAGAATCTTTACAAGATCGATCTCATGAAGTACCAGCTGCATCTTTTTGGACTCGATCTTGGAAAGGTCGAGCACGTCGTTGATAAGATCGCGAAGATGTTTTCCGCTGCGCTCGACACGGGAAAGAAAATCCTTTTGTTTTTCCGTAGGCGGTTCCGTTGGGCTTTCGAGTAAAAGCTGGGAAAAACCCAGGATCGAATTCAGCGGGGCGCGAATCTCATGGCTCATCCGGGCAAAATAATCGGTCTGCATGTGATAGGCATACTTGACCTTATCGCTTGTTTCCCGGAGTTCCCAAAGCAACTCCTCAAGGCGATCGTCCTTTTTTACGAGGGCCGAAGCCAGAAATCTCATGAAGATCGCGATTAAATAGAAGAAAGCAATGTGCCGGAAGATAATGGCGGTTTCCTGGACAGGGTTCAGGTTGGGCCCGAACGAGACGGTTTGAGGGATAATGTTAAAATGCCCCAGCACGATCAATCCCGCATAGAGGGCCGAGGCAAGCGTGGCCATCTGGAGGGTCATAATGGTCGGCAGGTTGAGCGCGCAGTAGCAGATCGAAATAAAAAAGCAGGAAGAAAAGATGAAAAGGTCCACATTCCCCAGGAGATGGAGGGCCGTTGTTTCGGCCAAAAAGTCGATTACGACCGAAGCGATCAAGGCTTCCGTCCCGGTTTTGGAATCGTGGAAAAAAGCCTTGTAGGGGCGGTTTACAAAAACTTCGATCACGATCACAAGGTAAAGCGGCCAAAGGTTTGCGACCGTGAAATTTCCCCATTTGCAGGTCAGGACATAAAGAGGGATAAGAAAGAAGACAGTGAGGATGCGGAGCAGGTAGAGATGATAAGCCTTTTGGTAGATCTCTTCGACCGGAGTTCTTCCCGTGATTCTCATGATATTATCCTCGGAAGTTTATATGTCCTCTCATGCAGGAATGTCCGTATAATAACCAAACGCGCTCTGAAAAGGAAATCTATTTTTCCTCAAAAGGGCAAGAGGCCTGTTGCGACACACTTGTCCGGCGGCTATCCTTGTCTTTCATTTCTTTTCATTAAGGATGACATACTGATTTTTATTCACAATGAATGGTAATCAGTATAGTCCCAACCACCTTTAAATTTTTTATAGGGTTGGGACAAGGATGGCCCCAATTTCAACTGCGTTGAAATGGATAGGTATTGGGACTAAAATGAGACGTGTTTTTTAAAATTTATATCGCATGAAAGGAGCTCCGCGCCATGAATGCTTATTTGACACTGTGCCTTGAAAAGGTTATTGCCGAGAGGGGACAGGATGTTTTTTTAAAGGCCGGCACGTCTCCTCATATGCGTTTGGGAGGACAGGTGGTGGCCCTGCCCTTGAAGGCGCTTTCCGGAGAGGAGCTTCTTGGGCTTGCGGGTGAGTTGCTGGATCCCCGGCAGATGGAAATGCTTCAAAAAAACAAGAGCGTGGATTTCGGTTTCTCCTTCCATGAGAAAGACTGTCGTTTCCGGGCCAATGCCTTTTTCCAGCAAGGGGAGATCTCCCTGGTATTCCGGTTGCTCTGGAAAGGGATCCCCAGCTTTGAAGAGCTCCGGTTGCCGTCCATCCTGAAAAAAGTCGCGCGCGAAAAATCCGGCATCATTCTGATCGGGGGTACGGTCTCATCGGGGAAGACTACCACCGTGGCGGCCATGCTCCGGACCATGAACGAAAGCGTCCAAAAGCACATCCTTACGATCGAGGATCCGGTGGAATATCTGCATGAAGACAAACAGTGTCTTATCCAGCAGCGGGAGATCGGCCAGGATGCTGAAAGTTTTAGTTCGGCCCTCAAATACGTGGTGCGTCAGTCCCCCGACGTGATCGTGATCGGCGAGATGCGCGATGCGGAGTCTTTCAATTTCGCGCTTTCGGCGGCCGAAGTGGGAAGGCTTGTTATTTCAACCGTTCATGCCCAATCCGCGGGACAGGTCTTTGATCGTGTGCTGGGTTTCTTCCCGCCGTCCGAGCGAGAAACCACCCTGCGTTATTTTGCGGCCAATATGTCCTGCATCATGGTCCAGAAACTTTTAGTGGCCAAGGACGGAAAGATGCTTGTGCCTGCCGCCGAAGTGCTTTTGGGTAATTACACGATCAAACAACTGATCCTCGACAAAAAGATCGACAAGATTTCTCAGGCAATCCGTAATGCTCATGAAGAAGGGATGCAAACGATGGACCAATCCCTTCTGGAACTCTGGAAATCCGGAGTGATCAGCCAGGAGACGGCCATTGCCGCAAGCCCTGCGCCGGAGGATCTCCAGGCTTTGATGAAGGGGATCCGGATCGGGCAGGATACTAAGATTCTTGGAAGCTGAAGAAAGTCATCAAGTCACCAGGTCGCAAAGACACCAAGTGATAAAGGAACTGCTTGGTGACATGGTGACGGGAGGGCTTGGCGTCTTTTAGGAGACGTATTTTTCGCGGTAGATCTTGATCAAAGCGAAAAAGATCGAGAGCACTACTGGCGCGAGAAAAATCCCCATCAGGCCGTAGAATTTCATCCCGCCCATGATCCCGAAGAAAAGAAGGAAATAGGGGAGCCTGGTCTTCTCGCCAATGATCGCCGGCTTCATGATGTTATCCAGAAGACTGATTCCGAAAAAACCTACCACAAAAAGAATGATCGCCTTGGTATAGAGGTGTGTCAGGGCGAGATAGACAACGATCGGGAGCCAAACACTTGCCGCGCCAAGGACCGGAATAAGCGAGGTCAGGAAGATCAGGAACGTGAAAAAAAGCGGGATGGGAACCCCTAAGGCCGTGAATACCATCCCCGCCACAGCTGCCTGTGTGACGCTTGTGAGGAGTTGTCCCCGGATGACCGCGACGAAGGTTTCATGGATCTGCTTGAAAAGGGCCTTCTTGGTTTCTTTCTCGAATGGCGCGATCTCGTAAATAAAGTTGTAAATCTTTTCTCCGTGCTTGAAGAAAACGAAGGTGAGGAAGGACATGAAGAAAACGTTCAGAAGAACAAAAAAGATGTTCTTGGTAAAAGTCGCCGCTTGAGTTGCGGCGAGGTTTCCAAGTGTTTTTGTAGTTCCGAGGAACCAGGAGGACAGACTGTCTTTGACCGTTTGGGATGCGAAGATATGGGCCTGCATATTCTGGAACCAGGGAAGCTTTCGGATCTGCTCGACCAGTTGCTCCAGTTTTCCATCACGAATGTAAGCGTAAGCCCACTGGGAAAATTCGATGATCTGGGTAGTCATATTGATAATGATGAAGATGAGGGGAGGAACGACGATCAAGAATACCCCGATGGTCATGAGAAGAGCGATCGAATTGTTCCGTCTGGGGAATAATTTTCGCAGTTTCTCATAAAGGGGGTAGAAAGCGAAGGCCAGGATGGCTGCCCAGAAAATAGCCGTAAAGAACGGCGCAAAGATGTTGAAGACCTCGTAGATGATGAAGGCCAGGATGCCGATGAAGAAAAACGAGATGAATTGTTCGCGTTTCATGGTATCAGTCCCAATTTTTATCAATTTCAGAGAATCTGAAATTGGGGCAGTCCTTGCCACCGTTTAATAAAAAAATCTCAGGCAAGGACAGTCTAGCGGATTCCTTTGTTTTGGCAAGAGGAACGCTTTTACTTCTTGAGAAGATGATTTTTTACGTAATCGAGGATGCCTTCACGGGTCGTATAGCGGCAGCGGAACCCGGTCATTCGTTCGTGATGGCTCATATCCGCTTGCGTGAAGTTCTGAAAAAAGCTGTAGGGATTGTCGAAGTAATTGGGTTTATGGTTCGTGCCGAGGGCTTCATTCAGCGCATCTACGATCTCGTTAAACGAAGTTGCCTGTCCGGTGCCGAGATTCATGATCGTGGAGGTCTTGGCCTTGTGTGCCATGAGCGTGGCGGTGACGACATCCTTGACATAAATATGATCGCGTTTCTGCTCGCCCCATTTGAAAATCCGGGGGCGATGGCCGTCCATCATTTTGAGTGCCAGCTGGTAGATCATACTGGAGGCGTGCCCTTTATAGCATTCCCGCGGGCCGAAGACGTTGAAGAACCTTAAGCCCACCACCTTGATCTTGTCATAATAGGTAGGAGCGAGCTGGTCCATGATCCACTTGGAGTAGCCGTAGATATTATTAGGATTTCCGGCATCGGATTCCTTGATAGGCCGGTCGATCGAGCCATAAGTCGCGGCCGAGGAGGCGTAGACCACGGCAGCTTTCTTCTGGGCGGCGAGGTCGAGGACATTGCGGAAGCCTTCCACATTATCAAACATCATCTTTTGCTCATCAAGGATCGTTGTGTCCGTGATGGCGGCCATGTGGTAAATTATGTCGAGCTTTTTGCCTTTGGCCCAGCTCATCCAGCTCTTGTCGGAGCAGTCGTAGGCCAGGAGATCGCCCTTAAAGCCGAGGAGGTTCTTAAAACAGGAACTGCGGAAGTCCTCCAGGACCGTGATGCGGGCCTCAGGAAAGCGGGATTGGAGTTCGAGCGCTAGGTTTGAACCGATAAAGCCGGAACCGCCTGTCACAAGGATATTCTTCATAGGGTCGATATCATAGCCAAAATTGCCAAAAGTTCAAAGCTTTAATGCCGACAATAGAAGGGGGTAAACGATCATGAAAAAATCAAAAACCTTCTTAGTCTTTTTCCTTGTTCTCGGTGTGCTTCTCACGCCTTCTCTTGGCTATGCGGAGATGGGGGAAGACATCTCCTACGCTACTCGCGGTGCCGGCAAGATTGTGGGAGGCATGTTCGCCATTCCGAAAGCCATGCTTCAGGACTCAGGGCGGGTGTTATTTCCCTTCGGGCTTGTGACTGGAGCGGTTCGCGGGACCGTTCAAACGGTGACGGGGGTGGTTGGCGGGGTGGTGGATGTCGCCCGCGGCGGCGCTCCGTACGCCAAGTACGCAGTTCTCGCGCTCTAGCATTTTTTCTCATAAAAGGGGACAGGCTACTTTACCCTATAAAGTAGCCTGTCCCCTTTATTTTCGGAAGATTTCCACGCCAACGTTTTTTGCATTCCGAATGGCGTCCGGCTTTGAAATGCGCAGAAGAATATCCCTCAGTTTGAATTCCCGGAGCAATATCTTGGCAAGGCGTTCCGCCAGAGTTTCTATCAGATAGAAACGGCTTTTTTGGGTAAATTCCGTGGCGCGGTCGGCGATCTTTTTGTAATTCAAAGCGTCTCGCAGGTCATCCCGCCTTGCGGCCCTTTTGACAGGAGCCGAGAACTCGAGATCGATCAGGACCTTTTGTTTTTTCTTGCGTTCCTGCGGAAGCGTTCCGATGATACAGGACACCTCAAGACCTTGTATGAAGATTTTTCCATCCATGCCTGCTAGTCTATCACTTGAAATTAGAGTTTCAAAGTGTCAGAGTGTCAAAGTTTCAAAGTGTTACAGTGCTGGCTTTGAACCTCGACACTCTGATACACTGACGCTCCAATTCAGTTTAAATTCAATCCTATGGAAACTATTGTGGAAACAAAACCATTGTGTTCGCTCTTCGGCTCCTGCGGAGGATGCCAGTATCAAGACATGCCTTACGAGGAGGAGCTTTCCCGCAAAGAGGGGATCCTCAAAGAACTTCTTATAAAGGAGCTCAGCCTTTCCGGCGATGTTTTTGAGCCGATCGCTTCTTCGCCGGAGATTTATCACTACAGAAACCGGCTGGATCTCACCTTGCGCAAAAGGAATAACGGAGAGCGGCAAATGGGTTTTATGTTACCCGGGACGCAGAGGCTTCAGGAAGTCACGGTTTGCGCCATAGCCCGTAAAGAGATCAATGATTTCCTGCCCACATTAAAAGAAGAAGCGATTCGCAAATTTCCGGAGGATTATAAGGTCGCGAATCTGGTGGTCCGCGTGGGAGATGAAGGCAAGGTGTTTTGGGGCGGCATTGGCCGCCGGTCGCTTCGGATGAAAGCGGAAGATTATTTTTGGACAACCGTGCATGGACGGAAGATCTTTTACGCTCTCGACACATTTTTTCAGGCGAATCTTTCGATCCTCGAAAAGGTTGTTTCACGCATCGAAAGTCTTATTAAGTGGCAGAAGGACACAGTTTTTCTGGATCTTTATTCGGGCGTCGGCCTTTTCGGGATCGCCCTGGCGGATCGCGCTAAGGAAGTGGTCATGATCGAAGAATGCCGCGATTCTGTGACCCTCGCTGAGTTCAATGTCGCTTATCACCGGCTGACACACGTCAAAATGCTTGTAGGAAAAGTTGAGACACACCTCTCGGAGGTCTTGACGGAGCATGCTGGGAAGCCTTGCGTCGCTTTGATCGACCCCCCGCGCGGTGGCCTTGCAAGTTCTGCGATCGAAACCTTAGGTGCGGCGAAAAGCCTCGAGTCCTTGTTTTATCTGTCCTGTTCGCCCGAATCGCTTGCGCGGGATCTGAAACATTTGGCGAAGGTCGGCTGGAAGGTCCGGAAGATCATGCCGTTCGATTTTTTCCCGCGGACGCGACATTTGGAGACATTGGCATGGCTCGCACGTTCCTAGTCCCAAACCCTATCAATTTCAGAGAATCTGAAATTGGGGCAACCCTTGTCAACCCTATAGAAAAAAAACCGAAGACAAGGGTAGCCGAGAAGCACGAACCTCTCGTGTTCAAGGATCTCTTCGGGAATTCCAATCCCGTCGAAATGGAGATCGGATGCGGGAAGGGAAAATTTCTCGTGGCTCGCTCGATTGAAAACCCGGGAACCAATTTTCTGGGGGTCGATCGCGTCAGTAAGTTCATGAATATCGGGAAGACGCGCGTCCAAAAACGGGCGCTTCCGAACATCCGGTTTCTGCGAGCTGAGGCGCGGGCTTTTTTAACCGAGGCGATCGCGCCCGGAAGCGTGAGTATCTTTCATATCTATTTCCCGGATCCCTGGCCGAAACGCCGGCATCAGGCCCGCCGTGTTTTCACAGAGGAACTTCTCAGACTGCTTCATTCGCGGCTTGTGGCGGGAGGGCTGATCGAGATCGCGACCGACGATAAGGACTATTTTACCGCCATGAAGAAAACCATAGCGGTGACCCAGGAACTCTGGGAGAATGTGCGCGAAACGGTGAATGAGCGGATCCTGGACGGGTTGAATAAGACCAGTTACGAACTCAAATGGGCGGCTGAAGGCCGGCCTCTTTACTATACGGAGCTTAAGAAGTAATGAGAATTGCACATGCCCTGGCCAGCGCGGGGCTTGGATCCCGAAGAAAATGCGAGGTTTTTGTCACCAACGGCGCCATTTCCGTGAACGGCGAGGTTGTGCTCGATCTTGGCCGGCAGGTGGATTTCCAGAAAGATACGATCATGTACCGGCAGAAGGTCCTCCAGCTGGCGCCTCATGTCTATTTTCTTGTGAACAAACCCGAAGGTTATGTGGTGACGGCCGAAGACCGGCATGCCAAAAAAACGGTTTTCGATCTTCTGCCGCGTCATCTTGTAAATGCCACGCGCCAATCTTCGACGAACCGTGTTCGCGTGTTCCCGGTCGGTCGGCTCGATAAAGATTCCTCGGGCCTTCTTCTTATGACTAATGACGGTGAACTCGCGAACCGTTTGATCCATCCGCGCTTTCACGTGGAAAAATGGTATCAGGTAAAACTCAATCGCGCCTGGGACGAGCGAGACCGTAACAGGGTCTTGGAGGGTTTTCATTCTTACGATGGTTTTCTCAAACTGGAAGAGATCCGGCCGATCTCGCCAAGGATCTTGATGGTGGAACTCCGCGAAGGAAAGAAGCGACAGATCCGGCGGGTACTCCAACGCTTCGAATATGATGTAGTGATGCTCAACCGTTTTTCCTTCGGGCCCCTCAAGCTTGGTCATCTTGCGCCGGGCCAGGGCCGCTTTTTAACTTCCTACGAGGCTCGCGAACTCCGCAAGGCGGTCGACTTATAGTGCCACGCACCACGATCCACGGGCCACGTGGGACGTGGATCTTGGCCCGTGGCCCTAGCAGTTCACTCCTCGATCGTTTTTTTCTGCGGGTGATAAAAGAGGCGCTTCTTCGAGCGCGCATCTTCCATAATGACCACCAGGTGATCGTCCACTGAAAAAGCCGGATGCATTTGGATGGCTTCAGCCTTAACGCCCTTGCCCTTCAAAAAATCCAGAAGGAATTCCTGTTCCGGTTCTTTCAGGGTGCATTTGATCTCCAGGAAATCCCGCACCAGGTATTCCCATGTTTGTTTTGTGATAACGCTCATCGCGATACCTCCTTTGATCCTTTTCTCGTTTTTAACCTTAGCGTCTGTTCACAAGCTTTGAAAGGGAGGCGGGGCGGAACTTCGGGAAGGGGTCTATTATTGATAGATTGTAGAGGTATTACGGGGTATCTCTCTAGAGACGCTGCCTGTTTAGGGTTCCGTGAAAAAAATCTTTAAAATATATTTGACAGAAACGGAGCGGTGGGTTATATTGCGTCTATTAATCTATGGGGTTACTAGACTATGATATCTAACAAGACGAAATATGCTCTCAAAGCCGTTCTCATGCTGACGGGGAAATATGCCTCGAAGGAGCCTGTTTTGATCGCCGAAATTGCGGCAAAAGAGGCGATCCCGAAGAAATTCCTTGAGTCGATCCTTCTGGAGCTTAAGAATAAAGGCCTTTTACAGAGCAAGAAGGGAAAGGGTGGCGGATATCTTTTAGCCCGCTCGCCGAACCAGATCAGTTTCGGGGAAGTCATCGGGATCTTTGAGAACCCTTTTGGTGCGCTGCCTTGCCTGGATCCGAAGGCGAATCGCCGGTGTGATGAGTGCAAGAAAGGTAGTGTTTGCGGGGTTCATATGGTGATGCGGGAAGTTTATCAGACGACTTCGAGCATTCTTAACATTACAACTTTTCAAGAAATCCATGATCGAATGCGAAACACGAATCAGGAAAGCATGTACTTTATTTGAAAACAACGCTGTCATTCCCGCATGTATCTAGCGGGAATCCAGTTCTGGATCCCCGATTGAAACGTTCGGGGATGACATGAAAAGAAAACCAAAGGAGATTCCAATGAGTAAGATCGATAAGAAGTTGAAAATTGAAACGCTGGCGCTTCACGGAGGGCAGGAAGCGGATCCGACGACCGGTTCCCGGGCCGTTCCTATCTATCAAACCACCTCCTATCAGTTCAAGAACACCGAGCATGCGGCGAATCTCTTCGGGCTGAAGGAATTCGGGAATATCTACACGCGGCTCATGAACCCCACGACCGATGTGTTTGAAAAACGCATCGCGCTTTTGGAGGGCGGGGTCGGGGCGCTTGCGGTCTCAAGCGGTCAGTCGGCGATCACGATCGCGCTTCTGAATATCGCGCAGGCGGGGGATGAGATCGTTTCCGCGGATAATCTTTACGGCGGGACCTACAATCTTTTCCATTACACGTTCCCGCGGTTGGGGATCAAGGTCCACTTCGTGAAATCGAATGACCTGGAGGCGATCCAAAAAGCCATCACGCCGAAAACCAAAGCGGTTTATGCGGAATCGATCGGAAATCCGAAGCTCGATGTCGCGGATCTCGACGGGATCTCCAAGGTCGCGCATAAGAACGGTATTCCGTTCGTGCTGGATAATACGGTCTCGCCTTATCTCTTGCGCCCCTTTGATCACGGCGTGGATATCATCGTATATTCCGCGACGAAATTCATTGGCGGGCACGGGACTTCGCTGGGCGGGCTCATCGTGGATTCCGGGAAATTCGACTGGACGAACGGAAAGTTCCCCTTGATCGCGGCGCCGGATCCGAGCTATCACGGCATCAATTTCGTCGAGGCTCTGAAACCGATGGGCAATATCGCCTACATCATCAAGGCGCGCGTGACGCTCTTGCGGGATCTTGGGAGCGCGCTTTCGCCTTTCAACTCGTTCCTGTTCCTGCAGGGTCTCGAAACATTGCATCTCAGGTTGCCGCGTCATGCCGAGAATGCGCTGGCGGTGGCGAAGCATCTCGAGAAGCATCCGAAGGTGGCGTGGGTGAATTATCCCGGCCTTCCCGCAAGCCCTGAAAAAGATCGTGTGAAGAAATATCTACCCAAAGGCGCGGGCGCGATCCTGGGATTCGGGATCAAGGGAGGCCTTGAAGCCGGCAAGAAATTCATTGATTCGCTCGAGCTCATTTCGCATCTTGCGAATGTGGGGGATGCGAAGACGCTTGCGATCCATCCGGCGACGACCACGCATCAGCAACTTTCCGCGGCGGAGCAACAGGCCACGGGTGTTACGCAGGATTTCATTCGCCTTTCGATCGGGCTGGAGCATATCGATGATATTCTCGCCGATATCGATCAGGCACTCGGAAAGGCGGCGAAGTAGCCCCTTTCTACGGGTGAAAACATTATGGCGGATGCGGAGATTGCTCCCAAAAGGAGAGGGAATCTGAGTAACGACGTAATCCTTAAAGAGATCGCCGGAGGACTTGCGGCTTTAAAATACGGCGAGATCCTTATCAAGGTGCACGATTCGCGGATCATTCAGGTTGAGAAGACCGAGAAGGTTCGTTACGACCCTTATTACGGGATGGTACAAGGAGGTGGCATTTAACAGGGACCACGGGAATTTGAAATCTCAAATTTGAGATTTAAGGTCTGCCGGACGACCGGATGACGGGATAAAACATTTTCGCCTTTCTGACCAGATTGCTGGAGGATGGGGCAATCAGAATCAGACAAGGAGAAGAAAATGAAGAAGCTTATTATTGCGGGGCTTATTGCTTCGTTCGTCAACGGGTTGTTCGCCGGCACCTCTTATGCCGGAGTGCCGCTCAATAATCTGGAAGGGGTTGGAGGGATTGCTTTTAATCCATTGGCGTATCTGGCCAATGCGGGAAGTAAATGGAAAAAAGAAACACCGGACTCAGAAAAAGCAGGGAAAGAAAAGAAGGGTTTTGACGGTTTCGGGTTGCTGGAACATGTCAGTAAGCCCCAAGCCGGCGCCTGGTATGTAAGGTTGCCCCAGTCGCATGTGGATTGGACAGCGCTTGGCACGGCTTTTTCGCTTTTCGACCGGGCGGAAGTTTCGTACGGATGGGAAGCGGTGGCGCAGCACGGCGCACGGACGATCTACAAGAACAATTTCGGCGCGAAGTTCTTGCTGGTCCCGGAGAACGCGGGAGATCATAAATTCATTCCAGCGATCTCGATCGGCGGTATTTTAAAAAATACCGACATTGTACCGTCGAACAAAACGAAGCATACGGGCGGTGACGCGTACCTGGTCGCGACGAAATTGATCAAAGAAACGCCGCTGCCGGTGCTTTTATCCGGTGGGTTGCTCGCGACGAACAGTCGCACGACCGGTGTTTTTGGGTACGATCCCAATTACCGGTTCACGTGGTTCGCTAACGCGGATCTGATCGTCATGAAGAATTTGGCGGTGGGTTATGAGTACAAGCAAGGCGCCAAATTTCACGGCTGGCATGATGCGGATTATCAGGACGTTCATGCAGCCTGGTTCATTAATGATAAATGGACGCTCGTCGGCGCCTGGGTTTACGCCGGGAAGGCGAAGAGCACTCAGGAAGTCGGGTTGGGCGACGGGTTTACGGCCAGTCTGCACTATGCATTCTGATCTTAAAGGAGGGCTTGCCCCGTTAGAGATTGTCGCATCAGTATTTTATCGAAACGATTCGCAACAGAAGTGAGGAGATCATGGACACCATATTAAAAACAGACGGAAGCGCTGAAGGCGCTTCCTATCTCTAACGGGGTGAACTATGAATATTTATTCAGACATTACAAAGACGGTGGGGGAAACGCCGCTTGTGCGTTTGAACCATCTGGTGAAGGGGCTCGAGGCCACGGTTTTAGTGAAACTCGAGTCCAAGAATCCTCTCGGAAGCGTCAAGGACAGGATCGGCGTTGCCATGATCGAAACGGCCGAGAAAAAAGGTCTGCTTAAAAAAGGCGCGATCGTGGTGGAGCCGACGAGTGGAAATACCGGGATCGCCCTCGCGTTTGTTTGCGCGGCGAAAGGATACCGGCTGATCCTGACCATGCCGGATACCATGAGTGTGGAACGTCGCCAGCTTCTGAAGATCCTTGGCGCGGAACTTGTGCTGACCGAAGGGGCGAAGGGAATGCGGGGCGCGGTGGAAAAAGCCGAAGAGATCGTCAAGGCGACACCCGGCGCTTATATGCCGCAGCAATTCAACAATCCCGCGAATCCCGAGATCCACCGGGCGACCACGGCCGAAGAGATCTGGAAAGATACGAACGGAACGGTCGATGTCTTTGTGGCAGGGGTCGGGACTGGAGGGACGCTGACCGGCGTCGGAGAAGTGCTGAAAGAAAGGAAACCTTCTGTTAGAATCGTAGCGGTCGAGCCCAAGGATTCGCCGGTGCTTTCGGGCGGTAAGCCGGGGCTTCACAAGATCCAGGGGATCGGTGCGGGATTTGTGCCGGGAGTTCTGGATACCAAGGTTTACGACGAGATCCTGCAGGTCCGGCATGAGGACGCGGGCGAGACCGCCCGGCAGCTTGCCAAGCAGGAGGGGATCCTCGCCGGGATCTCGGCCGGCGCGAATGTTTGGGCTGCGCTCGAGATCGCAAAGCGAAAAGAATCTAAAGGGAAAACCATTGTGACCGTCATTTGTGATACAGGGGAAAGGTATCTTTCCACATGGCTTTTTCAGGAATAAAACGCGGAGCACTGGAAGTATGAAAAAAAGCATCGAACCGGTTGAGACAAAATATTTTACGTTCGCGGAAGCGGAAGAATTCAAACTGGAATCCGGGCGTACGCTCGGCCCCATCACGCTTGCCTATGAGACTTACGGTTCACTGAACGCGGACAAGTCGAACGCGATCCTGGTGATGCACGCTTTTTCCGGAAATGCGCATGTCGCCGGCCCCGTGACCGGGGACCAGGATCCAGCCTGGTGGGATTTTATGGTTGGATCGGGCAAGGCGTTGGATACGGATAAATATTTTGTGATCTGCATCAATGTGATCGGAGGCTGTAAAGGCAGCACCGGTCCGTCTTCGATCAGCCCCAAGACGGGGAAACCTTACGGGATCGATTTTCCGCTTATCACGATCGGCGATATAGTTCGTTCGCAGAAAGTCCTGATCGACCATCTTGGCATTAAAAAACTTCTCGGCGTGATTGGCGGATCCATGGGCGGGATGTTGGCGCTCCAGTGGGTCGCGTCTTTTCCGGAGGCTGTGGAATGTGTGATCCCGATCGCCGCCACACTCAAGCATTCGCCGCAGCAGATCGCCTTTAACGAAGTCGGCCGGCAGGCCATCATGGCAGATCCCGCCTGGAATGGCGGCAATTATTACGGCGGCACTTCGCCTGAAAAGGGACTTGCGGTCGCCCGCATGGTCGGGCATATCACCTACATGAGCAATAATTCCATGGAGGAGAAGTTTTCCAGGCGCCTTAAGGACGACAACACGGGATTCAAATTTTCCGCGGATTTTGAGGTGGAGGGCTATCTTCAGTATCGCGGGATGAGTTTTGTGAAGCGTTTTGACGCGAACACCTATCTCTATATCACCAAGGCCATGGATTACTTCGATCTTTCGGATGCGAAATGGATCCCCGAAGGCGGGCTTCCGGGGGTCCGGTTCCTTGTGATCGCGTTCAAGTCCGATTGGCTTTATCCGTCCTCGCAATCGCAGGATATGGTGCGTCAGCTTCAGATGCGCCAGATCGACGCGACCTATTGCGAGATCGATGCGGGCTACGGTCATGATTCGTTCCTGATCGAGAGCGAAGCTGAGAAACAGTCGCATCTCATCAAGCATTTCCTCGCGAAGCGAAAGGGATAACCTTTTTAAAACTCGGCTTTGAATTTAAAACGGGTTTTCATTAGGGTCCCTTGTTCTTTCCCTTGAAAAAAATCCAACAGAGGAATACTATCTCAACCTATGAAATCAACAATTAAACGGCTCGACCATCAGGTGATCTGCGGGATCGTGGAGGAAGGCTCCAAAGTGCTGGACCTGGGCTGCGGGAACGGCGATCTTTTGCAACTTCTTGCCGAACGGCGAGGCGCGAAGGCTCAAGGCGTTGAGGTGAATAATGATGCCATCCACGCTTGTGTCGAAAAGGGGCTGAGCGTTTTCCATAGCGATATCGATAGCGGTCTTCCGTATTATCCCGACCAATCCTTTGATTATGTGATCCTGAACCAGAGTTTGCAGGAAGCCAAGAAGGTCGAAGCCGTAATCTCCGAGGCTCTCCGGGTGGGGAAGAAGGCTATCATTGGCTTTCCTAATTTCGCGCATCTGGAGGCCCGTATCCTTATGTTTTTTGGCGGCCGGGCGCCCATCGTTTCGTCGCTCCCCTACGAGTGGTACAGTACGCCGAACCTGCGTTTTCTCTCCATCAAGGATTTCAAGGCCTTTTGCGCGGTCAAGGGTTACAAGATCCTGGCGTCGCATTTTCTTGACTCTCAGGGTCAGGTCCGCGTGCTTCCCAACCTTTTTGCCCAGAACGCCATTTTTGTTATCACGAAATAGCCTCTTTTTTGATAAAGGAGAATCATGACCTCACTGCCTTCAAAGAAACTCGAAATCTTCAAGAACCCGAATCCTAAACGGGATTATGATATTGAGATGGATTGTCCGGAATTCACGTGCCTTTGTCCCAAGACCGGCCAGCCGGATTTCGCAACGATCCGTATTTGTTACGTGCCCGACGAATTCTGCGTGGAACTAAAAAGCCTGAAGCTCTATCTCTGGAGCTACCGGAATGAAGGCGCGTTCCATGAGGCGGTGACCAACAAGATCCTGGATGATCTCGTGAAGGCGGTGAAACCCCGTCACATGTCGATCGAAGCGGATTTTTTTGTGCGCGGCGGCATCCACACGGTCATTACGGCGGTTTATTCAAAAAAGAAGAAATAGTTAGGATAAGCACCAAGAATCAATTTCCAAATTCCAAGCAAGCACCAAACGCCAATCTTCAAAGTGTGTTTGGAATTTTTATTTTTGAGAAATGGAATTTGTTTGGTTCTTGGTTCTTGGTTCTTGGTTTTTGGAATTTTAAATGGCAGGAGCGAGATATGAGCATCGTAGAACGTAAAGGTGTTGTCACATTCAAAGGTGGGCCCCTCACATTGATCGGGCCGGAGCTTAAGGCGGGGGACAAAGCCCCGGATTTTAAGTTGAGCGATGCGGGTTTAAAATCTGTGACCCTGGCGGATTCCAAGGGGAAGACGCGGCTTATCAGCGTGGTGCCTTCGATCGATACCCCGGTTTGCGATCTTCAGACGAAACGATTCAATCAGGAGGCTTCCAAGCTTCCGGCTCATGTGGCCGTTATCACGGTCAGCATGGATCTTCCGTTCGCTCAAGCGCGCTGGTGCGGCCTTGCGAGCGCCGATAAAATTCAGATGCTTTCGGATTACAAGGAACACGCCTTCGGGCAGGCTTACGGCGTTCTCATCAAGGAGTTACAACTTCTCTCTCGCTCTGTTTTTGTGATCGGGCCGGACGACAAGGTGCAATATGCCGAATACGTCAAGGAGATCACCCAACAGCCCGATTATGAAAAAGTCCTCGGATTTATCAAGGCCCGTGCCTAAACGCTTCCTCCTTTTTATTCTCGTCTTCTTAGCAGCCTCCGCCTGTCTTTGCGCTGCGGAGCCGGTGATGAGAACGCTTTCCGCTCATGTGGTGAAGATCGCCGAAGACGGTTCAAGTCTTGACGTGGATTTCCGCCATCCCGCGACAGGAGAGGTCCACCGCATGACTTTTTATTTGGATCATGGGGCGGGCTTAAAGGAGACCGAGCAGCTCCGCGAGCTTCGCGCCGGGCAGGTCGTGAATATCGATTATATGGAAGGGGAAAAACATCGTCTTTTGATCCGTCGTATCGCGCGCGTCAAACTTTCCGGCCCGCCTGCGGGCCTTGAGAACTTCCGTGGTCTATAAACGCGTTTTGCTGTCGTTCCTTGTTTTTCCGGCCTTTCTTTTCACCTTATCTTTTGCCTACGCCTATGAAAATGGAGAACCCGAAGATCCTACAGCGGTGCGGGATGTGATCGGCGAAGATCTTTCAGGGAAAACCGATGTGGAGCTTATCGGGATGGAACGGGAACTCAAGTCGAAACTGGGCATGGAGCCCGGGAACGCGGATCTTTTTTATCAGCTTTCGACGGTCTATGCCACACTTTTTGACCGGACGCGCAAACAAAAAGGAAATCAATCCCTGGAGTGGCTCGTGAAAAGCCGGGATGCGCTTGAAAAAGTTTTAATGATCCGTCCGGAGGACAAGGTCGCGCATTATAATCTCGGGGTCGTCTATAAACGGCTCGGGCAGATGGAACGCGCGCGCGAAGAGCTCAAGAAAGCGATCCGGCTTTGTGATCCGGCGACGGATGTTTACCTTCTGTGCTCGTCCTGGCTCCAGATCGGCTCGGTCTATGAGGAGCAGGGATTTTTTGAGGAGGCGAAGGAGGCTTATCTCAAGGCCCGGGAATTTGATTACGGAAATCCGGATATCCAGGAAGCCATTCGCGATGTGGATATCAAGCGGAAGACTCCGGAAAAGGGAGGCGGTTCCTCGTTCGGGATGCCTTCGATGGGAAGCGCCCTTTCCACGGACCCGCAGACCGCAGCGGCGATGGGGAAGGATCCGAACGCGCAGGATCAGGGGGGGATCGCCCAGGCGCTCCCGGCTCTGGGTCAGGCACTCATGCAGAAATTCGGTGGCGGGGGCGGTGGAGAGGACACGAGTGGACAAAATTAGTAAGATCCCTTCGGGTACAAAAGCGATCCTGCTGGATGCGGGAGGAACGCTCTTCCATCCGTTTCCGTCTGTGGGGTATCATTACAGCGAAGTAGCCGCGAAACATGGTTGTCAGGTGAGCGCCCAAGAAGTCGAGGTCGCGTTTCGCCGGGTCTGGAGCAAGCACGACGCGATCGGGGATCTCCGGAGCCAATCGGATGAAAAGATCGAGAAAGAATTCTGGCGTAAGATCGTGGCGGCGGTTTTCAAGGATTTCAAGGGGCTTAAAGCGTTCGATCCTTTTTTTGATGAGCTGCATACTCTTTTTGCTGAACCCGGCGTTTGGAGGTTGTATCCTGAGGTGGAAGAAGTACTCCGCTCGTTTAAGGAGAAAAAGTTTATTATTGGGATGGTCTCGAACTGGGACAGCCGCCTTTTGAAATTATGCAAAGGCCTTGGGATCGACCGGTATTTTGATTTCAAAGTCATCTCGGCGGTGTTTGGCGCGGCCAAACCCAACCCGAAAATTTTTCAGGAAGCCGTCAGGCAAGCGAATGTGCGGGTCGATGAAGCTCTCCATATCGGGGATAGCCTGGAAGACGATATCCGCGGCGCGCACCTGGCCGGGATCAAATCGATCTGGCTCGATCGCTCGGACCGTCACGCGACTTTAACAAAAGATCATCAGGATTTCGTGACCGTGATCCGCGATCTTCGAGAGTTACTTTAGGAGCGATGATGACAGAAAAAAAGAATATCCTTGTCTTAGACGTTGAAACGCAGAAATCGTTCAAGGAGATCGGAAAATCGAAGGCGATGAGCCTCTCGAAGCTCAAGGTCTCGGTGGTTTGCACTTACGATTATCTGACGGACACGTATGCGTCTTACGAAGAAAAGGATATGGTGAAATTCGAACAAAGGCTTCAGACCGCGGATCTCCTGATCGGGTTTAATATCCGGCGCTTCGATATGGCGGTGCTTCAGCCGTATCTTTTTAAGTCGGTCGACCAGTTCCCGGTGCTGGACCTTTTGGATGATCCTGAAAAGGCCCGCGGGCACCGGGTCAGCTTGGATAGCGTGGCGCGCGCGACACTCAAGGAAGGGAAGTCCGGTGACGGGGCGGAAGCCTTGGTGCTTTTCAAGGAAGGCCGGATGGAGGAACTCAAGAAATATTGTCTGGACGACGTGCGCCTGACGAAGAATATTTATGAATATGGCTGCCGGGAAGGTAAAGTCTATTTTACTTCGACCTGGGATTTTAAAACGTACGAGATCCCGGTGAACTGGAAGCAGGCGACCGAAGAGTTTCTGAATAAAAAAGGCGCGCCCAAAACGGATTTTCCAACAAGTCTGTTTTAATGTGCGTGCCCTTTCAAGACCCGGTCTTCCGCGGAAGACCGGGTCTTTGAAGGGTTAGCGAAAGTCGGAGGATCTCTTGATAATGACTGAAATCTCAAATTCGCCATTCATCTTCATCAGCGTATTTTTTCTGGGCCTCGGGCTCAATCTGACGCCGTGCGTCTATCCCATGCTCTCTATCACGATCTCGCTTTTCAAGGGTTCGGAGCATGAACCGCATGGCCGCGCGTTCGTGAAGGCCTTGGCGTATGTGCTCGGCATGGTGACCATGTATAGTGTCCTCGGGCTCATGGCGGCGATGACGGGAAGTTTTTTTGGCGAGTGGCTCCGGAATTTTTGGGTGCAACTGGCGACAGGGATCCTGGTGATCGGCCTCGCATTCAGCATGCTCGGGCTTTATCAGTTCCGGCTTCCCGCATGGCTTGTGCCGTCCCATCGAGGAACGGCCGCAGGGGCTCTTCTCAGCTTTTTTGTTTCAGGACTTTTGGTCGGGATCGTTGCGGCGCCGTGTATGGGACCCGCTGTGTTGGGGCTTCTCGCCTTTGTGAGCGTGCAACAGAATATAATTTTCGGTTTTTCTCTGTTCTTTGTTATGGCGCTCGGTCTCGGGCTTCCGTATCTTGTGCTTGGAACTTATTCCGGGTTACTCGCGAAACTTCCAAAATCCGGGGCGTGGCTGGTTTGGTTCGAGCGGCTGATGGGCGTGGTGCTTTTGACATTCGGGGTCTTTTATGTCGCGATCGCTTTCAAGTGGCCGTTCGTACAATGGATCGTTCCGGGCGCGTTCGTAGCAGGCGGCCTTTATCTGGGGTGGATCGAACGCTCCGCACGGCTTGCAAAAAAGTTTTTTGCTTTTCAATGGATCCTGGGGACCCTTGCCGTTGCTCTTGGCCTTTTCTTTTTTTTCGCGCCGAAAGGCGGCATGGTGTGGGAAAAATATCACGCCGGTATTCTTGAGGAGGCCCGCGCCTCGGGGCAGCCGGTGATCCTTGATTTTTATGCGGACTGGTGTATTCCGTGCCACGAGCTCGATCAGTTCACGTATTCGGACCCTCGCGTAATCGCGATGCTGACGGATTTCCGCAAGATCAAGGTGGATGCCACCTCCGAAGAGGAGGAAGAGACCCGTGACGCGATACGCCAGTTCGATGTCTTCGGTGTCCCGACGATCATTTTTCTAAATGAGAAAGGCCGGGAGATCCCCAGCCTTCGCATGAATGGTTTTGTTCCGCCTGAAGCATTGGTAAGCGCTGTTCGTGCTTCCGAATTGGGGAATACGTCGGGGAGCGAATAACATGGGCGTTTGCCGTTTCCCGGTTCTTTGATACAATGCGTCAACTCATACATGCCAAACCTCTGAGAAACCGTTTAAAATGAAAATTCTCCAGCGTTACGTTCTTAAAGAGCTGCTTTTGCCGTGCCTTCTTTGTTTCACGGTCCTGTGTTTTATCTTTATGGCCGCGAATTTGGTCAAGATGGCCGACATGATCATCGGGCGCGGCGTGCCGTTCACTCAGACCCTTTATATCCTCGTGCTCGTATTCCCGACCGCCGTGAGCTGGGCTGCGCCGATGAGCCTTCTGACGGGCGTTTTGATCGTATTCGGAAGTTTTTCCCAGCACAATGAATTCCGCGCCATGAAAGCCTCCGGGGTTCATCCCTTGAGATTCATGATGCCCCCGCTGCTTCTGGGCCTCGCGCTTAGCATGCTGATGTTCGTTTTTAATGATCAGGTGGGGCCCGCGGCGAGATTTGAATTCCGCAAAGCGACCAAGAAAATGATCATGAAGCATCCCATGGCGCTGATCGAGCCGGGCCGTTTTGTGAAGATCAGCTCCAATATTCTTTTTCTCGCGAAACGGGTCGAAGGCGGCGAAATGAAGGATATCGTAGCGCACGAGGGCGTGGATTCTGAAAATCCCGTGAGAACGATCGTGGCGGAGAGAGGCAAGATCGTGATGGACTCGAATACCGGACAGCTCGAGGTCCAGCTTTTCAACGGGAGCGTCTCGGAGTCCCAGGACAAGGGAATCCAGTCCGTTCAGTTTACGACCTACAAGTTTCCGACGATGGACGAAGACGATATCCGCAAGATGGGTAAAAAGAAAAAGGATATGAATCTGGCCGAACTCTTAGTAGAAATCACGGAGATCCTTTCGGGCCTTCCGGGGAATGTCGACAAAAAGGATCTTCGCAGTCTTTGGGTTACTTTTCATCAAAGGATCGCTTTCTCATTCGCGTCCCTTGTGTTCATGTTCATTGGAATTCCGATCGCGGTGATCGTCAAGCGGGGAGAAGTGGTGATCAGTTTCGGGATCTCGATGGCGGCTATGGGGCTTTATTACATTCTCTTCGCGATCGCCCAAACCCTGGCGTCACGCGGGGGTTTGCCGCCCATGATCTGCCTCTGGCTTCCGAACATCGTTCTGATCGGAACCGGAATGTTTTTTCTTCGCAAAGCCATTCTTTCCTAGCACCGTCTTCTGTTTAATTTTACAGGGTAACAGCGCTAGCATTTTATCTTCAGATAATTCTTCACCCGGGTCTTCCAACCCCCAAGGCGCTTAGAACAATCTTTTTCGGGCGGGGCATTTTTAACCCTGTTCTCAAGGACCTTTTTTGCTGCCCGGACGAATTCCTCTAGCGCATTCTCTTTTTTTTCAGGGGTCCGCATTTCTTCCAGGACCTGGAGAAGCCCCCAGCCTTGTCCTTGGGATCTTTCGGTTTCAAGGATGCCCTCGCCTTTAAAATTCACATAATCAATAAGAGCGAACATTCCCTTGGGAGCATCGGCGATCCATTGGAATTTCAGTTCGATCCCCGGGCGTTTTTCCTCCGGGATTGCCGCCAACATCCGGGGAAGGATCCCTTTGACTCTTTGAATAATGAATTGGGTTTGAAGCCCTTGGGTCTGGTTCAGGAAATTCTTGAGGGTCGTCATACGTTCACTTGAAAGATCGTTCAGGAACTCTTCGCGGTTTTTCCACGGGGCCTCCCGGGTTGGCAAGGCTTTGATCCACGCGGGGATTGTTGTTTTTTGAGCTTCCAGAAAGGAAAGAAAATCCGGGAACAGCTCCTGATAAGGGCCTTTTTTCCCTTGGGGGTACCAGATAAAGTGCCCGAGTCCGAACGAAGGAAAAGCCTCATCGGCGTTCCAGGTGACCATCCGTTCCACACGGCTCGAACATTCGTTGAAGAAGATCATCTTTTGGAGGCAGCCCAGTTCATCGGCGGTCATCGGAGCGTCTGGGGATTGAGCCCGGAGGGGGAGCGACGCAGAAAAGAAACACAGGAAAAAGAATACCGCTACGAATGATTTCATAGCCTCCCCAGCGTCGAGCGTTTTAAAAATATTTTATGAGCGCTTGAGGGATTTTAGTCCTGGGGTCTTCGAAATGCAATCGGAGAGTCAAAAAAAGAGGCTAAATCTTTAGGAGCCGGCAAAGATCCGCCGGAGTTCTAATGAAAAAATCGGGTTTGACGGTCTCGAGCTCTTTGGCGGCCTGGAAAGGATTGGCGGCGAGCATCGGGAAGGCGACGGAACGGATCGAGAGGGAGGCTTTCGCGCGGTTGGCGGCGAGGACATCATCGGGGAGATCGCCCACATAAAGAAATTTCTTTTTGGCGCCGAGGGCCTGCGCGGTTTTGAGAATGGAAAAAGGATGGGGCTTGCGCAAGGATTCTTTTTTCTCCCGCTCTTCTTTTTTGACGTCGTCCATCGTGGTCATTGCGTCAAAGAGGTCCGCGATGCCGAAATGCTTGAGCGCGTGGGAAGCTTCATAGAATGGCCGGCCGGTCGCGATGCCGAGTTTCAGGCCATGATTTTTGAGCTTTTCCAGGATCGGCCGTTTGAAAACAAGTTTTTCGCGATGAATAAGTCCGCGTTTTTTCCAATAACGCATCCGGTTCATGGTCACACGCGGGAAAATGTCTTTGCCGAGATAGACTTCCTGAAAGATGCGGGCTACTTTCTCGATGGTGACCGTTGTGGGACGGCCGAAAAGGGCGGTAATGCCAGAGACCCTCAGAGGTCTTTGTTTGATGCTTTTGGCGAATTTTTCGATCGCGACCGACTTCTTGAGCGCTTCAAGAGTTCTATTCTTGGACGGAAGCGATAGAAGATAGACGAGCAGGCCGTAGCAGCAGTCCCAATCGTCATTGAAACCTCCCAGAAGCTTGAATTGGTCTACGTCCCCGGGGGTGAGCAAGCTCGGGAACTTTCCTCCCGCCGACCGGCTGAAAAAGGGAATGGGACCATGCGTCAGATAGAGTTCTACGGTGTTACGGATGGCCTCAAGATACGATAAGCGGGTATCTACGAGGACATTGTCGATGTCAAAAATAATGGCGTCCGCCTGAACCTTTTCAACCGGGGGGTGTTGGACGGGCAATTTCGAAGGAACCTTCTGTTTCATGGAGCCAGTTTACGCCTCGAAGTGCGTCCTGTAAAGACTGATTTGGATTTCTGTTTGCCGTTGCAAGCGTACTTGTGCGTTCGCGCGGAGCTGTGCTAATATACCCGCCCTGAACCCAGCGCAGTTCAGTCGTTTTTATTTTCCCTTCTTAAAAATTATCATGTCGGGGTAGCTCAGTTGGCTAGAGCGAGGGACTCATAAGCCCTAGGTCGCCAGTTCAATCCTGGCCCCCGACACTATTTTCGTTCTGGCGTACGCCGCGCACCTTATTTTTCCTCGGACGTGTTATGAAGAAAAAGCAGTTTTCAGCTACAGCGTTGCTTTCACGCCTTGAAGCGCATCTCCGGGACAAACGATTCTTTAAGGCGCGTCAAAAAATCCTCGTTGCTTGTTCGGGCGGGCCGGATTCGGTCGCGCTTTTTCATCTCCTGCGATCCCTTGCGCCAAGACAGGGCTGGAAATTAGGATTGATCCACTTCAATCATCAGCTCCGGCCCGGTGCCGCAAAAAAAGACGAACAATCTGTTAAAAATCTTGCCCGGAAATTCAAGATCCCTTTTTTCCGAGGGACGGGGAACGTGGAACGGGAAACAAAAAAGACAAAAACGTCGATCGAGGAAGCCGCGCGTCAAATGCGCTACGATTTTTTTCTCCGGACTGCGCGGGCAGAAAAATTCCAGGCGATCGTATTGGCCCACACGCAAGATGATCAAGCTGAAACCGTGCTGATGCGGGTTCTTCAAGGGACAGGCCTGCGGGGTCTTCAGGGGATCCGCGAAAAGTTCAAAGCGGGCGGCACGACCCTGGTGCGACCGCTCCTCTCTTTCACCAAAAAAGAACTGCTGGGTTATCTGGCAAAAGAACGCATCCCATTCCGTTCGGACAAGTCGAACGACTCTTCGCGATTCGTCCGTAACCGCATTCGCCTGGAACTCATCCCGGGCCTTCAGCGTGATTTCAATCCACGGGTGGTCGAGGCTCTTTCGCGCATTCCCTCGATCGTGGCCGCAGAGAGCGCATTGATCGCAGAACTCGAAGAGAAGGCTTGGGAGAAAACGTTTAAAAAGATTCGCGGTGCCAAGGTAGAACTCCGCCGCTCGGTTTTTCTTAAATTCCCTGCAGCGCTTCAATTCCGCATCGTAGAAAAAGCTCTTAAGAGGCTCGATAAGCAAAGCGGCCTCTCATTTGAGGCTTGGGAGCGGATCCGCCAAGGGCTTACAAGGTCCCGCTACCGCTCGTCCCTTCCCAGGGATATCGACTTTGAGCTAACCCCAAAAAATGTAACGATTTACAGGAAGCGGTAGAGAGCATAATCAGGTTTGATATCTTCAATTTCCCATGCTAGACTACGGCTCCTTTTTTCTGAAAAAAACAACAGAGATCCACGAATTCCATGGCGAATCCTGTCAATAGCAGGCCAAAAAAGAACGGCTCACGGCCCAAAAATGGCCGGAAATTACCTCCCAAGCCCGGCGAACCGGACCGCCGGCGGCTGATCGCTCTTTTCCTTATACCGCTTGGCATCTTTCTGATCCTTCAGGTTTTTGTATTTCCCAATTTCGAGCTCAAAGAACTCAGCTATTCCGAATTCTACCGGATGCTGGGGCGCAACACCGAAACCGGCGAGATCCTTTCCTGCGAACTTGTGGACAATGTGGTGCAGGGCAAGATGATCACAGGGTCCTACTTTCAAGTCCACATTCCCTACAATGACCCCGAGATCCTTCCGATGATCCGCAAGAACGTCGCGAATTTCACGGTCAGCCCGCCGCAAACTTTCTGGCGTAATTTCTTCGCGGGAATTTTTCCGACCCTTCTTCTGATCGGATTTTTCTGGTTTTTTGTCTATCGCGGCGTCCAGCAGGGCGGCGGCAAGGTCTTCTCATTCGGGAAATCACGCGCCAAGCTTGCAGATAAAGAAAAAAGCCTGATCACTTTCAAAGACGTTGCCGGTGTTGAAGAAGCCAAGGAAGAACTCCAGGAGATCATCGAGTTTTTGAAGGAACCCCTGCGGTTCACGAAGTTGGGCGGGCGCATTCCCAAGGGCGTCCTTTTGATGGGGCCCCCGGGAACGGGGAAAACGCTTCTCGCGAAGGCGGTGGCCGGCGAGGCCGAAGTGCCTTTTTATTCCATCAGCGGTTCGGATTTTGTGGAAATGTTCGTCGGTGTTGGCGCCGCGCGTGTGCGCGATCTTTTTGAACAAGCCAAGCGCTCGGCCAAAGCGGGCGGCAAAGGCGCGATCATTTTTATCGATGAGATCGACGCCGTCGGCCGCCAGCGTTTCGCCGGGATCGGCGGCGGGCATGATGAGCGCGAACAGACCTTGAACGCGCTTTTGGTCGAAATGGACGGGTTTGACACGCATATCGGCGTGATCCTGATCGCTTCGACGAACCGTCCCGATGTGTTGGATCCCGCGCTGCTTCGTCCGGGCCGTTTTGACCGTCAAGTGGTTGTGCCGCTTCCGGATCTCGTGGGTCGTGAAGCGATCCTGAAGGTCCATGCCCTCAAGGTAAAATTGGATCCTATCGTTGATTTTAAAACAATCGCGAAACAAACCACTTATTTTTCCGGCGCGGACCTTGCGAACCTTGTCAACGAGGCGGCCCTTCTGGCGGCGCGTCTCAATAAAGAAACGGTCGGGATGACCGAGCTTCAGGAATCCATCGAACGCGTCATGGCCGGGCCGCAGCGCAAGAGTAAAAAAGTTTCGGACAGGGAAAGGAAGATCGTGGCGCATCATGAATCCGGGCATGCGCTTGTGGCGCTCCTGACGCCCGGAGCCGATCCTGTCCACAAAGTGACGATCATTCCAAGAGGGATGGCCGGCGGCTATACGGTGAGTTTGCCGGAGGAAGACCGCACGCTTCATAGCAGGACTTTCTTTTTAGCGGAGATCCCCGTTTTGATGGGCGGAAGGGTGGCCGAGGAAATTATTTTTGGAGATATCACGACCGGAGCTCACAACGATCTTCAAAAAGCGACCCAGATCGCTCGTGAAATGGTATGCCGGTTCGGGATGAGCGAGAAGATCGGCCCGATCGTTTTTGGCAAAGAAGGCGGGATGGTCTTTTTGGGCCGCGATCTCATGGATGAAAAGAATTATTCGGAGGACACCGCCCGGTTGATCGATGGGGAGGTGAAGCGGATCCTCGAGGAAGGTTACGAGCATGCGAAGAAGATCCTTACGGAGAACCGCGGCAAGCTCGAGGCTCTGGCGAAGTTGCTTCTCGAAAAAGAAACGTTAGATGCCGATGAGATCAAAAATGTTACGGGCCTTGGGATCACACTTCCGCCGGTGGGCGGCGGGCCTTTGCCAGTTGGGACGCCCATCGCGTGATCTGGAAGATCCGGCAAAACACCGTTTCTTTCGGCCGGACCCTTCTGATGGGGATCTTGAATATTACCCCGGATTCTTTTTTTGATGGCGGACGCTACCTCGATCCGGATGCCGCGAGCACGCAGGCTTTAAGGCTCGTCGGGGAAGGCGCGGATATGCTCGATCTTGGCGCCGAGTCCACGCGGCCGGGAGCCGTGCCGGTCACCGAGCGGGAAGAGCTCGAGCGATTACTGCCGGTCCTGAAGCGGGTTCGCAAAGAAGTTTCAGTTCCCATTTCGATCGATACGGTCAGTCCGAAAGTTGCGAAAGAATGCCTCGACGCGGGCGCCGACATCATTAATGACGTCAGCGGATTGAAGCGGTCGGGCCATGACATGGCGAAGGTCGTGAAGAAATTCGACGCGGGGCTTGTTTTAATGCACAGCCGCGGGACGCCGGAGACGATGCAGGCGCTCGCCAGTTACGGCGATGTTGTCACGGATGTGATGACGGAACTTCGCGAAAGCGTCAAACTTGCGGTGGATGCCGGGATCGAGCGTGAACAGCTCGTGGTCGATCCGGGGCTTGGTTTTGCCAAGACGACGGAACAGAACCTCGAGATCATGAAAAACCTCGGGGTGTTTCACAAGCTCGAGCTTCCCGTCATGCTCGGGCCGTCCCAGAAATCTTTTATCGGAAAAGTGACCGGGCGAGAAGTGAACGAACGGGAATTCGGGACCGCCGCATGCATCGCGGCAGCGGTAATGAACGGGATCCAGATCGTCAGGGTCCATGACGTCAAGGCGATGCGCGATGTCGTGCGTGTCACAGAATCCATTAAAAGGTTATCAAAAACGCCATCTTAAAACAGTAACAGGGCTCGCCCCGTTAGAGTCTCAAATGACTTTGGCGGAGGAAAGAGCGATCGTTTTCAAGGTTTTTGGGGCAGAAAATTTTTTCAACATTTGGTTAAGACTCTAACGGGGGAACCATGTCGGGACATTCAAAATGGGCGAGTATCAAGCATAAAAAGGCGATCGTGGACGCCAAACGCGGCCAGGTCTTTACGAAGTTCATCCGCGAGATCACGGTCGCGGCCAAAACAGGCGGCGGGGATTTGAACACCAACCCACGGCTTCGCACCGCTATTCAATCCGCCAAGGATTCCAACATGCCGGCCGACAACATCGATCGCGCGATCAAAAAAGGGACGGGCGAACTGGAAGGCGTGACCTATGAGGAAATTTCCTACGAAGGTTTTGGCCCCGAAGGCGCGGCAGTCCTGGTGGCTTGCCTGACGGACAATAAGAACCGCTCGGCTTCCGAGATCCGGAGTCTCTTCAACAAAAATGGCGGCAACATGGGAAGCGCCGGAACGGTGGCGTGGATGTTCGAGAAGAAAGGTTTTATCGTGATCGCAAAGACCGCGACCACCGAAGACCAACTCATGGAAATCGCGCTTGGCGCCGGGGCCGAAGATATGACCTCGACCGAGACGATGTTTGAAGTGACGACGGCACCTCAGGATCTTTGGGCGGTCCGTGAGGCCATTGAAAAAGCGAAGATCAAGATCGAGAGCGCGAACCTCACCATGATCCCCAAAAATCTCGTGAGCGTATCGGCGGACACGGGGCGCAAGGTGATCCATCTGATTGAGGCCTTGGAAGAGCATGACGACGTCCAGAATGTTTATTCGAACGCGGATATCCCCGAAGAAGTGATGAAAGAACTTGCATGACAGACTTCAGACTTCAGACTGGAGACTACAGACTTAAAAACAAGTTTTTTCCTGTAGTCTGTAGTCTGTGGTCTGTGGTCTCCGCGCGCAGGAGATTTGTTCCATGCGCGTAATGGGTATTGACCCCGGCACGCACCGGACCGGCTTTGGGATCCTCGAATCTACCGGACGGAGTTACAAGCTTGTGATCTGCGGCACCATCCGTGCCGCCTCTAAAGATCCGATTGCCAAACGCCTCCTTCATATTTTTGAATCCCTCCAGAAAAATATCCAGAGTTACAAACCCGATGTCGTGGCGCTTGAGACTCTTTTTTTCGCCAAGGATGTTCGTGCGGTTGAACGGATCGGGGCGGCACGCGCTTGCGCTATGCTCGCGGCTTCTAAGCAGGGCATCGAAGTGATAGAATACGCCCCGACGGCCGTAAAAAAGTCCGTGACCGGTAACGGCCGCGCGGCCAAAGAACAGGTGCAATTTATGGTGAAACGCCTTTTGAATCTGAAAGAAGCTCCGGCGCTTGACGCCTCCGATGCGCTTGCCGTCGCGATGTGCCATTTGCATTCTTCTAAACGAAAGGTTTTATGTACCACTACCTGAATGGAAAAATCGCGGAGAAGACGCCGACAGCGGCGATCCTGGATGTGAACGGGATCGGCTACGAGGTGCGTGTGTCGCTTTCCACGTTCTCAGGTCTTCCGAATCTTGGAGAAACTGTTAAGCTTTTTACGCATTTTGTCGTGCGTGAAGACGCCCAGTTGCTTTATGGCTTTGCCGCGGAAGAAGAGCGCGAAGCGTTCCGGCTTTTGATCTCCATTTCCGGAATCGGGCCGAAACTTGCAATCACATTACTTTCCGGCGTGACGCTTCCGGAGCTCAAGCGTGCCATTCAAGAAAAGAACATTCCGGTGCTGACGGCCATTTCCGGGATTGGACAGAAAACGGCGGAGCGCGTGATCATTGAATTGAAGGATAAGATCGGCAAAGCCGAAGTGTCGGCCGGCAAAGAGCTCATTCATGACGCGAGTGTTTCCGACCAGATGGTTGAGGATTCGGTCTCGGCGCTCGTTTCACTCGGTTATACCAAGCAGAAGGCGAAGGATGCAGTTCAGAAAACGCTGAAGGCCTTGCTTGGTAAAAAACCGACGGTGGAAGAGATCATTCGCAGCGCATTGAAGCACGTATGAAAGTTTAGGACCTTATGGTAGACGACAGAATGCTGGATCAGGAATTCAAGCCCGAAGAGATCGAGATCGAGGTTACCCTCCGTCCGGCCACGCTCGAGGAATTCATCGGGCAGACCGAGGTGAAGGACAATCTCAAGGTCGCCATCGAAGCCGCCACGCAACGCAAAGAATCGCTCGATCATATTCTCCTTTTCGGGCCTCCGGGCCTCGGGAAAACCACACTTGCCAATATCATCGCCAACCGCATGAGCGCCAAGATCCACCAGATATCGGGGCCGGTGCTGGAACGGGCGGGCGACCTGGCGGGCATTCTCACCAACCTTGAAAAAGGTGACGTGCTTTTCATCGATGAGATCCACCGCATTCCTCATGTGGTGGAAGAATATCTTTATTCGGCCATGGAAGATTATTCGATCGAGATCATGATCGATAAAGGACCTCATGCGCGATCCGTCAAGATGCAGCTGCCGCGCTTTACGCTGATCGGCGCCACGACCCGGAGCGGTCTTCTCACGGCGCCCCTGCGTTCGCGATTCGGGATCATTGAACGGCTGAACTATTATGAGAACGAAGATCTGGCCACGATCGTGAAACGTTCCGCAAAGATCCTGGAGATCGGGATCGATGACAAGGGGGCTCACGAGATCGCCGGCCGTGCGCGCGGCACGCCGCGTATCGCGAACCGTCTTCTTCGCCGCGTGCGGGATTATGCGCAGGTCAAGGCCGACGGGAAGATCACGGCGGAGGTTGCGGACAAGGGGCTCAAGATGCTCGGGGTCGATCAGGAGGGCCTGGATCCCATGGACAAGCGCATTCTCAAGTACATTCTCAAAGAATGCAACGGCGGTCCGGTGGGCGTCAACAGCCTTGCCGTCGGCGTGGGAGAAGATGCCGAGACCCTCGAAGAAATTTACGAGCCCTACCTCATTCAGCGCGGTTTTATGAAGCGCACTTCGGCCGGCCGTGTGGTGACCGAGCTCACCTACCAACATTTCGGGCACAAGCCGCCCGCGTCTTCCAAGCAACTTTTTTAAGGTGCTTCATAGATTTCTTGGAAGGTGCATCCGTGCCGTGTTATATTACGGCAAATCTCGAGAGGAGCCCTATGAGCGACCTTGCAAAAACTCTGATCTTCTTCGGCCTGATCCTGGTAGGTATGGGGATCTTCGCGGCTATTTTTTCAAAGATTCCAATGCTTGGAAAACTCCCGGGCGACATCTTCCTCCGCAAGGGGAGCTTCGCTTTTTATTTACCCATCACTACTTGCATCCTGCTCAGCCTGATCCTCACGCTCGCTTTCACGCTTTTCGGAAAAAAATAACATGTTCGAACTTTTGACCTCGTTCTGGCGGCCGGTGATCGAGATCCTCTTTATCTGGGTGTTGATCTATTCCGTGATCCGGTTCTTTCAGGGCACGCGCGCCATGCAGGTGCTTCTCGGTCTTGTCATCCTTGTGGTCATTTTCCTCGCGGCAAAATTCTTTGAATTGAACAGCATCATCTGGGTCCTTTCCAAGGTCTTCGCCGTGGGTATTGTGGCCTTCCTCATTATTTTTCAGCCTGAAATGCGGCGCGTGTTGGCGCGGATCGGGACCACGATGTCGAGCGGATTTTTAAGCGAAGGGGGCGTGATCGAAGAAGTGGTCCGCGCCTGCGACCATATGGCGCGGCACCGGACCGGGGCTTTGATCGCGCTTGAGCGGGACGTGGGTCTCAAGAACTATATTGAAAGCGGCATGATGATCGATGCGAAAGTAAGCGCGGAACTTCTGCTCAGCCTTTTTGATCCGCACACTCCGACCCATGACGGCGCCGTGATCATCTCGGGCGACCGGATCGCATCCTGCGGGTCTCTTTTTCCGCTTACGCAGATGACAGACCTTCCGACTTCCGTAGGGACGCGCCATAGGGCTGCGATCGGCCTTACGGAAGAAAATGACGCCGTCTGCATCGTGGTTTCCGAAGAGACCGGAAATATTTCAGTTTCGGTCTTCGGGAAACTCACCAAGGCGCTTGATCTTGAGGACATGAAGCGGATCCTCGAGGGGCTTTTTAAACCGGCAGAGAACAAGAACGTTTTTAAAGATTTCATCGATATGAACAAAAAGCTTTTCCAGTTCCATGGGAAGGAAGCCGGACAATGAGAAATTGGCTCGTCCATAATTGGGGACTGAAGATCATCTCTTTGGTGCTTGCGGTCGGGACATGGTATTACGCCGTGGGTGAAGAAAATATCGAGGTCATGCGCGTGATCCCGCTCAAGATCCAGATGAGCAGTACGGAAATGACGGTTTCCGAGATCTCCACGAAGGTCGTTCAGGTCACTTTGTCCGCGCCGCGCGCGCTGATCGTAAACCTTGCGAGTCAGGATATTCAGGCGGTGCACAAGATCGGCCCGGAGATCAAGACTGCGGGAGAATATTCTTTCCGTCTGGAGCCGGCCGAGATCAATGTCCCGAGCTTTCAGATCCGCGTCATCAAGATCGTGCCCGAGATCATGACGGTGAAGCTGGATGAGGTGATCGTCCAGAAGCTCGAGATCGAGCCGGATTTTGTCGGAGAGCCCGCGGTCGGCTACAAACTTCTCGGGGAGGATTTACGCATGGATCCGAACGCTATTCTTACGAAGGGCCCCAAAGGGGTGCTGGAAAAAATGAAATCCGCGAAGACCGCACCGATTGATCTGGTGGGGCGTATCCGTTCTTTTTATCGCACGGTTGAGGTGAAGCTGCCGCCCGGCGTCAAGCCCATGAGCGAATCTCTCGTGAATGTTTATATTCCTATCCGCGAAGAATTCGGCGAAAAGGAACTTAAGGACGTTCCGGTGCGCATTTTGAGATCTCCCGCGGCGAGCGGTGTCGCGGACCTTAATCCGGACAAGGTGACCCTGGTGCTCAAGGGGTCCAAACTTTCTCTCGAAAAACTTACTCCCGAGACCCTCCTGGCTTACGTGGATCTCGCGGACCTGAAAAAAGGGGATTATGACCTGGAACTTCAAGTCGTTTTACCCGAGGCCGTGAGCTTGAAAGACAAAGAGCCGATCAAGATCAAAACCGCGATCCGGTCTCTGACCCAGTAATCCTCCCATGACGACCCGAATCCTTTTAAAAAAACTCGGCGTTAATATCGATCATGTTGCGACATTGCGCCAGGCGCGTCTTGGGGAAGAGCCTTCCGTCCTGGAGGCCGCGCTCGAAGCGGAGCAAGGCGGGGCCGACAGTATTACGGTTCATTTGCGCGAAGATCGTCGTCACATCCAGGATGCGGACGTTTTTGAGCTCATGGAAAAGATCTATGTTCCTCTCAATCTCGAGATGTCCGTCTCGTCCGAGATCCTGAAACTCGCCCTTAAAGTGAGACCCGCAAAGGCATGTCTCGTTCCCGAAAAGCGGAAAGAACTGACGACCGAGGGGGGCCTCGACCTTTTTTCAAAAAAGAACCCCTTGATCCGGACGGTCGACGCGCTTTTGGCGAAAAAAGTCGAGGTCAGCCTTTTTATTGATCCGGTGGAAACCCAAGTGCAAGAAGCCTCCCGGCTTGGCGCGTACGCGATCGAGATCCATACGGGATCGTATGCGAATGCCGAGGGAAAGAAAAAAGAAAAGGAGCTTCTGCGCGTTTGTGAGGCCGCGCGGTTGGGCCACAAACTCGGGCTTCGAATCCATGCCGGGCATGGGCTTAATTACGAGAATATTTTTCCGCTGCTTGCGATCCCGGAGATCATCGAATTCAATATCGGGCATTCCATCATCAGCCGCGCCATGTTCGTTGGATTAGCCAAAGCTGTCCAGGAAATGAAGAAAATAATTAGTACGAAGTAAGGAGTACGGAGTACGGCGTAAAAACAAAGCCAAAGACTCCGTACCCCGTACGCCGTACGCCTTACTCAAAATGAATATCCACACAATCGCTAAAAAATTAAAACGTCCTGCGACGGCGCACAAAGGCACATTCGGCCGCGTCTTCATCCTCGCGGGATCCCGCGGTATGACGGGCGCGGCGAACCTTACCGGGATGGCGGCGCTTCGTTCCGGCGCCGGGCTTGTGACGGTCGGTGTCCCCGATGCGGTCTATCTCATTGTTGCCAAGCGGGATTCCGAACTGATGATCCGGCCCTTGCCCTCGACTCCCCAAGGAACGCTTTCCCTGAAAGGCTTTTCGGAGATCAAACGGTTCTGTGCCACACAAAATGTTCTTGCGATCGGCCCCGGACTTTCCCAGCAGAACACCACCCAGCAACTTCTTCGCAAGGTCCTCGCAGCGGCAGAACTTCCGCTTGTGATTGACGCCGACGGACTTAATGCTTTGAAAGGGCATCTCAAGGTGTTGGCGGTTTGTTGCGGCCGTGCGGTGCTTACGCCGCATCCCGGAGAATTTGTGCGCGTCTTCGGCGGAAAACTGGATGATTCGGATGCACTCCGGAAAAAACGGGCTTTGGAAACGGCGAAAAAGCACGACGTGGTAATCGTTCTCAAAGGACATCGCACAGTGATTGCTACGCCCGAGGGAGATTGTCATATCAACGCGACCGGCAACCCCGGTATGGCGACCGCGGGCTCAGGCGATGTGCTGACCGGAATGATTGCAGCGCTTATAGGCCAGGGGCTTTCTACTTTTGAAGCGGCATGCCTCGGCGTTCATGTCCATGGCTTGGCCGGGGATATGGCCGCGAAAAAAATCGGTCCAACGAGCATGATTGCGGGCGATTTATTACGTTTTCTTCCGAACGCTTTCAAGACACTCATCCCTTTCTGACCCCCGGGTATGAATCCTTTTGACGCTTATAAAAATTGCACGCTTTGTCCTCGCGATTGTAAAGTTGATCGGACGCAAGGAAAACGAGGTTTCTGCGGAGAAAGCGCGACTTGCGCGGTCGCATTTCTTGGCCCTCATTTCGGCGAAGAGCCTTCTTTTGCAGGCTCCCGGGGTTCCGGTACGATCTTCTTCAGCGGCTGTTCCAGCCAGTGTTTTTTCTGTCAAAATCACCAGATCTCGATCCAGCATGACGGCCGGGCGGTGACTCCGGCGGAACTTTTCTTCGAAGTTAAAGAACTTGTCCGGAAAAAAGTCCACAATCTCAATTTTGTAACACCGGACCATTTCTGGCCGCATATCCAGGTGCTTTGCCAGGCGCTCCGGGAAGAAGGAATTAAGATCCCCAGGCTTTTTAACTGCTCCGGGTATCAGAAAGCGGAAAAGGTGAAAGAATACGCTCAGGAGATGGATATTTTTCTTCCCGATTTTAAATTCGCGGAGCCAGAACTTGCGAAGATGTGCATGGGGGATGCGCGCTATCCCGAAATCGCTCTGAAAGCGCTCCGGGAGATGATTCAATTCAAGGGTTTTCTCGAACCCTGGGATACGACGGGGCTCCAGACGGCCAGCCGGGGAGTCCTTGTTCGGCATCTGGTGCTGCCAGGGTATGCGGAGAACAGCCTGAAGGTCTTAAAACTTTTGCATAAGGAATTCGGGTCCGGGATCCCGCTTTCTGTGATGAGCCAGTTCCGGCCAGTGGCAGAATGTTGCAAGCGGCATGAGCTTGAGCGGACCGTCAGGATCAAGGAGTATGAACAGGTCCTGGAGCTTGTGATCAAGCTCGGCTTCGAAAGGGTTTACACGCAGGAACTCAAGGAAGAGACGGCTTTTTTACCCGATTTTAAAAACCCCAAGAATCCGTTTCCCGGCAATAAGAAACGGAGGGAGGATGGTGGATGACGGATGGCGACAGGCTTGTTTTTTCTCCATCCACCCTCCGATCTCCTCCATCCAATTGTAAAACACTGGCTATTGGTTAGACCGCGGATATATAATTGAGCATTAAAATCCAGAGAAAATTATGAAAAAATCGGTCACATTATCCCCCTCAGCGCTGAGTCTTTTTAAGAATTGTCCGCGATGTTTTTGGCTTGAGAAGGTCAAAAATATCAAGCGGCCGCGCGGTATTTTCCCCTCACTTCCCGGCGGCATGGATCGTGTGATCAAGACCTATTTTGACGCTTTTCGCGCCCAAGGGACGCTTCCTCCGGAACTTCGCATCGATGCATTCAAAGGCATTCATCTTTATGACAACCAGGCCCAGCTTGAGAATTGGCGCGCCTGGCGCACCGGGCTTCAATATCATGAGAATGGCGAGGTTCTCTCAGGGATGCTCGATGATCTTCTCGTTAAAGACGGGGCTTATATCCCGTTCGACTATAAGACCAAAGGCTCGCCTACGAATGAAGAGGATGCGACCAAGTATTATCAGACTCAGCTGGATTGTTACGCGCTGATGCTCGAGGGGAACGGGCTCAAAACCGCCGGGTATGGTTTTCTGCTTTATTACTCGCCCAAAGAAGTCGGAGAAAATGGCCAGGTGAGTTTTGAGATCCAGCCGATCCGGATCGGAACGGATACGGCGCGCGCGAAGGATCTATTCCATCAGGCGCTAGCGATCTTAACCGGCCCCGCGCCCAAAGCGGCGCCGAAGTGCGAATATTGTAGCTGGTTAGATAAGTTCAGAAAGTAAGATGGCTTGCCCCGTTAGAGATTTTCAGGAACGAGGGTATAATAGCGTTCCACCTTTAAATGGGATTAATGTGAAAGAGAAGCGCAATTTTACGGAAGCGATTTAAAATCGCTTCCTATCTCTAACGGGGCTTGAGAAATTCAGGAAGTGACCCGAAAATCAAAACCCGGTTTTGGAAAGCACGCAAAACCAGGTTTTTAAAAGAACGGGGTGAATTATGACGCAGGAGACAACTTTAAAAGTTCTTGTCGAAAAACCAACGGCCCAGAAATTACAGGCTTTGAATGTTTTTTCGTGGCCCATTTGGACGAAAGAGGTTTCGAGCTTTGACTGGTTTTACGATGAGCAAGAGATCTGTTATTTTCTGGAAGGCGAAGTGACTGTGAAGACTCCGCAGGGCGAGGTCTCGTTTGGGAAAGGGGATCTCGTCACATTTCCCCAAGGACTCAAGTGCGTGTGGAATATCAAGCGAGCCGTCAAAAAACATTACAAGTTCGGATGAGGGGATGGGGACTTTCCCCCAGCCACTCACCCTGAGCGAAGCCAAGGGTTTCCTTTAAAATATTAACGAAAGGTATTTATGACAACGCCTACTCCTAAAACGAACGCCATGCTTATCTGCGATTATGTGATCACCGAGCGTGGCACGAACAAGAAAAGCCTGATCGGTGTTTTCGAAAATATCGGGGCGGCGACTTTCCCGTGCACGCACTTCGCTCTTTCGGTCTATATCAAATTGACCGATGCGCAGGGAGGCTACCATTTCCGGCTCGAGCTCGTGGATCTGCAAAGCGATGCCATGATCGGCAAAAGCGAAATGCCCGAGGAAGTGCGTGTGCCGAGCCCGCTCGACGCCCATGAATTGGTGTTCAATCTCCGGGGAGTTCGTTTCATGCACGCGGGGAATTACGAATTCCGGATCTTCGCCAATGACAGGATCTTCGGGCAGAAGAAACTTGTGGTAGAGCAGATCGATCCGAATGCGCAAAATCCAGGGCCCCAATAATATGCCAAAAACAGCGCTTGTGATCCTGGCGGAAGGGTTTGAAGAAGTCGAGGCGATCGCGCCGGTCGATTTTCTGAGACGCGCGGGAGTTCGGGTGACCCTGGCGGGCCTCAATTCCCTCATCGTCAAAGGATCGAGGCACATCGGAATCCAGACGGACGTACTTCTAAAAGAGGTCCAGGATCTTCCCGATGTTGTGATCCTTCCCGGAGGGCTTCCGGGAGCCACAAATCTTGCGAAATCCGGAGAAGTTACCGCCCTTATTCAAAAGATGAACGTGGCAGGGAAGCTTATTGCCGCGATCTGTGCCGCTCCCGCGGTCGTGTTAGCGCCGCTCGGGATCCTTGAGGGCAAGAAAGCGACTTGTTATCCCGGTTGTGAATCCGATTTTTCAAAAAAAACAGCTCACTCCAAGGAACGGGTTGTTGTGGATGGGAATATTATTACAAGCCAAGGTCCCGGCACAGCCCTGGAATTTGCGCTCGAAATAGCCGTCCGGCTTGCGGGAAAAGAGATGGCTGAAAATGTCCGCGGCAAAATGTTGATCAAGGACTAGCCTCCATGAAATTTTTTGAGATCGAACAGAAATACAAAATGACGGATCCGAAACGAGTTCGAGCGGCTCTCAAAAAAATGGGCGCCCGGAAGATCGCCGGGGGGACCGAAACAAACGAATTTTTCGATCTCGGGAAGCAGCTCAGGGAAAGACGGCTTGCCATGAGGCTGCGAACCTACGGGAAGAAGGCTGTGCTGACGCTCAAAGGTCCACGGCTCAAATCCAGGTTCACGAAGCGTATGGAGATCGAAGCGCCCGTGGATTACGGGCCCTTAAAAACGATCCTTGGTCTTGCGGGGTTCAAGGTTGTTAAAGGCTACAAAAAAGAGCGAGAGCTCTACCGGCTTGGGCAAAGTCTCATCGCCCTGGATTGGCTTCCGCGGTTTGGACGGTTTCTCGAGATCGAAGGTCCGCTTCAGTCGATCCCGCGAATCGAGAAAAAACTGGGACTTCGGGACAGCGATCGTGAAGAACGGTCTTATTTGCAGATGTTATTCAACTGGAAACAGTAAAGGGAGAAGAATTTATGGTTATTGCATCAGATATTCGGGTAGGAAACGTGATTCGCGTGGATGGAAAACTTTGCAAAGTGCTGACGCAGGAGATCCGGGGAACGGGGAAATTCGGCAAGAGCGCGATGCTCAAGCTCCGGAGCCTTGATGAAGGGAATGTGATCGAGAAGAAAATGTCCGCTGACGCGAATGCGGAGGAAGTGGACGTTCATATCGTGAAGATGCAGTATCTTTACCGTGAAGGCGACCATTTCATGTTCATGAATATGGAGAACTACGAGCAGTTTCCCTTGTCGGCAAAAGCGGTCGGCAAGCACGAGGTGTTCCTGCGGGAGAACGAAGTGATCGAGGTTCTTTTCGGGGAAGGGAAGGTCCTGAGCATTGCGTTCCCGAAGATCGTTGAACTCAAGGTGGTGAGCACGCCGAAAGGGATCGGGTCCGATGCGAATTTCAAGGAAGCGGAACTTGAGAACGGGCTTACGGTCCTTGTGCCTCAATTTGTGAGCGAGGGTGAAACCATTCGCCTTAATACCGATGACCTGAGCTATCTGGACCGGATTTCGGTCCGAAGTATGTCTTAAGAGTCCGGGGATACCCCAAGAATGCGGGAGGTTATCATGACTACGGAGCACGCGGCGCATCATCGCAAGAAAAGAATTCTGGCGGTGGATGATGACGGGCTGGTAAGGCGATCGCTGGAGATCCTGCTCCGGGAGGCCGGTTATGATCCGACGGTGGCGAGCGGCGGACAGGAAGCGCTCGGATTTCTCGTCCAGCGCCATTTTGATCTTTTGATCACCGATATGCGTATGCCGGGTATGGACGGACTTCAGGTCATTCAAGCTGTTCGGGATTACTGCCGTGAGACGAAAAGGCCCCCAATCCCCGAAATCGTCCTGACCGCCTATAACGATGATCAGGTCAAGCAATCCGCGATCCGGTTAGGCGTTCGGGAATTTCTTCTCAAGCCCTTCAAGATCGATGAATTTTTGACGGTCCTGAAGCATAACTTGAGTCGTTAACTGCCATCAGGAAGATGAAAATTAGAGTTGAGACCGGTTGCATTTTTCTTAAGTGCTGCGTTATGGTCAACTTTACGGGTTCGCAGTACTTGCACCGTTAACCCGTAAAAATAAATGGAAAACAGGGCGAGATAAGGTATCATGCATCTATCCCAGCTTTAGATTTTTTTATGTAAGGGGTAGTTGGGACAGCCCTGATTTTTATTTTCTTTTCCTGGATGGTAATCAGGGCAGCCCCAATCTCAGCTTTGCTTCGATTGATTGGAATTGGGACTGCCCCAATTTCAACTTCGTTAAAATTGATAGGTATTGGGACCATGAAATCGAACGATCTGGATTTTGAGATCTCATTCCTCGAAGGCGTTCTAAAACACCGCCCCAATTACATTGACGCCTTGGCCCCGCTCGCGGAGGCCTATACACGCCAAGGTCTCTTCGAAAAAGGTCTCGAGATCGATAAGCGGCTCGCTTTTCTCTGTCAGGATGATCCGGTGGTTCATTACAATCTTGCCTGCAGTTATGTCCTTTCCGGCTATACCGCAAAGGCCCTGACGGCGCTTCGGCAGGCAGTTCGCCTGGGATTCACGGACCTGGCGCATCTGGGAAAAGACCCGGACTTGAAGCCTCTGCGCGAGTATCCTCCGTTCCAGAAATGGCTTTTGACCCTTTCTCAAAAAACAAAATCCTGAAAAGATCCCTTCAAAACCTCTATGGCCCTTTCTCCCAAGTTGAAAAATAAGAAGCAGGCGCATATTGCGGCCCATCATGGCCGGAAATTACTCCGGTTCCTGGAAAAGAAGAAAGAGGCTCTTTCACCCCTTCTGATCGTGACGCATGACTACCCCGATCCGGACGCGATTGCGACGGCCATGGCGCTTCAATATCTTGCGGAACGCCTCTATGGGATCAAGTCCCGGATCGTGTATAAGGGGATCATCGGGCGCGTGGAGAACCGGGCGATGGTGGATCTCCTCAAAGTTCCGATCCACAAGTTTCGCCCTTCGGACATCAGAAGTTATGAGCATGCTGCGCTGATCGATACCCAGCCCGAATTCGAGAACAATCCTTATCCGCGGAACAAAAAAGTGACCCTCGTGATCGACCAGCATCCTTATGTGAAGCGGCCCTTCGCGGAACTTGCCATTATCGATCCGGAATGCGGCGCTACGAGTGTGATTCTGACCCAGGCGCTACTCCTGAGCGGCCTCGAGATCCCGAAACGGGTTGCGACCGCGCTGGCTTACGGGATCCTTTCGGACACGCTTAATCTTTACCGGGCCCACCGGACAGACATCATTCAAACCTATCTGGATATCCTGCCGCTTTGTGACATGCGGGCCCTGATCCGTATCCAGAATCCGCCGAAATCCAAGAAATTCTTCAGCACGCTGAACCGGGGGCTTCAGGGCGCGCGCGCCTTCCGGGGCGTGATCGT
Source organism: Candidatus Omnitrophota bacterium (assembly GCA_041674705.1). Lineage (GTDB taxonomy): Bacteria > Omnitrophota > Omnitrophia > Omnitrophales > Aquincolibacteriaceae > Aquincolibacterium. The sequence continues at coordinate 184,596 of JBAYVF010000001.1, forward strand.
GTCGCATCTCGGGGAAGTGGAACATCCGGATCTTGTTTCTGAGATCGCGGATTTTCTTCTGGCCTATAAAGGCATGGAACGATCGCTTTGCACGGGGCGCTACAAAGATAAACTGCATGTTTCTTTGCGCAGTAACCGGCCGACGGATGAAACGCCGGAGATTCTCCGCGACATTTTTGATGATCGCAAAGAAGCCGGCGGCCACGACATGGTCGCGGGCGGCAGCTTTCATGTGCGCGGCAAGGATAAAGACGATACCCGCTGGCGGGAGGCTGAGGCCTTGCTTGTTTCGCGGCTTCTCAAACGTTTGAGGCTTCCGGTTCAGCCTGATTTCTATAAGCCTTTTCAGCACGAAAAACCCGAATTGGTTTCCAACAAAAGAACTTTAGGAAATGAATAAAAAAGCCGTTTCTTCTCTTATGATTCGACTCAAAGTGAAAGCCCTATCCTTAAGTGTCCTTTTTCTCTTCCTGGCGTCCCTTGCTCAGAGCGGGGCTCTCTTCGCGGCGAATGAAGATAGGACGGGTTCGGGAGCGTCCGCGGCCGTCCAATTGGCCAAGATTGACGATCAGGCCAAAAACCAATTATTGAAGCCCCGAGCTGCCAAACCCTTAGCGTTCGAGGAAGAGCAAGCCCCGGAAGCTCCGTCGACTGGTCCCTCCTTTTTCATCAAAAAGATCATCCTTGAAGGGGATATGATGCTCGATCCGAAAGAATACGAGCCGCTCCTCCAAAAATACGAGAATCGGGAAGTTCGTTTCGACGAGTTGCAGAGGCTTATCAATGCCCTTGAGCAGCTGTACCGCGCAAAAGGATTCATCGCGGTTGTATTGCTCCCGCCCCAGAAAATGGAAAATCGGGAGGTCCATCTTAAGGCTGTGACCTCGCGCATGGGCAAGCTTTCGATCGAGAACAACCGCTATTATGCTAAGTGGCGGACGCGATCCTATTGGAAAACGCGTCAGGGGAGTGTCCTCCGGTATGACAATATCCGCCGCGATGTAATGGATATGAATGAAAATCCTGACAGGACCGTGAAGCCCATCCTGAAGGCGGGCGCCGAAAAAGGGACGACCGATGTAGTATTGGATGTCGAGGACCATTTGCCGCTTCACGGGGGTTATTCCTTCGACAACCAGGGCGTCAAGCTCACGGGAAAGGACCGCCAAGGGTTTACGCTTCGCAACAACAACATGCTTGGGCTGGATGATACGTTCCTGATTGGTACGACTTTCGGGAAAGTTTTTGGCGCGATTTATCTTTATCATGTGATCCCGATCTCAAATTTCGGGACGAAATTCATCTGGTCTATCAGCCACGCGCAGGTCAATCCCAAAAAAGAGTTTTCAATCTATGGGATTAACGGAACTTCCGAGACTTACAGCCTGGCCCTGCAACAGCGTGTGATCCGGACCGACAAATATTCCGGCAACGTCACGCTCGGATTTGATTTCAAAGAAAAACACACCTCCCAGCTGAGCGAGACTGTGGCCTGGGATAAAGAACGCGTCATTTCGCTCAAAGGAGACCTCCAGGCGCGCGACCGGTGGGGTGGTTGGGGAACGAGCCAGGGCGTTTTTTTTGGGCTTCCAACCTTTAGCGATGATTGGGCGCTGGCGAGCGGCGGCGGGGTACAATCTTTTTTCAAATACACGGGTTCCTTGACCCGTTTGACGCTCTTACCCTGGCGGACCAAGGCGATCTGGGATGTTCAGTCGCAACTTTCGCCGGATCAACTCCTGCCTCAGGAACAAATGTTCCTGGGTGGCGCCAATTCCGTCCGTGGTTATCCGGAAAGTGATTATGGCGCCGACAGCGCCATTCAATCCCGGCTGGATTATATGCTGCCGCCGTATGGGATGCCGGACTCCTGGAAGCTTCCGTTTGACAACACTCCGCTGAAGGATCAGTTGAACGCGCTCGCTTTCTTCGATACAGGCTATGGGCGGGCGCATGATCCCGGGGATGAGGAAAAACGGTCTGATTTTCTGATGGGCGTCGGCGGCGGGTTCGAGCTTCGCTTTCGGAAGTATATTACCGCGCGCATGATGTGGGGTGTCCCGTTGGGGGATGATCCGATCACTGAGAGCGGGAAGTCCCAGCTCCATTTCACGTTCAGCTTCAATTACTAAACCCTTTCCGGTCCTGTTTCTTTTCCTTTAATTGATTGCCAAGAATTTCTGTCAAAGGCTATAATACGACCGTTGTTTTTCCCACCGTAGCATCAAGGAGGATTGCTTTATGAAAAAGGCATTGCTTATCACGCTCGGAGTTATTGCTCTTATCGCGCTTTTCGTGGCGCTTGTATTTGGCGGCGTTTATAATAACCTTGTGACCAAAGAAGAAGGCGTCACAAGTGCCTGGGCTCAGGTGGAAAATGTGTATCAGCGGCGGTTGGATCTTGTGCCGAATCTGGTTGCAGCGGTGAAGGGTTACGCGGCGCATGAAAAAGAGACCTTCCAGAATGTGGTGAATGCCCGCGCCAAAGTTGGGCAAATCAATGTTTCTCCCTCCGTCATCAATGATCCCGGACAACTCGCCAAGTTCCAGGAAGCGCAGACGCAAATGACATCCGCGCTCAGTCGCCTCCTTGTGGTTGCGGAACAATATCCCGACCTCAAAGCTAGTCAGAATTTTCTCGCGCTTCAGACTCAATTGGAAGGCACCGAAAACCGTATCACAGTCGAACGTAAACGTTTCAATGAAGCGGCCCAGGATTTCAACGCTTTTCGCCGCCGTTTTCCGAATGTGATCGTCGCCAGCGTCTTGGGCTTTAAGAACAAAGCCTATTTTCAGGCTGATCAGGACGCCAAGACCGCTCCGCAGGTAAAATTTTAATACCGGATTAAGACCCGGTGTTCTTTGTAACACCGGGTCTTAATAAGGATGCATGCGCAAAAACCTCAGATCTGTTTTTCCAACGCTTTTTTTTCTGTTTCTCGCCGTTCCTTGCCTGTTCGCCCTTGAAGTCCCGAAAAGCGCGGACGGTTACGTGACCGATCGCGCAGGGCTTTTGTCTCCGCCTACCAAGGCAGTTCTCGAAAGGGAACTTCGCGCCTTCGAAGAAAAAACTTCCAATCAGATCGTGATCGCCACATTCCCGTCCCTTGAAGGCGATTCACTCGAAGATTTTTCAATACGCCTTGCCGAGGCCTGGAAAGTGGGCCAGAAAGGCCGTGATAACGGCGTTATCTTTCTCATCTTTAAGAATGACCGAAAGATCCGTATCGAAGTCGGCTATGGCCTGGAGGGTGTTCTGACGGACGCTTTGTCGGGCCAGATCATCAGCCAGGTGGTTGCGCCGCATTTCCGCCAAGGAGATTATGCAGGCGGGATCTTGGCAGGGACGGATGCGATCATGAAGGCCACGCAGGGAGAATTTAAGGGTGTGCCGCGGAAAGAAAAACCGGCGGCTGGAGTGCGATTGATCTTTCTTTTAGGCGTCTTCTTTCTTTTCCATTTTTTCGCTCAAGCAAACTCTCATAACATCGGACGCCGGGGAAGGGGCGGCTTTTTTCTTCCCATGGGCGGTGGCTTCCGGAGCGGAGGTGGAGGATTCGGCGGGTTTAGTGGCGGGGGGGGCGGGTTCGGTGGCGGTGGAGCGTCAGGAGGGTGGTGATTTTATGCGCATAACTTATCCGATGTTTTTCTTTTCAAGAAAAGAGAAAAAACAGATTCTGGCCGCGGTCCAGGCGGCGGAAAAAAACACCTCCGGGGAGATCCGCGTGCATCTGGAATACCGCGCCCTCGGTCCTGTTTATGGCCATGCCCAGAAGGTCTTTCAGCGGATCGGGATGACCAAGACCTCCGAGCGCAATGGGGTTCTGATCTTTCTTGCGACCCATGACAAGAAGTTCGCGGTGCTCGGGGATGTCGGGATCAATGAAAAGGTTCCCGAAGGGTTCTGGAACGACGTGGTGCTGATCATGCAGGAACACTTTAAACAAAACAAGTTCGCCGAAGGTATCTCGGAGGCCGTCCTGCGTATCGGAGAAAAGCTCAAGGCCTATTTCCCTTATCAAAAAAATGATAAGAACGAGCTTTCGGATGGAATATCTTACTGAACAAAAAGCGTAAGTAGTATGTGGCGGGTAGATCCAGCGAGCTGGCTTTAGCTAACTACTACCTACTACTTACCACCTACTACATACTGGTTTCAAAATGGACATCCACGATTCCTGGGAAAAAGCGCTGAAAGGCACTGAGATCATCCGGCCGCGCGTCCAACCTCTCCAGACGTTTGAGGCGACACAAATTCCGTATGTTTTTCTGGCTGAGTCGGTGGTGAATCATGGCGATACGGTGGTGCGCAAGGGCGAAGTGACCGTCGATAAACCTTCGATCATCCTGCCGCCGAATTTGCCGCAATTTGAAGGGTTCGAGTTCGATAAAGAGTTCAGGGGAGTTGAGGATTATCTGACGACCTTTCTTTTGGTCCGCGGGATCCGCTTTCCTTCCATGAAATATGAGAATAAAATAGCGTCGCTGGATATTCGCGAAGAAAAGCTTTCGAAGGCGGTGGAATTTTTCTCGCACGCGCTTCAACGGCAGGAGAATATTTCGACAGGGCTTGTGATCGGCCCGGAGGATTGTTGGCAGTTCTCGATCCTGATCTTTATCTGCAGCCAGATCACGCGTTCGGCCGAAGGGGACATCCGCAAGCTCTTCGACCGGTTTCGTGACGCATGATTGCTGAAAGGATAAAGTGCTTGTTGAAAACCCGGATCTTATGAAAAAAATAGATTACTCGTCATTTTTAAGTTCCAAGTGCGGAAAGATATGGAAGAAGGTCGGCGCCCGGCGGCGCGCCGGCGTTACCGCCCCTCTTTTTTCACTTTATTCCAAGAAAAGTATCGGGATCGGTGAGGCGCCGGATCTGAAACTCCTGATCGACTGGTGCAAGAAGACCGGCCTTTCCATTATCCAGCTTCTCCCCTTAAATGACGTCGGCTTCGATTTCCGTCCTTATGACGCCCAAAGCAGTATGGCCCTTGATCCGATGTATCTTTCCCTCGAAAGCCTCACGGGTTGTGACCTTAAGGCTTTTTCCAGGGATCTCCGGGCGCTACGCAAACAGTTTCCCGCCGGAAAAGCCCGGGTGGATTATGGGGTTAAAAAAGCCAAGGTCGAACTTTTAACCAGGATCTTTCAAAGCCCCGCGTCTTCCAAAAGAGAAAAAAAATTCCTGAACTTTCTCAGGGCGAATAAAAGCTGGCTCGAAGATTACGCTATTTTCAAGACCTTGAAAGAAGAATCCCAGATGAGCGGGTGGATGGATTGGCCCGAGGGCCTTAGGGCCAAACAGCCTAAAGCCGTCGCCGCAATCATCAAAAAAAATAAAGCCAAAGTCCTTTTCCATAAATGGCTCCAGTGGCAGCTTTTTGAACAGTTTAAGGATGTGAAGCAATATGCCGCAAAACGCGGAGTCCTTCTCATGGGCGATATGCCATTCCTGGTCTCACGGGACAGCGCGGATGTCTGGGCCCATCAGGAATATTTCCGGCTCGATCTTTCTTCCGGCGCGCCGCCCGATCTTTATTTTGCCCAAGGTCAGCGCTGGGGCATGCCGCCCTACAATTGGGGCAGGATCGCTGAAGATGATTTCCGGTATGTGCGCCAAAAAATGAAATGCGCGGAGAATCTTTTCGATCTTTACCGGATCGATCACTTTGTCGGGATGTTCCGTCTCTGGACGATCTCGCTTTCGGAACCGCCGGAGCATGCGGGGATGCATGGGTGTTTCGATCCGCAGGATGATCGCCTCTGGAAAGAACACGGCCAAAAGATCCTGGAGGTCATGCTTAAGAGCGCAAAGACGTTGCCCTGCGCCGAAGACCTTGGCGTGGTCCCGAAATGTTCTTATGAGGTTCTGGAGGAATACAAGATCCCCGGCTCGGATGTCCAGCGCTGGGTTCGGAACTGGGGAAAGGATTACCAGTTCAAGAGTGGCGATATTTACCGCGAGAATTCCATGGCGATGCTTTCAACGCATGACACGAGCGCTTTTTGCGCCTGGTGGGAATATGAGGCCGGGACGGTGGATGAATGGTTCTTCCGTAAAAAATGCGAAGAGCGCGGCATTCCGTTCGACTCATTAAAGGAAAAACTATTTGATCTTCAGCATTCGCGGTACGGGCGCCTGCGCTGGCGTCAGGAGATCGAAAGCGTCGGGATGCTTTTGGCTATCCTGGGAAGGAATCATGATGAGGCGTGGCATATCGTGGACGCTTATCGGAGTTCTTATGAAGAGAGAAAATTCTATTGGCACCACGTGGGCATGTCGGGTCCGGTCGAACATAAGGCCTCGCGGGAATTTGTCCGCAAAGCGCTGGAGAGCGTGAATCACACGCGTTCGATCTTCAGTCTCCAGATCCTTCAGGATTGGCTTTCGCTCGGAGAATTCGCCGAACGGGATGCCTGGGAATACCGCATCAATGTCCCCGGAAGTATGGGGTCCGGGAACTGGTCGGTCGTAGCGCCTTTTTCCCTGGAGGCCTTGCAGAAGCTTCCGGTCAACAAGACCCTCCGTAAGATCGTGGTTGATTCCGGACGGCTTGTTCCCATAAAATGAGCCCGACGCATTTTTTAAAAACCGCGTGCAGTTAAAAGGATAATCTCGCAATTATGAAAATAAATCTTCGATCGATCCTGACCGGTGTTTTACTCGTTCTGTTTTTGGACGGGGCCATTTTTTTTATCAAAAGAAATAAACCAGCGCCTTCCTCACCGTTGCCGTCCGTAGCCGGTCTTCCGACGGCTTTAAAAGTCCGAGGGCCCGCAAACGCTCCCGTAAAGCTTGTCGAATTCAGCGATTTCGAGTGTCCCTCTTGTCGTGCGGTGCAGACAGATCTCCAAGATTTTTTTAAGAGCTATCCCGGCAAGATCCAGCTGACGTTCAAGCATTATCCACTGACCTCGCACAAATGGTCCATTTATGCCCATCAAGCCGCGGAATGTATGAACGCGCAGGGAAAGTTCTGGCCGTATCAGGACAAGGTTTATGAAAAGCAGCTGGAGTGGGCGCCTTCGACTGTTCCGCCGGTAGAGATCCTGGCGCGCTATGCCCGGGAAGTTGGCGCGGATATGGATCGTTTCGGGAAATGCATGGCGGATGTTGCGGTGACACGCGAGATTTACGCCGAAAAAGAAGAGGGGAATAAGAGGCAAGTGAACGCCACACCGACGTTCTTTCTTGGAGAAGAACGGTTCGTGGGTCCCAAAGAGATGCAGGAGCGTGGCGAAAACGCCATTCGTAAAGTTCTCGGGTTACCGCCGAAACCGCCTGCTCCCAAGAAACCGGAGCCTCTTGTTCCTGCTCCGCTGAAAGGGGCTTTGAAGTGATGATCTTTGGACAGGAGAAGACCTATCGGATACTTTTCCTTGGCCGTATGTTCCTGGGGCTGGTCTTTTTGTATTCAGGGTTCATTAAGCTTATGGAACCTGTCGAAAATTTTCAGGGGGGGATGGCCGCTTATGAGATCATTCCTTACGTGCTCATTCCGCTCCTTGCGCGAGTGATCCCCTGGATCGAATTCATCTTTGGCGCTTTTTTGATCCTGGGCTATTTGCCGCGAATGAGCGCGCTTGTCCTGGCCGGCATGTCCTGGAGCTTTGTCCTCCTGATCGCCACAACCCGCATTGTGACCGGAGCTCTTCCCGCCAATTGCGGTTGCTTCGGAGAGGGAAGCCTGCTTCATTTGAAGCCGTACCAAGTCCTTATCATGGATGTTGGCAATACCCTCATCGGTATTCGTCTTGCCCTTCTCAAAATCCATCCGTTTAGCCTCGCCGCTTTCCTCAAAACAAAGTCCTGAGCGAGGTGCTGGAAAAAAAGACAGTCCCAATTCGTGTCATCCCGCCGCTACAAAGGCGGGATGGGGCAGTCCTCGTCAACCATTTAAGAAGTAAAATTTATGACGAGGACAGAACTTCTGAAATTTGGTATACTTCCGTCTCTTATTTGACCCCAGATTCGTTCGGGGCGCCCTGATTTCTATAAAAATTTCAAGGAAATCAGGACTGCCTCCGAAGTCTGTTGAGATTTTTAATTAAGGTTCATCGGGGCGTAGCGGTCGCCACTAATGCTTGGGCGGCCAGCCCCCCAGTGTTTCAGTGGCGGGCGCAGCAGAATAGATTAAAAATGAATTATTGTGTTTATATTCTGGAAAGTCAGAAAAACGGTTCGCGGTACATAGGCTTCACCCAGGATCTGGCAAAGCGCCTTCAGGAACATAATTCCGGGAGAAATGTTTCTACCCGAAGCAAAGGGCCATGGAAGCTCTTATATTCTGAAGAGCAGCCAACAAAATTATTGGCTGGGAAGCGTGAAAAGTTCTTTAAGAGTGGCCACGGACGAATTGTTATAAAAAATCTCATCGGGGCGTAGCGCAGCCTGGTAGCGCACACGCTTGGGGTGCGTGCGGTCGAAGGTTCAAATCCTTTCGCCCCGAAATTCAGAAAGCCTGGGAGTTTATCTCCCGGGCTTTTTGTGTTTATGGAGGCGGACGAGAGATTTTTCGCCAAAGGACGAATCCGTCCGACGCAGTGTGGCGGAGAAGGAAGCGTTTGCAAGGGCGGGTGGCCGTCCCAATTGACAATTAGTGCTTTAAAGAAAATTGGGACTGCATTGATTTCCAATTATTAATCTATAGAGAATCAGGCGACCCGAAGCGGAGCGGAGGGCGCCTCCGCCAAACAGCGCGTCGGACCCGTCCGACAAAGCGCTGTTGGACAGGCTCGCCAGCGCTTTGTGGCGGGAAATCCTTTCTTTCGTCCTCTCCGAGCCTACCGGCTCGTAAAGCCGGCGGCCGATGCTTTTATTTTTCCTATGATCGCAAGCATTGCTTTAGTCCTCTCCGGATGTTCCGTGGATGTTCCTTCCCATGCGACCCGGGAGAAGATTTACCAAGCATACGAGAGCGATATTGATGCTATCCAGTCAAGATTCGCATCTGCTGGAACGCTAGATGTATTACGGTTCGATCAGTTCAAACCACAACTCAGTGATGATATTCTCGCCATCAAAGTGGAAAATGAATCTTCCGCAGAATCTCCAGATGCTTATAAAAAAAATAAGCTTGAGGGCTCGGAATACCAGCTGTGGAATAAGGCCGGGATTGGGCAAGTGATCATGGATGGCCGTGAAGAAAAATGTCTGGTTTACAAAATTGAGGGCGGCGGTCGCGAAGCCGTCCTATTCATTAAGGATCGAAGCGCTGTCACGAGTCATTCAACGCAAAATACAGGCAATGCTTGAATTAAAAAGCAGTATCTTAAATAAGATTATCTGTCCCGAAATCCATTTGTTCTCTCTATGCTAGAGTAGCCTGGGTTCTGATGCAGCCGGATGCCGCACTCCCTCGTCGGATTGCGCGTCTTAGACGGGAGCTACAAATCTCCGCTCTCCCTTTCCTTGGATTTTTAGATGTTTTAGTCCGTTGGAAAGGGTTAAGATATTGCCCGCTCAAGAAGAATCGAGGGCGCAAAAAACTGCAAAGAGGCAAAGCATGAAAATGCAAAAGGCTCGAAGGATCGCCGCTATTTTTTCTATTTTCAGTTTAGCTTTTTCACAGGGTCTTTCAGCCGGGATTGCGGCGAACGGCATATCGACAAGGGCAACGACCACCCTCGGGTCGCTGGTCCGCGTAACCACCAGTGCGGGACTCGTCAGCGCCCTGAACAATGCGACCGGCGGCGAAGAGATCGTGCTTGCGGCCGGCAACTATGCTCCGATCAACTTTAGCAAGAAACAGTACTCCAGTTATGTCACGATCCGCTCCGAAGATCCGGCCAATCGCGCGATCTTTGACACCATCAATCTTACCAATGTCAGCTATATGCGTTTCCAGGATGTTGTCATCCATCACGACCGGCTGGCCACC
>JBAYVF010000002.1:0-147658 GCA_041674705.1 Candidatus Omnitrophota bacterium
CCGTGAAATTGTGCGGCTTTATTTCAAGGATGCGGAGTTTACGCTTGAGGATGTCGCGGGAAAGTTGGCGGAAATTTCCGGCTACAAGATCAGGGCTGAAAAGTTGAGGAGCTCTCTCCAATTATTCATGGCCGAAGAACGCATTCGGAGCGTTGAGAGTGAAAAATACAAGGTTACAGCGAAGTTTGGAACGCTTCGAGATATTCCGTGGCCGGATCTGCCGCATCCGGCGAAAAGCGCTCATTCCGAAGATAGATTTTCCGCTAAAAACGTTTCATTGCCTGAATCTCACCGCTCCGAAATGCAGGGTGAAACAAGGGAAAAGCGTATTACGGGTTGGGGCGAAGCCGATATGGGGCTTATTCAGCAAGATCTTGAAACCTATGGATTGTCCTGGCTGAAATTCAAAACGAATGTGGGCTTCTACGAAGAAAAAACTACGGGAAGAAAGCTGCCCATTCATTTACACAGAAGTACGGGTCTCAAGGTCATACAAAAACACATTATCGATCCGAGCGTTACTTCGGAGGTGTTTCAAAGGACTTTGCGTGCCATACAAAAACTTATTCGTCTGAGAAAAGAGGGCGTTTTGCGCGGATCGTTGATCGCGCGCGAGAACATTATCCCTACTTTCCTTTCCAGTAAACCTAAGCTTAGTGATTTCTACTTCGAGCTCGATATGCGACAGTTTGGTTACAAGGAAGTTGAAGAGCTCGCAGCAGGTGAAAGAGACGCCAAGGGCTATGCCGAAAAAATGGCGGATGTTCTCACTGTTTTTTTTAATAACCAAGGTCTACTTCATGGGCATCCGAATGTGGGCAATGTGTTCTATAACCCGTCAACCCATAACTATGTTATTCGCGATTGGAGTTATTTGCGCGAGATCGAGACCGCCCGCCGTCCGGAGGAAGAGGCTAAGGCTCGCTCCGAGATGCGGGAAGGAACACGAGAAGCAAATGCGACGATCGATTTCACGGAAAAACTTTGTGAAATTGATCTCGGTAAGTCCCGGAAGGCCATGATCCTTCCCGTGCATTTTGAAAACTATGAAAAAGAAAATGCGTTCCTGAAATTATTTGCGCAAAAGTTGTTAATGGCTCAGGAAGAGGCTTCTAATGAAGCGGAAAGGGATGTTCTCGGGCCCATTCCTATTTACATCGTTGTTGTCACTTCCGGCTCTGATAAAAAATTGCAACCTGTCATGCTTGTCACGATGCCATTGCCGGACAAGATCGGTCCTTATACGGATGGTTATGCGATGAATGCTCTATACGCGCCCGTTTCCATTCCTTCTGCGCAATCTCTTGTTTCGGCGATCCATCGTAAATTCACTCGAGAGAAAAATGGTTTTTATGACGAAATGGCGGCAAAAGATGCACTTCCCGGATATTTGAAAAGATTTCATTTTGGAAGTTGGGTTTTCGGGGCGGAAAGGCGCGTTAAAAATGTCTTTGAAATAAAACAGATGGAAGACAGCGCAGCACTTCCTTCCTGGCTCCGCGATGAGCTCGCAAACCGTGTTGCCGTTCTTTCGGACATCGTTCTTGAAAAATCCAGGGGAGACAAAGGGAATTTAAAAATCTTTTATCAGATTGCACGGCCTAATCGCGCCGAGATCCGAGCGACGATTCCGTCTGATCAAACGGCTGGCCTTATTTTAAAAAGGGAAGGACTTGATTATTCTCTCATTCAAAAAGGACAGTTGGTCGGGCATGTGGATGGCTCTTTCGGTTTTGTCCAGACGGCGAGTCAATTGACAAGAGTTCTTAATAAGGTGGGTCTGGAGACGGTTTCCAAAGGAGAATTTCTTGATATTAAGGCCCGTCGCAAAACTACGGCTCGTCGAAAGAAGGCTTCTTACCTTAATTTTTTTGTGTCTGTCGCGGATCCCGTCAAACTCGAAGAATCTATTTCCAAAGCTTCCTTGTTCCAGCAAGGCCTCTCGGTGTCCGGCGCGCGGTCAGAACTCAGGGAAAGGCAGGTTTTTGAAAACGGAGATTTGACTACCGAAAAGACCGTTCGAGGGCGCGCAGTTTTTCTTTCAGAAGACCAGCACGATTTCCAGTGGGCCATGACTCCCGGAGGGGAAGAAGCGGCCGAAGCCGAGTATGCGGCCTGGTTCAAGATCGTCCATGATGGGATCAACGAACTTTTCCTTCCCGCTTTGGCGAGACATCTGAAAATTTATATCCAGAAAAAGCATGAGGATGTCCTGAAAGGCAGAGGCGCCTCCTCAAATCCCACACTAGAAACATCTCACATCATTGCGTTGGTCCTGGGGGCGGTCCAGGATGGAATTGCCCGGGGCGATCTTGAGAAAAAAATGGAAAAAGGATCTTCAGAAGAAAGTCTCTTTTTAAAGTATATGGAAGATATGGCGCGTATTCTCAGGGTTCAACGACAGATCGTTGTTCGTTCGGGAGAACCGGAGGAAGCGGAAAAAATCATCAAACGGCAGTTCAGTATTGCCTTGGAACTTGTGCAGGAGAATATCGCGAAGAAAGATGAAGCGATGGATAGCCATCATCGGCGGTTGGCGCTTTTCCTGCTCGCGGAGCGTGAATTGGCAAAAAACGAAAAGATCCTCCAGCAGTGGCGGGAGGAGGGGGTGCCACTTGACGAGGAATATCGAGAGGATCTCGAAGAAAAAAACAAACATTTTAAAAAGATTCTTGAGGCAAAGGACGAGGTCTTGCAGGCAGAGGAGCGCTTCAACATACAAAAAATGCTTTTGCAGAGTTTAGAAACTGATTTGAAGCTGGGGATCGAATCCAAGTTGTACTCGAGCATGAAAAACGGAGATATCCTTTCGTTTGTTATTTACAACAACGCTCTCAAAACCTTCTTGCAGCGACTCAAGGGCTTTGATATTAAGAAAAAAGCCACTGAACACGACTTAAAGGCCAGGGAGTATGCTTCAAGGGTGGCGGAGCATGCTTTAAAGCCTGATGAGACGGCCTTGAAAATTGCGTTGAAGGCTATGCAAGAGGCCGAACAAGCTTTGAAAGTGGCGGAGCATGGCTATCAGAGTAATTATGATAGCGGGATGCTCTATCACGATTTGTCAATGGCGTTGGTTGAGCGTTTGGAGCAGGAAATGTTGGAAGGGACGACATCACAAGAAAAAAAAGTTTCCGTGATTTCAGACGGAACTCAACGAATCCTTTTTGTGAGGCGACCGATCTCGGCCAATGAGATCCTCCGGGAGTTTGACCGGTATGGGGCCGATCTTGTGGGAATTGTGGCGACGCAGAGTAGCGCTAGCGCACACTGGGCCATTGTTGTTCGCGGGATGAATTTTGCACCTCCGATCTTGTTTCTTTCCGAGATGAAAAATAAAGCTAAGTTAGATAAAGTTCAGCTCAATGAGGACGTTCTTCTTACGCCTGGCGAGCAGAACGCCGGCCAGGGTGTTTTGAAAACGAACCCGTCAGGGGAGGATCTTGAAAAAGCCCTTCGGTCTCGTAAGGAAGAGGAACTCTTAGCTCGTGGAGAGTTCAAAATCAGTCAGTTCCCGTTGGGTGTGGATGTAGGGGTTAACTTGAGTACGCATGACATCGGGGACCCGCGGGCGAGCGGAGCCAATCATTCGGGGCTTGCGCGTACGGATTTTTTGGACACCGAAACAAAAAACGAGATCGGGCATGTCGGCGAATCGATCGGGTCGGGTGAATTTAAATTTTCCGAGTGGTTGCAGGTTTTGGAAAAGCTGAATTTTGATGACATGAGAAACAAAAAAGAAGTGGACGCTCTCATGAATAATTTCGTCGATGTTCTTTCCACGAAAAGCGTGGAACGTATCCGAACGCTCTTGGGACATTTGCGCGCGGTGTATGGAAGATTTCTCCGAGATCCTTTTTTTGAGGACGGAGGGGTAGTCCCATTTCGAACTCTCGACCTTCAGGGTGATAGCAAAAACAAGGAGCTTCTGGATTCTCTCAAGCGTCTTCATGCCCAATATCCCCAGGCGGGAGTCATCCGGTTTTCGCCGGAGGAGCTTAAGAAGGATGTCGAAAATAAAGAGATCACAGGATTCAAATTTTATCAAAATTCAAAATTAGGGAAGTTCTTTCTCATTTGGCAGGTTACGGCTCTTCTTATCGAATACGCTCACTATCTGGACTCCACAAAGCAAAAAGATCCGGTGAAGCTCGGCATTCTTTTTCCAATGGTGTCTTCTCCCGAACAGTTGGAATTCCTTCAACGGGAAATACTGCCTATGGCTCAAAAGTTGGCGGTTCTTAATTTTCCGCGGAATGAGGATTGGAACATTATGTCTTTCCGCGAAGTTCAGGCAAAAATTCAAAAAGCTTCCGACCAAGTTTCCTATGGGATGATGGTTGAGGTGATGGAGATTTTAAAAAGCGAGTCCTTAATGGATTCTGTGATACGAAACCCTTTTGTCGAGTTCTACGATGTTGGAACTAATGATCTCGAGAAGGAGCTTTGGGAGAGCATCGCTGAGGGCCCGGTTGACCGAGATTTGCGAGAGTCCCAGGAGCTCTTCGGGAGATTGATGCCCGATCTTGTTCTGGGGCTCGACAAGTTTGCGACAAAATTGACTACCTACAATAAAGAGGCGAGTGGAGATCCTGTTCGGAAACAAAAACGGATGTGTATTTGTGGGCAGATGGGAGGAAATCAGAAATTTCTGGCTTTGGTAGAGCGCTGGCGTCGTTTGAACGTTCCGATTTCTGTTAGCGTTAGCGCGGGAGATGTTAGGCAGGTGCGCCATACGTTGCTACGTTATTCACGCGTGCCGCAGTCTTCACTGAATGAGATTTTTAAAAATCCAAACTATATCGATCGCCGGGCTGGGAAAATAGCAAAACAGCAGATGTTGATCTCAAAAAAATTCATCAAATTAGCCGAGGCATGGCAGGAACGCTATGCGCGACTTGGCTATTACCATGGTTTTTACAGGGATTCCATGGATCCCGTGATGGGGATTGGAAGTTTCCAGGACGTTCTGGCCATGAGGGATATCTTCAAGCTTTTCGAAGAAAGGCAGGTTGATTTTCCTGGGGCAGACGACGCAATAGAAAATGATGATATGACACAGGAAGAATTTGAAAAGTTTCTAAATCGCGAAAAGGAAAAAGGAGAATTTTTTGACGAATATGTTTGTAAAGCCTTGTTGAGCTCCTTTGATTTTCTTAAAAACGTGAGGGAGATTTATCGGGAAATGCAAATCAAGGACCCTCAGAAGTTCAAGGAGCCGTTCAACCTATATACCGGAAACTTGAACGATTTTCTTGAGGCCTATGAAGGGAAATTTGGCAAGCAGGATTGGTTGGCCAGGACGGACCCCCAACAGCGACAGGATCAATTTTTTCGTCGTTATTATACTATGGCGAACAACGTTTACACCGCGTTAACCGGGATCATTCATGAAAAATACGAGGATCTGTTTGGAACTCGTTACGAGGATCTCGGTCTCGTGGAAGAAATCCATTCCGGGGAAAAAGAGGAAGCGATTCCTTTGCACGTCCAGCTTCGAAGCGGCATGTTCTTTAAACGCGAAATGGGGTTCATTTACAGACGAGTGAAAGAGCTCTATATCCCTCAAAACTATGAGCAAATAGCTTTTGAGCGCTTTTCTAAAAAGCCTGGTCTTATGCTGGAGATTTTTAGACAGGCGAGAGTTGATGCCACTGAAGAAGTTCGCATCAGTTACTCTCTCCAGAAGATCCTGCGTCGGGCCATCCGGGCGGTTGGATCTGTTCCTTCCGGAGAGGACGAGGCGCTTTTTGAAAAATCGATTAAGGAATTTTTCGCTTTCAATCATGATATTTCCTATCCCCTTTGGCGCATGCACCGCTTCGGATTTTTTTCAAAATTTCTTCCCGATTATGACGCGATGCCTAATTATTTTCCCGGGGACGGTCGCCGGACTCCGGTCCATATTCAGACGCTCAACTCTATGGAATTTTTGGAAAAGCTTTTTAGCGTAAAAGATTTCGCGTTCTTGCGAGCGGGATTGGTGTTCCAGAAGTTAAAAACAAATCCAGAGGCTTTAACGACGCTCCGCCTCAGTCTTTTGACGCTGGGGATCGTTCGGGCCAAATTGCGCTTGAAGCCCGGGGACGTTCCGGCGCCTGCAGACATAAAAAAGATTGTTTCCGAGGTGCTTGCGAAGTTCGGTATACCCGAGCAGTCCCTCCAGGTCGAGCTTATTGTCTGGTTGATCGAGAAAGAGCGGACTCTGAGCAGAAATGATCTTTCCGCTCCGGAAAAGATCCAGATAGCCCTTGAAGCCATCTTTTTAGATGAAGGAAAGGATGTTTCCGAAGAGAAGTGGGACATGCTCTATCTCCTCACCTTTGCGATGAGGGCGGGTCGGGCCGAGCACGAAAAACTCGTCATGTTGAAGCGTGAAGGACCGGATTCTTCATTGGCCAATTGCGACAAACTTTATCTTGCAGGCAGCGTTCTGATCAAGTTCTCGATTCCGCCGCAAGATTTTGAAGGACTTGTAAAAATAACACAACGTTTGGTGCGTGAAGGATCGCAGGAGAGCGATCAGCAAGGCCTTCTGCCAGCACTTACCGGAGAAAAAGTGGATCTGGAACAGGAAATATCGGAAGCGTGGGCCGATTTTTCGAGGATGGAGGCTGACATTTTAATTCAGCACGAGAAAAACGAGATCCTTCCCGCTAAATACAAAGAAGCAATTCACCGTGAAATAATCGCCATGGTGCATAGCCGAGCCGCGTTCAAGGCAATGTTCCGGAAATATGAAAAAATGGTCACGCGCTATTACTGGAAGGGGCTCGATCCCGCGACGTTGATCCAACAGCTAATTTGTTGCGTCTCACTGGAGGTGCTTCAGAGGAAGAAGAACCACACGCCAATCGTTCTTTTTGAAGCATTGCCACAGCATTACACGAATGCTTTTGAAATCGTGTTTGGACGGGTTTCCGAGGATCCAGGATTGCTCGCCATTTATTCCTACATTCTCTACAAACATAATTTTTCGATCGAGACCGTGAATATTCAAAGAGAAAATGGCCGCGAGGGAAAATTTATCGTTCGGTTTATGGGAAGTTTTCCGCGTGAGGAACAGGATCTTAAGGCGGTTATGGCTACGATGCGGAAAGATCTTGCGGATTTTCTCGGCGGCAAAGGAGACGAAAAGAAAGGCCTCCTTGGCTTGTTTGAAAAAATAGTGCGTTTTATTTATCGTTGGACGGGGCCCACGTGGGGATTGCCGCTCTTTGCCGCAAACCAGAGAAATAATCCGCTCTTTTTCAGAAATATCTTCAACCGTTATGGCGATCTGATTGTTCAACGGAGTACGGCAGTTGTTCCGGCTCTGGGCGCGGAGATTGATTTCTTTGAAGAGGGGGAGGGGAGGAGAAGGTCCTATGACACTTTGGTGATTAGCACCGAAGATCGGCGGGGGCTTACGGCGCTTGTAACGAACTATCTTTCCTTGATTCGCGGGCTGAGTATTCTAGATTTTTCTTTCGAGGATACCATGGGAGAAAAAGCCAAAATGATCGTTCATTTGAGCTATCCCCAAAAAGAAATATGGCTGGCGAGGGCCATTTCCTGGATAGTTAGGAGGCTTTTTTTCTGGCGAGTCGGTGGAAACAATTCAAAATATCTCCTTTCGGGAAAAGAAAAAACACAGATCAAGGAAAAATTGAAGGAGATGCTAGATGGTTTCGAAGTGGCCATCCACCGTGGGCACATTCTTAACACCTATGACCTCAAGATTAATGCTTCCGGAACGGTGAGTCGGGAGCCTTTTGTGGAAAAAGCGCCTGAAGCTTCACCTGAACCAAGTCCCAGTCGTGGCAAAGAGCCGGTTGTTGAAGAAAAGCCGAAAGAAAATAAGGCTCCTGAAAGCTCTGTGGTCGAAACAGACGATATGCTTGCTCGCTCGTATACGGTTCAAGGGAGTCATGGACTCCATTCGCTACCTGCCTCGAAGCTTGCTGGATTCGCTCACGCGCAGACTTTTCTCAGCACACTGATTGTTGAGCAGAATGGTGCTCAAACGAACATGAAGTCGATCGTCAGCCTTTTGGAGCTGGAGGGATTAATGGGGGAGCATGTTGTGATCAGGATTACACCCAAACCAGAGGCCACGCCGGAACAAATTCAGGGGGTTTGGACCTGGCTGGAAAACTTTAAGGATTATCAAGATGATCGTTTTTTCTTTTCAAAGGATCAACGTTCGGAGATGCGAAAGGAAGATTCGCTGCAGGTGAAGTCTCCTTTGGAGAAGGTCCTTGAAGATGCAGAGGTCGATTCCTACATTGAAGGTCTCAGGGCGAAGGAAAATCTTGAGGCGGAGATGCGGGGGACGCACGTTTTTAAGGAGCTAACGGCTTACTGGGAATCTTTGCGGAAAAATCCAACGCCGCGAACACTCGACAACATGATGATAGCGTATCGCGATCTGGCGGAAAGATATGGAGGCGATCAGAGTTATGCGTCCGATAGCCCTGAAGCGCTTATCAAGAGTCCCCAAAAATGGAATGATATCTTCAATAACAAAATCACCGCGGTTCAGGCCTTCAGTCAGTTGTGGGCGGATGAGGCAAACCAGGCAGAGCTCAGGAGCGAGGCGGAAGAATCTTTTCGCAAGACGGTGGTTGCCGAGGGCCGCGATATGCTTCTCCTTTGGCGGTTGCGGCAGCTTGTGAATGATCCGAAAACGGTTCAGGACATCCGTGACGCCTTTCAGCGCACCCTCCGGTCAGAGGGAAGGACAGAGGAGGTCAAAAAAGACGGTTTGGAAAAGGCGAGGGAGAGGTATAAAAGAGTTTTGGTGGTGGATGATGAGGCGTCGTTGGCGCTTTTGATGAAACGCGTCCTGATGTCGCTGGGGTTGGGGTCCCAAGCGATGGACGTGGTCCATAGCGGGGAGGAGGCGCTTTCGAAGTTACTGACAGGAAAATATGATCTTGTGGTGACCGATGTCAATTTGAATGAAAATGGAAAAGTGGGGAAAGATGGGGATGCTGTTCTGCTGGAGGCCGCCGCCCTGGGCATTACCGGATTCCACGCCATTTTCGTAAGTGGTCGTGATGCGGAAAGAGTGATGGGCCGGGGAGAGGAATTCAAAAAAGCAAACATCCCACATCGGGTTCTAGGGAAACCTTACAGGCTTCAGCAACTCGAGGACGCCATCCGTGAGCTTGCCGCGACAGAATCTTTTTCTTCCGAGCAAGAGACGTCGAAGATCGCCCAAAAGCTTGGCGTTAACGATGCGGTTGATGGGCAGACCCTCCAGGGATTGTCTCTCAGCCAATTCGCGCAACAAAAGCAGTTATTTGCCGGGGCGCCTCGTCCCAACGAATTTAATATCTGGCTCGATTATTCTTGGAAAACCCAAGCCACGTCTCTGTGGGACATGTATCTTCGCGAATTCCATTACGGACGAACCGGAAATTTTAAAAAATTTGTTGGCGAGCAGGCTCAGTGGAGAGAATCCAAGGGTCAGCTTCGGGGAGGGCTGGAAGAAGTGAATACCCGTTTGAAAGATCCCGGCCAACACGAGTCTCTTTTGAAATGGGCGATCCTGGTCAGTTTAGAAAAGGAATATGAGGAGACCGTCGAACGCAATCGAAGGGCTTCGCTCCTTTTTGGAAATTCCCAATGGAATGTTAGTGGTATGGATCTTGGGGATTTTCCCTTCATTCCGGTCCGGTGGTATCTCGGCGATCGGTATGAGATCCAAGAGGCGGAACTCGGACAGATCCTGGGCGGACGATTCGGGGAGCTGGGCTCCCGTTTTTATGAATTGGCGGATGCCGGACTTTTGAAATCCTTACGTGAGGTCGCAGTCCTTGAAGCAGAGGGTAAGATCACCGTGAAGGGGCCGGATGAACAGAAAACATCCCCGAAGGCTCCGGAGCATGCTGGCCAACTTGAACTCCCGCTTTTTCCTCGCTCGGAGAGCCGCATTATGGCGAACCGCACTGAGAGGGACCGCGTTACGGCCCCCGTACGTGCCGAAGTGCGTCTTGCAGGGACCGAGGCATATAAAGCATCTTTGGAGAATACCACATCATCTTCCTTGGCACTTCCGGTTCAGCCGGAGACGCAGGCAGTAATTCATTGGGTCACAGAGCGGAGCGGCGGAGTCTATTCACAGGAGGAGGTCGCTTCTTTGGTGCCTGGATCGACTCCGGATCAGATCCGTGTCTGGATTGCGAATCAACTGTTGGAGGCCTTCCGCGCACAACGGAGCGCAAAAGGCGAGATCAACAATCCGGCCTTGCAGAAAGTTATTGAATCTTTAGAACGTTACAAAGTTACGGGTGAGAAAGATCCCACTCTTGAATCGCGGGAGGTCCATGTGGCACTTCCGCTGCTTTCACAGGCAAAGCTTGAGGCTTTGGCGGAGTTCGCCCCCGTCCTTCTGGCTTTTGCCGTGTCGCTTAATGCAAGGCTTTTTTTGAATGTTCAAGGGGCAGCTCCCAAAGGGCTTGAGCAGAATTTCCTCGATAGAGCCAAACGCAATGGCATTACGGTGGCTCAAGGACAGTTCCGTATTTTTGGTGTCTCAGGTTCGGAGGGGAATTTATTCAAGTCTCTTGGCGAGCCCGGAGTTCGAGAAGATGTTCTGCTTGCCGGGGAAGAGAAGTCGCTTCCTGAAAACAAGCGGGCAACTCTATGGTATAACAGCCCGAAAGCTCAGGAAGATATGGAAAGCCTTGCGTCCGAGATCGCAGAAGCTCTCTACGCGGCGCTGGACCAAAAGGTTTCGAAGGGTTCGCGACGGAATATCTCTGAGCACTACCAGGAGCTCTCAGTCGCCATTGGGAACGCGATCCAGGCTTCGCTCAAGATACTCGTTTCAGCTTAATCCTCTTGGATTTTTTTCGAAAAACAGTATAATCCTGCCTCCACTGACTTTCACGTCCCCATCGTCTAGGTTGGCCTAGGACACCAGGTTTTCATCCTGGTAACAGGGGTTCAAATCCCCTTGGGGACGCCATTCATTTCTATCTCTGTCCGACAGAGATAGATAATACGGCCTTGGATCGATTAACGACCCAAGGCCGTCTTTATGTCTGCATGTTCGCGCGACTTACGCCAAGCCCAAAAACCTGAACATTCTTCCATCCTTTCGGTTTCAAAACCACAAACCAATGACAGGCTATTCTTGGCTCCAAACTGCCCATTCATCTCTAAATGGCCTTGTATTATGACCACATTGGTTTTGATCCATTCTGGCACTAAAGGCGGGCTGAAGGGGGAGCTGATGACAGCTGAAACCACATTTATGTTAGCATTGGTATTGTGAACGGTGACTATCTCTGGTTTCGGAATGGTGACTAGTCTAAACTATGATAATATGTGGCGATGTGAAGGAGTGGAAATGAAAAAAATAGTTAATTTTAAGGCTGAATATGCTGCAGAGATTTTTAAGGCGCTTTCTTTTCTTCGACGAAATGGGAGTTTGAACAAATATGTTATACAAAGCAGGTTAAATAAAAACTGGGTTTTTACAGCTCCTAAAGATGTGCGGCGAACAGTATTCTGTTTACGAAAAACCGGTCGTTTTTCTCATCCGACAAAACGTGTTTTGTACTTAGCTTCAAACACATGGTCTTCCGCATTAGAAGTTAATCCGACGTGGAAGCGTAAGAGAGAAGTTCCTTTTTTCTGTTTTGCGAAGCACTTGCGAAATTTAAGTTTGAGGAACTGGCAAAAGCTTGTCTACTTTATCAGAATAAAACACGGCATTAGACTTTTAGGGCTTAATGCTGAAAAAAATATAAATGAACTAAATTCTGAATTAAACAAACTTGTGTCTAACCGATTTTTGAAAAATATGGTTCGTAGATCAATATCGGTTAGAAACGACAAGGCGTATTTAATTTCGCGATGCTTTGCTTATGCTGTGTCCAAGTTGGGTTTTGACGGTATAATTTACAAGGCTAAATCGACTCTGCATGGTATGAATGGTCCCATCCAAGGTTCTCTCAATGATCCAAGACTAGTGATATTTGAGAAAGCATCAAGGAAAAGAAAAATTTTAGAACTTCCACCAGATGAAGAAAATTTAGCTGATTTACTCAGCTCTGCAGGAAATTCTCCCAAGCGCTAACTTGTTTTTGCCAGTTGAATTCAAACGAGATTGGACGCAGACCGCGCTCGCTGATCTTTGCAAGGCGGTGAGGATTGCCGCAGATAATCTCTTCTTGGATTGCAGGGGCGAGGAAAAGCAGGTTCATAATTTGCTCAAGGCGTGCTTTGGAGATTCCTAGCCACTCGGCAAGCTGGTTCAGGTCTTTGACGCGGCCATCATCGAGCATTCCTTGGATCTGGTGGGCGAGGAGGAGCTGGCGCCGGATAGGTGGCTCACTGAAGAATTTATCGCCAGTAGTGCCGGATTGCCGTTTGAGTTGATCGAGTGGCAGGTCGAATTCGTGTTTTGTTCTACCGCTCTTGAGTTGCATTCGAAGCTTGTTTTCACGGCCGTCATATTCGATCAATTGGATCAAGGCCTGGATCTGCTCGGTCTGCTTCTCAAGGGGGAGTTTTTGCCACTCGCTTTCTTCAGGAATATCCTTTTGTGTGATGGTTCTCAGCAGTTCGACAACCCTTCGTTCGATCGGGAGGGCGCTCATGGATTTGACGGGACAGTCCTTTCGGCCCCGTTTGATGGCGTTGAGGCAAATATAGTAACGGTATTTGGAACTCCCGCGCTGGGTATAGCCATGCGACATGCTGGCATTGCAGTAGGAGCAGCGGAAGATACCGCTTAACAGGCCCGGGAACTTGCGGTTCTTGGTGACCCCGCGTTCCCGCGTATTCTGCTTCATGATCTCCTGCGCTTTGTTGAAGATGTCCTCTTCGATGATGGCCGCATGTTCGCCTGGATAGATCTTCCCGCCGTACGAGACCTTTCCAAGGTAGGTGACGTTTTTAAGCATGATCTGGATATTGGTGTTCTTGAAAGGGATGCCACCCGTGACTTTGCGTTCACTGCGCAGCGTCTTGGTGCGGTGGCCCCGCTCATTTAATGTGTGAGCGACATCCAGCAGAGACTTCTTCTCCAGATACAAACGGAAGACAGAACGTACGAGATCAGCCTCTTTGGAATTTACGATCAGCTTTCGGATGTTTCGATCAGTGTCATATCCCAGCGGAGGACGGCCTCCAACCCATTTTCCCTTGATTCGAGCAGCTCCCATCTTATCCTTGGTACGCTCGCTGATCATCTCCCGCTCGAATTGAGCGAAAGAAAGCAGAATATTGAGGGTCAATCGGCCCATCGAGGTATTCGTATTGAAGTGCTGAGTCACCGAGACAAAGGTGATTTGGTTTTCTTCGAAGAATTGCAGGAGTTTGACGAAATCCATCAGGGAACGCGATAAGCGGTCTACCTTATAGACGACCAGGCAGTCGATCTTCCTTAGCCGGATGGCATCCATCAATCGTTGAAGGGCAGGACGGTCCATTGTGGCTCCTGTGAAGCCGCCATCGTCGTATTTCTCGGGTAAAAGTTTCCACCCTTGATGCTGTTGGCTTTGGATATAGCTTTCAGCCGATTCACGTTGGGCATCGAGCGAGGTAAAGTCCTTCTCTAGTCCTTCACTGGTCGATTTGCGCGTATAGATCGCGCAACGGATTTGCTTTTTCTCGTCAGTTTTTTCCATTTTTAGCCAGTCCGAAGAATCCGAATCCATTCCAGTGTGAACCTGTAACCGCTTTCGCAACAGCACTTAAATTTTTGTAAGCAGCTTCCTTGTATTCAAAACCACTTTCCAGAACTTTGACCTCAATGCGATCACCTTTATAGAGCTTGGTAACCAGCGAGCCGGGCATTGGCAATCGGGGATCACGGCCAGTAGTTGTCGAAAGATTCCCGCCACGTGTCTTGAAAGTTCTTTTGTTAATCGGATCGTAGGATTGGACAAGCTTCTGGATGTTGTGTTTCAGTGCAGGGGAGATGCCACCAGCCGCTTGCTCCTGGATTCGGTATGCCAGCTGACGTATCAGAAATGAGCGGTTCCCGGGAGCCGACTTATCACCGAAATGCTGTCGGAAAAGCGCCAGCAGCTGTGTTGTCTCGATGGTTTTCAACGCCTCAATTTGTCCTGATATGTTCTCTTTCATAATTGCCTCCGCTGGTCATATATGTCCATACGTTTGGAGACATAGCAAGTAGATAAGATCATGTCGGAATGAGCGGAGATAAGAGATGAAACGGCAGAATACGCGGTACTTTACGGGCAAAGAAAAGGGAACTCTCTTGAGGTTTCTCGAAAAGCGGCGGGACGCGCGGCGAGCGGAAATGCTCTATAAGCTCATGTTCGCAACAGGTCTCCGGCTTGCTGAGACCGTCAGCCTCAATATCGGCGATGTGCAGGGGAAAGACCTCATCGCTATGATTGGCAAAGGGGATAAGCTTCGGGAGATCCCCTTATCTAAGGCCATCCAGTTGGAAATCGAACGGTTTCTTGCTTGGAAGAAGCGGAAAGGCGAGGATATGTCGATTGAAGCGCCCTTATTTGTTTCCCGCAAGGGCGGCAGGCTTAGCAGAAGGGCCGTCCAGTGGGATCTTAATCTGTGGGTGAAACGATCAGCACTTGAAGGAAAGTATTCGCCCCATGCTCTCAGGCACACCGTGGGTTTCGAACTCATGCGTAAAACCCGCAACATCCGCCAGGTCCAGGAATTCCTCGGCCACAGCTCAATCATGACCACCCAAATCTACACCCACGTCACCAAAGAAGAACTTCGCCACGGCGCGGAGCTTTTAGATATATGAATAGGGGAAGCTCAAATTTTCCTTCCAATAGAAGCGGAGCTATGGCATGATGTTGACTAAATTAGTCAACAAAAGGAGCTTTTACTTGTCGATTTCAACCTTACTGAAAAAAGCACGAAACGATCGTGGGCTGAGCATGAGGGAGTTGGCAAATAAATTAAAGCTGGATGCTGCTCATCTGTGCCGGATCGAAAATGGTACAGTTTCTCCCTCGGAACGATTGCTTGAAAAAATAGCTAAGTTCTTGAAGGTTGATCTCAATGATCTTCAAGTCTCGGCTGGGCGACTTCCCAAAGACATCTATGAGATTTTTTCTGAACATCCTAAAGAAGCCGCCTTGACGCTCAGAGAGAAGTTCGAGGTCTATAATTACGAGAGAACTGATCAGGTGGAGACAAATAAGCCGAAGTATTTTGAACCCGTGTTTGAGACATCTTTGGGAAAGCTCTATCAATGTGATTGCCTCGATTTCCTTCCCACTCTAGCTAACGAATCCATGGATTGTATTTTTGCTGATCCTCCTTTTAATTTGAATAAAAACTATGGTCCCAAAAGTAATGACAACTTGGCGGAAGAAAGGTATATAAATTGGTCGTACCAATGGCTAGAAGAATGCGTTCGCTTATTGAAGCCCGGTGGTAGCATGTTTGTTTACAATATACCCAAGTGGAATATTTATTACGCTTCATTTCTAACCCAAAGGTTAACATTCCGACATTGGATTGCTGTGAATATAAAACTCAGCCTTCCCATTCAGGGTCGTTTATACCCATCCCACTACAGCCTTCTTTATTTCACAAAAGGGAAACCTAAAACTTTCAACACACTCAGAGTGCCTATTCCGGCTTGTAGGCATTGCGGGGGAGATATCAAAGATTATGGAGGCCATAGGAAGTATTTAAATCCGGCAGGTCTCAATATCACTGATGTATGGGAAGATATCCCCCCAGTGCGACATAAAAAATATAAAACGCGGGCGGCAAACGAGCTCTCAGTGAAATTGTTAGATCGGGCGCTAAGGATCTCCACCCAAGAAGGCGATACAGTTCTTGACCCGTTTGGCGGCGGGGGAACGACTTACTATGTGGCGGAAAAGCTGAAGCGTAACTGGATTGGTTGCGAGATTGAAGATTGCTCTCACATTATTAGAAGATTTAAGCAGGAACTTGTTATCGCGTAATTAGTTTAAAGCCCGTCCGTCGGTTCCCTTAGGGATTCTTTTAACTTTCTTGCTTACCCCGTCGTGTTCAATTTCAATGATGGCAAGATAGCCCTCTTTAACATTCAATGATTTCCAAAGGGGGAGATAGGGCTCGATTTCTTGGAAATTGCCGATCCTATCCGTCAGATAATGATACATTTTTCGCGACGGAAGCACCAAAACTCCGCCGATAAGAGTTCCCTTTAAAATTCCCAAGGCCATTTTATTCAGAGAGCGATGGCTTGATGAAATATTCCCAGTTTCCCATTCAAAACAAAATGATTTGTCCCGTACCGGGTATGTGGCATCTATAGGTCCTGGTCGACTCTCAGACGAGACCTTTTGGCGGGTTTCAAGATCCCATCCTCTGTCCTTCAGATATTTCATGCAAAGCAGTTTAATGGGTTTGACGCCGTTTCCTTCGCCCCGCTTCTTTCCACACTGATCATGAAGAATGAATTTTTCTGATCCTTTAGGGTGTTCAATCCGAAAAATGGACTCCTGAATGTCCTTTAAAATTTGTTTTAAGGACGCAGATTTTTTAAATCGTCCTTCACTTAGCAAAATGGTTGTTTGCAAAATTTTCATTTATTCATCCTTTCTAATTTGTGGGTATAATATATCACCTATGCAGGCAGCGTCTGAAAATAATAATTTTGAGGGCTAATCGATGATCACAGAAAACGAGTCGGGAAAAAATCAAATAAATGCAGCTCCCAGCAAGAATTTTTTTATAAAAATGTTAACGCGGGATATAGGGCTTGTTGATTGCATTCTGGATCTAGTCGACAATTCGGTGGATAGCTTTATTCGAAATAACAATTTAGATGTAACGCAGCCGCTGCTTGGTGATCGAATGCGGCATGCTGCTGCTAAGAATAAAGCCTACATAAACATAAACTTCACAGGCAATAGGTTTAGCATTGAGGATAATTGCGGCGGAATTTCAATAGATGATGCCAAGAACTACGTTTTTCGCTTCGGGTATCATCACGAGGAGAAAAGAACTACAGGCCTTGGAGTTTACGGGATAGGTATGAAGCGAGCTTTTTTCAAAATGGGGAATAAAATAGACTTCATCTCAATAACAAAAAACGAAGAATTTTCGGTTGAAATCGACGTCGAGAAATGGAAACAAGAAGAAAACAATTGGCACTTCAAATTTTCCGATGCTAAACCTTACCCAAAACCCATTGGCACAAAAAATACGGGGACAGTAATCGAAATATCCGAGCTGCATGAAGAAATAGCTGGTAGATTAAAACTAAAAGTTGTCCAAAATGAAATCTCTGAAAAAATAGCAAACACATACGCGTTATTCATAGATCACGGCGTAGAGATTAAAGTCAATGGGGTTGCCCTCGCGTCAAAGCTTCCAAAATTAGGTATTAGTTCCAATGTTACTTCGGCACGAAAACAGTTCGTTAAAAACGGTGTGGATGTTTTGATCATTATTGGCGTAACCCCACCATCGAACAAGACTCCAGGCGGGTGGTATATTTTTTGTAATGGCCGAATGGTAGTGGAAGCTGACAAAACACCATTAACTGGATGGGGGCGAGATTTGCCCCAGTTTCACACTAAATTCAACCACTTTGTTGGCTATCTTTATTTTCATTCTCCCGATGTTTTTAAATTACCTTGGAGAACCACAAAAAATGGGGTCGAGGCAGAGTCCGAGATTTATTTAACAGCATTGAATGAAATGACCTTGCTTGCCAAGCCCGTAACAGATCTTTTTACAAAAATATATGCACCCGATGAGGATCGCGCTGAAAGCAAAGCCTTGTTCCGAAACCTTCGTGAAAAATCCACGCAACAAATACCAATAAAAACGACTCTCTTCCGAGTAAATGATTCGAAATTAAAAGAAAGCCAAGAAGTTAATATTACCTATAGGCGTAACGTGGAAGAGGTGGAAAGAATTCGAAGGAAATTAGCTAAGCCGCGTATGCCTGCTACAAAAGTAGGTCAGTATACTTTTGATTATTTTATAAAAAATCATTGCGAACAATAATGTTAAGCTTCGAAAAGTTTAATTATTGGTACCGACCTGCAAAGCAAATCGAACGAAGATTGATTATCGATGCATTGTTGCGGCTGTCAGAATGCGGTGATTACCCCATTTCTGCTTACACCTACTTTGGATTCGGTTCAATTTATTACGTTGATTTTGTTATGTTCCATAAATATCTTTCGATTAAAAAAATGATCTGTTGTGAAAGCGAAAATATTCCGAAGAGAATGAAATTCAATAAACCTTATCGGTTTATTTCTCTTAAAATGAATAAAGCTTCCGACGTCATCCCTTATCTTGCATTTTCTAGCAAGTACTTCGTATGGTTAGACTATGAAAAAACATTAGATAAAGAAGTCCTGGAGGATGTGTCGCAGCTTTGCCGATCCTTACGGCCTGGAAGTATCTTGCTAATCACAATGGATGCGGATGAAGATAGATCTCCGGAAGAAATTGAAGACGAACTTTTGTCTCAGTCTGAAAGACGAAAACAAAAACTCGAATATTACCAAGCGAATTTTCAACGTTTTACAAAGACTCCAATCATAAATCAAAGTTTGGACGAACCTAGACTTCCGAAATTTTTTTCTGAGGTGGTCTATAGCAGAATTGAAGAGGTTCTTGCAGGGAGAGGCGGCGTCAATTTCTTCCCGCTGTTTAACTTTTTATATGCGGACAATGCTCAAATGTTGACGCTAGGCGGCATAATTGATGGGGATGAGGGGGCTGCTAGGCTGCAAACATCGGGGATTTATGGTCATGATTTTATACGCCGACGTTATCAATCTTTAAAGATTACAGCACCTCCATTAACACTACGAGAAAGATATTGGCTGGATAAAAAAATTGGGCACCAATTGAGAAATAATCGTTTACCCTTCGAGTTAAGAAGGCGTGGATCTCTGAAAAGTTATGCCAAGTTTTATAAACATTACCCCATATTCTCAGAAATTCTCGTGTGAGCAATTCTAATGTCGTTTTTTGTATGATTTATGTCATGACCTCCGAAGCAGATCCGAGCAGGTTAACCTGAAAGCCCGCGCGATTTTAGCCATGATGTCGGTCGTAACATCCGGTGGCTCTTTCCCCTCGATTCTTTGAAGATATCTTTCTGAAATTCCTGCGCATTTTGCCAGCCTCTCCTGAGTCCAGCCATGTTTCTTCCGTAACCTTCTGATTTGCCGCCCAAATGTGACGCGTATGCTCTTTTTACGCATAGAAACCTCCTGGTTGGGGCGTATAGAGCCATACGTGTCGGGTATTATCAAGAGAATAGAAGAGAAAAAATCAGCTTAAAACTTGAGTAGTTTCCAGGAGAGGAGATTTAAAGCTTTTGCGATTTTTCCGATGGTGTCGATTTTGACGGCATTCGGCTTCTGCGATTCAAGACGCTGATAATAACGGATATCCATTCCTACCCGCTCAGCCATCGCTTCTTGCGTCAGATCCAATTTCTTCCGAATTTTCCGCAGCTGTGCTGCAAATTGAAGTCGTATTTTAGGTGTCGACATGGAGGTATTTTCCGGCAACACGGCCTATGTAGCCACGGTACTACGTTACCGTAATATCGCTTGATGATAGGCCTCTATCAAGGTAATATCCCGAGTCAAAGGAGATTGGCTATGAGAATGATAAGAATTTCTACCGCATTACTCATGATTTTTGTAATTGCTGGATGTGCCAGTGTGAGCCGACAGAAAATAAGGGAGGGCTATGTCCAGTGTCACCCCAATCTGAATGCTAAGACGCGAGAAATGATTTTGACTGGGAATATTGCTCGAGGGATGACGAAAGCAGAAGTTGAGGCGAGTTGGGGAGCTACTTATCAAAAAGACTCGTATTCGAACTTTTTGGGGCAAGTCGAGATATGGACCTATGGAGATTGCCTCTATTCCTGTGATGTTTTGGCGTTTGATTCGAATGATAAGCTTTCGAACATCAGTTCGCAAAAGCACAACTATTATTAACTAAAGCGATTGGGGGGTGAGCCTATGACAAATGGTCTTAAACAATGCCCGTTTTGTGCAGAGGATATCAAGGTTGAAGCTATCAAGTGCAAGCACTGCGGCTCGGATTTAGGAACGACTAAGTTTGATAAAGTTATGCCCTACGGAAAATCAGCTCAAGAGGTCGCCTCAGGAATCAAGAAAGCAGAGTGGGACAAAGGAATGTTGCAAGGCTCCATTTTTTGGGGGCTGTCCGTATCTGTTTTTGTTGGTTGGCTTATTGGTAGTAATCCCGGATATGAATCGCTTGGCTGGTTCGTGGGGGCATTAATCTCGATGGTTTGGAGTTGGAAGGCCACGACTAATTACTATAAGAAATAAATTCATAACTCTCTCTGTTGGATATTATAATATTGCCAAAACTGGGAGAGATTATGGCAGCTGAAAAGAAAAATGCTTTTTGGGGTCGATGGAGAAAGACAAAAACTTTTAAGCGTCTACGAACTCTTGAAAGAGAAATTCAAAAGAACCCTCAATTCAAACAAGAGCTGAAAGTCCTTAGAAGTAAATTCCCACCTCAGCTTGATCCGAAACTTAAAAAGTGGCCCCAAAGGGGGCTCTCTTATTCTGTGGAATGGGAGAAATTCTGTGCTAAGTGGAAAATAGATCAAGACGCTTTTTTGTTTCAGAACTATAAAGTTAAAGCCAATCCGCCAGTTACGATCAAGGGAAGTCTCCTGCCCGAAGGAAAAACAAAATTGCGCATAGAAATTGACGAATCGAAATCTCCACTCACTTTTACCGGGCAAGAATATCGAGATTTCGAGCCATTGTTTTTGCAGGCGAAAGCCGAATTGATTGGTAAAGCAAAGTCGCGGGCAGGGCGGCCGAATAATGAAAAACGAGATATTAGTATAAAGAGGGGATTCAAATCTTTGAAGAAAAAGATCGGATTTTATCCAGCGGCGGCTAAATTAGCTCAACAAAAACATGATGGAGTTATTTTAAGTCCAGGAAGAATTAAGAATATAGCTTCTCAAAAACATTAATTACCTTTATTCCAAGTCTGCAAGTCTCTCTCCGGATATTGTCACAACATTCAATAGCATCGATTTCCATAATTTTTTCTAGGCCCTCAGTCTGCTCTAATGGAGCAAACTAACGGAGGGTATGACATGGAAATTAAATCAATCTCCATAACACAAATCAATCCAGCCCCGTATAACCCGCGTGTGGACCTAAAGCCGGGTGATCCAGAATATGAGAAGTTAAAGCGAAGTATCGAAACCTTCGGCTATGTCGAACCCTTGGTCTGGAATGAGCGGACCGGCACGCTTGTGTCAGGGCACCAGCGGCTGAAGATCCTGAGGGAACAGGGCATCAAAACGGTCAAAGTGAGTGTTGTGGATCTGACAGTCGAGAGGGAGAAGGCTCTTAATATCGCTCTGAACAAGATCGAAGGCCGCTGGGAGGAGGATCTTTTATTGAACCTCCTTCAGGAACTAGAAGCGGTCCCTGATTTTGATGTGTCTTTCACAGGATTTGATCCGCCCGAGATCAGCAGCCTCATGGATGCATGTGCAGATACGCCGGAGGATGATTTCGATTTTGAAGCCGAACTGGGGAAGATCAAAAAGCCCGTTACCCGGAAAGGGGACCTAATTGAGCTAGTCGGGCATCGGATACTTTGCGGGGACTCTTCCTCCGAAGAGGCCCTAAAGAAGCTTGTTGGAACCAAAACGATCGAGCTAGTCCACACTGATCCTCCTTACAACGTCGATTATTACGGCGGGAATCGTCCCAAGAATTCAGTACGGGCGAAGCGGTCACAACACTGGGAACGGATCTGTTCGGACAATATGAGCCAGGCGGATTATGAGGCATGGCTGTCCAAGATCCTTCAGAACATGTCCAGTGTGCTTTCGAAAGGAGCGGCTGTATACATTTGGAACGGATATCGGCAGTTCGGGCCTATGCACCGCATGCTCGAATCGATCGGATTTCACGTGGCTTGCGTAATCACGTGGGCGAAGCCGAATTTTGCGATTTCGTTCGCGGACTATAACCAGCAGACGGAATTCTGCCTTTACGGCTGGAAGCAGGAGAATGGGAAGCACCGCTGGTACGGCCCCACGAATGAGACGACGCTTTGGGAGGTCAAACGCGATCCCACGAAGGAGTACATCCATCCGACGCAAAAGCCCGTGGCTTTGGCTGCCCGCGCTATCAAGAACAGCTCCAAACGGGAGGACCATGTGTTGGACCTTTTCCTCGGGTCGGGTTCGACGCTCATTGCTGCAGAATCCTTAGGCCGCAGGTGTTTCGGGATCGAACTGGACCCCAAATACATCGATGCGATCGTCCGGCGCTACATTGCTTTTGCCGGAGAAAGCAAAGTCTCCAAAGACGTGTTGAAGCGTTATCGGGAGGCGCGATGACATGAAAAGACCATCTTCCAAAGAACCTGATGATATCCCGATTCTTACGATCATCCAGAAGATCAAGGATAAGCAGCTTGATCCCAAACTTCTTTCAATGGAGGAATGCGTTCAGTGCGCTGAAGCGCTTATGCTCGAAGGGTATTCCGAAGCGCAGATTGCCCAGGTTTTGTCATGCAGCCAAAGAAGCGTCAAGCGGTATCTCGAAAGAATACGTGAAAAGAATTCACTCAAGCCCGATGTCGGTTTGGCTTTGAAATTGATCGGAGCGATGAGTACGAGTGCAGAGATCCATCGTGCCTATCTGATGCGGCTTGCGAGACGAACCGATGGATCAATCTCAGAAAAGTTGCAGGCGGAATTCATGGCCTGGACTGTCATCAAACAAAAGACTGAACTTCTGCAGTCTCTTGGCTATCTCCCGATGCAGGCTAAGCAGGTGATCGGAGACTTTTTTCATCACGCTGAGGGGGAGCAGTTATCTGCGGAAGAGCTGCGAAAGAAGATCGAATTGACCGAGATCGTGGCTCTTCAGTGCGGTGAGATTCCAGCAGAACTTAAGGAGAAGCTGGCCGAGCTCAAAGGTGACGCGGAAAAGCTGCGCCTCCAGCAAGGATTAAAAGCAGTACAAGACGAAATGAAGAAAAGAGAAGACCATGAACCAGACGCCACAGGGACAGTTAAGCCAGATTAACCGTGAGTTCGGGAGGGACTTCGCTTTTTTTAGGAAGTTTTACTTTGAGCGCTATCACGGGTTTCCGGATTCCATATTTCATAAGGAGACAACAGATCTTTTAAAGGGCATTTCCGTTAAGCGAGGTCAAAAACTTGCGATTGCGGCCCCTCGGGCCAGCGCTAAAAGCACGTTGATCACGCTGGAATATGTTCTTTACTCGATCTGCTACCGGTTAGATCCCTTTATTGTTATTTTTTCTAGTACCACGGACCAGTCAGAAAGATTTCTGTCGGATATCAAGAGGGAACTAGAATCGAATCCTAGGTTGATCTTAGATTTTCCGGAGATTTGCGAATTCGAGAAGAAGCCGGGCCCCCCGAGATGGTGCAAACGGGAGATATTGACGAAGAATGACGTAAATGTGGTTGCGATGAGTCCCGGAAAGCAGGCCCGCGGAATGAGGAACCGCGAGGTGCGGCCATCGCTTATCATTTTGGATGACGCAGAAACGGACGAAAAGATTCAATCGGCCGAGCAGTACGACAAGATTCATGATTGGTTCACGAAGACGGTGCTGAAGCTCGGGAGTGCCGAGACCAATATTATCGTGGCCGGGACGATTCATCATTACAATTCCTTGCTTGCTCAGTATGTGAATGAAAAATCTAACCCGGACTGGATCAAACGGATCTATCGTTCCGTCATATCGTGGTCTATTAACCCACAGTTGTGGGAGAAATGGGCCAAGATCTATCATTATCACGAGGCATTCAATGGGGAAGACGGCCCGGCCGCAGCGGCGGAGTATTTCGAAGCGCACCGGGATGCAATGCTGGAAGGCACGAAAGTCCTCTGGCCGGAGTACAAAAGTTACTACGAGCTCATGAAGATGCGGGAAAGCGGCGGGCACGCGAGCTTTGATAGTGAGATGCAGAATGAGCCTGTGAATCCCGCGGAATGTGATTTTAATCTGGATGAAGCGTATTTTTGGGATGACCGTTTCGGGTCGCTACAAGAGCTGCTGTCCTCGCTGGAGGGTCATTGCAAAATCTACGGTGCTTGTGACCCCAGCATGGGAAAGCAACAAAGGCGCGGGGATTATTCTGCGATCGTAGTAGTAGCTAAAGACACGAATTCCGGGGCCTTGTACGTGATCCTGGCTGATATTGCGCGTCGTAAACCAGATGAGACGATCGATGCCGTGCTCGCGCATTATCAATCTCTGGACTGTTCACGGTTTTCTTTCGAGACAAACCAGTTTCAGGAGTTTATGAAAGACGAACTGGAGAAACGGGGAAAGGCTCGTGGTGTTTATCCAGCGATCGAAGGTGTAAAGCACGCGTCGGACAAACAGCTCAGGATCCAGAGCCTTCAGCCGCTTGTAAAGAACGGTTCGATTCAGCTCTCAAGAAAACACCGGACGCTTCTTGAACAGTTGAAATACTTCCCCAAGGCGAGCCACGACGACGGTCCCGATGCCCTTGAAATGGCTGTGAGTCTGAGTAAGAACTCAGATGGAGCTGTTTGTGGGACTCTTGATCGGGATGTGTCTCCTGGGCAGAGGGGGCAAGAGGTCTTTAGATATCCTTTACCCATCCGACGACAGATTTTGCCCTAGGTGAAGCGGCGTTTGGGCTGCTATTTTTCCGGGCACGATGTTGCTTTGTATCACTGCGGCACATCGCTCTTGAAGCAATTTGACACAGTCCTCAAAGTCATCTCCACATTCAAAACATATCCAAAGTTTTTAAGAAACCATTCTGAAACGAGTTATAGAAACGGCTCCAATTTTTTGCAGCTGGCATGGTTCTTGTCATAAATGAACCGTCTAAGGCCAGTTTGGCGCCAAGGCCGAAAATGCGCCGACATGACCATTAACAATCAACCGATAAGGAGTTCAGAATGTCGAACCGAAAACCAGAAACCAGTCTCAAGGGACGTGACGCAAGCACGGGGCAGTTTATTCCTGTGAAAGAAGCGCGCCAGCGTCCAAGTACCACTGTTGTAGAACGGGTTCCGCTTCCCGGAAAAGGAAGGAAATAGTTCAAAGAGAGCAGCCGGTGATTCATATTGGCTGCTCTTTCTTTTTAAAAATTCTAATTTAAAACAGGAGAATCAATATGGCAGCGAGACATGAGATCCGTTGTATTAAAAAAAGTGACAGAAACAATCCTCACGAGCGTATTTTGCGTATCGGAGGTATCAACCCTGATGGTAGCCGATGGAGTTTAAGTCAAGAAGAGGCGATCCGTGGCATCGAAGAAAAGAAATGGGAATTTTACGTTACGCAAAATGGAAGGACTACGGATGTAATAATTGCAATAAGCCCATATGGACATAAATATATAAAAACGGTTGCTGACGGGGACCATCCCAACAATCTCCTCAGTCTCCCAGAATGTCCATGAAATAGGTTTGGCCAGATAGCTCTTCTTTATGCCGGATTTGAACGCGGCATAAAGAAGAGCTCTCCTCCAATGACGCTTTTCAACAGAAAAGCGACATTGGCGTTTCTCTAATGTCGTAATTCTATCCCAAAACGCCATATCAATTGCTGTGAAGTTATCTGCAAATCCCCTTTGTGAGGTTTTTTGAAAATGCGAGGAGCTGTTTTTTGCAGCTCTCGATGCTTTTGTTAGAAAGGATTAGTTCCATAATTGTTATGGCGAACGATTGATTTGTGATTAAAAGAATTAATTCGTCAATATCCAAATCTGCTCGAACTAATCCTCTCTTTTGAAATAGGGAAAGCCTTTCTGTGAAAAATAGATCTAAGGGTTTCCTTTTCTGGAGTTCCATCCCCATTTTGGGATCGACAAGGACTCTCGAAAGGATTACCCGGAAAAACTTTGTGCTTTTAGAGATATTTTCTAGTTTGTTAACGAGAAAACGGTAAATTTCCTCCTGGGGGGTTTCGGCAGGGGGATAGGGCTTTTCCTTGCTTAGGGCATCAATGCATGAATAGGTGACCTCGACTAATAAATTGGATTTGCTTTTAAAATATCGTTGGATCAATGACTCATTAAGGTCTGCCCGTTTCGATATCATTTTTGTTGTGGCGGCGTCATAGCCCACTTCGGAGAAGATTTCAAGACCGGCTTGAAGAATGCGTTGAGTGCTTCCTTCGCGATTTCGTTTTTTAGGCAGGATTTTTAAAGGCGAAATCATCTTTTTAGAGATCATAGAATTTAAACCCTCCTCCTATTAGTCCTCTTTGTGTCCATAGTCTAGGGTATCAGGCTGTAGAAGTCAATTATGTAATTACTTACTTGACAATCGTATGAGGATGTATTATGATTCCTAATGTAAGTGATTGATTACATGTGAAAGTCTAGGAGAAAAAATGCAAAGCAAAGTAGATCTGTTTGAGTCTCGTTTCACAACTCTTGTGGAAACAACCGGCGGAAAGAATAAGAAAAACCTGCCTGATAAGTACAGTTTTTTCCTAGTGGCTCTGCTCCCAAGTATCTTCATCCTGGCGCTGGCGGTTACTGGTTGCAAACCGAAAGATGTGCCGCCACAGCAAGGTCCCGAAGTGGCTGTGGTTACCATACAACCGGAGAGGGTTGCTATCACGACTGAGTTACCCGGTCGCACAGCCCCATTTCTTGTCGCTGAAATTCGACCCCAAGTCAATGGCATTATCCAGAAACGTCTGTTTACGGAAGGTTCTGAAATCAAGGCCGGGCAAGAGCTCTATCAGATTGATCCCGCTCCTTTTCAGGCGGCGCTCGATAGAGCCAAGGCTAATATACCGGCTCTCCAGTTTCGGGCTAATCGCTACAAGGAAGCCCTGGTTGAAAAGGCGGTCAGTCAGCAGGACTTTGATGATGCGGATGCTACTTTGAAGCAGATCCAAGCGGAACTGAGAACAGCTCGCATCAATCTTGATTACACCCACATTGTTTCGCCGATTACCGGCCGTATCGGAACATCCACTGTGACGGAGGGAGCCATTGTGACGGCGTATCAACCTAAAGCCCTTGCGACCGTTCAGCAATTGAATCCCATCTATGTGGATATCCCCGAATCTACAACCGAATTGCTGCGTTTCCAACGCCACCTCAAAGTGGGTCGCCTTGATTACGATGACGCAAATCAGAATAAAGTCAAACTCATTTTGGATGATGGGACGCCGTATTCTGAGGATGGGGCACTTCAATTTAAAGATATTACCGTGGACCCGACAACAGGGTCGGTGATCTTGCGCGCGGTTTTCCAAAATCCGGAAGGCATACTTCTGCCGGGCATGTTTGTTCGGGCGATCATTACTGAGGGTGTTAATGAACAGGCCCTTCTTGTTCCGCAACAGGGAGTTGCCCGCAACTCAAAAGGGGACCCGTTGGCGTTGATTGTGGACGCTGAAGAGAAGGTTCAACAGCGGATGCTTACGCTTGACCGAGCTATCGGCGACAAATGGCTTGTTCTGTCAGGTCTAGAACCAGGGGATAGGGTCATTGTCGAGGGGGTTCTGAAGGTGAGACCCGGTACTTTTGTCCATGCAATCCCGTTCGGCTCTGGCCCCAAAGATAACCTAGGGGTCAGTAAAACCGTTCAACCATCCGCAGATTCGGATTAACGGAAAATTCTATGTTGTCAAAATTCTTTCTGGATCGCCCGGTTTTCGCTTGGGTTATTGCCATTATTCTGATGGTGTTGGGGGTATTGGCTATTTTTCAATTACCTATCTCGCAATATCCCCCTATCGCGCCACCTTCCATTGCCATTAGTTCCTTTTATCCAGGAGCTTCAGCTGAGACGGTGGAAAATACCGTGAGCCAGATCATCGAACAAAAGATGACCGGATTTGAAGATCTGCTCTATATGTCTGCCAAAAGCGATTCAGCTGGTTCCTCCCGTATTGAGTTGACCTTCAGGGCGGGGACTGATCCGGATCTTGCCTGGTCCAAGGTTCAAAATAAGCTCCAACTCGCCATGGCCAGTCTTCCGGAAGTGGTTCAGCGTTCGGGTGTCACGGTCGGAAAATCCACGCGGAATTATCTGATCATCGTGGGCTTGATCTCGGAAGACGGCAACATGGACGGTAACGACTTGCGGGATTATGCCCAGTCCAATCTGGAAAAGGTTCTGGCGCGTGTGCCTGGAGTTGGTGAGGTCGAGAATTTCGGTTCGCAATATTCGATGCGCGTCTGGCTGAATCCCGACAAACTGAACGACTATAACCTTACCATAGCAGATATTGTTGCAGCGGTGAAGATTTACAATGTAGAAGTTTCCTCAGGTCAGTTTGGCGGACTTCCGGCAGTGCCAGGCCAGCGTTTGAACGCCTCTATCATTGTCCAGAATTTACTCCAAACTCCTGAAGAATTTGCCAATATTCCGCTTCGGACCAATCCCGATGGATCCATTGTAAGAGTTAAGGATGTGGGGCGGACGGAACTGGGGTCTGAATCCTACGATGTTGAGGCCGCCTACAATGGAAAACCTGCCGCGGCCATGGCCATCCGTCAGGCCCCAGGAGCTAACGCGCTGGATACAGCTGAGGCGGTCAAATCAAAATTGAAGGAAATGAGTCAGTATTTTCCTCAAGGGATGAAGGTGGTCTATCCTTACGATACTACACCGATTGTGGAGGTGGCCATCGATGAGGTGGTCAAAACACTTTTTGAGGCGATTCTATTGGTTTTCCTGGTCATGTTTTTGTTCATGGGGAACTTTCGAGCCACGTTAATCCCGACCATCGCGGTGCCAGTGGTTCTTTTGGGCACCTTCGCTGTGTTGGGGGCTTTCGGGTTTTCCATTAACATGTTGACGATGTTTGCTATGGTTCTGGCTATTGGTCTTCTGGTGGATGACGCCATCGTGGTGGTCGAAAATGTGGAGCGGATCATGACCGAGGAAGGACTTTCTCCTCGAGAGGCCACTGCCAAGTCCATGGGGCAAATCACCAGCGCCTTGATCGGTATCGGATTGGTTCTCTCGGCGGTGTTTGGCCCCATGGCGTTCTTCGCCGGTTCGACAGGTGTCATCTACCGCCAGTTTTCCGTTACCATTATTGCCTCCATGCTGCTGTCAGTGATTGTGGCTTTGGTCCTGACGCCTGTCCTATGCGCTTCACTGCTCAAGCCGGTCACTAAAGGGCATGAACCTGCGGAAAATGCGATCTGGTTCCTCCGGCCGTTCTTTTTGTGGTTCGACAAGAATTTCTTTGGGATCCGGGATCGTTATCTGGCCGTGGTGAAACATTCTCTAGCCAAAAAATCGCGTTACCTAGTCATTTATGTTGGAATTGTGGCTCTGATCGGATTCCTGTTCATGCGCCTGCCTACAGGATATTTGCCGGACGAAGACCAGGGAATGTTGCTTTCTCAAATCATTATGCCAACGGGCGCTACTCTGGAGCAGACCCAGGTAGTTGCGGATGGAGTCCAGCGTTATTTTCAAGAGAACGAGAAAGAGGCAGTGGAATCCTGCATGACAATCTCGGGCATGGGATTCGCAGGAAGAGGGCAAAATAATGGCATGGTCTTTGTCAAACTGAAGGACTGGAAACTGCGTCACCGGAAAGATTTGAAAGCCAAAGCCATTGCTGGAAGGGCTATGAGGGCATTCTCGTCCAATCGCAAGGCGATGATTTTTGTTTTTCCACCTCCAGCTGTTGTTGAGTTAGGCAATGCCCAGGGCGTGGATTTCCAGTTGGTGGATCGTGGTGGTCTTGGTCACGCTGCTCTGATGGAGGCCCGCAACCAATTGCTTGGCATGGCAACTAAAGATGCACGGCTGGCTAGCGTTCGGCCCAACGGCATGGAAGATGTGCCCCAGTTCCGGGTGGATGTGGATTGGGAGAAAGCAGGTGCCCTTGGGTTGCCTATCAGCTCAATCCACAGCACCATTTCGGCGGCTTTCGGCAGTGCATATATAAATGATTTCATTCAAGCCGGACGGGTCAAGCGAGTCTATATTCAAGCGGATGCTCCGTATCGCATGCTTCCCAAAGATCTGGAAAAGCTTTATGTCCGCAACACAGCCGGGAAGATGGTTCCATTTGCATCGTTCGCTTCGACACGATGGACATCTGGTTCTCCTCAGTTAGAGCGTTTTAACGGATTTCCGTCTCTGAATATCTGGGGGGAGCCTGCTTTACATCGAAGTTCTGGTGAGGCCATGCAGGCCATGGAGGATATCTCTTCAAAGTTGCCTACAGGTATCGGTTATGACTGGGCGGGGCTTTCTTATCAGGAAAGGATGGCCACAGCCCAAGGTCCGATTCTCTATATATTTTCTATTTTAGTAATCTTTCTTTGCGTGGCGGCGTTGTATGAAAGTTGGAGCATCCCTTTTGTCAATCTGTTGATGTTGCCGTTGGGTGTGTTGGGGGCGTTAATGGCAACTTTTCTGCGCGGATTGCCCAACGATGTTTATTTCCAGATCGGATTTCTGACAACGATGGGGCTTTCGACCAAGAACGCCATTCTCATCATTCAGTTCATACAAGAACAAATGGGGCAAGGACTGGGACTTGTTGAGGCCACCCTTGCTGCAGTAAAGATCCGATTCCGGCCCGTTATCATGACTTCTCTGGCGTTTTTCTTTGGAACGCTACCCCTAGCCACCGCCACTGGCGCCGGTGCTGGTGCCATGAATGCCATTGGCACTGCAGTCACCGGTGGCATGCTTTCAGCTACATTCATTGACCTTATTTTTATTCCGCTGTTCTTTGTCCTTATATCCAGCCTCTTTGGCAAGCGGCAACCGAAGACCAAAGCGGTCGACGCGGTGATCCCGGCTTTACCGGAGAAAGCGTCATGAGACGAACGCTTATTCTGATCTTAACGCTGGCGGTGGGACTTAGCGGCTGCACCATGATCCCGAAATACAAGCGGCCGGAAGCTCCGATTCCGGGCCAATGGCCCAACGGGGCAGCGTATCCGGTCACGAAGCCTGCGACCGGAACTTCAGAGGCCACTCAATTGAAATGGCAGGAATTTTTCACCGATCCAAAGTTGCAAAAGATCATCGAGACGGCTCTCAAGAACAACCGGGATCTTCGGCTTGCCGCCTTGAATGTGGAAAGAGCACGTGCCCTGTATGGCATTAGCCGGGCCGATCTGCTTCCGATTGTTGATGCGGGTGTAGGGGGAAACCAACAACAAGTTTCTGCCGATATTGTTGGTCCCATGGTCAAGAGGACGTCTAAAAACTATGACGTTAATCTGGGGATTGCTGCCTGGGAGGTCGATTTTTTCGGCCGTATCCGCAGTCTAGAAAAACAAGCGTTGGAGGAATATCTAAATACGGAGGAAGCTCGTCGTAGCGCGCAGATATCGCTGGTGTCCTCCGTGGCTGAAGCGTATTTGGCCCTGGCGGCGAATCAGGAGAATCTTGCTTTGGCGGAGAGTACCCTTCAGAGCCAGACATCCTCCTACAATATGGTGAAGCGGCAGTATGCGCTGGGGGTTGCAAACGGACTGGATCTCCATCGTGCCCAAACGCCGGTGGAAATCGCCCGCCGCGACATTGCCCGTTATACGGAATTTGTAGCGCAGAGCCAAAACGCATTGAACCTTCTGGCCGGTTCTCCAGTGCCGGAAGATCTCTTGCCGTTTGATCTGGCCGGTGTTAGTCCCACGAAAGATATTTCCACGGGCCTATCTTCCGAGGTGCTTCTTAGGCGTCCGGATATTATGGCCGCGGAACATCGGCTAAAAGGCGCCTATGCCAATATCGGGGCGGCCCGGGCCGCCTTCTTTCCTCAAATTTCACTGACAACCACTCTCGGTACTGCCAGCAACGAGCTTTCGGGCCTGTTCAAAGCTGGCACGAGTACATGGCTTTATGGGGCGCAAGCTACGATGCCGATCTTCGATGCGCGTACCTGGTTCGCATACAGAGTCAGCAAGGCGGACCGGGAGATCGCGCTGACCCAGTATGAGAAAGCTATCCAAACGGCTTTCAGAGAGGTGGCTGATACCCTTGCCGTGCGTGGCACTGTGGGACAGCAGGTGACGGCCCAACAATCCCTGGTCGATACGCTTGCTGAAACCTATCGATTGTCGAATTTCCGCTATACGAGGGGGATTGACAGCTATCTGGGCGTCCTCGATGCTCAACGGGAGCTCTTTGCGGCGCAACAGGCATTGGTTCTCCTTCTTCAGGAGAAGTTCGCTAACCGGGTACGTCTTTACGCCGTTTTAGGCGGGGGCGTGGAATATTCTGAAGCTGCTGAAACCTCTGTGATCAAA
The DNA here is from genome assembly GCA_041674705.1 of Candidatus Omnitrophota bacterium. GTDB lineage: Bacteria > Omnitrophota > Omnitrophia > Omnitrophales > Aquincolibacteriaceae > Aquincolibacterium. The sequence goes on from JBAYVF010000002.1 coordinate 32,225, forward strand.
AAATTCTTCCGGCTTTTCCGTATTTAATATTAAGTCTTTGAATTCGGCAAATTGCGGCGCTCATGGATTTTAAAGATGCTGTAACCGACTCGAGAAAACGAGTTCGCTATGATTACAAAAATTGGTATTTGTGCTGGCCAAGTTCTGCTTTGTCTCGAAACACATCAAAGGCAGATGCCCGTGAATGTTCTTTTGCGGGAGATCGATGCTTCCTCGGAGCTCATATTAATGGCTGTCGGGTGGCTTGCGCGGGAAAGTTATGTGCATATCCATGGCGCGGCCCCTATGAGCGGTACCATCTCCTTGAAAAAAGATCCTCCGCACGGTGGCGAATAGAATTTGCTTGGCATGGAAAGGGGAGTCATTTTGGAAGAAAAGGCAGCGGATTTTTTTAAAAATCTATTTATTTGCTCAAAAGTAATATTAGAAAAAGAGCGTAAAACATTGCGGTGCTGCGGACTTTCGCTTTCTGATTATCTTATTTTATCCAGCGTGTATGAAACTCAAGATCTAAAAATGACCGATATCGCGAAAGAACTATTCGTGTCTCGCCCTGTGGCAACTTATGCTGTAGATCGTCTTGTTCGGCGAGGTTTGATTAAAAGATGCCGTTCAAAAGATCGCGATCGTCGAATCGTCTTACTCAAAATGACACCAAAAGTGAGGTTTTTACTTAAGTCGATTCGCGAAAAACAGAGATTATTACTTAAGAACGGTTTTAGTGAACTACCGGAGCATGTCCGAAAGTTGCTTTCCGCTTATTTCCCGCAAATAAGAGCATTCTCTGGAAAGGATAGCTGCAAGAATCATAAAGGAGATAAGGTCTTATAGAAAAATTATATAAGCATTTTTTTATTACAGGGCTTGATGCCTGTGATTTTGGGAAACGTCACTTCCGAGCTATGTTTGTTGTGCGGTGTGGTTCACTAATCTGAAAGGGCAACAGAAATCCATGGTTTGGAGCTGGATTGGTATTGGAGTTCTCATTTTGGGGTGGCTTGCAATTCTATGGGGACTTATCCGTTTCTTTATGTTCGTGGGCGCTGAAAATGATGACTAAAATCCTCAAATTCCACTCGATCCGATGGAAGCTTTTTATTGCTGTTTCACTTCCGCTTTTTATTGTCTCTTTCCTGATTCTTGGCATGGTTTTTTATGACCTTCGAAGGAGCGCTGTTGAGGGCATGAATCATTACATGGAGGAACTAGCGACGCTATACGCGGAGAAGTTTGACGCAAATTTTTCCTCAGTTGTCCGTGCGGCAGAAGCAACGGCTGTTTTTCTTTCCGGCGAAGGAACAGCCTCTGAAAGAGATCTCTATCAAATTCTCCGAAATAATGTAGAAAAAAATCCAATTATTTATGGCTCTTCAGTTGCGTTCGAAGAAAATGCCTCTCAAACGGGGAAAAAGCTGTTTGCGCCTTATGTTCACAGGGGTATTTCTGCAACACTTACTCCATTCCAATCCGACGGAAAAAATTCTCTGCGAGAAGAAGATATGGCGCAGAAGAACCCAGACTACCGGAATTTCAACTGGTATCGGGCGCCTCGAAAAAAAGGGGGAGGCTATTGGACGGAACCTTATTTCGACCCACGGGCCGAAAATACTCTTATCTGCACTTATTCGGTCCCGGTCTTTTCCCGTGGAAAATTCCAAGGGATCGTTTTGGTGGATATCCGGGTCCAGGATCTCCAGAAACTGATCAACAAAAATAGTTTTGTCCGAGAAAACACATTTGCAATCCTTAGTCGCGAAGGACGTTTCGTAAGACATCCCGATCCAAAACTTAATGTTCAGGAAACCGTATCTTCTGCGGCGATCAAATATCACCGTCCCGAGCTTGTAATGCTTGGCCATAAAATGATGGCAGGAGAGAAGGGCGTCGTGTTGATGAAAGGCGTTCTGGATTCTCGGAGGGCGATTCTGTTTTACGCGCCCATTCCCAGCACGGGATGGTCATTTGCCGCAATAGTTCCCGAGAACGAGGTGATGCTCCCCGTTTGGAAAAAACTCTCCAAATTTGGTTTAAGCATGGTTGCAGGTTTCGTCCTGATAGTGGTTATGCTTTTTAGGATTTCTTCGAAGATCACAAAGCCGGTTACGGATCTCGCCGCGGCAATTCCGAGGATTGGTAAGGGGAATTTCAATGTTGTATTAAAAGAACGATTCGGCCGTGACGAGTTGAGCGAGCTGACGGAGTCTTTTAACAAGATGGCGCATGATCTCCAGGCCTACACGGAATCCTTGGTCCGTGAGACCAGCACCCGGCAGCGCATGGAAGGAGAACTTCAGTTGGTGCGGAACATCCAGCTTTCTCTTTTCCCTAAAGCGTTTCCGGGTGCAATGGAGTTCGATCTTTTTGCGGAGAACCGGCCCGCGTATTTCGTGGCTGGCGATTTTTACGATTTCTTTTTTGTCGGGAAAGACACCTTCGTTTTTTCTATCGCGGATGTCTCTGGGAAAGGCATCTCAGCGGCCATGTTCATGGTGATGGCTCACACGCTGCTGCGTAAGCTTGCCGCTTCAGGAAGAACGCCATCGGAGGTGATTGATGAGATCAATCGCTTTCTTCTTGGGAAAAATGAGACAGGGATGTTTGTCACGATGTTCCTGGGTTATTACGACATCAAGAATGGAACGGTTCGTTATGCTAATGCGGGGCATCCGCAACCTTTTTGCATGAATAGCGAGGGAGCTCTTCGAAAATTCGGTGTAGTTACGGGGACTCCTTTGGGTATTTCGGATTCTTCTGGGTATGAGGAGAAAAAGGAGACCTTGAGAATTAATGAGACGCTTGTTCTCTATACCGACGGCTTCACAGAGGCAAGGACTCCGTCTGGAGAATTCCTCAATGAAAAACGCTTCCAGGATTTTATCGTAGAACAATCACAGATGTCCCCCAAAAGGTTAGGGGAAATGTTATTTCAAAAAGTTACAAGCTTTCAGCAAAAGAAACTTGCCGACGATCTCACTCTTTTAGTTTTACGCCGTTCTTGCTAAGAGGCGCATTTCACAGAAGGAAATCATATGAACGTTTTCTTGGTTTATGTCAGAGATGAAAATTATTACAGGTTGCTTCCGAAAAGATTAAATAAAACACGAACGGGTAGTGGGCGGATAAAAATGATGGCATTCCCACCGCTCGCTATTCAAGTTCTCGCTCCGGTCCTGCGCCAGCACGGACACGAGGTGAGGATGTTTGACATGTGTCATCCCGAGATGCAAGCAGAGAATATCGCTCAGGCGGCAACCATAGAGAAGCCAGATCTGATCGCTCTTTCCTTTCTCTCGACCACCACCTATCCTGCCACCAAAGACCTGGCCCAGCGGCTAAAATCAGTAGCTCCGAATATCCCGATCATTGCTGGAGGAGTGTTTACCACCATCAATGCAGAGCATGTTCTGAGAGAATGTTCTCATCTCGATTGTGTGGGGGTCGGGGAAGGTGAGGAGCTACTGCCGGATTATCTAAACAACCTTGATGCCCCAGGCTTTGTGGCGGGTCTTGTGTGGCGTAATGAAGGAAAGATCATTCAAAATCCACCTCGCCCGCTTATTCAGGATCTAGATCAATTTCCTTATCCTGATCGTACTACGTTGCCGATCGATTACATTGAATCATTGCCACTTGACGTTCCTGCGGTTTTGTCTCTAGATAAATTTTGCACCATGCAGACATCGCGAGGGTGTCCGTATTCATGCGTTTACTGTGGTATTCCTTTTCTTTCGCAGCACAAAGTGCGCACTCGTTCAGCAGCCCATGTCCTTGGAGAGATGCAACAGTTGCATGATATGGGGTATCGCTCCATTTATTTTACAGATGATCACTTTCTGCTCGATGGTAAGCGTATTAATGAGATTTGTCGCGGCATTATAGAACGCAAGTTGAAGTTTCAATGGGGTTGTGAAGGCAGGGTTGATTCGATAGCGGTTGATCAACTTCCAATTATGAGCCAGGCTAACTGTAAGTTTCTAGCGTTTGGTGTGGAGGCCGGTTCTCAAAAAGTGTTAGACCGGCTTAAAAAGAACCAAAGCTTGGTCAAGATTGAGCATGCTATCAGCGAAGCGAAACGGCAAGGGATCAAAAGAGTCCACGGCTTTTTTGTGGTCGGTTCTCCTGATGAAAACATGGAAGATATCTTGGCGAGTTTCCGTTTTGCTGCCAAACTCAAACTCGATACTTTCAGTTTTAACCGCTTGTGCGTCTACCGTGGGACTCCTTTGTGGGGAGAATATGTTAATCGTGGAATTATTGATGACAAGCGAGATTGGGATAAATGGTTCAAATGCTCTGACATTGATCCACTCGTCTTGCCGAGTGAGAAAGTAAACGGTTTGCGGATGAAAGGATATGTGAATCTTTTTTCTCAACGGATTTTCAAACGTCCCATTCAGACCTTAATACTTCTGATCACTTTTAGCAGGCATATGAAAATCTCGGATCTTTTTAAGCTTCTCTGGAGTCCGTTCCAGAAACGAGTTTTGACCCGAAAAGCTAATCTTACAGCCAGGATGATGGATTCAGGCCTCACTGAGCCTAAACGAAATAGTTTTCCCATTCCAATCGGTCTGCCTGTTCAGGCTAGTAGTTCAGAGTAAACTGCTTTTCAAAAACAGCCAGTTTTGAAACTCATCTAACGCGGCGAGCCATTTATCTTTGTGATATGCTACGGAGGTGCGTTTACTGCATGTCTTGGGGAACCCAGTAGGGCTTAAGCTGAAATTGCATTGAACGAATGTCGTAATTGCTATCAATTACGACATTGGTGTAAACCGTTTATATTTGTCCACCTCTTGAGCTCCAGACAAACGTATCTGCTTTATCAATAATAAGTTAAGTATAAATCAACCTCTTCAAAACTGGACAAATTGGACAAAAAATCCCCTATAAAGACCTCAAAAGGTGCCTTTTAACTCGGTAATTCTGGGATCTCTGTTCACCCATAATTGCTGGATATAATGTAGCGCTTCGATTATAATTTCGCCCATTCGTCCCGAGAGGATTGCGGTTCCATGACATCCTAGGGACGCCAATTCCAAAACCAGGCGTTTCGCCTGGTTTTGGAATTACGTTCAAAGGCGGGGATTTGAAGTGAGCCCTGATTTGAAGCATGACTTAATGTCATGATTCAGGGGCGAGTGGCCGACCCGAAACTTGCCTCGTATAACGAGGCGAGTGGAGGGCGCCAAATCCCTGGTTCTTCCCCAACAAACGGGAAAAAGTTTTTCCATTTTAAGGAGGCGATTCTATGAAATTTCGAATGATCCCCGTATTCCTTTTAGCCATGGTGTTTATTCCTTTTACAGGCTGCGCGAAGAAAGCGGATCCCAAGAGGTCGATCGAAAAGATCCGGAAAGAAGTGGTAGCAATGCCTCTGGCGAAGCTCGAGGTCCAGGCCTCCAATTACGCGGCAGCGATCCGTGCCCAAAAGCTTGAGATCGAAAAGATCCAGCAGCAGATACAAAGGATGCCTATGGATAAAGTTTTTAGCAATAAGTCCATGACGCGCCGTATCGCGGAGATCGGTCGCGAGGCCGAGGCTCTTTTTGAACGGTATGGGATCTATGCGGAAGCTTTTCAGAAAAAAGGCGGGGATCTTTCCAAGATCCAGATTGAACCGGTCCAGGCCTAAGATCGATCCGTTGTTCGAAGGGTATGTCCGATTGTCGCAACAGCCGGTTTTTTAAAAAAGGGGCTCTCAAGAAGAGCTCCTTTTTTTTTGAGTTTCTGAACTATCCTGACTTTTGTTTTCTTTTTATCAGGGGGAGTCAGGATTGCCCCGATTTCAGCGGAGTTGAAATTGATAGGTATTGGGACAGATTTTCTGAAATTGATAAGAATTGGGACTATAATGCCCCGTTCTAGGGGATAACCGGAGAGAGAACTTTTGAAGATCCTGCACATGGCAACTCATCTCAACACCGGCGGCATCACGTCCTATCTTTTGATCCTGAGCAAAGAACAGACGAAGGCCGGACATGAGGTTTACATCTGGGCGAGCGCGGGGGAGCGCTCAGGGGATTTTAGGCCCTGTTCTGCCGGGATCGTGCCGGATGTGCCCCGGTGTAAAAGCGAGCTTTCGCCCAACCTTTGGACGCAACTTCCAAAACTGGTTTCCTTCCTTAAAAAGAATCCGGTGGATATTATTCACTGCCACACCCGTGTCGCGCAGGTCCTTGCCGCGGCGGCGGGCTTTTTCGTCAAGACCCCGTATGTCTCCACAGCGCATATGCTTTATAAAAAACGGTTGGGCCGGAGACTTTTCCCTTGTTGGGGGAAGGCTGTTATTGCCATTTCCAGGGCCATGCAGGAAGGCCTCCTCGAAGTTTTCGGGCGGGAAAACCTGCCTCTGATAGAAATCGTGCTCAATGGCATTGATATCGGGGCATTGCGTGCCAGGATCGATCAAACGGACCGGGAAGCTGTGCGGAAAAGTTATGGATATGCCTCCAACCATCTTGTGGTGGCATCCATGGCCCGCTTGATCCCGGTGAAAGGCGCGCACTTGCTCGTGGAGGCGTTTGCGATCGCAAGAAAAAAGGTTCCTCACATGCGACTGCTTTTGGGTGGTTCCGGTGAGGATGTTTATGTCCAAAATCTCAAACGACGTGTTACCGAATTGGGTCTCGAGACAGATGTTTTGTTCCTCGGGAATGTGACTGAGATCGAAAAACCTCTGAAAGCCACGGATATTTTTGTAGCACCTTATGTTTGGGAGGAAGCTTTCGGCATTGCGGTTCTGGAGGCCATGATCGCAGGGCAGGCCATTATCGGAGCCAAGTCGGGGAGCGTTCCAGAGCTTCTGGATCATGGGCGCCGTGGGCTTCTTTTTGAGAAAGGGGACGTAGAGGCTCTTGCCGAACTTTTGATCAAGCTTTCTGAGGATGTTCAGCTTCGTAAAGAATTGGGGATGGCCGCCATGGATGGTGCTGAGGAATATTCTTCCGCACACATGGGTGAAGGTGTTCAGAAGGTTTATGAAGAAGTGTTGAAGCACCGGCTATGAAGAAACCTAACTCGTGAAAAAATCTTTCCGCAAGAAGATCGTGGTCGGGATGTCCGGGGGCGTGGATTCTTCCATGGCGCTTGTGCTTCTAAAAGAAATGGGTTGGGATCCAGTCGGCGTTTCACTTAAGTATCCTGTTTGGGAAGACCCTGAGAATTGCCTCAAGGAGAATGTCTGCTGCAGTGCGGAGTCTTTCCAGATCGCGGCCAATGTTTGCAAAAAACTTGGCGTTCCCCATCACATTTTTGATGTATCCCGGGATTTTAAAAGAGAAGTCATTGATTATTTTCTCGGTCGTCTGCGCAATCACAAAACCCCGAACCCCTGTGTGATGTGTAACCGGTATCTTAAATTCAAGAAACTTCTCGATTGGGCCAAGCGGCATGGGATCGACTCTGTGGCGACCGGGCATTATGCGCGGGTTCGTAAGAATCCGAAAACCAGGAAATTTGAACTTCTCGCGAGTAAGGACACAGAAAAAGACCAGACTTATTCGCTTAGTTTTCTTTCCCAGGACCAGCTTCGTCATATCGTGCTTCCTCTGGGGGGCTACACTAAACAAGAGATTTACAAGATGGCCGAGGAACACGGGTTTGAGATCTTTCTCAAGCGCAAACAAAGCCAGGATTTTTGTTTTGTGTCCGGGAATGCGATGGAGCCGTTCCTCAGCAAAGAGATCGGACGCAATGAAGGCGAGGTTCGCGATGACGCAGGGCATGTGATCGGCAAGCACCAAGGGCTTCACTTTTATACCGTCGGTCAGCGCAAAGGGCTCGGGTTTTCCGGGGGTCCTTTTTTTGTGAAAGGATCTGATGTGAGCCGCAATGTTCTTAAGGTGACTCGAGATGAGAAAAATCTCCTGAGCCGGGAAGTATTTTTTTCTCCCTGTAATTTTATCAGCGGAATGCCTAAGCGTGCTGTGCGCGTCAAGGCAAAGATCCGGTATCGTCAGGCAGCGGCACCTGGCATGTTGCATCCTCTCCCCGGAAATAAAGCAAAGATCATTTTTGATAAACCCCAGCGTGCCGTAACCCCAGGCCAATTTGCCGTGCTTTACCAACGGAATGTTTGCCTCGGGGCGGGGGAGATTCAGAGTAAAGAATGATCCACGGTCCACGCACCACGTTCCACGTGGTCCATGGATCGTGGCCCGTGGAGCGGCGTTATTCGCATTGATTGACAACGCTCGCTAAAATGATAATAATGACTCAGGTTTTTTACCCCACAATATCTCCAAAGGAGAGCGACCATGGCCAATAATAAAAAAAAGGAAGAGACCCAGGAGAAGATCCTCGATGTCGACGCAAGCATGCAGGGGACCATTTCGTTTAAAGACCCTGTGAATCTGCGGATCAACGGAAGTTTCGAGGGCAAACTCGATACGCGCGGCAATCTTACGATCGGCGAGAACGCCAAGGTTAGCGCGAATATCCACGGCGACAATATTGTGATCGCCGGAAAAGTGTCCGGGGATGTTATCGCGACCCGGAGTCTTTCCATCCTCGGAACGGCGACGCTTAAGGGAAATCTCACGACGCCGCGCTTGAGCATCGGAGACGGCGCGATCCTTCAAGGGCTAGTGAGTATGCAAGGCGTGGGCGCTTCAGACGGGGCGGATACTTTCCTGACCCTCAAGGATGTGGCGCAGTATCTGGAGGTAGAGTCGAAAGTGATCGAGGAATGGGCTCACTCCAAAAAGATTCCGGCGCGTTTTGACAATGGCCACTGGGTTTTTACCAAGGCCGAAGTGGATCAATGGATCCAGCAGGAACGGGCTCGGGTCTAAGATTCTAAATTCGGACTCCGTTGTTTTTTCGGTCATAAAGTATTCCCATCTCTTTTCGTCCTAAGGCGGTTGATCTATCATGAATAACATGCTGACCCTCGATGAAGTGAAGAATTTTCTCGAGGTCGAACAACAGGTGATCGAAAAGTTCATCCAGGACGAAGTTTTGCATGCCTACAAGATCGGCGGCGTGTACATCCGTTTCCGGAAAGAAGAGGTGCTTGGCCTCAAGTATGACGTCCTTCTTAAGAAAAAAAAGACGGAGACCTCGGGTTCTTTGGGACAACGGTTGTGGAATTTTTGGCGATTCAACAATTTTTACATTATCTCCATCATGGTCATTATAGTATTGGCGTATTGGTTCCTTCACACCACGGTATCCTCGTAGGGCGCTCTTTTGAAGATCCTTCAGGGTATTGATCTGGTCAAGGTTGAGCGGATGGAGCGAATGATCGGGAGGCCGTCCGGGCAAGCGTTTCTGAACCGCGTCTTTAGCACTTCGGAGCAGGCCTACTGCGGCTCCAAGCGCATGAAATTCGAGCATTACGCAGCTCGCTTTGCCGCCAAAGAAGCGCTTCTGAAGGCCCTGAAAGTTCGTCCGAAAAAGGATCGACGGCTTTCCGGTATTGAGGTGGGACGCGAAGCGACCGGGAAACCGTTTATTGCCCTGAATGCGGAGAGTCGTAAGCAGCTCCGTATTCCGTCACAGGCACAGATCGAATTGTCGGTTGCGCACGAACGGGAATATGCGATTGCGACCGTCGTCATCGTGATTCCCTAGTACCTCAACCCTATTGATTTGTGAGGGGGGAGACTCAGTGCTATGGTGAGCGGTGATTGAAATTGGCAACTGCCAATTTCAATCGAGTCGAACCATTAGGCGAAAGAGAGAGCTATGAAACAGAAGACACTTATCATCAATGCGGATGACTGCAATCTGACCTCCCAGGTCACGGAAGCCATTTTGAAGGCCCACGAGAACGGGATCGTGACCAGCACGACTTTTTTGATCAACCTTCCCATGGGACCGGACGTGGTCCGGGAACTTTTGGCCAGGAAAAAACTCGGGATTGGGTTGCATTTAAATGTCACGCTCGGGAAACCTGTGGCCAAGCCAGGGCTTGTGAGATCGCTTCTTCAGAAGGATGGACGCTTCAAAAAAAAGGATGAGTACTCTGCAAAAAAACTGCCGCCTGTTTCTGAGATCAAGGAAGAGTTCAAAGCTCAGCTCCAGAAATTCGTGAAGACCTTCAAACGATTACCGACCCATGTGGATGTCCATCATCACATGCACGATTTCAGGCCGTTCCTGGAAGCGCTTGCGGCAGTTGCCGGGAAACACGATCTGCCTGTCCGTTGGACGAGGCTTTTGACCGAACCGGATGTCAGGAACGCGCATAAGGATCTCAGGACCACGGACCATTTTTATGGCAACATCGACCCGCACACGTTCTGGACGGAAGAAGTATTGAGGCATTTGCTTTTCACACTTCCGGAGGGAACGAGCGAGATCATGTGCCATCCGGGATGGGTGGACGATGAGCTTTGCGCTATCAGTTCGCTGACGATCCCGCGCGAGCGGGAATATCAGCTTTTTAGTTTGAAAGAATTACGCAATTATATCAGCCATCTTGGGATCAAACTGACGCACTTTGGGGGTTTGAAGTAAGTCGGGGGGGAAGGCTATTTGACGATCGTGCCGTCTAACGTCTCGAAAATGATCGTCACGAGATTGTGGCACTTGGGGCATTTGATCTGTTTGAAGGCCTGGATGTTGTCGTGCTTGGGGCGGTACATGATCGAGAGGATCTTGGTAACGAAGCTGGCTTCACTGCCGGACCATTGGCAAGCGGGACAGTTATAAGCTGATTTCATCGGTGCCTCTCGTTAGAGTTTAATAACCTTTGTTGCGCATAAAAAGCATCGGCTTGGGCGCTTAAAAACTTTAAATGTGTTTGGTTTCGGGGATATCTTCTCGAGTGAGGAAAAGGAGGCTATTAATGCGGGTTCGATGGATCGTTTTTGTCTTTATTCTGATGTTGCTGGTGCCTTTTCGTGCGGCTCACGCCAATTCGCCCGGCTATTGGAAGCAGATGGGGCTAACTTTCGGCCGCGGCGTGAAGAATCTTGTCAGTTGGCCGTATGAGATCCCTTATACCATCGCCAAACATGACAGGGACGATAATGGAAATCCACGTTTTTTTCGTGACACAGCCGGTTTTTTTGACGGTACGTTTCGCGCTGTGACAAGGCTAGGATGCGGTGCCTGGGACGTCCTTTTTTCCGTGGTGCCCGGGGCCCAGAACGATTTGCCTCTCACACCCGAGGCTTTCTTTTAAAACGCGCTGCACGCTTTCCTTGTAAAACCCTTCCATCTTAAGTAGAATACCGCCTCTTGTTTCATCGGGAGGCGGGTAAAACCTTCCTTTTTTGAAGTTTTTTTGTGCGTGTGCCGTAGACGGCAATCCATAAGCCGTCACGGCAACGTATTGATTTATTGAAAATCAATGGGCCGGTAGTTCAGTTGGTAGAACGCCACAATGGCATTGTGGAGGTCAAGGGTTCAACTCCCTTCCGGTCCATTCTTCTTCGCTCTGTCCTTAACGGCAGAGCTCCGAAGGAATAGGGTAAAGGTTGGAGCTTGAGAAAGGTTCCTGCGAAGCTGTGAGCGATAAGCTGCACAGCGAAGTAGAACCCTTCCGGTCCACCAACTCCCAATGAGTTGGTGCCACGCCGTCAGGACTCATGGAAGTCCTGACGGCGACGGCATTCTTTTTACGTCATCTGCGAGAGTGGCGGAACTGGCAGACGCACTGGACTCAAAATCCAGCGGTAGCAATACCATGAGAGTTCGATTCTCTCCTCTCGCACCAAATTCCAGTAATTTGGTACGACGCCATGGCGGCAAAAGGAAGGCCGCCTATGGCTACGAGGAGATAATCGAAGGGAGCACTTGATTATCAACATGACTAATGTCATGTTGATGAGTGCGGGTGGCCGACCTGAAGCGAATGAAATGAGCGGAAGGCGCCGATTCTCTCCTCTCGCATGTTCTAATTCTCGGAGAAATCCTGACCATGGCCAGCGGATTCAAACAGTATCCTTTCGAGACAATAGAAAAAAAGTGGCAGACCTACTGGACTGACCATAAGACCTTCCGTTCTCCGGACCCCGGCGAGCCCGGCGGAGAAAAACAGAAATATTACGTCCTCGATATGTTCCCGTATCCTTCCGGTTCCGGTCTCCACGTCGGGCATTTGGAAGGGTATACCGCAACCGACATCGTCAGCCGCTATAAACGGATGTGCGGGTTCAATGTCCTGCATCCCATGGGTTGGGACGCGTTCGGGCTTCCCGCCGAGCAATATGCCATCGAGACCGGCACGCACCCCCGCGATACCACGAAAAAAAATATCCAGACCTTCAAGCGCCAGATCCAGCAGGTCGGTTTTAGCTATGACTGGGAACGCGAGATCGATACGACCGATCCCCATTATTACCGCTGGACGCAGTGGATCTTTATGAAGCTTTTCGAAAAAGGCTTGGCCTACGAATCCGAGATCCCGGTGTGGTGGTGCGATGGCTGCAAGGCCGTCCTTGCCAACGAAGAGGTGGACGCCAGCGGTACCTGTGAACGCAAGGGCCACAAGGATGTTTATCGCCGCCCGCTTCGTCAATGGATCCTCAGGATCACGGCCTATGCCGAACGGCTTTTAAAAGACCTCGACCTTCTGGATTGGTCGGAGCCCATCAAGGAAATGCAGCGTAACTGGATCGGGAAGTCCACCGGCGCGGAGGTGAAATTTCAAATCTCAAATTTAAAATCTGAGATCTCTGTGTTCACCACACGACCGGACACGCTTTTCGGCGCGACGTATATGGTGCTGGCCCCGGAGCACGCGATGGTGGCAAAGATCACAACGCCGGAACAAAAGAAAGCCGTGGAAGCATATGTCGCCACCGCGACACACAAATCCGATCTCGATCGCACGGACCTCGCCAAAGAAAAGACCGGTGTTTTTACCGGAGCTTATGCGATCAATCCCGTAAATGACAAAAAGATCCCGGTGTGGATCGCGGATTATGTGCTTATGGGTTACGGAACCGGCGCCATCATGGCAGTGCCGGGGCATGATACACGCGATCTTGAATTTGCGAAGGCTTACAAGCTTCCGATTGAAATTGTGGTGCAGGCACCCGAAGGGAAAGAATCGTTGGGGTTTGTGGGGGACGGTGTCAGCGTGAATTCTGGGCTGATTACAGGCCTTCCTACGCCGGAAGCGAAACAAAAGATCACGAAATGGCTCGAAGAAAAGAAGATCGGGAAGGCAGCGGTTCAGTATAAGCTTCGGGACTGGCTTTTTAGTCGGCAACGTTATTGGGGGGAACCGATCCCGGTCGTGCATTGCGTGAAGTGCGGCCCGGTGCTTATTTCCGAGAACGAATTGCCGCTTAAGCTTCCTGAGATGAAAGATTACACACCGACCGGGAATGCCGAGCCGCCTCTTGCCAAGGCGAAGGATTGGCTGAAATGTAAATGCGCGAAATGCGGTGGCCCGGCCATGCGCGAAACGAACACCATGCCTCAATGGGCGGGTTCCTGTTGGTATTATCTCCGCTACCTCGATCCGAAGAACGCGAAAGCAGCGGTCGATCCGAAAAAAGAAAAATACTGGATGAATGTGGATCTTTATGTCGGCGGCGCGGAACACGCGGTGCTTCATTTGCTCTATTCCCGGTTCTGGCACAAAGTGCTTTATGATATCGGAGTTGTTTCCACGCTTGAGCCATTCCAAAAACTCACGAACCAGGGCATGATCCTGGGCGAAGACAGCCAGAAGATGTCCAAGTCACGCGGCAATGTGGTGAATCCCGATGAGATGATCGCGCAATATGGCGCCGACAGCCTCCGGCTTTATGAAATGTTCATGGGCCCGCTGGAAATGACCAAGCCTTGGGCGAATTCCGGAGTGGAAGGCGTCTACCGGTTTCTCGGAAAAGTGTGGCGCCTCTTTATCGATAAGGACGACAAGCTTCACGCGAACATTGTTCAGCGCGAGCCGAATGCTTCGGAGCTCAAGACGCTCCACAAGGCAATCAAGAAAGTGACGGAAGATTTTGAAGGCTTGCGATTTAATACGGCGATCTCGGCCTTGATGATTTTTATGAATGAGATAATGCCGGGAGAAGACCACTCGCGGGAAATCCTCGAAAAATTCCTGCTTCTTCTGGCGCCGCTCGCGCCCCATGTGGCGGAAGAATTATGGCAGCGCCTGGGTCACGCCAAGACGCTTGCGTATGAAAAATGGCCCGCGTATGATGACCAGTATCTCGTCGAAGATCAGGCGGAGATGGCTATTCTGGTGGGAGGTAAAGTACGTGCAAAAATGGTCGTTTCTCGTAGTGAGAACAACGATGTGATCCAACAGATGTCGCTGGAACACCCCCGCGTGAAAGAGCTGCTCGTGGGGAAGGTCGTCAAGAAGGTGATCATCGTTCCGGGGCGCACGGTCAACCTTGTGGTGGTGGATGCCTAAAGTCGAGATCAGGAATCAAAAGATCCTTGTTGGGAAAAAAGAAGTTCCGCTTGTCTCCGGCGAAATCCATTATTGGCGCCTCAACCCTCATGCCTGGCGCGAAGCCCTCAAACGCGTCAAAGAAATGGGGCTCGAAATCGTTTCCACCTACGTCCCCTGGGATTTCCACGAGTACAAGCGCGGCCATTTTGATTTCACCGGCAAGACCGATGAAGCGCGTAATCTTAAAGCCTTTCTCGAATTGACCCGCAAGGAAGGCTTTTGGGTCATCCTTCGTCCGGGTCCCTATATTTACAGTGAATGGCCGCGGGATGGCGTTCCGGATTATGCCTACCAGTATCACCGCTTGCATCCCAAGTTCCTCGCCTACGCCAAAGAATACCTGAAACAAGTCAGCAAGGTTTTCATGCCGTATCTCGCGTCGCGCAAGAATGGCCACATTCTGATGTTGCAGGCGGATAACGAGATCGATCCCTGGCCGGATGTCTTCGGGCATCAGTACGGACTTTCGAAAAAGCCGGGACTTTTCCAGGATTTCATGCGCGATTTTTACAAAGGGAATCTTTCGGCGCTGAACGAATGCTGGGGGACAAATTACACTTCTTTCCGGGAAGCGTCGCCTTTCATCGCGACCATGCTCGCTCATGAAACGGGTCTTCCGCTGAAGGGGGATAAAGAGCTCAAGCGGCATCTCGATTATTTTAAGTTCAAGTATTGGTATTCCAAGGAGGTTGCGAAGGGGAGCATCCAGATGTATCGCGATCTCGGGGTCGATGTTCCGATCTACTTGAACACTTATCCTTTCTTTTACGCGCACGATTGGGCTGCTTTTCAGGAAGTCTCGGATGCCGTGGGGATCGATCTCTATCCTACCAATGAATTCAAAGAAGATGAGTTCGAACACCGGAAATTCTGCGACAAGATCCGTTATCTTTCGAGCGTTTCCAAACTTCCCTTTATTGCGGAATTCCAATCCGGGATCTGGCACGGCCGTCATTATGAAACGAGCGTGCTCACGCCCAACCACTACCGGATGATGTGTCTTTCCGCATTCCTCGCCGGGGTCAAGGGCTGGAATTGGTACATGCTGGTGAATCGCGACAATTGGTATATGTCGCCGATCAATGAGTGGGGGCGGGTGCGTGGCGAATTGTATGATGTTTTTACGCAGATCGTTTCCGCTTTCAAGCAACTCAAGCCGACTTCGCTTAAAAAGATAACCGAGATCGGCGTCACCTTCAATCCGCTCCAGTACGCGGCCCGGACGCTCACGCACAATAGTCCCATTCTCGTCGCGCTTTACCAGGGAGATGTCGACTATGATATGAGCGATCCTCGCTGTAAACTCCCTGAAAAGAAAGTGCTCTTTTATTCCGGGAACCAGTGGCTTGAGAAGGCGGCGCATCAGAATCTTCGCAAGTATGTCGAGGCAGGCGGAACTTTGGTGGCATTCCGCTCGTTCCCTCGCAAAGATGATAATTTTAAACCATGTCAGGTTGTCGGGTTTGAAGAGCCGGAGCGCACCCTTTTTGAGTTTAAGCGGCATTTCAAAATAACCCTTGGCAAAAGATCCGTGCCGATCGCGATCAATAGTTCGGTTTATATTTTTAAGGCTCAAGGGTGCGAAAAGATCCAGGCGGATCTCGGAACCTACGGAAGACAGACCGTCGGCTACATCAAAAAGATCGGCAAGGGAAAGATCATTCACCTGGGGATGGAGCCGGTTCCGGAGCTTGTGCTCGGGGTTTTGAACTATCTCAAAACGCCGCTGGTCAGTTATTCGACAACGCGGGACATCAAAACGGCGCTCTTCAGCCGTGGGAATCGGTATTTTCTGGTGGTGGTCAATAATGGCAATGAAGACAAGAGCGCGACGATCTGTCTTCCGGCGCTTGACGGTATCCCCGGAAAAATGACCGCTCGCGATCTGATGAACGGGGAAAAAACGGTTTATTCAAAAGAAGGCCGTCACCCGATCAATATTCATGTGGCGCGCAAAGACGGCCGTGTTTTAGAATTTTTGTTCTCCCGCAGTTAAGAGAGATTTTTAAAAGTAGCGATTTTTGAGAGGAACGATCATGTACGAGACCTTTTTTGGGCTGAATGAATCTCCGTTTAATGTGACGCCGGATCCGCGTTTTGTCTATTTGAGCCGGCATCACCAGGCGGCGCTCTCCGCGATGCGCTACGGCGTGGACCGGCGCTCGGGGTTCATCCAGATCACCGGCGAGATCGGGGCGGGGAAGACGACGCTTTCGCGTATGTTCCTCCAGCAGCTGGGCGAGAATGTTCACACCTCGCTTGTTTTTAACCCGAAGCTTTCTGAACTGGAGCTTTTGCAGGGGATCGTCGAGGATTTCGGACTGAAGCCAAAGGCAAAGAGGCGTAAAGAATATTTTGACTGCCTGAACCGTTTTCTTCTTGAAGAGAGCGCCAAAGGATTTAATGCAGTGGTGATCGTCGACGAGGCTCAGCTCTTGCCGCCGCGGGCTTTGGAGCAGATCCGGCTTTTATCCAATCTCGAGACCACAACGCAAAAACTTTTGCAGATCATTTTGATGGGGCAGCCGGAGCTGAAGGATCTTCTCAAGCGTCCGGATCTCAAGCAGCTTCGTCAACGCATTACCGTGCGTTGTCATTTGCCGGAGCTGAGTCTTGAAGAGGTGGGGCATTACATCGCGCATCGTTTAAGCGTGGCAGGGGCGCGTGAGAATTTTTTTTCGGCCGAAGCCATACAGCGCATTTACGAACTTTCCTCGGGGATCCCGAGGGTTATTAACGTGCTGGCGGACCGGGCGATGCTCGCCGCCTATGCCAAAAGTACTTTTGTGATCGATCCGGTGCTGGTGGAATGCGCCGAAGCCGATCTCCAGGGGGTGAGTGTATGAGTCTGATCCAGCAAGCTTTGGAAAAAACAAGTCGTGTGCAGGAAACAAGAACCGCAAATCCGTCTCCGGCGCCGAAGGTGTATGAACGCGATCCAATGGGAGCGGCTCTCGAACAGGAGCTTACCCAGGTCCAGCAATCCTATGCCAGGCGGAGAAAATTTTACTGGAAAATTTCCTTGGGAGTGCTGGCGGTATTTTTTGTTGCCGGACTTTCTTATGTGGGGATCCGGAGCAGTCATTCAGTAGCAAAGGTCTCGTCAGGCACGGTCACGTCTCATGCTCCGCTCAGGATCTTTTCCGGGACTCTCTATCGTCTTACGGGGATCACGAGTGCCGATGGAAAGTCGATGGCCGTGATCAACGACCAGATCGTCAGCGTGGGGGATCCTCTTTCCGGCAAAGCCATGGTCAAAGCGATCGGCAATGGAGAAGTTCGTTTGGATGTCCAGGGAAGAGAGATCAAGCTTACGCTCTAAAGGAAACGGACTTCGAATGGCGCCGCTTTCGAAATATCAAAACACCCTCCTTGTTTTTCTGCTCTTAGCGCTCGCCATCGTTATCGCTGTAAGATGGTACTTGGTACATAGTACATAGTACTTGGCGAAAAGCGGGGGTGACGGCTCGCCATGTACCATGTACTAAGTGCTCTGCGCCGATTACAAGTGCTGCTTCAAGAAAATTCCAACCGAATATTATATTTATATTATTCATTAAGTTTATGTATAATGCACATATTATGAGACTGCCGTTCTTGTGGGTAGCGCTGGGTTTTTCGTTCGGGATCGTCATGGAAAAGTATTGGAATTTTCCCGTCCGCTGGCTTGTGAGCGGACTTTTCGCGGGGATTCCTATTCTCTGGCTTTTTCGCGGGCGAAGGTGTTTTCTGGCTCTTTTTATTCTTCTCTTGGGTTGCTCAGGGATTCTTTGGGCGCGCCTGGATGCTTATGTCCCGGCGAATGCGGTTCAGAATTTTGTGAGCCCCGAGCGCATGACACTTCGGGGAATTGTCAATTCTTTGCCCGAAATGAAAAAGAGGGGAAAGAAGACCACGGTTTCGTTGATTCTTAAAGCGCGTTCGATCACAAGGCAAGAGGGTGGGCGACGGAAGTTCCGCAAAGTAAACGGTAATGTGCAAGTTTTTTTGCTCCAGTCACCGGTTCTTCCTCAGGCCGGGGATGAGCTTCGTCTCTATGGGGAGCTGAGTGCGCCGAAGCAGGTTCTGAACCCAGGAGAATTCGACTACGGAAGTTTTTTAGCTCAAAAAAACATCAGCGCCCTTTTTCAGACGATCGGACAAAAAAGCGTTCGGGTGGTTCGGACAGGGTCGAGATTTTTGCCGGCCCGGATCCTGGCAGAAACACGGCGAAATTTAGCCGCGTTGATTGATAGGCTTTACTCCGCTTCGGAGTCTGCGATCCTGAAGGCGCTGGTGCTGGGGTTGAGAAGCGATGTGGCGCCTGACGTCCGGAGCCAGTTCATGAAGACCGGAACGATCCATTTGCTCGCGATCAGCGGATTGAATATCACGATGATCGCCGGAACTTTTTATCTGATCTTTCTTTTTTCGGGGCTCGGGTATCGCAAAACCTCGTTTTTGACGATCCTGATCGTAACCCTTTACGTGGGGCTTGCCGGGGCCGGGATCCCGGTCCAACGCGCGGGGTACGGCTCCGTACTCGTGCTCGCAGGAGTTCTCATTGGACGGCCGGCAAACCTTTTGAACGCGCTTCTTTTTTCTTTTTTTATGATTCTCCTCTGGAATCCCAAAAGCCTTTGGAATATCGGATTCCAACTTACTTTTCTCTGCGTTTTCTCTCTCATGCTGATCCTGCCGCTTTTGTCACAATTCAGCGCCTGGACCTTGTCGCTGGGTTCAAGTCTTGCGGTGCTTTTCGGGACTTTCCCCGTCGTTCTTTATCATTTCAATATTTTTTCGCCCGTGAGCATCCTCGCGAATCTCGCGGCGATACCGCTTTTTGACGCGGCTCTTTTCAGTGCGCTTTTCGCCCTGATCTTTAGCGGGGTGCCGCTCTTGAATATGCTTTTGATGAAGGGATCTTCCTGGATCCTCGGGATCGGGCTTCTCTGGGTGAAATATCTTTCCACGTGGCGGTGGGGATATTGGTTCCTGGAAAGACCGTCCCCGGGCCTGCTTGCCGCGTATTACGCAAGCCTGGCGATGATCCTGTTCTTTCATAAAAAGGTTTTTGGTGGAAAGCGTTTGCTGATGGGCTGTCTTATCGGTTGCTGGATCGTGTTTTCAATCTCGTTTTTTATCGGATCCGGAAAAGGATTCGAGCTCACCTTGCTCGCGAGTGGCAGGAACCAGATCGCGCACGCGCGCTTCGCGAGCGGGGCGCATTGGCTTTTAAATGCCGGACGAAATTTTCCCTCCGACCAGGGCGAATGGCTAGTCGCGCCTTTTCTCAGGAATCGGGGGATCCAGCGATTGGAGGGAATCCTGATGGCCGATCTTTCCAAAAAGAACACCGGAGGTCTCGCCTCGATCTTGCGGGACTTTCCAATCCGTTATCTGCTTTATCCTGTTGCATCTTTGTACGGGCCGGAGGAGTTTTGTATAAACCTCCGGAAGCTGGGCCGCAAGGCGAAGACTTTTCAGTCGGGAGATGAGGTCCGGATGGGGCCGGAGAAAATACGGGTGATCGCCGAGTCGCCAAAAGGGGCTGCTTTCTTGATTGAATCGGGTCCTTGGCATATCCTTTTTATCTCTCGGTGGGAGGGCGAGATCTTCGCTCAACTTCTCGTGAGCGGCGAGCTTGAAATCCACGCAGTTTTCTTGCCAGGAGCCGTGCGGGAGATTCCGGGTGAGTTTCAAGATTGGTTGGACCGGGCCCGGCCCTTGCTGGTTATTTTGCCGGACTTGCCTCAGGAGCTTGCGGCATATTTGACTTCCCGTCGCGTCCCGTATCTTGATCTGAAGAATACCGGGGCGTTGCGTTTTAGAAGAAACGGCCCCCGGCTCGAGCTCGCGTCGTTCCTGTGGGGGTCTTTGGGCGTTTACTCGTATCCATATTCAGGCTAAGAGCAATCCCAGTGCGATGAGGCATGCTCGCGAGACGGAACGGGCATGGTGGCGGACAGGAATCACCTCTCGAAATCGGCTGTTCACTCGCTCCAGTCCCAATACTTATTAATTTCAACGAAGTTGAAATTGGGGCTGCCCTGATTACCCGGAGATTCTATATTTGTGAATCAGGGCTGCGGCGAGTGCCAGCCTGCGCTCTCGCTGATGGAATCCGTTCTTTGGGGAACGGAACCAAGCTTCCATCAGCTCCGAGAGCTTTCTCGTGATGATTCCTGTCCGTCGAGTGAAGTTGAGCGCGCGAGCGAAGATCGCCTCGCCGGGGCGATCTGAGCGTTGTCGAAGCGCATTGGGATTGATTCCAAAATAACGATTGAAAATGGGATGTATTGGGGCATTTCTATTGACAATTTTTCTGGGCCCATGATATAGTAACGCCTCGCAAATTTTCCTAACCCGAAGATTGTAAACGACTTATGAAAATCTCGAAGGTTTTTGCCTTCATTTTTATACTGCTTCTCCCGCACTCTTTCGCCTCCGCGGATTGGGTCTGGTCTCCCGAACAAGGGAAATTCATCAACACCGAATCCGAGACTCAAAGTGGCGCTGATGATATCTTCGATAACGCCCTGGATCTTTACAAAGAAAAGAAGCTCGACAAGGCGGCCGAACAATTCAAGCTGGTCCTGAAGCAATATCCCAAGTCCCGGGTTGCCCCTGAATCGCAATACCGTCTTGGAACGATCGCCGAAGAGATGGGCGATTATGTGGAAGCCCACAAAGCCTACCAGGCTCTGATCCAATCCTATCCCCAGAGTGAGCGCTTTGAAGAAGTGATTGAGCGCGAATATCAAATTGGGAGCATGTTCCTTTCCGGAAAAAAAGGAAAGCTTTTGGGGCTCGATATCCGTCCATCCCTGCCGCTGGCCATCGAAGTTTTCCAAAAGATCGTGACAGCAGCGCCTTACGGGGCGTTTGGGGACAAAGCCCAGTTCAGCCTTGGGGTTGCTTATCAAAAATCCGGGCAACTTGATAATTCCGTGGAAGCTTTTCAGGCCTTGATCGATCAATACCCTCAAAGCAGCCTGCTCCAGCAAGCGCGCCTTCAGATGGCTCAGGTTTCTTATGCCAAATCCTCCAGTCAGGTACGCGACCAGGGTGCGCTGGACGAAGCGGCTCGCCAGGCGCAAAGCTACCTCAAACGATATCCAGGCTCCAAAGAAGCCGAGGAAGCCGAAAAGATCACCCGGGAAGTGGATGAGTTGAACGCGGAAAAGAACTACCGGA
This sequence comes from Candidatus Omnitrophota bacterium, assembly GCA_041674705.1. GTDB lineage: Bacteria > Omnitrophota > Omnitrophia > Omnitrophales > Aquincolibacteriaceae > Aquincolibacterium. Next base: position 53,775 of record JBAYVF010000002.1, read on the forward strand.
TCGGTCTCTATTACGAAAAAGAAAATTATCTCGAAAGCGCGCTGATCTATTACCGTGATACCGCGAAGCGCTATCCGAGCACAAATTGGGGACAGAAGGCCGCGGAAAAGCTTCATTCGCTCCAGGAACCGGTGAAATATCTGAATGCCAAGGCCGAGGAGTTGCAGAAAGAATTAAGCGCTCTGGAAGCGAGATATCAGGCGTTGGGGTCGGGGAAGAAGGCCGAGAGGACGCAGCTGAAAAAAGAGATCGGCCAGATGAAAAAGCGCATTAAAGCCATCCAGAAGAACAAATCCGAGAGTTTGGATCGTCGCAAAAAAGATTTGAAACGCCGCGAACGTGAACTGAATGAGAGGTTCAAGGACCTCGAACGTAAGAAGAAGCGTTTCAAGGATAATACATCGCCCGAATTCCAAAAAGCCATCGATCGATGGCAGCGATCCCTTGAAGCCGAGCGTGATGCGCTTGCCGAAGAAAAGGTCCGGCTTGAATCCTGGCGCTCCGAAATGGGGATCCCGGATGAAAAGTTCTTTGAGAGTCTGATCCCGTTCATGGGGCAGTCCGAAACGCCGCTCCAAAAGATCCAGCGCATCGATGAAAAAGAACTCTATAAACTTTCCCAGAAGAAGAAAGAGCTTCTTGAAAAGAAGGAAAAACTCTACAAGCGTTACAGCGAGCTGCAGTCTTTGTTGACCCCCGAACGTTCCGAGAGCGGCTTGAAACGGAAACGCCTGCGGGGTGTCGCGGCGAAAGATCCCGCGAAGTCCACCGATCCGAAGCTTTTGGCGCGTGAGAAAGAGATCGAAGCGATGGAGGCCAAGTTGGACGCGAAGATGGCTCTCTATGAAAAGCATTTTGGCAAGCTCGCCGAGCAGGAGCTCGAGGCCATGATCGAAAGCCGCTCGACGCCCAAGGCGGCTTTTAACCCCTTCACTGCCGGGGCCGGCGACCTTCAAAAGAAGAATCTTGAAGAATTGCTCGAGCTGAAAATGCATCTTAGCGAGCAGATCAAGACACAGCAGGATATAGTGGAAACGCTTTCTACCGCTTTTGATAAAGAGTTAGCCTTGAGAGAACAGCGCGCCATGATGAAATCCCTCGAAGACAACAAAGAAGTGGATGTGCGTAAACTCCGCAAGAAGATCAAAGGTGTGGAAAAAGAGCTTCGCAAACGTTATCAGGAAATTCAGGATCGCCAAAAGAGCAAGACGAAGCTTCTTGCCGAATTGGATCAGGCGCTGAATCCGAAGCAGGAAAAGGGGAAGGTCCTGAAGACCCTCGCAAAACCGGTCACAGGTCCCGCCTATCTGGTCAAAGCCTTCTTTTTTGGGCTTCCGAACGAAGATGTTACTTTGACGGATGCCGCGAAGAAACCTGGCTCCAACGCAAAGGCCAAGGAGCTTCAGGAAGGGATCGAGCTGGAAAGTCTGATGATCCAGGCGCAGGCGGAAGAGATCAATAAGCTTGAAAAGGAACTGGAGATCCTGAACGCGAAGGCCTCGCTTGCCGGAGGCATGAAGTTCCGTTCCTCATTCGTGAAGGTTCCTTACACTTTCATTGAAGAAGCGATCCAAAGCGCGCGTCGTGTGGTTCCGAGAAAGAACCGGAAGGATGTGCTTCTGAACCGTTTGGACCATCAGACCCAGGAGCTTGACCGGTTTAAGGCCGAGCTGGAGGCCACGGAGGCCATGATCAAGGAAAAGACGCCTGTGGTTGTTCCTCCGACCCCAAGCGATACGGCGGTTCCGGAAGCAGGCGCGGAGAAAAAGGAGAAAGCCGAGCCGATCCCGGATGAGAAACAGCTTCGCGACGATGCCATGAACTTACGAGAGCAGCTGGAGATCTCTTACAGTATTTATGCCCAAGAGCAAGGGGTTGCGCTGGGGGATACCGACAAACAAGAAGCTCCCACGGACGCCGAAGGCGCCAAGCGATATAAAGAATTCAAGGAAGTGGGAGCGGAACTTGTTAGCGTGATCGATCAGGAGCTCGCCATGGAGCAGCAGGAAAAAGCGATCCTTGAAAAAAGGATCGCGGAAGCTGACAAAGTAATGCCGACCGTGACTTCCAAGGCCATGCAACAGGATCTTGAGACCGAAAAGGACCGCATCGGGCAGCGTCTTTCGGATCTCGCCACGCGGCATGATTTTCTTTCCAAAGAAAAAGAACGTTTTACCGCCAAGTAACGAACGAGGACTTATGATAAAAAATATTCGAGTGCTGGGAGTTTGGGGCTTAGTGGCGATGATGGCCTTGAGCGGGTGCGGTTATACCCGTAAGACCGTGCTTCCGCGCAATATCAAAACGATCTACGTTGAGACCGTGAAGAACAAACTCGACGCCGAGAAACTTTACGCTTATCAGCCCGGGCTTGAAATGGATATCACCAACGCGGTGATCCAGAGGCTTCAACAAGACGGCACTCTCAAGGTTGTGGAACAGCAAAAGGCCGATGCGATCCTGAAAACGGATCTCATGTCTCTGGAGCAGGAGGGGCTGCGGTTCAATTCGCTGGAAGGGGTCTCGCAATACCGTCTTTTTATCGTTGTCGGGTTGAAGCTCGTGGATGCAAAAACGGGAGAACTTATCTGGGAAGAACCGAACTTCTCGGGAGATACCGAGTACTATGTCACCACCGTGACATCGATCGGCCAGCAGAAGGCCTCCGTCGATGCTGTTCATCGTCTCGCTTATAACATCGCGGATCGCATTACCGAAGACTGGTAATGTCTTCTTCCTTATCGTCCCTCGTGAATACTGACGTTTTCCTCATCTCCGGCGACGCGTTCCTCCGAACACAAAAAACCAAGGCCCTTGCTACTGAGATCGAAAAAAGATCAGGCGGCTCTCTCGCGCATCAGACCTTCAATCTCGACGAAACGCCTCTCGAAACGGTTCTTGCTGCCGCACGGACCCTTCCATTCTTTTCATCCGGACAGGTGATCTACGCTCAGGGCGCGGGATCACTGAAGGAGCCGGATCTGTCAGTGCTGGCCTCTTATCTTGAGAAACCCATGTCCGGGACCACGCTTATTCTCGAAGCGGATGATCTGAAAGGCGCCTCGGAACTTCAAAAACTCATCAAAGCTAAAGGACAACTGATCCTTCTGGCCAAAGAGGAAGCTCGAGGGGCGGGCGCGACGTTCATTCAACAAAAGCTTATGCAGTATCAAAAAACGATGGTCCCGGGCGCCAAGGCGCGGATCCTTGCCATGTGCGGGGATGCGGTGATGTTTCTGGACACTATCCTGGAACGGCTCGTGCAGTTCGCGGGCGATCAGCGCGAGATCGACGAAGACATGGTCAACCGGTTCGAAGAGAACTGGACGGAGATGGATGTTTTCAAACTTACCAATGCCTTGGTCGATCGCGATCCGGCAAGGGCGCTGAAGGTTTTTCGCGACTTGATGGAGTTTTATGAGGCGGATCTTTTTTCCCTGGTCGGGATCCTGCACTGGCAGCTCCGGCAATTATGGCAAGCGGCCATGCTTTTAACTTCAGGAGTTTCCGAACGCGAGATCTGTTCTAAACTCCGGATGTCCCCGAGCCGTCTGAACGCGCTCAGGCGATTTCCAGTCGAGCGATTAGAATCGGCTGTCGAGGCCCTTTACCAGATCGACCGGAAGTCCAAGAGTGGGCAAGTCGAAGGTGTTTCAGGATTGGAAGCCTGGCTTTTGGAGTATACATCATAAAAAAAAGGACAGGCATGAATAAACTTGCCTGTCCCTTTTAATAAAACAGTGGTAAGAATTACTTTTTCTTGATCTTGGCGAGGAAAAGCGCGATACGGGATTTTCTCCGGTCGGCACGGCCGTGCGGGATCACACCTTTGGAGACCGCATGGTCATAACGGGCGACCAGGGTGGCTCCGACGCTTTGGGCCTTTTCAGGCTCGGAGGCGAGCTGGGCCAGTTTCTTGCTGAGAGATTTCAGCTCAGAGAGAACGGCCATGTTCTTCGCGCGTTTTTTAGCATCACTTCGAATACGTTTTGCAGCAGAACGAATATTGGGCATTTCGATGACTCCTTTAGGTGGAAAAAGTGGCGGTAATGTAACACGGGGTGCGAGCTCTGTCAACGAGGTTCCCCACACCCATGCCTCGGGGAAGCGGCATCTGATGAAGGCCGCCGCGGTCGTGGGGATCATGACGCTAGTGGGCCGGGTCCTCGGGCTTTTCCGGGATATTGTGAGCGCCAAAACTTTCGGGACAAGCTGGCAGTGGGACGCTTTTCTTTACGCGTTCATGTTGCCGAATCTTTTCCGGCGGATCGTGGGGGAAGGCGGGCTTACGAGCGCTTTCATACCGGTCTATAACGAGATCTCGGCGAAAGTTAGTAAGGAAGAGGCGTTCCGTTTCACCAGCATCACTGTGACGTTTCTGGCCTGCATGCTTTTTGTTTTTATCCTCGCTGTGGAGGGGCTCCTGGCTCTTCTGATCGGGATCGGCTTTCGTTCTCCGACCGTGATGCTCACGCTCGATCTTTCCCGGGTCCTTTTTCCGTACCTCTGGTTTATCTCGCTTTATGCGATCGGAATGGGCGTTCTGAACAGTCACCGTCACTTTTTTGCCCCGTCGCTCGGAGGCCCGATCCTCGATCTGGTCTGGATCGTGGGAGTGCTTTGGGTGCCCGCGTGGGCGGCCGGGGATTACGTCGAAAGGATCCGCTGGCTTTCGTACGCGATCCTCTTCGGCGGCTTTTTGCATGTGGCCGTGGAGATCCCGCCGCTTTTGAAGATCGGTTTCCGCTTCCGGTGGATCTGGGATATGAGTTATGTGTGGCTTAAAAAAGTTTGGACCTTGCTTTTGCCCGTCACACTGAGTTTTGCGGTCGTGCAGATCAATATCACCATCGATATGACGCTCGGGATGCTGATCGGCCCCGGGGCGAACTCGAGCCTTTGGTACGGGAACCGCCTGATGCAATTTCCGCTTGGGATCTTCGCGCTCGCGATGGGAACGGTGCTTCTTCCGATGATGAGCCAGCAGATCGCGCGGGGCGAGAAGGAAGCTTCCAAGAAAACGCTTTCTTTCGCGCTCAGAAGCATTTTCTTTATCATCCTGCCATCGTCGGTCGGGCTGATCGTGCTTCGCGAACCGATCATGCGCGTTCTTTTTGAACGCGGAGAATTCGATGCTGTTTCGACTGCCCGTAGCGCCGCGGTACTTTTGGGCTACACGATCGGGCTTTTTGCGTTCGCGGGACAAAAGATCATGAATAGTGGCTACTATGCGGCCCATGATTCCAAAACGCCGATGAGGACCTCCATGGTCTCTCTTTGCTCCAATATAGTTCTGAGTTTGATCCTGATGGTGCCATTCAGGGAGGCGGGACTTGCGATCGCGACCTCCATTTCCGGGATCTTCCAGTTCGGGCAGTTGATCTATTATTATCCGAAAAAAGTGGGCGAATTCCCGTTCCGCGAAGTCGCATACTCTTTTCTCAGGATCCTTCTTGCGTCGGTGGTCATGGGGTTCGTTTGTTATGGAAGCTGGGAACTTCTCAAATTCTGGATCCCCGGTGCGAGTACCCGCGCGCAATTCGTGCAGGTATTCGGCAGTATCCTGATCGCGACGGTCTCATACCTCGGGATCTGTTTTGTGTGCCGCGTGCCGGAGGTGAAAGAAGCCTTTGCCTGGTTCCGGAAAAAGAAAAAGATCGCCGCAGATCCCTCGGAAGCTGAAAAGCTGATCGATGGAACATGACAATAGTAGGTAGTAGGTGGTATGTAGTATGTGGTAAGAAAAAATCGAGATTGGTTTTGCTACCTACTACCTACCACTTACTACATACGCTTTTAGAAGGTTCTGATGCGCGTTAAAGTTTCATTCAATCCATTACGTCCTATTGCTGAGAAACTTCCGCTGACGTCCGGCATTTATCTGATGCGCGACGCCCGGGGTGAGATCCTCTACATCGGGAAAGCCAAATCTCTCCGCAAGCGAGTGCGTTCCTATTTCAAGGTCCCGGCGCCCATTCCCAAGATCACGATCCTGATGAGCAAGGTGCGCTCGATCGATCATATTGATACGCCGACGGAGGTCGATGCTCTTCTTCTCGAGGCGCATCTGATCCACAAGCACCAACCTCGCTACAATCAGGACCTGAAAGACGATAAAAGTTTTCCTCTTCTTAAGATCACGCGTGAAAAATTCCCCAGGATCTGCGTGACGCGTCAAAAAACTGATAAAAACGCGATCTATTACGGTCCTTACACCGACGCGAAGCTTCTTCACCAGGCCGTGAACCTGATCAATGACCTTTTCCCGATCCGGAAATGCCAGGCGCTTCCGAAGACCGCGTGCCTCTATTACCATATCGGACAATGCCTGGCCCCCTGCATCAAGCCGGAAGTGAAACCGGAATACGACCGGCTGATCGACGAGGTGAAGCGTTTTCTTGGGGGAGGCAAAAAGAGTTTTGCCCAATATCTCGAAGACCGGATGGGGCGAGCAAGCCGGGAGCTGCGATTTGAGGATGCTCAGTTTTTCAAGGAACAGATCGATGCTCTTTCAAAGCTTCGAAAAAAACGCTTCCTTCCGAAAAATTCTTGGCAGGGGATCTCTCTTTCAGCGACGCTTGAGTTGAAGCAACGCTTAAAACTCGAGAGGATCCCCGAGCGCATCATTTGTTTCGATGTCTCGAATGTGCAGGGCGATCAGGCCGTGGCTTCCAAGGTGAGCTTTTGTCGGGAACTTCCGGACAAGTTCGGGTACCGGCGCTACAAGATTCGTGGAGTTTCCGGGGTGAACGATTACGCCATGATCGCCGAAGCCTTGGCGCGCATGCTCCGTGGTATCAAGGACGGCCGGGAAGATTTTATGCCGGACCTCATCATGATCGATGGCGGGAAGGGCCATCTCAATACGGCCGCCAGGGTCCTTGTGCGGGAGGGGATGGAGCAGATTGAACTTATCTCCATCGCTAAACAATTCGAATGGATCCATTCGCCGAAGTTCCGGGCGCCGCTTGTCATGGCCTCCGATTCTCCGGCCCTCTATCTTTTGAAAAAGATCCGGGATGAGGCGCACCGATTCGCCATCACGTATCATCGCAAGCTCAAGTCGAAGGCTCTCCGGCGGTCGGCTTTGGATGATATCCCGGGGATCGGGGAGAAGCGAAAGCGCATTCTGCTCGGTCATTTTAAATCGGTGGAGGAGATCCGCCGCGCTGGCATCGAAAAGCTTCAAGCCGTCCCCGGAATCGACCCCAAGGTTGCCGCCAAGATCGCCTCTTTTTTTAAGCTCTCCTGAAACCATTCAAATACCCGGTATTTGAATGGTGGAAAAGCCGCTTTTCAAGTACCCGGTATTTGATTGGGTGGAGCCAGGTTTCGAAGCCTGGTTCTAGGGGAGCGCTCTCGCAGCGAAGCAGATTTTCTGAATGTTATATCCTGCTATAAGTTGCTATTTGCTCCTTAGGACAATCTATAGCATTAGAAATCACCGAAAAGTCCTATTTCTAACCCAAAAATCACCCCATTTCGCAAAGAAAAATGAAGTTGTGCCCTTGCGGATACCTGAATATGTGTTACCTTTTCATAAGATTTTAATAATAGAACGTTAAGGCCGAGGCAAATGAACCCAAAAACATCTCTACACAAGGGGCTTTTTCCACGCTTTTCTCTCAAGGCGATCAGTCTGTTCACGGTGATCGTTTTCTTGTGTTCCGACTTCCTTGCCTTTCCTTCCCAGGCTCTGGCAAGCTCGGCAACAGCGGTTCCCGGAACAAATCCAAGTCCCAAGTCTGAGTGGGTCATTCCTTCCGAACTTGGGAAAATAGACAACGTCTATTTTCCGACTACAGACCAGAGACCACAGACCGCAGACTCCCTCTCCCATGGGGAGAGGGACGGGGTGAGGGGGAAAAGTCTCCGGTCTCCAGTCTCCGGTCTCCAGTCTCAAGCCCGCGGCAGCGGGCTTGTCGTGCTGATCCAAGACGCTCACAGCGTTCCGGACGCTCAGCGGTCGCTTGAAAAACTGATCGAGTATCTCCAAGCGCAATATGGCGTCAAGACCGTGGCACTGGAGGGCGCGGAAGGGAAACTCGACCCCACGCTTTTCCGCTTGTTCCCTGATTTGAAAAAACGCGAACAGATCTTTGCGGATTATTTAGCCAGCGGCGAACTTTCCGGCGCGGCGGCGGCCAGCGTGCTTTCTCCCTATAAATCGGATTACGTCGGGATCGAGGACTGGAAACTTTATCAGGAAGGCGTGGCAGCATTTCTGTCCGGCCTTAAGAAGCAGGCAGAGCTCAAATCTCAAATTTCAAATCTCAAAGAAGAGCTGCGGAATTTAAAACAAAAATACTATTCCAAAGAAGCGATGGAATTTGACGGAAAGCTCGGTGCGTGGAATGAAAACCAGAATAACTTTCCCGAGTTTTTGAGCTATCTTGCCAAGTACTACGTACCAAGTACTAAGTACTCAGCGTATGGTGCATCGCACATGGCACTTGGCTCGCTATTCAATACGCTGGAGCAAGAGAGGAAATCCGATCCTCGGCTCGAATCGGAAGTCAAAAAACTCGCCAAGTATGCGCGCGAGATTGCGCCAAGCGCAAAGCTGAACGGCCTAGCCCAGGATTATCAAACCGGTCGTTTGTCTTCTGCGGCTTTCGCGTATGAGATCGCGGAACTTTTACGAAAAGTCGGTAAGCCGCTCCCGCAGGGCCAGCCGGATCTTCAAAAAATGATCGCCAATCATGCGTCTCTTATGAATGTAAAAGGTCCGGCGCTCATGAAGGAGCTCGAGGCGTTCCTGGAAGAGGTGCGTGCGCAACTTTTTATAACGCCGGAGGCAAAGACCGTTGCGGAGCTGGACAAGCAACTTCAGCGGCTGAGCAAACTTTCGAAGTTTGAATTGAGTCGCGATGAATGGCGATCGCTCCAGACTGGAGACCAGAGACTGGAGACCGGAGACTCCGAGCTCGTGAAATTTCAAGAAGATCTCGCCGTTGTTCTTTCGAGTTGTAGCGAGTTTATAAGATTTTACGAACTTGCCTTGAAGCGTGAAAATGTTTTTTCTGAAAGAGTCTCTAGTCTCTTGTCTCATGTCTCTAGTCCCGTTGCGGTTGTGGCCGGCGGCTTTCATACCGACGGCCTCGCGGCGAAGCTCAAAGAACAGGGGATTTCGTACGTGGTTGTTTCTCCGGCCATGAAGGAAGTTCCGGCCGATAGCCGCTATTTCGACCAGATGCAGGGTAAGGTCTCCTGGCAGAAGTATTTCAGGCCGAAGGACGGGAAGATCGATCTTTATGATGCGTTTGCCCGAGCAACTGTCGATCGTTTGTCTTCGCGCCGTACGCCGTACTCCGTACTCGGTCGCGAAGAAGGTACGGCGTACGGTGTACGGAGTACGGAGTTAAAAGAGTGGCGTGACGAGGTGATCCGAAAATTAGCGACCGAAGGTCGCGTCGCAGAACACTCGAAATATACCCGCTTCATCGATCAACAAGCCGCCGGAAGTTCCGAAAAATTTCAAGCGCTTAAGGAAAAATGGACTGCGAAACTCGAGAAGTTTATCGGGAAACTCCAGTCCCTTGGGCAAAACAACCAGCTCACCGAAGCGAATATGGCGAAGCTCCTTTCCCAACCGGCGAACCAAACTCCTTACGCTGTTCCGTTTGTCCCGGGCGCGAGCGTGCCGGAGAGCTTTTTAGGGAATGCGGCCGAGAGGATAGAGGATAGTGAAAAACCAAACCCCAGTAAACGTTCCGAACTGCGGGATGAAAAGGGTGAGTCGTTTCCAGGCGAGAATTCAGAGGCCGGCTTTGCTTCGGCAGCGCAAAATGATTTCAATGGAAAAAATAAGGAAAATTTTAAAAAAAGAAAAATCTTCAGTCCGTTTAGTCCATTATTTCTTTGCGTCGGATTTTTGAGTGTTTTTTTATTCGTCCTTTCGGGTTTTGGAAGTATTGCTCGTGAACCACTTCAAACGCCTGCTTCTGCTACGACCCAATCTCTTGAGAGTGGTGTGTCTCGTACGCGCGTTGCCTCGAAATTCGTAAAAGGACCCGAAGGATGGCAGTTTTATTTAAACGGAAAAAAGTCTCCCGCTCCTTTCGGAATTGTTTACCAGCCGGTACCCCCGGGCAAGCATATCGATAATTACCGTAATAATTTTGGAAAACTCTATCGATATTTGCTTGATCCCGAGGAAGGAGGACTGGGGCATGCGAAGGCCCTGAATCGTCTTGGAATAAAATCAATCAGGGTTTACGACCTTCCTTCGGAGGATGAGGCGGATATTGAAGCGGTAAAAAATATTTTTAGAAAGGTTTACGCCCAATATGGCATCCGCGTGTTTGTAGGTAATTATGCCGGAATGTACTTTGGTTTTGATTATAAAAAAGCGGCGGATCGCGAGAAGATCAAAAAGCAGGTTGTGAAAACGGTGGCTACCTACTGCGATGAATCGTGGATTTTAGGATGGCAGATAGGCAATGAGAACAATTACTATGTGAACGGTGGGTTGTTTGCCCAACGGATCAACCTTTCTCTGGAAGAATACTACTCCTTTATGGATGAATTAGCGTTAAGCATTCGGAAAAATCTGAGGCCCGGCCTGAGAGCACAAGTAGTTGTGTTGGGAAATGGTGATTTAACGGAAGAAGAATCTAGGCTCATATCGCGTATGCGATACATTCATGCTATTGGTATCAATTCATACCGACATGCGCCTGATCTGAAAAAACTGATTAGAATGGCTAGAGAAAAGATTGATTTGCCGGTCATTATATCCGAGATCGGTTTTGGCGCTGTTGCGGAAAAACAGGAAAAAGAGCAGGCGGCATTTTTTTCGGAAACCTTGCCCTTACTTTATGAAAACACGGCCGGCAGGCAGGGAGCAGGTAACGTAGGGATGGTTTTTATTTCCGAGGCGACAGATGAGTTGTGGAAAGAAAATGATTTGAATTCACCCGCTGAAGCCCGTCTCGGGATTTTAGGTAAGAAAGTGGAAGAGACTATTAAGGAGCGGCTTTCCGAAATTGATCGGGCGAATAAGTACGTACTTCCCCTAAAATTCTTGCCCTCGTCCGAGCTGATTGTCAAGGCGTGGAAATCTCTCGAGGAAAAAGATTACGAAGGAGCTTTTGCGTATGCTGAAGAGGTCATACGAAAGTATAGCGGGTTGGCGAAACAACAACAGTCAGTCGTTTCTAAGAAAGGGTCCTTTCCCACAGGAGAGAGGGAAATATGGAGATATTGGGCGCTAAATGACGTCGGGACGGCTTATTTTATAAGAATAAGAGCCTTTTACGAGCAGGGTAACAAGCAAAAGGCGAGGAAGGCCTACGATGAATTGGCTGCAGATTACAGTTACGCGCAAGTGAAAGATCGTAAAAATAAGTACTGGCAGATAAAAGCTTCAACTCGGCGATTATATCCCGATCTCTTTGCCGGGAAAATATTTGTCAACACCAGGCAAGCCTTGCTAGCTTCGGTGATGGTTTATTTTCTGATCGTTATCAGGAGTCTGGCAGCAATGATTAACACGGGGCTTTCTAAAGCATCCCATATTCTGAGGACCGGCAGGTTCTCAGGGAGAGAAGCCCTCTTGGGCGCTAACCCCGAGATCGTCAATAGATCCGTCATGACGCCAGGGGATAAATTAGTCTTTGCGTTTTTAGTCTTAACGCAATTGTATCTAACTTTTTCTTTTGCCGGATGGTGGTTTCATCCCATTCGCATGGAATATTACATTGTCAATTCAAAGCTGTTTTATTTGTTGAGCTGGATCGGCGGGTTTGCCATTTTTTTTCATTTTTATATTTGGCATCTTCTTTGGTCAATGAGGAAGCCTGAATATTTGGCCCCTCGGCTGGGATTGCAGGTAGCGATGGTAACAACTTTTACGGAATCGGAGCCCTTAGATCTCGTGAAAGAAACTTTGCTTAAAATGAAAGCGGTGACCTACCCCCATGACACCTATGTTCTGGACGAATCCGAAAACCCGGCTTTAAAAACATTCGCTGCGCAGAGTGGAATTTTTTATTTTAGCAGAAAGAATGTTCCGAAATATCAGCGTCCAGAACCTCCGTTCCAAGCTAAGACAAAGGGGGGGAATTTGAACGCTTGGCTTGACGCTTACGGGAGCCGGTATCAAATTGTTAGTTTTTTTGATACGGATCATCAGCCGGAAACGATCTATCTTTCCCGTGTGCTGGGATACTTTCGGGATCCCAATGTTGGGTTTGTGCAAGCGCCTCACGTTTACAAAAATACTCACGAGAGTTGGATCGCGCGAGGAAGTGCCGAACAGAATTATTATTTTGTGGGGCCCATCCAAATGGGATTGTACGGAAACGATGCTACCATCGTGAACGGTAGCCATTCTACCTTTAGGGTTAGGGCGCTGGAGAGCATTGGAGGTTATGCTGTTCATAATGCGGATGACGTGCTCACCTCAGTGCGTTTGAACGCAAAGGGATGGCGTGGCGTTTATGTGCCCGAAATTCTAGCAGAGGGGCTAAGCCCTGCGACATGGGGGCCCTTCTTGCTCCAGCAGTATCGATGGGCCCATTCAATGTTCGACTTATTGTTTTTTAAATATGCCTCTTCATTTTTTCATATGAAGCTCAAGCAAACAATGGGCTATCTCATGGTGGGGTCGTTCTATTTTCTTTCGATCAACTTTGTCCTAGCGCTCATTCTTCCGGTTATTTCTGTAGCGATCAACCAGCCTCCGGCGAACGTAGAGTTATTGGTTTTCCTGAAATATTTTACACCTCTTTATCTTTCTCAAATGGTGTTGCTGATTTTCTGGGGACAGAAGTTTCTTATCCGCCCCGAAATAGAACGCGGCGTGTGGTGGCGGAGCGGGATGGTGGATATTGCCAGCAGCCTCTACGTATTTCGCGCATTCTTTAGAGCTGTTCTGCGACAAGGTCTGCTCAGAACGAAATTTGTAACTCCAAAAAATGCGGAGGCAGCGACATCCTATTTAAAATATTTCTCACTTCATATCGCTCTGTTGATTTTTTCGGGGATCGCCTTTGCTTATTCCTTTTATCTCGAACCCTGGCTTTGGCAGACAAAGGGCATGAAACTTTTTTTAATGGCGGGGATGGTTACCTTTTCCGGGATTCTCATCACCGCGACCCGGTGGTTTTCGGCGAGGGGGGCAAGAGCTGGACCGGAACAGAAGGGAAAATATATTTCCGGTCACGGCGCTCCTTTTAAACCAGACAATAACAAGCTCCCGCGATCTGAAGCGCGGCAACAACTCAATGAAATCCGTTCCGAGGTGAGGAGTCAGAAATCACTTTCGGAGGCAGCGGAGGAAGAGGTCCGGGGCCAGGCCGGGGCGCTGATCCAATTCGCAGAATCCAAAGGTTTTGTGTCCCATGACCCGGAAACTTTAGCGCGCAAAACGAGCGAGATCCTCCGGCTTGTCGGCATTGAAGCAGCTTTCGGAGAAAAAAATGCGGTGCTTTCGTTCGCCGGTCAGGACAAATCCGGAAAAATATCAGCGGATCCGTTGCTTGAATATGCTGTTTCCAACGGTCTTATAGTCAAAGGAAATATCGCGCAATGGGACGCGCTGGAGTCAAAGATCTTTGGGGTCCTGACCCCAACTCAAACACGCCTTCAGGAAATTTGTGACGCGATCTACGCCGAAAAAGGACTTAAAGGCGTCATTGACTATCTTTACGACGCCGAAACATTCCTGAGATATATTCGCGAGGAACGGCAACAGAAGAATGCTTTTCTGCCGGCCTACCGTGACGAACGAACCGGCGTGAATTTTACCGTGACGATCAATCTCAGCAAGCCGGAGATCCCGGCCGACCAGATCGGCAGGCTCCCGGAGACGGGCTGCAAAATATGTTTCTCGAAAGTGGGTAGCATCGGGAAAGAAAATATGCTTGCTTACCGGCTGAAGCTCGGCGGCAAGGAATTTTTCCTGCATCTGCCACCGTATCCTTACACGGAAGGCCATTCGGTTTTGAACTACATGGAGCATGTTCCGATGCTCGTGAATGATGACACCGTGGCGGATCTTTTTAACATTGTCGATGCCTCAAAAGGCCAGATCGCAGCGGTTTCAAATACGGACAAAAAAGGCACCGGCTGTTCGATCCTGGAACACCGGCACTACCAGCTGACCGCTCCGGTTTTTCCAGCTTTCGAGGCGCAGGCGAAGTGGGCCGGAGTGTACGGGACGGGGAATATGGAAGTCCGGGCCGAGGTGCTGAATTATCCGGCAGGCGTTACAAAAATTTCCGGAGCGGATCCCGCGTCCGTTCAAGCATTAGCCAAAGAGCTCTTTCGCTCCTGGCGGAGTTATTCCAATCCCGGGACGGGGATCCAGGCGGAGGGTAATACCACCGGCTGCGCCTTGAGAATGAGAGACGGACGCTATGAAATGTATTTTGTCTGGAGGAACAGTTCCGAAAAATTTCTGACCCGGACGGAAAACAAGGAAATAAAAAGAGAATTTGTCGGGATCTTTGAAATGTTGGGGTTCGGGATCCTGCCCGCGCGACTGTCCGGGAAAGAAGCCGAGACCGAAAAAGCGATGGGACGGAAGATCCAGGCGGTTTTCGCGGATGTGATCGCGGATAACAGCCCTGTTAAAAATGACGGCGCGGGGCTTCAGATTCAAAAGGAACTGATCGAGCGTGCAGCGGCGCAGACCGTGCTGCGTAGCGAAGGAAGGTCGTCAAACATCAAAGGCGGATCTTCGGCGCAAAAGGGGAAAGAAAAGAAAGCCGCGCCAATCCAACTTCCGCCGGTACTGGACGATAAGGGAAATCCCCGTGCGATCGTGACAAAGTATTCCCGTTTTTCGCCGGGAGAGATCGTCTGGAACGAAAAGTTCGGACTTGGGGAGGTTGTGGAATGCCATCTGGAAAGTTCCACGCCGAACCTTCTGCTCCGTTTCTATAACCGGGATGACAGCTCTTTTGTCCGGGAGTTCAGCGAGGTCTCGCTTTTCAATCCGGGGCTTAGCCCGGTCTATGCGGCCACGAATTATGACAAGGCCCTCTTTAAATTTTTAACGCGTTCGCTCAGGCCGCCGGTTGTCAGTGCTCCGAAAAATATCCCGCAGGAGACTGTCCCTCGAGATCCTGAAGCGCTCCGGCTTGCGGCAAGTATTAAAAATATCCTTCGGGATTACAGTGAGGGCACGAGTCCTTTTATCGATTATCTTGATAAAGTTGGACTCGCCAAATGTGCCGCGGCGCCGGAACGGTATTCAAAAGAAAGCCGCCTGAAAGTAATCCAGCCTACGGTGAAGCGATGGCTGGACGCTCAACGTGAGCGCGCCAGAGGGATCTATTCGATCGAGAACTCTTCGCTCGCCGAACGTCATGCATTGCATTATCTTATCCGGCCGTTCAATGCCACCCACAGCCCGGCCAATTTCCATCAGGTCATTCGCGAGTCCAGGAAGGAGATCCTCGTATCCCTCAAGTTGCTTCTCGGTGACGACCGTTCTTTCAAAGCTCATGAAATGGATTTTTTAAAGTCGATCGTGTATCGTCATCCCTGGCACGAATTCCTCAAGCGTTGGTTCGCTCAGATCTCGCAAAAAAATCCGAACCGTTCCTTAGCCAACGAAACGATCGAAAAAGGTCTTCATCATGCCTTCCAGGTCGCTGAAGCGATCGTCGCCGCAGAATTCCCGGAGCTGGAGCTCTTCCCGCGACTCCCGTTCGCCTCAACCCTAGTGGCCAAAAAACAAGCCCCCGGACCACTCCGCTCTGAAGCGCGAGGTCTTCTCACCGATCTTCCCGGGATGGCAAAAAAGCTGCGTTTTCCTGAGGCGAAAGCAAAAGAACTGGCCATAGCTCTTGAGAAAAATGATCTTGAGAGAGCCTTTGATCTGGTAAGCAGTCTTCAAACCGATCTTTTTAAGGCGTTTGAAGGCGAACTTACTCAGAATGTTCATCAGCTTTACGAAAAAGAATACCTGCCATTCAAGAACCGCTTTGCGTCGCTTTTATTGCGTCATTGGATGAGGACCCAAGCTTATCCTCTATTGCTGGATAAAACAGCGGATTGGCGCACTCTCAGATCAAAACCGGGTCAAAAATTAACCGTCGAGGTCGGCGCCGGGGATGGCCGGGACGCCTTGAGTCTGGCCGCTAAAAATCCGGACATGATGTTCGTCGCGATAGAACCCGATCCCTCAGAAATCGTTGATTTCTTACAGCAGAGCCACCTAGAGGGCGTGGAATGGTCCGGCATCAATAATGTCCGTGTTGTCTGGGCTAAGGACCACGAAGCTTTCGCGGCCCAAAAAGGCCGGCAGTTTGTGGATTTTTATCTAATTGTAGCGCCGGATGTTCGCACTGATATTTTTTTGGTTCCCGTGGAGCGTGAGAACCGGGCGCTGGCTCTAAAACTGCTGAAGCCGGACGGCAAGATTATCGCAGTGCCTTTTAGTGGTTCCGAGGATGAGTCTTGGGGAGAAGCTCTGGAGACATACTCTTTTCCGCGCGATGCCGGTTTTGTAATAAAAAGACAAATGCCATCCAGCGATTTAAAAGGCATAGAACGTAACCTCGCCAATCATTTTGCTACACCCTTTATTATCACACGCCCCAGGTCCGAGATGCGGGAATTTACGAGGGGTGCGTTTGAAACGGTTTATCAAAAGCTTGCGCCTTATATCACGAGGACGCCTCTTGTGCCGTTGCCGTCGTTCGATCGCCGGACCGGAAAACGGATTTTTATTAAAGATGAATCGCAGCAAGAAGGCAGCTCATTCAAAACACGCGGCGTAACCTACGAAGTTTTCCAGACCATCGAAGACGTCATCCGCCGGGATCTGGGACTTCTGAAGCAGGGCCTCAAGATCGTGACGCAGACGGATGGGAACCACGGCGGGGCGATGATCCGCGCGGTGACGTTTGCGATACAGGAATTCTCCGCAGAATATCCTTATCTTTCGGGCGACCTCCGGAAGATCGAGCCCGTCGTCTTTGCGTTCAGGAATGTGAGCCAGGTCAAAATGGATGCTATGGAAGAAGCGCTCCGGGAATACCGTGAGCTGGTCAAAGACACGCGCGGTTCTAAGGGAATGATCGATAACCGGTACCGTGATTACAAGGAAGCTTTGGAAGCCCGGGAACGGTATCTGGCGGCCCAGGGAGTTTTGGCCCGTTATATGGAGCACGGCGGGATCGAGATCATGCAGGGACACGCGACCGCTGCCATGGAGATCGCTCAGCAACTCCGGGAGGCGGGGATCCTGGGCAATCAAAAAGTGGTTCTTCTTATTCCTGTGGGCACGGGCGGGCCGCTCGGCATGGCGGCGGCCATCAAAGTATTCCGGCCGGGCACCCGGGTTTTGATGATCCAGACGCCGCGCTATGGCGCATTCGTCAGAAGTTATGACAGTCAGACAATCCAGATGAATGACAGTTCCTTGGATCCTTACACGGTCCGTATTCCGGTGAACGGCGTTCCAACGCCCTTTATTTATGAAGACGGCATCGCCGTCGATGGACCGGAATCGAAAGAAGCCCTTCAGATCGCGTTAAAGTATTTGGACGGCGGCCTTCTGGCTGATGCCGGCCGCGCTTTAAATGAAGCCGCGCCTCTTCTGACCCGGGATCTGGACGCTTATTACGCTGGCGTGGGTCTTCAGCTCGGCGTGGATCCTCAGCCTGGCGTGGTCGGAGGAACAACAGCGATCACTGCCGACGCTCTTTTGAATGTAGACCATCCGGCGATCCGGGAAGCGGAGGCTGTAGTCCTTTTCGGCACGGAAGGATCGGTCGATCCAGCTCTTCTTGCCTACACGCGCCGGTTGATGGGGGAAACGCAGCGTTCGGAAGTGCGGGGAGAAGAAGAGACGGTGAAGTTGGTGAAGCAGGGCGAGCAGTTGATCGCGCTGGCGCAAGGGATATTGCAATCCGATCCGGAATTTTTCTCCCGCATCGAAAAAGTGACGCCCGGGAATGTGACGGCGTTTTTAAGAAAACTGGCCGAAGACCGGCCGGAAGCCGAATACAGCGAGTTGCTCGATCTTCTTGTTGCGCGCTATGCGGGACAGGACCCCACCACGGCGCCTTATAACACGATGCCGCATCTCCAGCTTTTGATCGAGGCCGCACGTTCCGCGAAATTGCGGCATGGTTTTACCAGCCGGCGGCGGTTCCTCCAGATACTCAGCGCGGCCTTGGGATCCACGGCGATCGGCGGGCTCGGCGGCTGGGGAAGTTGGGTGGGGCAACAGGTCACGGATCTCGGCGTGTTCGAACCCTTTATGAAGAGATGGCTTTATAATTTTAGAAATTTTTCGCCTCTTGATCGTTTCCGCTTGATGACGGACCTTGGACCTAAGGAGCATCAGTTCGTCGGGTTATTTAACCAGCTTCTTGATCACGCGCCGGCGCTGGATGCGGCTATCAAAGACTGGGGGCGTATCAATTCGGCAGCGATTCTGAATGTCTGGAGGGCATATTCTAAAAAGCCTCTCAACATAACCCAAGCGGACTTCGACGAGGTCACGGGAGAGCTGGCTGAAGTTCCGGTGCTTTTTTCTCCTGAGAAGGAAGAGTCATGGAAGCTCGGAAGTTTCTATCCTGACTATATTCTTGACTGGAAAGACCGCGCCGCGAGGATGGGGCTTCCTTATTCCGAGGTGACGTCGATCGATCATTTGATTGCGATGGCGGAACGCCATACGGAAGCCATGCGACAGCTCGTATCCTCATTAGATCCTGATCTTGCTGAAGATATCTGGAAGATGAGACGCGGGGAAGTCGAAGGCCAGGACGATTCCTGGGAGGCGATCAAGGAGAATTTTGAAAAGAAACTTCGGGACGCCGAAGCGAAACTCACCCGTCTTGAAAAGATCAACCGCCAGCTCGATATTGCGACGGAGCGTCCGTATGTCTCGGATAAAGACCGCGCATTCTACGAGGAATGGGGTTCTCCGGAAAAAGAAGAACACCTTAAGAAATTACGCCGCGCATTGGCCCGAAGCCTCGGTTTCATCGAAGCCGTTGAAGCCGAGAGCCAGGTGCTTCCTGTCCGGACGCTTCCTCCTTCTCACCCCTTTTCTTGGCGCGACCGCGGTAATCGTTCGGAAGTGAGGGAAGCAGCGACAGAGACGGGAGATCCGGCGGTCATTTCAGAGAGCATTTACTGTGATCATGAAGATCCGGCGGTCAAGGTTCTTGCGATGGATATTATTGAGAATGAGAAAGATCCCGCGAGGAAGCCGATGCTGATCGCCGATTGGGTCGCCGGAAAAATTCTCAATCCTTCGCGGTTTGGCCCCTGGGACGGAGTCAACGGACAGTTTGAATATTTTGATGAACAAAAAGCCTCTGAAATTTTGCGGGCGCGAAAGGGCGGGGCCTATGATCTGGTCAATGTTTTCGTCGCGCTGGCCAGGGCGGCCGGTATGGAGGCGGAGTTCGGGGTGATCAACGTTCGTAAGGAATACTACAAAGAATTCTCCAAGGGAGTGGGGTCTTTTATTCCCGAGAAGGATTTTAACAAGCTTCCGCCGACCTTTCCCCATGTTTTTGCGCGCATCAAGCTGAATGGGGATTGGAAATATTTTGATTTCTCCCGGTCGCAATTTTCGTCCTGGGGTCTTCATCATTACCCGTTCCGGGACTACGACGAAAAAGAATCGCTTGTCTACCGCGCTCATATCGACACTCTTGTAAAAGAAGAAAGCGCGCGTTATCCGCAAGAACTCGTCCGGTCTTTCGAAAAGGCTTTTTTACGCGCCCTTGGCCTGCTTTGGGCCAACGATACGAAGAGGGAAGCGCAAGGGAGTTTGAGCTCGAAAAGGGAGAGCTATTCGGGAGGGCGCTACAACTGGTTTGCGAGAGAAACGATTCTTCGGAGGTATGGGATCTTGTTCCGGTACGACCGCGAGATCGCGGCGGACTATTTTCAAAAGGCGATGGTGACTTTGCGCGATGCCATCTTGAAGAATAGCCCGGACCTGGACCGCAGATTTTTCGAAGGGCTCGGAGATGATCCGGAAAAAATAGCGCTTCGGGTCAAAAATCTCACGACGGCAGGAAGGCACCTTGGCTTCATTCCGGAAATTGTGACGGATGTCGAATGGAATGATGCGCTGCCCGTGATCGGTTTTCCGGAAGAATCGTGGAAAACGCGTTCGGTCTCCGAAGCGTTTCTCCGGTTGAGTGTGTCAGAGCCGCGTCGCGCCCATGTCGTTGCGTACAATTATCTGGATATGGCCGAAGACGCTCCTCCGGGAGAGCTGGTGCTTAAGTCCGGGCTTATTGTGGGAGATGACGGAAAATACCGCTTCGCCATTTTTAAAAAGCCCGTGCGTGCGGGTCTTTCGATCTATCCGGACGTGAAACGCTATAAGGATTTTTTCAGGTCCGCGGCGATCCCGACGGCCAAGATCCCTGTTTCGGAAAGCACTCGCTGGCTTCTGATCGACAAACTTTCTCAATACCCCTTCCTGACCGAATATGGCTTGCCGATCCCTCCGACGATCTCGCTTTCTTCGGATCCTTCGAACGCGGATATTCGCCGGGCTGTGGAGACGCTCAGGAAAGAGGGCGCCGGGCAAATCGTGGAGAAAGCCACGAACGGAAGAACCGGGCAGCAGGTAAAACTATTCGATCTTAATGCGCCGCAGGACAAGATCTTTTTCTTCGAGAATATCAGGTTTTTCGCAAGAAACGGAGGTGCCGTGCTTCAGGCCAGGATCGTGCCGCGGCAGATCAAGTCGCATGACTGGACGGTCCGGGCCATGATCTACCGGAACAGGAAGGGAGAGATTGAAACCAAACTCATGGTGCGCTTCGGAGGTTTCGTGAGACAGGGGGAGAACAGTTCTTCGCAATGGGGGATGGAAGGTGCCGGGATGATGTCGATTGAAGATTTTGAAGGCTTGGCGTTCCCGTTTGCCGAATATCGAAAAAAATCCGAGGCTCTGAGCCGACGGCTTTATCAGGCGGTCGAACATTACGCGGGGGAAGATCCGATCATCTTGACGCCGGATTATATTTTTGATGAACAGGGGAATATTTATATTCTCGAATTAAACCCCGGCCTGCATTCCTTCTCGGATACGTATGTTGATAAGATCCCCGAAACGAGGCAAGCCGCCCAAGAGGTCCTCGCGGTGCTCGCCGCCCGGGCGCGCGGGGAAATTCCCGAAGAGCCGGTTTTCCCTGAGGCCGATCTGTATGAACCTGTCCCCGAAGATTTTTTTGGAATGCCACCCGAAGAACAGCGGGTCGGAGAAAACACCTTGGTCGCAGATCCCATGCGCTCTGAGCTTCGGGAAAACGCCTCTTCTTTCGGGACGGAGCTGGAGTTTGGGAGCGCGGAATATAATCTCAGCCATGATCCCCAAAAACCCTGGTGGATCTGGAGCGGGCCGAGTTTGAAGAGGTATGAGACCTGGCGGCTTGTGGTACAGAGTCTTCTGCATACCTATCAAACCGAATTCGATCATCTCATGACGCCTCGCGAAGGCGATCTATCCGCGCAGATCCTGGCTAATTTCGCCGGAGGACGCATGAAAGATATTTTCGGGATCGTCCGTTTGAGGAATCAGAGGATCCGGGCGAAGGTTGCACTGCTCGAGGAAAGCATCGCCAGGAATAATCACGAAACTTTCCGGAAGAATGTGATGGGGCTTCGTCAAATGAAATGGTTTCAAAAAGAAGACGAGCTCGTTGAGCTAGGCGTTTCAAACAACGTGGAAGCCCTGAACCGGATCTGGAACAAAGCCGCTATAAATCCCGGAACCCGGGAGCATCTTGAAAAAGAGATCGCCAGGATCAAAGAGAAAATGGACAGGGTGGACGCCTTGGCGGGTCTTATCGAGGCTTATCAGGCGGCTTACTACCGGATCCGTTCCGGGGATCCGGCGCTTTCTCATAAAGAAGCCCGGGAAAAAGCATTTTTGAAAGTGACCGGTGACCATCCCGGGGACATGAATCTTCGGATGCTTTTCTTCCAGTTTATTTTTGTTTCACGGACGACGGAGCAGGCGGCATTTGACTGGCTCGCGCATGTGATCGCAAGCCGGCCTCCGAAACGTGATCCCAATCAGCTCTCGCTTGGTTTGCAGGATGAACGGATCCCGTTATCCGTGAGGAAACTTGTGCCGCGCAGTTTCGGCGACGAATTGCGAAGCTATCTGGAAGGGGAAGAAAATCTCGGGACAACGGTATTGCCATCCGGCGAAGTCCGCAGCGAAATGCGGTCATCCTTCGCCCAGTCTCGTCAGGCTCGCTGGGCTTCGGAGAACCTTTCGGAAAGTGACGACAAGTTGCTTCGAAGCTCTGGGCATATGCCACAGAGCGAAGTAGAACGTAGCGAAATGCGGGATATCGAAAATGGGGTTCCAACCGCGTCTCCGGCGTTTTCGACAGACGATTTGCCAAGTTCCCAGGAGGCGATCCAGAAAGTTATGGCAGAGGTTCCTCCCGGAGTGGATCTGAAGGAATTGGAAACCATCACCGGAAGGATCGGCGAGAAGTATCTCGCTCTGATCGAAAGATTCAAAAAAGAATCGAAGAAAAAAGAATCTCCGTTTGCATCGAGCCTCGTCTGGATGGATTACCATCATCCCGTGAGCGGATGGGTGTTGCAGTCGTCCATGGGCGTTCAGGGCAGGTATAACTTCCGGTATACGCATCAAAACAGAGAAGGCTTGTCATTCCTTGAATCGTTTTTAGTTGATCTTGGCGAAGAGCGGAGTTTGAGGGAATTTGCACCGGGAACTGAATTAGAGATGCGGCAACAGCAAGGGATCATTTCGATGGAAAGTCGAAGTATTCCCGGGCGAATGAAAGCCATGGTCATAGATCCGTCGTCAAAGTTGTTCAAAGAGCAGATGCGGTTTATTTTCGAAGACTATCTCTGGGAGCGTCCAAGGCTTGTTGAAGAGTTGAAGCGGTGGCAAGAAAATCTCAGGAGTTATCAGGAACTTCAACGGCAAAAAGATCAAATAAAAGATCGCAAATGGACCGATCAGCAGATGGATGGCTGGATTAAGGATGCGGAAGGCAAGATTGCTGAGATCGAAAGATCTCTGTCGGGTTTCAAGGTCTCTTTTGAGAAATTAAAGATCATGCTCAGGGACCGAGTGGTTTTGGTCCGCATGCAGGAGCGTGAAGACGCCTATCCGTTGGAGGGGGTCGTATCGGCTCAAGAAGCCGGATTTGCGTCCCCGCTTGATATGCTCAGGTGGGTTGAGAACGCTTATCCTGTGATCGAAGACTTGCTTCTCACCGGGAAAGTCCCGCAGCGTGTTTCACAAGATTTTTTAGCATTACCGCCTTCCCAGGCTGAAGGAGGAGGGGATGCTTCTCAAGATCCGCATCGAAGGCCTAAAGCGAGAGACGAGATTGCTCTTCAGGGACCGGCGAGCGCGCGGGCGGAAGCAAGGATCTCTTATAAGACGATGATCTCGGAAATGGCCGGGTGGAGGATCCGTCCACTGGTCCGGGGAATTTTCCGGATGATCGAAAAGAACCCCGTGCTAGCGGCGCTTCCTTGGTCGATCATTCATACCGGGGAGCACAGAGTCTCTATTTATCTTGAGGGAGATGGGGATGGCCCTTCGGTAAGCTTTAGCGTGGAACGCAAGTGGATCTTCTGGGTTTTTGTGCAAGCCAGTTTCCGGCGAATTGGAAAAGAAACTCTCTACGCTTCTGTCTGGGGCACCAGCCGGTACGTTCTATCCCAAACCTCTCACACGATCGATGCCTGGCTTAAACAAATGCCATCGCGGGCAGAAGTTAGAATGAATGAAAGCTGGTGGAGATCGCACTGGAAAGAGCTGGAAAGCAATGTGGATCAAATGCATTTGAACGCGAAGCTTCGGGCCGACATGCTAAAAATCCTCAAAGATCTAAGGAGGCATGATGACGGAAAGCGGGAGGGAGAAGCGTGGGAACGCATGCTTTATTCGTATCAGGACGCGTGTTTGCGGGTAGTTCTGGAAAAGATCAAGAACCAAAATGGCGGAAAGATCGAGTGGGTTGATGGGGTGGACGAGAAGAAACCGTTTTTTTGGCAATTGCTCGCGCTGGATGAGTTCAAGCGTTTGTGGTTCCATCCTGATGAGCCAAAACCGTTTTTTTATCAGCGGCAATTTATAGAGCTGCTTAAGGGTTTTGTTTTCGCCGGCCACAAAGAAACGCTCGAAGAATATTTGGGCCAGAAGTTTTCCGGTGCGGTTATGAATGACTCCCAAAGAAGTTCATTGAATTTTGATGTGAGGCGGGCAGATCTGCTCGTCAAAAATTTGAATGAGATCGCCGAACGGGAGACCGGGCTGGACCGGGGAGATCTGAAGCGAAAAGCGGCGGATCTATTTGTAAGGGCTGGATATCAGGGGAGGCGAGCGCCGGAGCTGTTCCGGGCACAAATGTATATTTTGTTAAGGCATGCTGCCATGCGACCGAGCAAAAAAACGGCGGCTTCTTTTTACCGGCTCTTGAACGATCTTCTTTCGGAAGCCGCCGGTTCTCTTGAAACCGCAATCGCAGAAAGGATCAAAGAGGCGGGGCCGGGATCCGGGGTCGGCTCTTCGGGCGAAGAAAGTCTTTTAGAGGATATTGTAAAATTTAGGCTTTTCGAGAGTTTTAAATCGAAGTTCCCCGACATGCGGGACTTCTATGCCTGGTGGTTTAAAAATGAAAGCGCACCGTTTTTTCATTTTATCGAGAAATTATTTGAAGAGTTTTCCGGGGATGCAAAGAAGAACAAGGACCGGACCTTTGTGTTCCTGGGCCGGAGCGCGGATGATATTTTTACGGCGGTTAAGAAGATCGGTGAGGCATTGAAGACGCCGATCCCCCATGTCCGGTCGGTCGTGGTATCTCGGGGCATGATCTACGGCTATCGGGAAAACAGGGAGATGCTGCTCAAGTACTTGTACGATCAAGGAATGCTTGATCGCCCGGAGATTATTTTTATCGATGCTGGATTTCAGGGGACAGTCCCCGCTGAATTGGCGGCGATGTTGAATGACCATGGTCTCCGGAAGAGATTCTCCCGTAAGTATGGGGTCCCATGGCCCGTAAGAGGGAAGTACGAGTTCAAATTGAGAATGATCAAATATGTTTGCAAAGAGATCCCGTCTGCGAGCGATCTTAAGGATGTCACGGATTATGCGGCCGGCGGAAGGGATTTTGACGAAAGAACCACTAGCGCCTTCATTCTGGATGAAGGTCTGGAAAAGCTTTTGCTTAATAATCTTTATCTTGTTGAGGATGCGAATGGCAAGGTCGATTTGGTCAAAACGTATACGCATCGGATGGCTTTGTATGAAATGGGCCAAAAAGTTTTGAATGAAGCGATCGACAACTATTTGAGTTCGAAACGGGCAAAGGCATCCAGAGACCCCCGCTCCGAGGTCCGCTCCGAGCTGCCCCTGAAAGCGGTGGTGTTTGATCTTGGGGGAGTGATCTTTGATCATGATTTCAAGAAGATGGCCCGGGCTTTTATCGACGCGGGGGTTCGCGGAAAAAGCGTCGAGGAGATCGTCGATCTCGCGACGGCTTCGGATTCTTATAAGGCGTTCGAGCGTGACGAAATATCGCCCGAAAAATTTTACGCCGAGCTGTGTGCCGCGCTAGAGATCCGAACTCTTTCCTATGACCAATTCTTGAGGATCTGGTCAGACATTTTTACGCTCAAGCCGGAAACGGTTGATTTAATGAAGCGAGTCAGGGAAAACGGCGCCAAGGTTTTTATCTTAAGCGACACAAACCGTCTTCATATTCGATCCTTAAAAGAACATCATCCGGATATTTTTGCGCTGGCGGACCATGTTTTTACGTCTTATGAGCTTGGCCTTCGAAAGGGGGATGGTCCCCGGGTGTTCCAGGCGATGAACGAAAGGCTTGAACGGGAATACGGGATCAAACGTGGCGAAAGCGTCTTTTTTGATGACCGGAATGAGAACGTCGAAGCCTCAAAAGCGGAGGGTCTTCCGGCCTTCTTTTTTACCGGCGCCGAAGCTGCTGAAACGAAGATCCTGTCTCTGTCCGCGCCTGCCCAGGCGGTTCTTCAGAAACGGAAAAAAATCGCTATTGTTACCGCCAATTTCAATAATGACCACTACACGGACGCTTTTTTAGATTCGGCCGCCAACTTAAAATACCCTGATTTCTCAGTCATCGTCGTTGACGACGGTTCGAAAACGTCCTATCCCATGGACGGTGCAAGGCTAAAGAAGTTGCCGAACGCTGTCGTGATCCGTAATCCCGTTAATCAGGGAGTGAGCACGGCCCGGAATATCGGCGTGGCCTATGCCCTGGCGCAGGGATGCGATTATGTTTACTTTGCCGACAACGATACTGTTTTGCCGCCTAACCTTCTGGACGTTCTGGAGCGCGAAGCCGAAAAATATCCAAGGACCGGCATCTTTGGCGCCCAGGAATATTTTTATAGCCGGCCGAACGTCTATTATTCCGCGGGCGGAAGCAGGCTTTTATGGCTTCCAAGGGGTTACGGTAAAGAAGACAAGGGCCAGTTCAGTTACAGGCAGCAAGTTCCCGCTCTTGGGAGCGCCGCGATTTTGGTAAGAAGGAATGTTTTTGAGAAGATCGGCGGCTTTGATGACTATTTGTATTTCGGGCTTGAAGACACGGATTTTTGCCTGCGCGCCGGAGCGGCCGGTTTCAAAAGCATGGTCATTCCCGAGGCCAAGATTCGTCATAACGTGGGAGGCGGACTCAAACGCTTCAGCCGGAAAAGAATTTATTATCTTACCCGGAATCCGCTTCTTATGGCCAGGAGGTTCACCGGGGAGCAGCGCTTTCTGCTCGTGCTCCGGGCTTTTCTGGTTAGCATGAGATCGGTCTATGGCATCGTGAAAAGCGGTGATTTTGGGGCGTTTTACGATATCTTCAAGGCTTTTTTTGACGGGTTGACGGATCAAAAATTTAAAAAAGATCTGAATGGCCGGGATTTTGCCGAAGGGATATTTAAAAACGCGATCGAAATGATAAAAACCGGCAAGCTCCTGGTTTCCGACACGGGACAGTCTCCGCTCACTGCTAAGCCTGTTGATCCCAAGGCGGTTCGCTCCGAGACGCGGTCGGAAGAGCCGGTGATCGGGGATGCGGATAAGCTCGCGAATTATATCCAGGAACTTCTCGCCGGGATCGATCGTGCGCAGGGTCCTGGGAAAACACCCCGAACGGCGATCCTCGATGAACCTCAAAAATTCGAACAGGATTTTTACAAGCCGCTTTACGAATTATTCCTTTCAAGGCTTTTAGTCGATTTCGACGGCGCCGACGAATTTGTGTCCTATGCCCGTGGTCTTCTCGACGCGAAAGGGGCGAATGCTTTGCGGGAGGAAATGGACCAGGGGGCTGATTTGCTGTCGAACGTCGCACTCCAGCATTTTCGGAAAATAAAGCCCGGGAAAAACACTTCTCAGGCCCTTGTCGAGTTTTACGGACAGATCCTTTTCTTTTTGACGAAGCAAATCGAGGATTATCTGGGGCCTGTTTATGATGCGATCATGATCACGCGGCCCGAGATCGCCATCGCAAGAGAGGGCAAGTCGTATCATGCCAGGGCAGAAAGCACGATCCGCCTTTTCAATAAGGGAATTTTGTATGGAAGCCCGGAGGCAGTGGAGTACTACAAAGCGAATCGTGATAATTTGTTCGACCGGAAGGTGCTCCAGCCACGGATGGAAGGTGACCATGCCCAAAAGATCCTGAAGGCGCTTGAATTCTGGGAAGAAAGTGCGAGGCGGCCGGATTTCGATTTTCTTCGCGTGAGGCTCGAGAATTTCAAGAGCCATTCCGTGGTTGTGGAATACGATTCCGTGCTGCCGTTGATCGTCGCCGACACGGAACAGAACGTTGTTCGTATGATGCATACGGAACGCCTGACGCAAGCTTTTAATGTTTCGAAGGATTATCTGGATTTGTTGGAGCTCGATAACCCGGAGGATATGAAAGAGCTCGCGATATGGCTTAATTTCGGGCAGCAGTGGCTGGATATTTACAGTGATATTCAGGCCGATGAGATCACCCACGATCATTATGTCGCGAGTGAGGAAATGAGGATGCTGCTCAATACGCATTTCTACAACATTGAAGACAGCCATTTGATGCCGGTGAAAGACCTTCAAGAGCGTTTGGCGAAACGCATGAGAAACCATGTGTTGAAGCGTTATCAGGAAGTCATGCGCAATAATTTCCTGGAGGAAGAAAGAGCTGACGCATTATTGAAACTTGGCCGGGAGCAAAAGGACAGGGCTCCTTTCGCGGATGCGCTCATCCTTTACAAAAATATTCTCAGTCGCTGCGAAGCCATGGGGATGCATACCCAGGCGACGGAGATCTTTCGCAAGATCGTTTACGCGACAAGCGGCGTCCAGCTTTATGATCCGGGAGGGCTCCTGCCGCATCATTTGCAGATGGATCTTATTTTTATCGCACTCCGGCTTCACAAGTGGGTGGATTTCCACACTGAGCTCGGGATTCTCTTGACCGGGCAGGCGGCTCCTGAGAGGGGCTTGGATGCGGCGATTCTCGAAGGGGAACCAAGGCAGGGATATCCAGTAAAAATGTCCCAGGTCAATGTGGATCAAGTGAAGCTTCTTCTGGGCGCTGATCTCAAAACAAGTTTTTTTGCGAAAAAATTAAAAGCGGCTATGGCGGCGCAAGTTTGGGCAACGCCCAAGGCTTCGCCTTTTGTGGACCTGGCGAATAACGCACTCGAGGAATTTTTTAGCGCTCCTTTTGCGAATCTAAAATCCGAGAATCTTGCCCCATTTTCGGAGGAAGGCCATGAAAGCAGCTTTGCCTCGCGCACTGAAGTGAAAGAAGCCTCGCAAAAAACAGTGACGGTTCCTTTAAAGACGCAAATACGGAAAAAGAAAACGCCGCCGGCAGCAGCTAAAAAGAAAATTGCTCCTCCCCAAAAAGAGTTAAAGAAGATTGCGCCGCCCGCGCCTTCGGCGAAAGTAAAAAATCAATCCGGAAGAGTGAAGCCGGAGCAAAGGCAAGTCCAAAAACCAAGTGTATCGCTTTTTGTGAATGTGAAAAAGGCGCCCGGGATCGCCGAGGAGCTTCAGGAGTTCGTTGTGGACGAGGGCGTCGCCGAGGAGTCTCAGGAATTCGTTGTCGGCAAGAAGGACAAAAAAACGATACCAGCCCTTCGCACGGTGGACATGATCGGGGGAGATCTCCTCGAGTTTGTCTTTGACGCTGCCGAGCTCGGGAATATGGATCCCGCGGCGCTTCTAATCAATATTTTGAAACCGGATCCGAAGACGGTCGAGATCCAGCGTGTTGAAAAGTCCGGAATGCTTTCGATCAAATTCGTGGAAAAGGAAGATAAATCTCCGGAGGGTGAGGCGGCAGAATCCGAAAAAATAGTCAAGAAACAGTATGCGAGTGATTTTGACGAAGACCAGCAGGCGGCTTTTGTTCGCGAAGCCCTTGACTCGATGGGGGTTTTGGCGAAGGCGATGCGCGGTTTGGATCTTCCGGCTATTTTCAGGCTTTACGATCAGAGGAAAACCGAAGATCTCGAGAACTATTTCGTCGAGAATGACCTGCCCGGCATCGCTGACAAGTTAAGCGATTTTATTGAAAAGATGGATGAAGCGATTGCCGCGACCGATGGCGAGGACTTGGAAGAGGATGATCCTTCCCGGAGTGAAATTCGGGACGGAGAAAACAGAGGATATGAAAAGGGATGGCATGAGCAAGGCGTCCGGATATTAGATCCGGAGCAGACGGTGGTCTTGTCCCAGTCTGCTAACGCTGAAATCAAAAGCTACTTTTATAAGTACGCGATCCGGGATGCCAGAGAAGCCGTTCTGCTTGACCCCCGAAACCCCTATGCCTGGACCGCTTTGGCGCGGGCACTGCGTTTTTCAAATCAAACAGAAGATGCCAGAAAAGTCGCCTTCCAGGCTCTGGAATATTTCCCGGAATATACCTATCTTTGGCGTGAGTATCTTTTGTCGGTTAAAAGGACCAAACGTTATGATGACGAGGCGTCAGCGATGCTGGATCTGGCCCGCTTGCGTCTTTCTGATAATCCTTATGCCGGGGCGCTTATAAAGGAAGCGCTCCGACATTTTCCGGATAAAGTTCGGAATGCTTCTACGCAAACAGCTACTTCCGTGGCTGCGACACAACTGGCGGGACCGGACATTGTAAAACCCAAGGCCCAAAACCGGTTTGTTGCCGCAGGGATCATGACCGAGGAGGAGTGGGAGGCCCGGGACCATTTTCCGATGCCGGAGGTGCTGAATCGTCTGCGTCTTTACATCAAGGGGGGCTTCGACCGGATCCGTGATGTCCGGGATCTTGACCAGAAGAAAAAACGTTCCATCCAGCATGAACGAGAATGCGATTTCCTGATCCGGGATTTCTCCGGGACTTTTGGCGGAAGAACGGAATTCGTTCCCGGAATGGAGCAAGGCTTGCGGACTCTCCTTGCCGCGAGATTGAAAGCCGCCGAAGAAGCCCCCTCAGACCGAAAAACTGACGCCCAACACCATCGCTCGGAAGCGCGTGATGGTATCGCTGCGCAGTCCGAAGTTCGAGCATTTCCCTCGAAAGTCCTGGAAATATTTCTGGACGGAAAAAAAGTTTCATTCGACGAAATGCGATTCCAGATCTCGCGGATGAATGAAATGATGTATGCCTATAGCGTTCAATGGCAAGGCGATACGATCCGTTTCGGGACCCACGTTGTGAATCATGCCGAGGTTCTGGACCCCAAGCCTTTCCAGCCGGAACTTATTCTGGGTAACTGGTTTCCTCCGGATGTTGAAATGAAAAAGAAGGCTTTGGTCGCCTTGGTGGCCGGTCCAACCCTTGGACTGGGAGGGTGGAATCTGAAGGCCTCGGACGATGTTGCACCCAGACTGCGGATGGAGCTGATCCGGCTTGCGAGATTTTTGTTGGAGGTCGGTTTCCCGCCGGACGTCGAGCTTGCGCTTGGGATCCCGAATGGCGTTTACGACAAGGTCAAAAAGGAAAAAAATGCCACCCTGGCGGTTTTGGCCCAAGAACCTCTTGAAATCGAAAAATTTCAGGAGCAATTCAAAGCAGGACGGCTTGTTTCCTGGAAATATCCTTTGAAGGAAGGTCATAAGGTCCGCGAAGAAACGCTGGAAGCGGTCGTTCGCTACGACGACGTTTTCGATGCTTTTGATGTGGTGCCGACCGATGCCATGCTGCAAAAGTTCGGCAAGTCGCTGGGTTTTCTGAAGATCGAGGCTTCGCAGGAGGAAATTGGTTCTCGCGGGACTTTCGGGATGATCGTGCTCGATCGCCGTATTTTGAACGGGGAACCCGTCTTGATTTTTGACCAGATCCATCCTTCACGGGGATACCGGAAGATCAAAGGCGTTGAACGCAGAATGTTCCGTCTTTGGATCGAAGGGGCGATCTCGGAGATGATGGTTGTTGCCCGGGAGTTGGGAATCGAAACATTTTACGCAAGTGACGAAGCCAGGATTCGTGAGGAAACGAAAAGTTGGAGGCCCGGTATCCCTCAGCCAGGTCTTTGGGAAAGTTATGCATTTCCTTTCAAAGACAAGGGATGGGAACCCGCTACGCTCGAACTTGATGGCAAGCAGGTCAGCGTTTGGCATTTTATCGGAGGATTTGTTTCTCCCCCAGTGAGGGCAGAAGCGCGGGGCAAAGACAAAGCCATTCAGACCGTGGGTTATGAAAAAGATTCCGCGCTTGCGAAATTCTTTAAAGGACTGAAAGACAACGCCGCGAAAGAAGAAACGGTGAAAGATGGCTTGGCGACACGAAAGCAAATTCAGCCCCATCTCTATAAGGGGCTTAAAGACAATCTTCGGGCTTATCACAAGTCTCGTTCCGAGGATGAAATTGTAGTGGCTTTGGATATTTTTACGGGGATCGCCATGGATTATCAAATTGCTTTTATTGAAGAGATCCGCTCGGGAAAGATGGAAGGGCCGGTCTTTTATACGGGGCACTTTTTCCGCGAGATCTTTTTAGAGACAGAGGCGCCTGCTCTTCGGGTCCTCTTGCTCATGAGGCAGGCGGCCCAGGTTTTTTTGACCCATAAGATATCGCCGGTCGAATTTATGGGAGCCACCATGTTCGTTCTTGTGCGGAAGATCAAGGCCCAGGCGCAATTTGAAAAATATATGAAGGCGATCATGGAATTCATACGCATGGATTCCGACATTCTGTCGAACGAATACTTTTGCACATGGCTTACAGGCGAGATCGACCGGAGCACAAGCGCCAAGGCGTTTTCCGGGGCTTTATTGCGCAAGAATTTTGAGGATTATCTCGCTCTGCATACCCGCCGCTCGGAAGCGCGTTTGAGTGCCGGTCTAAGACCCGGTCTTAAAGAGCTTTCAAAGACCGGGTCTTTACAGGGTGACCGCTCGGAAGCGCGGGAAGAAGCCTCAGCGGTGATCCTTGCGCAACGTGAGATGGGTCTTTTAAAGAGTTCGGTCATGCCGCACATTGAAAAAATAGATAAGCTTATTTCGGGTCTCCGTCCGGGGCCGGTTACGGAGGAGGTAAGACGCCAATTGCAAGGGATCTTCAATGAGACAGCCGCTGTTTGGGTAGGTGTTGAGCAAGAACATGAAAGGCTTGAAAAACTTTCCAAAGCGACCGTATCCCAAGGAGAGAGGGCGATTTACGAAGCATTATGGGACGTGAGAAGCGACAAACTGGGGAACATCGTTCCGGTTTTGTCCCACCTTGCTGAAAGATATCAATCTAAAGACGAGCTTACGGCAGAGAATATTCAGTATATAAGGGAAATTTTGACGCTTGCCATCGTGATCCTCCAAAGTTTCGATCATGCCGAAGACATCAGGCTTTACTGGAGTTTGAACAGCGGATTCATGCCTTATTACCGGGGAAGCGAGCAGGATATCCGTGCTTTTTCAGAGCCGCTCAGGACCCTCGCTGATGTTGAGGCGTTCGCGAAAGTTGTTCGAGAATCATGGGATGCTGTGATGGCTTGGCAGCAGAAAAAAGGTTTTAGGGTCCAATATAAGGACAGCCGTTTTCCTGGAAATCCTGAGAAATGGGTCGACGAAGCTGACCAAGAATTCCGGGTATGGCTTGCGACCGGGCGGATTCGTTACAGCATTACGGAAGGATTTTATTACACGGCCGAAGGATGGTCGCGCTCCGAATCCCGGCTGCCAATGGTGCCGGATGCAACGGCGATGTCGTTCAAGGAATTTTTGAAGCAGTTTTTTGCCGGGCATCAAAGCTTGAAGGTGATGCATTTGGGCCCGGCAGGCGCTGACCGGGATAAATGGAAAGGTTTTTTTCAGGAGCTTTTCCCCGGGACGGAATTGCGACAGTTCGAGAATGGAGAACAACTTCGCCCGGACGGCCTGCGGTTTCCGGTGCCGATCGCCTCGCAGGATATGGTTCTGATCACAGATCCTGACCCTTCGAAGCTGGCAGAGATGATCCCTCTCATGAAGGCGTTTGTCCGTCACAAGTCAGCCATCGTCGTTCTGTTTTCGGCAAGCGATATGGAGAATTATCTTAATTGGGTACCTCTATCGCAGGGGACGCACCCTTATGACGCAATGAGAGCTCTTTCGGACTTTCACTGGCTTTGGTTTTGGGTCAGGGACCCTGCGGCTTTGAAGGATCCGCAGTACGCTTTTGTTTACGGAGATGCCGGCGTGATCGCAGACATCCAACGGAGCGTAAGGATGCAAAGCCGCTACAAAGTCCTGAATGGGAGATCGGTCGCAGAAATGTTGACTGACGGAACTCCTCAGCCCCAAGGCTTGGTAGTATCCGGGAAATTAGATCCGAAAAGCCCCTCCGGAGTTTCGCCTTCGGCGGTCGATGCCCCGGATCGGGTTGACTTCACGGCTCTGCCCAGGCTGATGCCCAACATTCATTTCGGGATCATTTCGTCTCCCGGAGCGAAGGACGATTTGACGATTGAACGTGATTCGGCATACGGTCTCAGGCTTTCTTCGATCATGATGCCTCCGACCCAAGAGGAAGCGGATGCTTTATGGCCCATGCTGGAAGCGCTGGCATTTTTTGGAGAGAAAAACAAGCTTCGCTACGATGTGGTTCGTGCGAGGCATCCGGAATTTTTCAAATGGAGGGTCATTGTTTATGATGATCGAGATGATACCCTTGGGATGGTTGCCCTTGAAAGCTTGGAGCTGGAAGGGCCTTATACCGCAGAGGTCAATATCCGTGATCTGAACGGGCAATGGAGAAAATATCCCCTGTTTCATAAAAACACGGAGCGCGAGGATTGGCCGGGCCTTTTGATTACTATGGTGTGCTTCATTTTAAAAGAGACCCGGCGTCTCAAAATTGATCTAGGCCAGATCGGGGCAATGGCAGAGGGCGTTATGGAAGAATTTATTCAGCGCTATTTAATATCGTCCCAGCCGCTTCCTGAGGGCTTTGCTCCTAGACTTTTGACCGCGCTCAGGGCTGAAGGCGAGGCCCCGGCGTCAATGGTCTCTCCGGAGACGCAGGAAAATAAACAGGAAAATGGACAAACTTTTCAGCGCTCTGAGGTGCGGAAGCGCGTTGTCAAGGCGACACGGATGCCGGAAGGTCTTAAAGAAAGGCTGGAGAAGGCGGTTGCAAAGGTTATCAGGGTTCATGGCGAGGATGCCAGCCAGGCGCTTGTGGCGGGAGTGTTGGGTGTTACGGCCGCGGCGATAAGCTTTTGGAAGAAAAAATATCCTCGCGAGGCAAAGCCCATTTTCGCGCCTCTTGAACAGCGGCAGACCGCGCAGCAAAAGGCCGAAGCCGCATTGCGAAAATTCAAAAAGCAGGGGATAACGAATCCGACGCAGAGGCAGATCGCGAAGGAAGCCGCTATTTATCAGAGCACGGTGTCGTCCCTCAAAAATTCGGGGGCCTTGATCCTCGAGACCACGGAAGACCTGTATGCCACGCCTAAAGGCGTTGCGAAGAGATTTAAAGAGCGGCGAAAGATGGGGCTGAAGAATAATGCGGACGCTCTCCAGAAAGATGGGGAATGGTCGCTTTATCGTGCCGCCAGGAAATTAGGACTTCTAAAGGCACGCGTGTTACGAGTTCCTCTGGAAAAGACTTTCCCTAAAAAGGCGAAGCCTCTTCCTGTGACGCCGGCGGCGCCGAAGATTTCCGAGATGGCGGGGCGAGTGGAGAAAATATTGGAAAAAATCCGGGCCGGTCTTACGGGAAGCCAGCAGGTCGTCGATCTTATTTTGAGTACCGAGCAGGGAGAATTCGTCCAAGGGAATATCGTCCTGAGGCCTGAGGGAGAGATCGGACGCCAGGGATGGAATGCCTTGGTGAATGACATGAACGATCATTTCCGGAACCGGAAAGGCATTTACAGCGTGAAACAGGGCGTCTCGCCTGTGCTGAGCCATCCGGCGATCATTATTAAAGAAGAAAAGGCTCCCGAGCCTGTTCGAAAAGAAAAGTCCGCGAAGGCCCCCGCCGCTCCCAAGCTCTCTCTTGTGGTCCCGAGTGTTTCTTCAGAGAAAATTCTTCCGAGGCAGGCTTCGACGTATAAATCAACACCCGGCTATATCTCCCCGTCGTTCCGAGAATCCGATGTTTTTGGATCCGAAGAAAAAAATATGACAGTTGCTGAGGCCTTGTCCCTAGTCCGCTCCGAAGCTCGGAACTTTGAAATGGGTCCTGCTCATCGCGCGTTCGACCATATTTTAAGGAACGGTTTCTCGCATATAGTGGACGATCTTTTTGATGATTCTTCCCTGACCTATGCTTTGAGCCTGCGTCAGGTCGTTAATCCTGAAGGTCGTCCGCTGACGGCTATTTATGGAGGAGCCGGGGCTGATATTTCAGGAGCTCTTGTGATGCTTGGATCGACGGAGAATTACTTCGTTTCGCATTATCAGGATCTTGCCGTTAGCGATCTGCAATGGGTGGCTGATGCGCTCAAGGTCTTGAAGAAACGTGGAGACAATGCGTTATTCACATTAGGAAATACGGACCAAATGCTGCGTTATCTGAACGCCAAACATCATTTGGGCGGGGCGCATTCTGCGGATGTGCAGATCAAGGTCTATTTGATGATGGGCCTTGTACTCGAGTTCAATGCTTTGAGGATCCATGATATCCGCGTAGACAGCGAGCTTGGGATTCCGCGCATACGTTTTCAGTGGGACCATTTTGGTCTTCAACCGAAGCAAGAACACTCGATCCTGTTTATTGACGCGGACATCACCCGTCCGGATCAGTTTCCGGATATTCTCAAAGAAAGGATCAAACAGGGTTTTGATGTCTTTCTGCTCAAAAGAGGTTATAAGATCGCGGAGTCTTACAGGACGGAAGGGCCGGAGAATTTCATCCGCGCTCTTTACGCCGGCACGTCTGAAGGGGCCTGGTTTGTGACGGATGACCACTATGTTTCTCATGAGAACAAACTGCCATCCGGTGAAAGGGGGGGCTTTCCTGATGGCGATGCGTCTTTGGATTTTCCTTTGAGAAAAGACCAGTACGTTGAATTCGATTTACCACAAAACGACGATCTTAAACGCTTGCCAGTGGATCAAAGATACGGAAGATTGTTTAGATTGCGCAAGGTTACAAACTCCACTAAGCAGATGGCGGATACGGCAGCGACTCCGCCGGCGGACGAAGCCCGAAAAACCGACCTCAGTGGAGCAGGCGAAGCCATCCGCTCCGAAGTGCGGGCGAAGAAAGATCCCAGGAAAGAATTGTTGGACCGGGAACTCAGGATCCCGCCGGCGGAGCAAAAACAACTGGAAGCCCAAAGTGAGCTGGCGGCCGATCTTACTTCTGGCGAGGTCGCGGACGGAAGGATGGGGGACCGCTTGCGTGAGATGACGGACGCGCAATTGTTCACGGAGATGGCCGTGGTCCGGCCCGACAGTGGACGCGAAAGCGCCATATGGCTCATGTTGAATAACTACATGCATGTTTTCCGCACTCACGGGAATCTGAACCGCGACGAGCGGCAGAAGATCCACGAGCTCCTGTCGAGTTTTTATGCCGGGAAGTTGGGATCTCATTTTGATCGTAAGAAAATCGATGCGCGCTGGGCGAAGGAAAAGGACAAGGTCCGGCCGTTCGTCGAAAAGTCGCTGCGGCTTTTCCTTGAGCATTATCCGCTTCTGCAGTACGAGCTCACTCCCGAGGTCATCGAGGCCATTACGGGCATTGGGGTCGATTACCAGGCGGCATTTGCCGGAAAGATCCGCCGGGGTGAGATCGAAGACGAAAAGGATTATCTGGCGGGTTTTATGAAGGAATTTTTAACGGTCTTAGGGCCCGGCCCAAGAGATGTCAAAACGGATGTCGAAAAACTCAGCTCGGTCCGCAGCGCGGGCAGGATCGTGATCTTCGAAAGAGTGTCACCGTCTGAATTCATGGCCAACACGATGTACGCCTTGATCCGGAAGGCCAAGGATCCGTCGGAATTTGGGAAGTATGTGAATGCAATCATCGAATTCATGAGAGCGAACTCCGATACGATATCGAACGATTACTTCTGCTCCTGGCTGACAAGCGCCGTGAGCCGTTCCAGGAACGTGAAGGCGTTCGAAGCCGCTTTATCACGGAAGGATTTCGAAAAATATGCCGCGCAGTATACCGCCCGCCGCTCGGAGGAGCGAAGCGAACTCCGCACTGAGAGGAACGGTTTGAAAACCGTTCCCGTACGTGCCGAAGCGCGGATCCTTCTGATCCTTTTGCTTGTGACGGGAGTTCCCGCTCTTGGTGTCTGGGGCGGTCTGCTTTTAAAACAATGGATGGGACAGCGAAAAGCGGCTTATGAAAAGAATATGCGCGAGATCTTGCTGCAGGTGCTCGGCAAAGTTCGCTTTGCGTCTAAGGATATCCGGAAATTGGAAAAAGATCTGCAAAGCGAGATCTACTGGGCTCATTATTTCGCAGCTTCGCCTTATGCGAAGAACCTGCGCGTGGGCGGGAAGCAGGCCACTCTGACGGAAATGAGCTCCAAGGATGCGTTCATGATCGCACGCTGGATGAAGGAGGCGGTCCAGGCGGTGCATCAATGTGGGGCTGCGAAAAAGCCTGCCGTGAATATTCAATTATGGAGTGCTACAGATCTCTTCTTTGTCTATGCGAGTTATCTGGCGGGTTATGACTGGGAGTCTGTGATCGATGGGATCGCTGCCAAAGCATCATCCCAGAAGAGCCGGGAGGCCGAAGCCGCGATTCGTGAGCAGGCGCATCTGTTGGATAACGAGGGCCATGAAGCCCTTGACGCTCTTCATCTTTCACGGGACAGTGGTTATAAAGCCGCGCAGAAACAATACCGTCAGTTGGCTCCGCGCTATCATCCTGATCGTAATCCTGGTAACGTGGAGGCTGAGGAACAATTCAAAAAGATCAGCGGCGCGTGGGATATCCTGAATAGAGCGCCGCGGAAAAAGATCCTTGAAGCGAGGGACCAAGGTCCTGGGGCTCGAGTGAACGTGTTGATCAACAAGGTACAGCAGGAAAAGATCCGTAGCAAGGTCCTGAAAGACGTGGAAAGAATGGCCCGGGATGTCGGGGACGGTTACGCCCTCCACAGTTCGATGGTCGAAGAGCCGGTTTATTGGGAGATCTTCGGTTTTTCAAAAGAACAGGCGCTTGCTGCGAGCCAGCTTTTTTTGATCGCCTGGAACCGCGCTTGGGAGGAACTTCATGAAGAGCAGGGGACGAACAAACTCAAAAGGAAGGATCTTTTCGAGAGAACTTTTTTGATCCTCAGGCAGACGCCTTATGAGCGTCGATCGAGCCGCCAGGATAACAAGGGGGTAAAGCTTTTTTCAGTCTCTCCAAAACTTCTTGAAGCTGTTTTTGACGATGCCATCTCTCCGGAAATTGAAGCTTTCCGTTCCGAAGCGCAGAAAGAAATTGCGGTGGGTCAATCATTCGCCTTCCAGGACCTGTCGATCGAGATCACCCAGACCGAAGGATTTCCATATGATCTTGAATGGGTCCGCCAGAGGTTTACTGATTTTCTTTCCGTAAATTACAAGGGTGACCTTCTTGAGATGGAGTTAGCGGAAAGAAAAGCCATAGGACAGCGGAAGGGATACGCTTCTTTCGCAGCGTCTTCCGATCCGACACCTTGCCATATCTTTCTAAGACCTTTTGCGGGTCACCAGATATTGATGTTTGGTGTGGCGACCAATGGGTCCGATTATAACGAGCATTTTATTTCAGGTCGTATTACCAAACGCTCCGAAGCGCGGGGGACACAGCCCTATCGCTGGGTTCGTGCGAAGGAGGGGGATTTGTGTGAATCGGCGAGGCGGATATGGAATGGGGATGTTGCCGCGCCCGTTTGGGGGGAAGATGTGACCGGTGCGATCATTCATGAGATGGGGAGGTTTGCGCGGGGTCTGAATCAAGAGATGTATAAGATAGACTACTCGCCTGTTTTTGATTCGCCTTGGCGGCATTTATGGGACATCGTGAGGGAAATGATCCTCAACAAGATCAAGCGGGATCATGCGGCGTTGTGGGAAAAATGCGGCGCCCGCGTCCTGAAAATGATTGATGACACGCCTTTTGCAGGCGATGTGAAAGGATTTGAAAACCGGCAGGCCGAAATAAATGCAGCCAAGGAAGCTTTTACTGCTCAGCCGGATGCTGAAGTCTTGGAACTCGCCCGGATCGTGGCGAATGATGTCCGGAAAACCCGGGAGGATTTCGTCCGTCAGGAACCGCCGATCCTTCCCAATATGCTGATGGAACCTTTTATGAAATTAATGGGCGCCTTGCGCGTGATCACCGAGGCAGAACAAATGGAGGACAAGCAGCGCTCCGAAGTGCGCTTGCCCGCCGACGCTTCAGTGGCGGGGGATGTTCAGGCGCAGTCAAAGGTACTTCCGGAACAGATCGTGTGGGTCAACGGGGTGGAGAGAAGCGGAGTTCCCAGGATCGCGGCGGTTCAGATGAAGGAAGAAAGTTTTGATGTAAATACGGAAAAGATGGCCGCTATGGTTCAGGAAATTAAAAGCCAATTTGGGGCCAACGCTCCGGCTCTTGTGATTTTTCCGGAGAGTATCGACAAGGTCCAGGGCCTCGACCGTTACACTCCTGAGAGAGAGCAGGTAAGAGAAAAAGCTTTGCGCGCCATCGTGGAAAAAACCGGGATAGCTGTTGGCTATGGCCTTGAAAGGATCCCTCCGGCGGGGGCGGAGTACGCGACCGTTTCTTATATTGTTATCCAGCCCGATAAAAAGGGAGAACCTGTCAAAACAGAATTTAAAAAGTTTGCGGAGGAGCATGAATCCCGCATCATCTCTTTAGGCCAGAATTTTAAAATAGCGTTTCTGATCTGCGCGGAAAGTGAAACCGCGCTTCTTTCTTCT
Organism: Candidatus Omnitrophota bacterium; assembly: GCA_041674705.1. Classification (GTDB taxonomy): domain Bacteria; phylum Omnitrophota; class Omnitrophia; order Omnitrophales; family Aquincolibacteriaceae; genus Aquincolibacterium. The sequence goes on from JBAYVF010000002.1 coordinate 94,066, forward strand.
GTGTCCGCCCGCGGCGATCTTTCAAAGGCGGATCTCATTCTAGTTATTGCAAGCACCGACAAGTATGAGGGAAATTTCTGGGCGTCCAAACTTTCGAAGAAGTTCGGAAATAAACCCGTCATGTTCCTGAATTTTAGCGGCGGGGACAAGTTGCAAAGGCCCGTATCGCGCTATGTGGCCCCCGACCTTCAGGAAACCCTGTTGTCCGGCGAAGAAGGCGTCCTGATCGCCGATCTTTGGCTAAAAAAAGAAGAAACCAATCTTCCGATGGAGCCTAACTGGAATAATCCGGATCTTTTGGCAGGAGCTCGTGAAGCGTGGAACTATTTTTCGGAAGTGATCGATTGGACAATCGATGGAACCTCTCAGGAGCGAGTCTGGATGCTTAAACGAGATGGGAGTCTCGGAAAGCAGGAGATCGTTGATATGGTTTTTACGCATCTTTTTCACGTCGAGGTGTCCATTATCGGGAGATGGCTGGAAAAGATCAAGGCGGGCGAGGATCCCTGGAAAACGGATGAAGAATTTTCCCAGATAGCCAAGAAACGCTTTGAGGGGGCAAAAAAAGGTTTTCGCGACAATCAGAAAACAACAAGGGCATTGCTTAACGCAGAGGTCGGGACGGATGCCGGGATTCTGAAACGGTGGAAGGGGACCCGGGATGAACCGGTGCCTTACCAGGCGCGCATTCCGTATCTTATGAATTTATCCTTTAATCCCGCATCTCCGCAGTGGCGGCCGAAGAACGATTATAGAAAATTCAAAACCGGTGTTGAAAAGATCCTGGAAGTCTGGCCCAAGGTCGAGCAGGCTGTTCAAGCCTATTTTGATTCTACGTCTGCTTCGCAACCTTCGACGCCGGAAGAATTTATCTCCACGCAAGGTTCTGAGCTGGCAGCAGAAACGGAAATAAAACAAATTTCTCCGCGCAGCGAAGTGCGGCTGCAGGAAGTGTATACGGGAGTTCTTAATACGGTGCTGCGGCAAAAGCCGGTACCGGACACTATGGCTCGTGAATTCACCCAAGAGGTCAAGGGAGTCGGCGTGGAGCCGGTGGTCCAGGGGCTTTGGAATGCTTTTAATAATATCGTTCTTCCTGAAGCGATGGCGGAAATGGCCGGTGGAACGGATGGTTTTGATACCCAGATGGCAGAAAGCATGAACTTTCGAGCGGCACATCCGGAATATGAGACGCAATTGTCTGCCGCGACGCTTCAAAGTTTTGTACAAATGGAAAAAGATGCACGCAGTTATTTGGAGCAGGATTCGAAGAATAGTCTTCACTTTGCTTTCGCCATGCGTCTGCCGTCTGAACAGTGGCTGCTGGCTTACCTCCGCGCGATTCAATCGTTGAAAAGCGCATTTGGTGACAGGGTGCGTGGCGATATCCGGATTCTAGCTCGCAGTGCCCAGCTCGATAAGGGGTTCGTGAAAACTGTTCAGCATTCTGGGTTTGCAGAGTTCGTGGAGCCGGACGGGAATGCCGCCGTTCAATTGGGTCGGTTCATGGGCGAACATCCCAACGCGCTTGCCTTTGACTTGCAGGGCATACTCAGTTCTCTTTATGCGGAGAGGTCAGTGTTGTTGGAACGCGTGCTGTGGGAAGATGTGTATCCGATCGCGACCCCAATCGTTTTTCAAGCCGCTCAGGTAACGCAGATCACGGCAGACCTTTTAAATAAGATCCCTCAAGTTCTTCCCGGGAATGCTGTGGCGTTCCGCAACGGCCAGCTTGTGGTCCTTGAAGCGGTCCGGCAGTTGATCCTTGAGGCGCAAGCCGGTCAGATTTTTGCACAAATGGCGTAACTATCATCACCACGGCGGTCCTCGTCTGGCCTGTCTGCCTCGGCCGGTGTTCGGGCTGGGCAGGCCGCCGTTCTCACCTGGCCTGTTTGCCTCGGTCCAAACCTCAATTTTCTTTTCTTGAAGGTGGTTTGGACCGCCCCAATTTCATCTTCGTTGAAATTGATAAGTATTGGGACGGCCGGTTTTTCGCCTGAAAAACAGGACGAATCCGTCCTTCGATTTTTTTGAATCGAAGGCGGATCGGGTTGGGCAGGCCCTGATCTCAGTCAAAAATTTTTAAAGGTTATCAGGACCAGTCCTGCCAACCATTAATTTTTCAATAAAGGCAGGGCAGGGCATTGCCATCGTTGCAGCCTTCCTCGAGCATATCGCCGCGGCGGAGCGGCAGCTGGCAACTGCAGCGTAATTGCTATGCCGCAAGCCACATGCCACATGACTTTTCTTGTGGCCTTGTGCCTTTGTGGCGAGTGCCAGTGCCATTTTTAGTCTGAAGTCTGTGGTCTACAGTCCATGATGTGTGCTAATATATTTCCCCATGAGCCCCGTTAGATCTCTTGATAGATTCCTGGCAAGAGATTCATAATAAAAGGGCTAGTTCTCAGGGCATTTGATTCTGGACATCATATAAATGGAGATCTAACGGGGTGAGCCATCCACTTCTTAAAAAACTTAATGAGAAGGTCCTTGTGTTCGACGGGGCGCTGGGGACGAATCTCCAGACGCTCAATCTCACTTCGCAAGATTTTGGCGGCAAGGATGGCTGTAATGAATACCTCGTTATCACCAAGCCGGACGCCATCCGGAGCGTCCACGAAAGTTTCCTTAAAGTTGGCTGCGATGTGATCGAGACCGACACGTTCGGCTCGAACCGTATTGTGCTCGCCGAGTACGGATTGCAGGACCGCGTGGTGGAGCTCAATGAAAAGGCCGCGCGTCTTGCCAAAGAACTTGCCCAGAAATATTCCACGCCGGACCATCCGCGATTTGTCATGGGCTCGGTCGGCCCCGGAACCAAACTTCCGTCGCTTGGGCATATCGGTTTTGATGAGCTCAAGGCATCCTACAAGGAACAATATAAAGGGCTCATCGCGGGCGGGGTGGACGGCCTCTTGATCGAAACCTGCCAGGACCTGCTCCAGACGAAGATCGCTATTATCGCCGCGGTGGAATTTTTCAAGGAAACGGGCCGGCGGTTGCCGCTCATGGCCCAGGTGACTCTGGAACCCACGGGCACCATGTTGCTCGGGACCGACATTCAGGCCGTGATCACAACGCTAGAGATGTTCCCGGTGGATGTGATCGGGATGAATTGCGCGACCGGTCCCGCCGAAATGGCGGAACATGTCCGGACCCTTTGTGAAAATTCCGTGAAGCACATTTCGGTCCTGCCGAATGCCGGGCTCCCGGAGAATGTCGGCGGTGTGGCGCATTATCATCTGACGCCCAAAGAGCTGGCGGATTTCCACGAGCGCTTTGTTAAAGAATTCGGGGTTTCGATCGTGGGCGGTTGTTGCGGTACGACGCCCGAACACTTAAAAGCCGTGGTGGAGCGTGTCGGGAAGTGTATTCCTAAAAAGCGGACGCCCAAACATGAGCCGGCGTGTGCCAGTCTCTATGGTATTTCAGCTTTCACGCAGAAGCCCGCGCCTCTCCTTGTGGGGGAGCAGACCAACGCGAACGGCAGTAAAAAGTTTAAACAGCTCCTGGAACATGAGGATTATGACGCGATCGTGGGCGTGGCGCGCGAAGCTGTGAAAGAGGGCGCGCATCTTGTGGACCTTTGCGTGGCCTACGTCGGCCGCGATGAAAAGAAAGATATGATCGAAGCCATCAGCCGGTTCAACCAGCAGGTAACGGTCCCGGTGATGATCGATTCAACGGAATTCGCGGTGATCGAAGAGGCCTTGAAGCACATCGCGGGGAAACCCATCATCAACTCGATCAATCTCGAGGACGGCGGCGAGCGGTTACGCAAGATCTGTCCCATGGCGAAAAAATATGGCGCGGCACTGGTGGCGCTTACGATCGATGAAAAAGGCATGGCGAAAACGCGGGAGGAAAAACTCCGTGTCGCCAAGCGCATTTATCAAATTGTGACCCAGCAATACGGCATCCGGCCGGAAGATCTTTTCTTCGACCTTTTGACGTTCACGCTCGGAAGCGGCAGTGAAGAATTCCGCAACGCGGCGCCGGAAACGATCGGGGCTATTCGCCGTCTTAAAAAAGATCTGCCCGCAGTACACACCATTCTCGGCGTTAGCAATATTTCATTCGGCCTTGCACCGCATGCCCGGCAGGTTCTCAACAGTGTTTTTCTTCATGAATGCGTCGAGGCCGGACTGGATGCCGCGATCGTCCACGCTAAAAAGATCGTGCCGCTTTTCAAGATCGCCGCGGAGGATCTGGAAGCCGCGCAACGGCTCCTTCATAACAAATGGATCGACGGTAAGGATCCTTTGCAGGAATACATTGCGCATTTTTCAAAAAAACAGGGAACGGTCGAAGTGCCGCGTGAACGGGCAGCAACGATCGAAGATATCCTGAAGAACCATATTCTTGATGGAAGCTCCGACGGTCTGAACGGGGATCTGGATGAGGCTCTCAAAAAATACAAGCCGCTTGAGATCATCAACGAGTTCCTGCTGGGCGGTATGAAAGTGGTGGGGGAGCTTTTTGGCGCCGGGAAAATGCAGCTTCCGTTCGTGCTTCAGTCGGCAGAGGTGATGAAAAAGGCCGTAGCCTACCTGCAACCCTTCATGGAGAAAAATGACGGTCAGGAACGCGGCCGGATCGTGCTGGCGACCGTCAAAGGCGACGTTCACGATATCGGGAAAAACTTGGTCGATATCATTCTCACCAATAACGGCTACAAAGTTTTCAATATCGGGATCAAGCAGCCGGTCGATGCCATCGTGAAGGCGGCGATCGAAAACCGCGCCGATGCGATCGGGCTCTCGGGGCTTTTGGTGAAATCAACACTGATCATGAAAGAGGATCTTGAGGAAATGAACCGGCGCGGGGTGAAGATCCCTGTGATTTGCGGCGGCGCAGCGCTTACGGAACGTTTTGTGGAACGCGACCTCACGCAGGCCTATAAGGGGCCGGTCCATTACGGCCGCGATGCTTTTTCCGGTCTCAAAATCATGGAAGGCCTTAAGGGCGGCGGGGCGCCGGCCAAAAAAGAACCGAAAGCCGTTGTGGAACCGTCCGTTCCCGTTGCAAAGGTGGCAAAACCTTCTCCCAGCGCAAGCCCGCAAGCTCCGACACCGCGGCGTGTGGACGGAGTTCCTCATGGTGAAATAAAACCCCGAAGTCCTTCGTTTCATGTCCACCGTGATAATCCCATTCCCCAGCCGCCGTTCTTCGGTTACCGGATCCTCAAGAATCTCCGGATGCAGGAGATATTCCCCTGGGTCAACAAGATCGCGCTTTACCGGGGACAGTGGCAGTTCAAGCAAGGGGACAGGACGCCGCGCGAATTTGAGCTTTATCTCCAGGAAAATGTGGAGCCCCTTTTTGAGCGGTTCAAGGATCAGACGGTCCGAGAAAAGATCCTGGAGCCGAAGGTCATCTACGGCTATTACAAATGTTATTCGGAAGGAAATGATCTTGTCGTGTTGGAGGGCTCCGGTCAAAGTGAGTTGATGCGTTTCACATTCCCGCGGCAATCCCGTGAACCTTATCAATGCATTGCGGATTTTTTCAGGCCCAGGGGCGGCGAGCTTGATATTGTGGCTCTTCAGGCTGTGACCATAGGCAAGCGCGCTTCCGAAGTGGAGCAGAAACTTTTTAAGGCGAACAAGTATTCGGAATATCTCTACCTTCACGGGCTTTCGGTGGAGGCCGCCGAAGCCTTGGCGGAGTACACGCATCTTTTGATCCGTCGTGATCTGGGGATCGATAAAAAGGACAAGCGTTCGAAGGATGAGATCTTTCGTCAGGGGTATCAGGGTTCGCGTTACAGCTTCGGGTATCCGGCCTGCCCGAATCTTGAGGACCAGAAAAAACTTTTTCAGCTTCTTCCGGTAGAAAAGATCGGGATCACGCTCAGCGAAGCCTTCCAGATGGCGCCGGAGCAATCCACCGCGGCCATTATCGTCCATCATCCGCAGGCGAAGTACTTCTCCGTTTAAAAAGGCAAAGCCTTTTTAAACGGAAGACCACAGACCGCAGACCACAGACTAAAGACTTTAAATAAAAAACCCTCACCCATCCCTCTCCCGTGGGGAGAGGACAGGTGAGGGGCAAGCTTCTGCTCCAGTCTGTAGTCTCTGGTCTCTAGTCTAGCTGCCGATAGGCAGCTGGAGTTTCTCCGCCAGCGAACGATATTCCTTCCAAATCGCTTCCGGAGTGTGGGATCCGAACTGCAAAAGATATTTTTCAATATCCTTAAGTTCTGCAGTCCATTCCGAAGGATCCACCGCAAAAAGTTTGTCCACAGTTTCACGGGAGATTTTAAGGCCTGAAAGATCGAGGTCTTTCATCTCCGGGAGAAGTCCGAGCGCGGTTTCTTTGACGGCGACCTTGCCATGAACCCGATCGATGATCCACTTGATCACCCGGATGTTATCGCCATAACCCGGCCACATGAATTTTCCGGCTTCATCGGTACGGAACCAATTGACGTTAAAGATCTTGGGCGGATGTTTGAGTTTCTTTCCGACATTAAGCCAATGACCGAAATAATCCCCCATGTTGTAGCCGCAGAAGGGGAGCATGGCCATGGGGTCGCGACGGATCACGCCGACTTGGCCCGCGGCTGCCGCGGTGGTCTCAGAACCCGTCCGGGTGCCAAGAAAAACGCCGTGCTGCCAGCTGAAGGCTTCCATCGCCAGAGGGATCAGCTTGCTGCGTCTGCCTCCCAGAATAATGGCGGAGATGGGAACGCCTTGAGGGTTGTCGAATTCTTTGGAAAGTGTGGGGCAGTTAAGGATCGACACTGTGAACCTGGAATTCGCGTGCGCGGCCTTAGTCCCTTTGGACGGATCCCAGGGCTGGCCCTGCCAGTCGGTGACATTTTTAGGCACGGCGCCGTCCAGGCCTTCCCACCAGGGCTCGTTCGTGTCGTTATCAATAGCGGTATTCGTGTAAAGCGTGGGGAAGAATTTGTTATTCTTTAAAGTCTCGATCATTTTTGGATTCGTTTTGAGCGATGTTCCGGGAGCGACGCCGAAAAATCCGGCTTCGGGATTGATAGCGTAAAGACGTCCGTCGGGACCGACATTCAGCCACGCGATGTCATCGCCCAGGGTCCAGACTTTGTAGCCCGGTAATGCGGCCTGCATTAATGCGAGATTGGTCTTGCCGCAAGCCGAAGGGAAGGCTGCCGCAACATAAGTGACCTGGCCTTCCGGATCTTCGATGCCCATGATAAGCATGTGTTCGGCCAGCCAGCCTTCTTTTTTTCCCATGCAGGAAGCAATGCGGAGGGCGAAACATTTTTTCCCAAGGAGGGCATTACCGCCGTAGCCGGAACCGAAGCTCCACACAAGATTTTCCTGTGGGAAGTGCATGATGAAACGGCGTTCGGGATGAAGATCCCCGACGGAATGGAGACCGCGAACGAAATTCTCAGAGTTTCCGATGCGATCGAGCGCCTCTTTTCCCATGCGGGTCATGATGCGCATGCTGACCGCGACGTAGCAGTTGTCGGTGATCTGGACGCAGGCCTTCGCGTACGGGGACTTGGGATGACCCATCATGTAAGGCATGACGTACATCGTGCGGCCCTTCATGCAGCCGTCGAAAAGTTTCGCCATCTTTATTTTGGCTTCTGCGGGGTCCATCCAGTTGTTATTGGGGCCGGCGGTCTCTTTGTCCGGATGACAGACAAAGGTCAACTGTTCGGTGCGGGCGACGTCATTGGGATGAGATTGGTGATGATAGGCGTTCGGCCAATGTTTGTCGTTCAGTTTCTGAAAGACGGGGTGACCGTTGATCAGCTCTTCCTTGATGCCGATCTCGATCAGTTTTTTAGCCTCAGCTTCCGTACCGTCGCACCAGTAGATCTTGGACGGCTTGGTCAGCTCGGCTTGTTCTTCTACCCATCTTTCAAGAGGCGTCGTCATTTTAAAAGCTCCCTGCCTGCCGGCAGGCAGGCTTTGTATAGAGAAATTGGACATCGGATACGGTCCCAATACCGATCAATCGAAGCGAAGCTGAGATTGGGGCCGTCCAAATTACCATTTGGGGAATGAAATATAAAATTTGGACGGTTGAAGTCTACTGATGTAGAGTGATTTTGCAAGGGGTTTTTAATTGGAAACAATCCCAATGCGTTTTATCACCGCTCAGATCGCCCCAGCGAGGCGATCTTCGCTCGCGCGCTCGACTTCACTCGACGAACAGGAATCGTCACGAGACAGCTCTCGGAGCTGATGGATCCTGCTCGGCCGAGCAGGTCCCGTCAGCGAGAGCGCAGGCTGGCATCCGCCATCGCAGAGGATGAACAGCCGGTGCCGAGAGGCGATTCCTGTTCGTCACCCTGCCCGTTCGTCTCGCGAGCGTGCCTTCTCGCATCGGGATTGTTTCTCGCTTGGGTTGGGGTGTGGAGGGGATCAACCGTTTTCTTCGAAGTAACGCGTGACTTTTATCACGAGTCTTCGTGGGGCGAGACGGACCAGGATCGCCAGAAGTTTGTTCGTGAATCCCGGGATCACAAGGCGTTTGCCTTTCATGAGCCCCCGATAACCCGCTTCGACCACGGGAGCGGCCTCCATCGCGAAAGCATTCTCCCGGATGTGTTCGGTGTTGGACTGTTTTTGAAATTGTGTCCGCGTGGGGCCGGGACAAAAAGCCGTGACCGTGACACCGGTTCCCGAGAGTTCTTCGGCGAGCGCTTCGGTGAAGGAAAGCACATACGCTTTGGAGGCGAAGTAGCAAGCCATGAAAGGACCGGGCTGGAAGGCCGCTGTTGATGCGACGTTCAAGATCCTGCCATGGCCTCGTTGGAGCATCGCGGGAAGAAAGAGGCGTGTCAAATGGGTCGCGGTGATCATGTTGAGGTTCAGCATGGATTCAGTGGCTTTCCAATCGGTGTCAGGGAAAAGGCCGTGAACGCCGAAGCCGGCATTGTTCACGAGGATCTCGACAGCGATCTTTTGATCGTCGATCTCGATTTTGAGTTCCTCGGCCGAGGTGGAAAGGCTTAAGTCTTTGAAGATGGTTTTTACGTCGACGCGATCGGTCGCGCGCAATTCTTCAGCGAGCGCATCTAAGCCGATTTTGTTCCGATCGACAAGAACGAGGGAATAGCCGTTATGAGCAAAAAGCCTGGCGAATTCACGACCCATGCCTTCTGCGGCGCCGGTGATCAGAGCGTATTTTTTTTCCATAGGTTGAAAAAGTTCATAGTCTGAAAAGATATTTGAACCTCTAGGGCTTCTCAAGGCTATTAAGTTTTTAAGACTCCGAGTGACTTTGCGATCCTTGCGAAAACATTGACCGCGCGTTCGATCTCTTGCAAAGAATGGCCCGCGGTGACGGTGGTACGGATCCGGGTGGTGTTGGGCGGAACTGCGGGGGGGAGGATCGGGACAATAAAGATCCCTTCCTGCTTCGCAAGGCGGGTCATTTCCAGGGCTTTTGCGTCGTTGCCGATGATGATCGGGACAATGGGGCTTTGGCTATTCAAAGTGTCAAACCCGTTTGCGTGGAGCGTTTTAATAAAGTATTGCATGTTTTCATGAAGTTTTTTTACGCGCCACGTCTCATCCTCAATGACCTCAAAGGAAGCTTTGGCGGCCGCGGCGGAAGCCGGCGGCAGGGATGCGGAAAAAATAAAAGGGCGGATCGAGTGCCTTAAATAGTTGATGAGCTTGGTATTGCCGGCGATATAACCGCCGATCGAGGGAATGGTTTTACTCAAGGTGCCCATTTTGATATCGATAAGACCTTCCGCCGGGTCGATCCCGAAGTGTTCCTCGATGCCCGTGCCTTTTTTCCCGAGCACTCCCATCGAATGAGCTTCATCGATCATCAGAAGGGCCTTATATTTCCGGCAAAGCCGGATCACTTCCGGGAGGTTAATGATGTCGCCATCCATGCTGAAAACGGCATCCGCCACCACGAGCTTGGCCCCTTTTTTGGGAGCTTCGGCGAGGGTTTTTTCAAGGGATCCCATATCATTGTGCTCAAACCTGAGAAAATGAGCTCGTGAGAGGATACAACCGTCCACAATGCTCGCATGGTTGACCTTGTCAGAAATCACCACATCGTTACGGCCGAGGAGGGCGGAGATCGTTCCGGAATTGGCGCCATAACCCGTTGAGAGAGCGATGGCCTCTTCGGTTTTTTTAAAGGAAGCGATCTTTTTTTCGAGCTCCATATGGATACGGGTGGTTCCCGTCAGGAACCGGACTCCGTGAGTGCCTGTTCCGAATTCTTCAATGGCTTTTTTAGCGGCGGCATTGATCTTCGGGTGCCCTAATAGATCAAGATAAGAATAGGATGAAAATTGAAGCAGGGGCCGGCCCTGGATAGTGATATGGACTCCGTCCACGGCATCCGAAGAATGCATATAGGGATAAACATCGAGCTCCTTGGCTTTTCGGATCCGGGCATTCAAGATCTCGATGCGGGCTAGGAAGGCTTTTTGACCAAAATTTTCGGATTTGTTCATAGGGTTATTCCTTCAGTAGAAAAAGTTTACTGTTATGGATTTTATAGAACATGGGCGCGACTCTGACTTTGGGATAGCGAAGGCGAAGCCGCTTCACCTCGCTTAAGACGAAATCTGTTTCGTTGCCGATCTCGAAGATATGGGAAGCCTTTCTGAAATGTTCTTCGGCGTCCTTTTTCTTCCAGCCACCTCGTTTGACGAGGCCTTTGATGAAGAGATCCTTGCGGGCGGGGAGATTGACCATGCCGCAATGGTCATGCGTGATGAGCGCAATATGGGAGACACCGCCGACGGCGATGGCATACGAGACTTTGAATTCACTATAACGGAGGTTGGCGCCGCCCGTGCGCAATACGAACGCGAAATTGTCCGGGATGCGCAAAAGTTTGCGGCTGTCCATGCACATGCCAATAAGAAGTTCGGCCTGGGAATAAGGTTTGAAAGGGCGTTGCAGATTCTGGTATTCGAGAAGACGTCCAATCGGGGTATTTCTGTATTTGGGAGGAATGTCCGAGATTTTATTGATCGAAATGAGGCGGTTCATATGATCCACGCTGTCTCGCTTAAATGAATTCAATGAAAAGAGGGCCCCACCTCTTATTCCCGGCGAACCAGAAAGACAAGGAGGGTTTCCCCGTGTTTTTGTTTTTGAGCAGGCATTTTATAGCATCTTTCAGCGGCGGCGTCAGCAGATTATTTTTGGCGAGCGTCCGGAAGGACTTGCGCAAGCCGGGACTATTGACCAACGAATTCTAGAAAAGCATCAAACCTATCTCCGACGTCTCGAAAACTTCCCACTCAAAAAAGCGGCCTATTACCGGCAGCTTCAAGATTCGACAGGGATCAAGAGCGTCCGAGGTCTCTCTGAGATCACGGGTGAGGATTGGTCCTACATTGCCAGAGTTCTCAAAACCCTCGAGCTTCCCGCGCCCATTCAGGATTTTTTGAATGCTCACAGGGAACCAGCTGCCGTAAAACATTTCAATCTTCGGCAGCTTTTAGAAATTGTTCGAGCTGGGAGCGAAGGCTGTCAATACTCTCGATTTCGGGAAATGCTTGAAAAAATGAAGCGTTGACATCGAAGGGTTAAGTCAAAATCGTCGCAGACGATCATTGACAGCCCACTTTTCTAGGTTATAATATGTTTAAATGGTCATATAAGAATATGTGAAAATAGCTATATATCCTATGAGCTGTAACTTTCAGGACATCAGGAGGTGCGCAATGCTTGACTTGGCTGACCGAAGAACCGAAAAGGCGAGAAAAGACCACGCGGCCGCTACCGAAGGATTACCGTTCCAGAGGGGCGACGTTCTTTATCATTCCGTTCATGGCCTTTGTGTGGTCAAAGGGGTCTTAGGGAAGCCAAGTGGTTCTGAAGGGATGAGCTATTGGATCGAGCCCTCCCGGCCCGGGAAGCACCTCGCGCGATATTTCGTAGATGTTGAGCAAGCGCATTTATCGGGTTTTCATCGGTTGATGACCGTTCAAGAAACAGAAGAGATCTTTGAGTCTTTTCGTCTCGGAAAAATGAATCCAGAAGAAAATCCGACCGGAGATCTATGCTCTCAACTCCGCATCATGGTACATGTCAATACACCGCAAGCGTTCGCAAAAATGCTCCTGAAATCCGTGTCAGAGAAGTCGGATAACACCCACGGAGAGGGTAAGCTTGTGAAGCGTGCCGCCGATGCATTATCCCAAGAAATAGCGTTGGTGTTGAAGGTTTCTCCCAAAAAAGCATGCTTGATGATCCGGAGGAATTTGCGGTCCCATCTTTCAGATCATTCTTGGGTCGACGATATTCTCACGCCCAAAGATTAAAATGAAAAAAAAGCTCGTAGGGAAATTAATCGCCCATGTGTTGGTCTTGGCTCCTGAGAAAGGTTCATTTCCCCACCTCCTTAAGATCGCAGTGCAATTCGCCGGGATATTCAAAGCTCGAGTAAGGCTACTCGAGTCTTTGAACTTTGCTTCCGAGAAACCCCGGATACCCGCGATCAAACCAGAAGAGACGGAGGCTTTTTATCGGGAATACCTGGAGGCGCTAGCAGATAAAAAAGGGGTCGTGTGGGATGCGGTCATTTTTGGCGACTCATTGGAGAAAGCATTAAAAGAATTTTCTTCCGATGATCTTCTGGTGTTGCTGAAAGGTGATTCTTCATTTGATCTAAAAGAAGTTCTTCGTGAGGCACCCTGTCCAGTTCTTATCGTCCCTCAGGTTTTTACCGGCGATTTCAAAGAAGTTCTTTTGGCGCATGTTAACGGAAGGCCTAGCGACCGGGCGTTGGGGATTGCGGCTCTGTTGAATAAACAGGAAAAGGCTCATGTGAGAGTCCTCGCAACCGGAGCAGGTTCAGCGCTTCTCCTTAGGGCGGCTCAGTCCTGGGCGCAATATCTTTTTGAAACGTGGAACGCAAAAGCGGACTGCAAGATTTTACACGGCGATATGAAACAGATGCTTCTTCAGGAATGTGATTCGGGGAAAGCCGCTCTTTTGATCCTTGGCGCAAATGAATTGGAAGATTGGAGAGACCATCGGTTCCGTCTCTTTTCGCATGCGATGGCGGAAGAAGCGAATTGTCCTGTTATGATGGTGAAATAAAAACATTTTGAAGTGCGCTCGGAGGGTCCAGTGATGAATATGAAAGTCTCGGATCTAATAAGCTCGGCGTCGATTTTGTTAAAGTTTGAAGCGAAAAACAAAAAAGATGTCCTAAGACAGCTAGCGGAAAAATTCCATGAAGTTCATTCTGAGGTGGATCCGAAGCTTTTACTTTCGTCTCTGACGCACCGCGAAGGACTTGGCTCTACAGGGCTCGGAAACGGGATTGCAATACCTCATGCTAAGTCCGAACAGATTGCGAAGCCGAAGGGGTTTTTAGCGGTTTCTAAACAGGGGATCGATTTTCACGCGTTGGACGGGGAGCTTACCCATGTTTTTTTTCTTATGGTCTATCCCCAGGAACCCGTGGGAGTTCACTTGGTGGCTCTGGCCAGTGTTGCGAGATTGTTGCGGGATGAATTTATCGTTGGATTGATCCGGAAGTCAAAGACGTGCGGACAAGTCATTAAAATTATTGCCGAACAGGAATCGAGGCGGGCGGAACCGGTAGGTGTTGCATGTTGATCTTAAATAAAGGCTGCTTTTAAAAACAGGGAGGTGTGAAGTGAGTATTGTAACGTCAAAAATTCGAACAACCACGAACGAACGCGCTGTGGAATTCCGGTTATTCGCGCCGCAGGCTAAAAGCGTCAATGTGTGCGGCACTTTTAATGAATGGCGTACCAATGCAGGCCGTATGACAAAAGATAATTCGGGTGTGTGGAAGGGTTCCGTCTCTTTGAGGCCCGGGAAGTATGAGTATCGATTTTTTGTGGATGGACAGTGGATCGATGATCCTCGCGCCCAAAAGACCGTGGCCAATAAGTTTGGTTCGAGGAATGCTGTTTTAGAAGTAAAATAAAGGATCTTTTTCCGGGCAGAGCTGCGATAGCTTAAAAACGCTCCTGAATGGAGGAACCCTGCACAGCATGAAGATCCGTAAGCTCGCACAACCAAGTATTGGTAAGAGCATGAGGACTCTTTTGCTTTACCTTGGCGTTTTGTGCGCGACTTACTACCTGGCATATCCGTTTTTAGAGATCATGCAAGGAAAAGCTCCTTTAGATTCCTGGAAGCTTTTGTTGCACCTTTTTGCGATCTTGGCGGGAGCCGTCTGGTTCTTTCGACTGTTGATCGATCTGTTTCGAACCAAAAGGCCTTTGAGTGATCGGTTCAAAAGTTTTTGGCGCGGGCCGGGATCGTGGAATTAAAATGCTTTAGCGTGAGCGCATAGCGTATTTTGATTCTGTTGTTTTTATTGAAATTAAATAGCAGTACAAGGTTCTTCCGGTCTATTAAAGTCCTAAAACCCTAATTATAAGAAAGAGAGTGCTATGTTTCGACCTAAATTAGCGACTTGCCTTAAGGATTATTCAAAGGATGTTTTTTTAAAAGATTGTATTGCGGGATTTGTTGTGGGAGTGGTCGCCATTCCTTTGGCGATTGCGTTCGCGATTGCCTCCGGCGTGTCTCCGGACAGGGGTCTTTTTACTGCGATCATTGCCGGTTTTCTCGTGTCGGTGCTTGGCGGAAGCCGCGTGCAGATCGGTGGACCGACCGGTGCTTTTGTGGTTATTGTGTATGGTGTTGTCCAGAAATATGGTATCGACGGTCTTGTTCTCGCTACATTGATGGCTGGCATCCTGCTTGTGATCATGGGAGTTTCGAAACTCGGGACCGCAATTAAATTTATCCCTCATTCGGTGATCGTGGGGTTTACCAGCGGTATCGCGGTAGTCATTTTTTCATCGATGGTTAAAGATTTCCTGGGCTTGAGCATCGATAAAATGCCAGCAGAGTTCGTGGAAAAGTGGCACATGATCATCCAGCATCTTGGGACGGTGAATTATGCCGCGTTGATCCTGGGACTTGTCACGATTTTTATCATTGCCATGACTCCCAAGTTTTCAAAACGTGTCCCCGGAGCTCTTGTAGCCCTTGTGTCTGTCACCGTCATTGCGGCATTCTTTCACCTCCCCGTCGAGACGATCGGTAGCCGTTTTGGAGATCTGCCTCACGGATTACCGATGCCGCATTTTCCACTTCTTAGCCTTTCAAGGCTCCGGGAGCTTTTTCAACCCGCGGTAACGATTGCGCTCTTAGGAGCCATTGAATCATTGCTTTCCGCCGTGGTTGCGGACGGCATGATCGGTGCTAGGCATCGTCCCAATACCGAGCTCATCGGGCAGGGGATCGCCAACGTATGCTCCGCTCTTTTTGGCGGCATGCCAGCGACCGGTGCGATCGCCCGAACCGTAACCAATATTAAAAACGGCGGCAAAACGCCTGTTTCCGGCATCATTCATGCGATCACGGTGCTTCTCATCATGTTGTTCTTCGGGGCCTGGATTAAATTTGTGCCGCTGGCTTGTCTGGCAGGGATCCTGATCGTGGTGGCCTACTATATGAGCGAATGGCGGTCCTTTCGTGAGCTCCTCAAGGGATCTCGAGGCGGGAAGCTCGTTGTAGTTCTGACGTTTCTTCTAACAGTTTTTGTGGATCTTAACGTCGCTATTGAGGTTGGGGTGGTGCTGGCAGCATTTCTCTTTATGAAGCGCATGTCGGAGGTGACTGACGTTAAAATCTTTGCCAGGGAATATGAAGAAGATGAGAAAATGGAACGGGGAGAAGACCTTCCCTTACCAGCTTTTTCACTTCCTTCGCGGGTGGAGGTTTACGAGATCAATGGCCCTCTTTTCTTTGGAGCCGCCAATAGCTTTGAAGAGGCTGAAAGGGAGGTTCATGAGAAACCCATGGTACGGATCCTGAGATTCCGGGACGTGCCTTTGATCGATTCGACAGGAATGCACGCTCTTAAAGGTTTTTACAATAAGAACAAGCGCGAAGGTATCCGTCTTGTGATCACAGGGCTTCATGTTCAGCCGCTCAACGAAATGGTCAAATCCAATCTTTATGACCTGGTCGGTGAGGAGAATGTGTTTGCGAGTATGCAAGAGTCGATCGCTCGCGCGGAAGTATTGTTGAAGGAAATGAAATAAACTCAACGGAAGTTCAACGGAGAAAGTCCCTATGAAAAAGATCGATGACATGGTATTCAAGATAAAGGCGGATTTTTTGAAAGCTTTGGCGCACCCGGCCCGTCTTCAAGTCATTGAGTATCTCAAGGACGGAGAAGCCAGCGTGGGGAAATTGGTGCAAGCACTCGGGATCGAGCAGTCCAGTTTATCGCGGCATTTGGCCACGCTTCGGGATCTCGGTGTTTTGTCGGCGCGTCAGGAAAAGACGAATGTTTACTACAACCTTCAGGATCATGATATTTTTAAAGTGTTGAGGCCGATCGCGGAACTTCTTCGAAAAAAGTTAAGAAGGAGTGAGAAAATTCTGGAAAGTCTCGGAGAGGATTAGGGAGTGACATGGCTATGCGAGACAGAAATAGAGCGTTTTTGAAACGCATCTTTTAGAAAGCGGGAAATGGTATGCAGTTGACTTTTCGTTCGATAGAAAAGGCTTTCGAGATTGAGGAAAAAACACTTTATCATTGGCTTAATGACCGAGGAATGCCGGCCGTCAAAGCTAATGGGCAGTATTTTTTTAATTCCGTGGAGGTTCTGGAATGGGCGCTGAAATATAAGATCCCTTTGACGCTCGGAGCCTTGAAGCTCTGCGAAAAGAATCGTCTGGGGCAGGATATTCTAACCCCTGCTCTTATCCGTGGAGGGGTTCACTTTGGGATCAAAGGCAATCGTCGCGAGGAGATCTTTGGGGAAGTCTTGAACTCCTTGCCACTCCCGGGCCATATTGACCGTGCTTCTTTGAAAGAAATGCTTATTTCCCGTGAGCAGTCAGGTGCGACCGGTATCGGAAACGGTATTGCCATCCCGCATGTCAAACACCCCGTGATCTTCGCCGGCCTCGACCCCGTGGTAGGTCTTTTCTTCCTGGAAACTCCGGTGGATTTTGCTGCTCTTGACGGGGAACGGGTCCACACGCTCTTTGTGATATTGTCTGGCTCTTTTAAAGGACATTTGTCTCTCTTGTCACGGTTGGCATTTGGTCTGCAGAATGAAAGCGTGAAGGCTGCCTTGGCACGTCGCTCGAATCCTGAGGAGATCCTCGCGACATTCCAGGTCGCGGAAGCAAAAACTGCGCGGACTTCTTGATGGAATTCTTACTCGGTGGGTCATGGCCGGTTCCATTCGGCGAGTTTTCACTTAAGCTTGATCCCCTGAGCTTCGTATTTCTTATCGCGATCACGATTCTTGTGTTGTGCTCTGGGGTCTACGGTCTTGGGTACATGCGCCCTTACCAAGGAAAGAAACCTTTGGGGTTTCATGTATTTTTTTATCTGATCTTTGCCCTAGCTCTTGTTCTTATCGTCACGGCCAACAATGTGATTCTTTTCCTGGGGGCGTGGGAGGCCATGACCCTTTCGACGTTTTTTCTGATCATCTTCAACGATGAGAAGTCCGCCGTGCGTAAGGCGGGATTTATTTATCTGATTGCGTCCCATTGCGCGACGTTCTTTCTTTTTCTAATGTTCTTTCTAATGGCTCACGCTTCCGGATCGATGGATTTCAATATCATGGCGCGGACGAATTTCTCGCCTCTTTTCGCGGGGGCGGTCTTCCTTCTGGCTTTGGCGGGTTTCGGTGTCAAGGCGGGGTTCATTCCAGTGCATATTTGGTTGCCCTATGCCCATCCGGTGGCGCCTTCCCATATCTCCGCGCTTTTGTCAGGGATCTCGATCAAGATGGGGATCTACGGGATCTGCCGCGTGCTATGGATCATGAAAGTCCTTCCGGCCTGGTGTGGGTACGTTCTTTTGATGATCGGCGCTATCTCCGGCCTTATGGGTGTTCTCTATGCTCTTGGACAACACGAGTTGAAGAAGTTATTGGCTTATCACAGCGTTGAAAATATCGGCATTATTGCCTTGGGGCTCGGAGTGGGGGTCTTGGGTCGGAGTTATCAGATTCCCTTTCTCGCGGTGCTTGGATTTGGCGGAGGCCTCCTGCATGTTCTGAACCACTCGCTTTTCAAAGGGCTTCTGTTTTTGGGAGCAGGTTCAGTCATTCAAAAAACGCACTCCGGAGAGATGGATCATCTTGGAGGCTTGGCGAAGACTCTGCCGGTGACAAGCGTTCTTTTTATGGTGGGGGCGCTCTCGATCTGCGGTTTGCCGCTCTTTAACGGGTTCATCAGTGAATTCATTATCTATTTCGGACTTTTTCAGGGACTTTTCGGGCTTCCTGTGCACGGCGTAATCGCTTCCTCTATAGGGATCTTGTCCCTGGCTCTTATGGGGGCCCTCGCATTGGCCTGTTTTAGTAAAGTCTATGGGACTGTTTTCCTTGGCAAACCTCGTGAAGGTTTAAGAGGAGCCTCACATGCGCATCTAAAAATCGGGGAAGCGACATCCGCGAGAACCCCAGAGGAGCAAGGTCGCTGTCTTGAGGAGACGTCAAAATGGATGCTTCTTCCCATGATGCTTCTGGCGGGATTATGTATCTGGATCGGGCTTGTTCCCCGAAGCGTGACCGGTTTGGTCTTTCTTGGCGGGGCTTACCTTACGCATGTGGATCTCTCAACGATCCCGATCGAACAGGTTCTCACGCCTTTAACGATGGTCATCCGGATGGCGTTTCTTTTTCTCTCACTCATCTTAGGATTAATCGCTGTTCGTCGGCTACTCTTAGGGGCGGCGCCTATGCCGATCCGGGAGACGTGGAGCTGTGGTTTCGCGCAGGTCTCTTCGAGGTTTCAATACACGTCCGCGTCTTTTGCCCGACTGATCGTTAATCTGATGAAACGTACGCTGCTTTTCCGTCGCCATGGGGGAGAGGTCTCCGGAGCTTTCCCGGAGAAGACGCACTTAGCTTCTTCTGTTCATGATGCTTCTGAAGAGTTGGTTTTTGCGCCCGGCCTTGCTTTTCTGAATGATTTGTCTAAAAAACTGGGCCATAGCCGTATTCGTCACATCCAGCTTTACTTAATGTACATTCTGCTGTTTCTCGTGTTTTTACTCGTTTGGAAATTAAAATAACAAAAAAAGAGGCGGCTTGTGAGTTCTGTTCTGAGTATGGCGTTTCCAATATTGTCTCACTGGCTGATCGTTTGTTTTCTTTCGCCGCTTTTTCTCGGGGTGATCGCCAAGGTTAAAGCTTTTTTCTCCGGAAAAGTGGGTCCGTCGGTATTTCAGCCCTATTTTGATCTGGCAAAACTTTTTCGTAAGAAGTGCGTTTACAGTTCTACCGTGACATGGATCTTCCGTGCGGCTCCGGTTGTGATTCTCGCCGTCATGTTGGTTTTGGCGCTCTTAGTGCCCTTTGGTAGATTCAAAGCGCCGGTGCAATTTTCGGGCGATATCCTTTTGGCGGTCTATCTCTTGGCTTTGGGCAGGTTCTTTATGATCCTAGCTGCCCTGGACACGGGGTCCAGTTTCGAGGGGATGGGGGCGAGTCGTGAAGCGTATTTTTCGTGTTTATCCGAATTGGCGATGTTTATGAACTTTATCACGCTCGCTTTGCTCGCCAAGAGCATTTCTCTTTCTCAAATGGTCGGGGCGCATATTCCTATGACCTGGGGCGGCCTGGAACCGGCATTGCTTTTGGTCGTGGCGAGTTTTTTTATTGTGCTCTTGGCGGAAAACTGTCGCATTCCGGTGGACGATCCTGAGACGCATCTGGAGCTTACCATGATCCACGAAGTGATGATCCTGGATCACAGCGGCGTTGATCTAGCCTACATGCTTTATGCTGCGGCGATGAAATTATTTATTTTCTCGGGGCTTCTGGTTTCTATCATCATCCCGGTTCGGACCGGAGATCATTGGACGGATATGGCGATCTTCTTCGGGGCGATGTTGGGACTAGCCGTTCTCATAGGAATCGTAGAATCCACCATGGCCCGTCTTCGGCTGAATCGCGTGCGGCTTTTATTATTGATCTCGTTCGCGTTGGCTTTCTTTGGTCTCATCGTCACTTTGTGGAGGGCGTAGGGTATGATGTCCTGGATCGATGTGAGCTGTATTTTGGCCGTGTTCCTGGCGTTGACCATCCTGGCAACCCATCGCATCGTGGGAATGATCAAGATCATTGCTTTGCAGTCGTTCCTCTTGAGCTTTGTCCCCTTATTCTTACACGCGGAAGCCATTTCAGGCCGCGATATCATGCTTTCAGGCGGAACCATGGTCCTCAAGGCCGTGTTGGTGCCTGCCATTTTATTCTGGACGATCCGGCACATTTCCATGCGGTCTGAGATCAAGCCCATTATCGGGCTTGGGACCTCGATCCTCTGCGGGGCAGTCTTGATCGCCGTTGCTTTCTGGATCTCTTTGTCACTTCGTTTGCCGGGGAAATTCGAGTCGAGTCTGGTGCTGCCGTGTTCTCTCGCGACCATGCTTTTGGGTTTCATGATCATGGTGACCCGAACCCGCGCTATTACCCAGGTGTTGGGCTATTTGGTGATCGAGAACGGGATCTTTCTTTTCGCGAGTTCTTTATACGATGCGATGCCGATGCTCATTGAAATGGGTATTCTGCTGGATATTTTTGTCGCGGTTTTCATCATGGCTATCGTCCTGAATCACATCAATGAAGAATTTGAACGGACCCGGAGCCCCGTACACCGGCCTAAATGGGGAGAGAGCCAGTGATGTTGTCGCTTTTAATTGCCATCCCGTTCTTAGGCGCCCTTGCCGTATTGTTACCGGTAAGGACTATGTTCAGGGTGTGGTTTTTATTCGCGATCTCTTTCGTTCATGCCGTCGGCACGGCGTCTTTCTGGTGGCGATTGCCAGCCTCTGAGTGGCAGGGTTATTTAACTCTGGATCCTCTTGGGCTTATCCTGCTCTCGGTCATCAGTCTTCTTTTTCTTTCCGTATCTTTTTTTATGATCGGCTATTTTCAACATGAGCACAGGAGCAACCGGATATTTACGGCGTCCATCCTGGCGCTCTTGTCCACGATGACGCTCGTTTCAGTAAGTTATCATATGGGGCTTATGTGGGTGGCGATCGAGACAACCACGCTCTTTAGCGCGCCTTTGATCAGCTTCCATCGCAATTGGGGAACTCTGGAAGCGACCTGGAAGTATTTACTGGTTTGCTCCGTGGGGATCGCTTTGGCGCTTATGGGGACGTTTTTTCTTGCCATTTCCGCGCATGACGTGCACACGCTTCTTTTGCCGTCGATCCTCAGCGGCGCGTCGTCTCTCTCGGTCAATTGGCTGAAGCTGAGTGTTATTTTTCTGTTTGTGGGTTATGGCTGCAAGATGGGGCTCGCCCCGATGCACAGTTGGAAGCCGGAAGCCTATGGTCAGGCGACCGGGATGGTGGGCGTTTTGATGGCCGGGGGATTGACGCAGTGCTCTTTCCTGGCTCTGATGCGGGTAAGTCAGATCTGTTACAAAACAGGACTCAGTGATTTTTACGCGTCTATCTTGATCGTCACAGGTATTTTGTCGCTTGTAGTCCCCGCGATACTTCTCTTAGGCGAAAAAAAGCTCAAAAGGTCTTTCGCGTTTTCTTCGGTCGAGCATATGGGGCTTTTGGTCCTGGGGTTGGGCCTGGGAGGGGTCGGCATCTTGGGGGCCTTATTCCATATGATCAACAACGCCTTGGCAAAAGTAGTGATGTTCCTTACGGCCGGGTCTGTGGCGCAGAAGTATGGGTCTTCGCACGCCACAGAAGTTCGCGGGGTCATCCATATTTATCCCGTAACGGGCATTCTCCTTATTGTGTCATTGCTCGCTGGGACCGGAATGTTTCCGTTCGCCACGTTCCATAGCGAGCTTTTGATCATCAACGCCGCGATCATTTCGAAGCATTATGTTTTAGCGGGCGGGATCATTTTGTGCCTCGCTATTATCTTTATTGGAATAGCCCGGATCGTTCTGGAGTTTGTTTACGGGAAGCCGACGGAACCGGTCTTGGATAAAAAAGAGAATTTTTTCATCAACATTACGATCGCGTCAGCGGCCGTGGCGCTCATAGGATTTGGTTTGTGGATGCCGGCTCCCTTGAGTCGCGTGCTTCATGATGCGGTGGCTTTGATCGTAGGGTAAAAGGTTTTTTTTGCTCACGGAATGAGGGTTTATGGAATTGTTTAATGGCGGTCATGTTGCGTTAAAAGATATTCCGCTCTTGGCGGAAAAGGAATTTCGCGAAGAAGTGCTTCTTCGTTGCCGTGACGGCGCCCGCCTTGCAAACTTTTTCGGAAGTCTGGAGGACGGGGGGAACGTTCGCCTTATTGCAATCCTGTCGGTTGATGAAGAATCGGAACTGCAGATATTTTCGACCAAAGTTCTGGCGGAATCTCCACGCTATAAATCTTTGACCAAAGAGCTCCTCCAGGCGCATTTGTTCGAACGCGAGATCGCAGAGCAGTGGGCGATCCTTCCCGAAGGGCACCCGTGGCTCAAGCCGGTAAGATATCACACGAATTATCGTGCCGTTCCCGATCTTTGGAAGGATATCACGCAGCAGACTATTCCGGGATCTTATCCTTTCTATGCCGTGGGGGGCGAGGAGGTCCATGAAGTGGGCGTGGGGCCGGTGCATGCCGGTATTATCGAACCCGGACATTTCCGGTTTCAATGTCATGGCGAAGAGATCATCCATTTGGAGACCCAATTAGGATACCAGCATCGAGGCATTGAGCCTCTCATGTGTGGAAGGGATTTGAAACGAGGGGTGCTTTTAAGCGAGTCCATCGCAGGGGATACATCGATCGGCCATTCCACAGCGTTCTGTGAAGTGGTGGAGTCCCTGGCGAGTTGCAACGTCCCGATCAAAGCGCAGGCCATTCGTGCGATCGGATTGGAATTGGAACGGCTCGCGAATCATGTGGGCGATCTGGGCGCTTTGGGAATGGATGCCGGCTTTTCGCCGACCAGCGCGTATTTTGGCCGTATGCGCGGGGATTATCTAAATTTGTTGCTGGAACTGACGGGAAACCGTTTTGGTAAGGGGCTGTGTCGGCCGGGAGGGGTCCTTTTTGATATGGATACCGCAATGGCCGAGGATTTTTGCCGTAAACTCAAGCGTTATAAAAAAGAATTTGAAGATGTGAGCGAATTGCTTTTCACTCGGACGTCGGTCCTTGCGCGTTTTGAAGGTATCGGGGTGGTGCCTCTGAAGATCGCGAAAAGCCTGGGGTTGGTCGGTCCCGTTGCGCGTGCGAGCCAGCTGGAACAAGACGTGCGTATTGATCACTCCTCCGGGATGTGGCAATTTTATCATGTCCCCATTTCTTTGGCCGCGACGGGGGATGTGTATGCGCGCGCTTTGGTGCGCCGACAGGAAGTGATGCGTTCGCTGGAATTTCTGCTGAAGCTTTTACCCTCTCTACCCAAGGGGGGGATTTTTTCCTCTCTCGGTCCTCTGAAGACGGATACGCTTGCCCTTTCTCTGGTGGAGGGATGGCGCGGTGAGATCATGCATGTCGGCATGACGGATAGCCAAGGCGCCCTGATGCGGTACAAGATCAAAGACCCGTCGTTTCATAATTGGTTTGCCTTAACCTTGGCGATGCGTAACCAGGAAATATCTGATTTTCCCTTATGCAATAAAAGCTTCAATTTATCCTATTGCGGGCATGACCTGTGAAGTCAGATCGCAGTAGGACCATGGTGACACTATGCTGAAAATTTTAATGACACGTTTCAGACAGGGATGCCGGACCTTGTCTTTTCCAAAGGGGAAGCTTCCCGTCCTGCCGGCGCGCTATCGAGGCCGGCCCATCATCGCGGCTCAGGAAGACAGCGTGGATCTCGGGGAAATAACTTATATCCCGGATAGCGGCATTCGACACTCCAACGATTTTCGGATGGCAGTATCGAAGCGTGAAGATCTCATTCTCAAGAGCGATGTGGACGCGCTCGCGTATGCCTTGAATAAAAAAATCGCGAAGATGTTTGGCCGGTCGCTCAAACTTCGGCAGGTCTCGGCCGGGGGTTGCAATGCTTGTGAGGCGGACATTAATGTCCTTAACACGCCCGTTTTTGATCTGAGTCGTTTTGGTATCCAGTTTGTGGCCTCGCCCCGTCATGCCGACGGGCTTGTTGTCACGGGTCCTGTTACGCGTAATATGAGAGAGGCGCTTCTGAAAACTTACGAAGCTGTGCCGGATCCCAAGATCGTGATTGCCATCGGCGCTTGCGCGATTTCCGGAGGCATTTTTGCAAATAGCCCTGAGTCTTCCAAGGGGCTGGACACGATTCTCCCCGTCGATCTTTACATCCCCGGGTGCCCGCCGCATCCCCTGACCATCCTCGATGGATTCTTACGATTGATGGGAAGAATCAAAAAAGATCAGCCATGAAGCGTAGGATCGCGGAAGAGACGATTCTTTTTATCAGTGTTTTGAAGTGGTTTATTCTCGCGAGCATTATTGGAGTCGTTGTTGGCTCTGCAACGGCGGTGTTTCTTAAACTGCTTAGCTGGAGTGTGGCCTTCGCAGAAAGGAGCACTTATTCTTTCCTTCTGCTCCCTGTAGCCCTTTTTCTAAGTGCCCTGATTATCAAATACTTCGCACCGGATGCAGAGGGCCATGGCACCGAGAAGGTCATCGAAGCTATCCACAAATCTTCTGGAAAGATCAAGGCGGCTGTAGTTCCGGTCAAACTGGTTGCAACGATCATTACGATCGCTTTGGGCGGTTCAGCAGGAAAGGAAGGCCCCTGTGCCCAGATCGGGGGAGGGCTTTCCTCCATTTTTGCCGATTTGTTCAAATTTGACGACAAGGATCGAAAAAAACTGGTGATTTGCGGTATTAGCGCCGGATTTGCCTCGGTTTTTGGAACCCCGATTGCCGGGGCCCTTTTTGGTGTTGAGGTTCTTTTTGTCGGAAGTATTCTTTACGATGTGCTGTTGCCGTCGTTTATCGCAGGTGTTACGAGCTATCATGTTTCGAACGCTCTCGGAATCTCCTATTTTTATCACCCCATGAATTTTGTTCCTCAATTCAGCGAATTCTTTTTCATCCAAATATGTTTTGCCGGAGTTTTTTTTGGTATCTGTGCCCTTCTTCTTGTGGAGATTTTAAAGTTAGGTAAATTTCTTTCTCGAAAACTAAAGCTATGGGCGCCTTTTAAAGGATTGGTCGGCGGATTTGTGCTTGTAGTTCTGGCGTTTCTGCTGTCAAAACAATATCTCGGGCTGGGGCTGGATACGATCGAGTCATGTTTGCAGGGGCAAAACGTTCCGTGGCATGCGACTTTTTCTAAAATGTTGTTCACCTCTGTAACGCTGAACTTCGGGGGCAGCGGAGGCATCGTAACGCCTATCTTTTTTGTGGGAGCTACGGCGGGATCCCTCTATGCGAGTTGGGCCGGGCTAGATCCTGCGACTTTATCAGCGATCGGTTTTGTCGCCGTCCTTGCGGGTGCTGCCAATACTCCGATCGCTGCGAGCATTATGGCCATCGAAGTCTTTGGTCCCTCCATCGCTCCTTATGCATCCATTGCTTGCGTCATCAGTTTTTTGATGACAGGCCACCGGAGTGTTTATGACTCCCAAATTTTAGCGGTCAAAAAGACCCCCTCGGTGGATGTGGCCTTAGGTAAAGAGATGGGGGATCTGAAAGCGCAGTTAAGCCTTCGGGAAAAGAGTTGGTCTCAAAGTATCAAGCGCTTTTATGTTTTTATCAGAAAGCGATTTGGGCGATCCAAAACCCAAAGGCCAAATTGACATCACGCTACGGATGCTGAAGAGATAGTGCTATGCGGCGGGATGCTGAAGTTGAAACGCGGCGAAAAAGGAGGCTGGGTTCTCTCTTTAGAATAAACAACCAAGTTTACGGATAGGTTCGAAGGCGTTCTGTTCAGGGGAACGGAATGAGAGCGCATCGTTTTCAATTCGACATAACAAACTGGAGTTATGAAATGCAAAAGAATATTCTCGTGATCGATAGTGACCCCGTGGCTGGAGAAAAGATCGCGGCAGTCCTGCGAGGGGAAGGGTACGCAGCTGCGGTATCGTCGAATTTTGAGGATGCCTGTCAAAAAGCACGCCAGAAAATTCCGGCTCTTGTCGTTATCGATATGGGCATACCGGACATTGCAGGATTTGAAGCTTGTCGCAAGATCAAGGAGATGTTCAAGCCGCGTCCGCCGCGGGTAATTGTAATCACCGGTAAAATCACTATGGCCGATCGCATGCGGGCTCGAACGGTGGGGGCGGATGATTTCGTCGCCAAGACTTTGGATATGTCTAACTTGATACAAAGTGTGCGGAAGATTTTTACATTGTGAGGATGGCAGAGTTGCCATACGGCTCTTTTTAAATAAAAAGGGATTGAAAATCCGAGACGCTGGCTCGGAAATTATCTCTTACCCCGCTATGGATACTTACTGGACATACAAAAGAGAGAAAAACTGCAGGCTGTTTTCTTTTTGCTCTTAATCCCAATCGCCCTTATCCAGTCCTCCCGCATTTAGCGCGAGATCCGAGGGGCTCCACAGGTATTCGATTTCATGATACTCTTTGGCATGAGGAGAACCTTCTTGGGGAACTTGAGCGATGAAACTAAAAAGGGATCACGTCGGCACCGGCTCCGAGCCGTTGATCTTCAAAATATCGAAGGCGATTCCGTTGCGCGGCTCACGGGATTCGAGAACGAAGTTTTAACTGGAATACGAACTTTCGGGGATTCTCCGCTAGAAAAACTGATTTCCGAGGAAGAGGCTCCCTCCCTGCGCAATCAGGATATCCAGAGACTACGGCGACTTCGACGTTATATCAAATACGCCCGGCTTACTCCGAAACAAAGGCGGGCTTATGAACTGTTTTCTCTCAGCCGGGACTCCGATATGACACTCCGTAAACTTTCCGCAAAGCTTGGGATCAGTCTCTCAAGCGCATGGGCCAGAGTTAAAGGGGCTGTTAAGCGGCTTGAGCAGATCAAGAAACGCCAAGAAGAAGGCGCAAAACTGAAGGCGATCCTGGATGGAGTCCTTTACGCCGGGAAACTGAAGCGTGTCTTCCTCCTTTATTTCGAAAGATGCTGGCCTCCGCCTATGATCGCCAGATCTCTCCACTCGAACCTTTCCACGATCTACAGCAATCTCCGCACGATACGCTTTCTTGCCAAGGCCTATTCTTCGGAAAAATAGGATCCTTCTGGCAGGTACGAAAAATAATTACGCACCTGTAGAAAAATCCTCGAACAAAACTGGCTGATTTGCCCTAATGTAAGGGGACCTTTTGAGGTTTTAGCCTCAGATCTTCTTCCCCAAGCCGCTACGTATAGGGGCGGCGGGATTCGTTTTGGCGAGTCCCGCGACTTTCGGGGACCTAAAGCCCTGCATTCCCTGATATTCTGAGATTAAAGGCCTCAAGGGAATGGCTAGCTGTCCGGTCTTTAAGGGAACAAATTCTTGCCCGATTGGGCAAACTTAAAGGAGCCGGATTCTGTCATGAACCAAGTGCCATCCGAAGTTCTCTCCACTGCGAAACCCGCATTGCGTTCCGTCTGTTCTGACGAATTCCCTAAGCGAAGCCGTATGCTTATTGCTTTTTTTAGGCATACACAGGATGGGGAAAAAGGGTGGGGTCCAGAGTTTCCCCCGGCATTTTCTCGTAAGTCCTTTACCTGCCTCGCAAAAGCCGCTCGACTTCTTTCCCGACCAATCCCTCTCTTCATAAGCATTTTGAGGGGAGATGGATTGGTCGGGAAAGGGATGCTTGTTGCTCGGCAGGTAAAGCATTCGTTTGATGCCGGGGGGAATGGGTTATGAAGTTGATGGTAAGGGATTGCAATATTCTTGCGTGGCTCTTGCATATGAAATTCAGTCATCTGGATCAGATCGGCCGGAAGTTTTTTCCGGGATGTAATATTCACCGGGCACCGTACAGGCGAATGCTGAAGCTGATGGATGCGGGGCTTGTGGCTACCCGGAAGGTTTATAGCGATCCGAGGGATTTGTATATTCCGACACAGGCGGTGATAAAAGTGTTGGAGGACAGTGGCAATCCATTTGCCATCGCGCTTGCCAAGGATAAGACCTTTCCCAATTACTTTCACGATCGGGGTTTGGTCGATATGCGGATACTCTTTGAGGAGCTTGGGATCGGCCTCTGGATACCGGAACGGGTGATCCGTTCCGTGAAACCCCGTGGAGGTTCGCCGGACGCTTTGATCTTAAACGTGGATCAAGTCTATGCGGTTGAATATGAGCGGACAGAAAAGGAGCCTGCCCGGTACAAGAAGATATTCGACCGCTTCAACTATTCGGACAAGTTCGCAAAGGTGCTATACATTCTGCCGACTGAAAAACGGATCGAATCCTTGAAAAAGAAAATGGGCTATATCTGGCAGAAGTTTTACTTCGTAAGCGAAGAGTGCCTGCATCTCGAAAAGGGGGATGCTGTTTCCCGCTCATCCCAAGGAGAACTGCCTATAAGGGCACTCGCAGAATACTCCATGACCGGAAGTCTTCATGATATGACCCGGGAAGAGATCAAAGAGGTGGTGGAATCCAAAACTCCGGGTGCATGGCAGAATAGCAAGCTATTCGCTTCATACGGTGGCGGGGGCGATCCGTGTGACGATGATTCTGATTTTGACGATGATACGGATTCGGACGATGATGATGATCCGCAAATAGATCCGGGAGAAAACCGGGATGGCGACGATGATGATGAGGAGGACGAAGGCCGATGATCCGGCAGACGCCTCTCAAAACCATCCGAGCTTACTGCCTTCAGTGTGCCGGAGGGCATCCCAAAGAGGTTCGATACTGCTCCGTCCAGGAATGTCCCTTGCATTTCTATCGTTTCGGGACAAATCCGCACCGGCAGGGTGTGGGACCCGGAAGGATCATTTTTCGCATGGAAACCGTTGTTGAGTCGGCAAAAATCTCAAAAGAATCAGAATAAAACGAAGATCTGGAAAATCACCAACCCTAGGGAAAGGAGGTTAGGAAAAGATGAAACAACGAAAATGATTCAAAAGAAAGGCCGGTGGCTACATCGGAAACCCATTCATTTTGAAGTGAGGATCGTTGCCTGCGGCGTTTATCCCGAACTGGACCGTAATCCCGGAAATTTCTTTGCGCAGATGACAGAGAATGATCGCGAGGATGAATTTGTGGAGGTTTTGGGGCATTTGTGGGCGGGAACAATCCGTGAAGGCTCGAAAACCCCGGTAGAGCCAGCGAAAGATCAGCTCGGATTACGAGTTGCAAATGCATAGATAATGAGTATATTGTACTCATGCGAAGAATCCGGAGAGGGCTACGATGAAGAAAACCAGAAGATGGAACAAGATCACAACGATTCATCACTTCAAGAATTTAGAAACGGTTCGCGTTTTTGGAATCGCAAGGGTTTCTACTGATAAGCAAGCTAAGTACGGAGAATCTCTTGAGCATCAACGTGAAGTGATCTCGAATTGGGTCAAGTCCAAGGCAAGCATCAATGTGCCGCAGGAATGGAAGGTCGTTGATCTTTTCATTGAAAATGATGATAAGGATGGTGTCAAAAGAGGCAGAACAGCGACTAAACGGGAAGGGAGACACGGCCTTTCGAAAGCGCTTGAGCTTGCGAAGGCGCGTTTAGTCGATGTGGTCGTGGTAACGAAACTAGACCGGATTGCCCGAAACGTAAAGGATTACATCGATATTTCCGCCGAGTTTAACGAAAACGACGTGGCGTTGGTCTGTCTCGACCTCGACATTGATACCTCAACGCCTGATGGCCAGATGATCATGCGAAATCATGCGAATCTGGCCCAATGGCAGGCGGAGCGCATTGCTCAATATAGCGTGGAGACCGTGAAACGCCATGCAAAGCAGGGCAGACCCCTTGGCTCTCCGCCGATGGGATATCGTGTTATCCATCAAGCTGATGGAAAACACACATTGAAACCTGATCCGGTTTATCAAAAACACATCGAAGTCATTGATAAGCTTTATCTGACTTCTCAAAGTCTGGACCGGGTTGTTCGAGAGCTTCATAATAAAGGATATAAAAGCCCCAAAGGGAAAACATACTCGAAGCCGCAAGTCTCACGGATTCTTCAGAACATCCGCTACACGGGCCGACAGGAATATGATGGTGCTGTTTATGACGGTAACTGGCCGTCTCTTCGGTCTTCTGCTACTCAAGCCATGATCGAAAAGATCTTTAACCGGAATCGGAAACATCGTCGCAGCATCACTCGCCCCATGCGCTATGCTTATCTTCTCCAAGGATTGCTGAAATGTCCTCACTGCCATTCGAGCATGACTCCTAAATCCGGAACGGGAAGGCATGGAAAAAACTATCCGTATTACTTGTGCGTGAAAGCGGATAAAACGGAGGGTATCGATTGCGAGGAAATTTATCTCCCGGCAGAAGCGATTGATAATGCTGTGATCGATTATTTAAAAGAGCTTCGTCTGAAACCCGGTGTCATTGAAAAAGTTATTGGAAAAGCGAATGATTCGACTTCGTCACGGATAGGACATATTCAGAAAGACCTTGAGCGGGTGCGCGAGAAGCTGAAAGACGTCCGCACTAAAATCTCGAACTTGGTGGACATCCTTGCGGATAAAGGTGTTTCCCAGCTCAAAGCGATCAAAGAAAAACTCGAGATGCTGGACCAGGAAGAAAAAGAGCTTACGCTTGAGGAAAAACGTTTGGATCAAGAAACAAGGGCCGAAAAAGCCCAAGCGTCAGCCGCTCACCAGCAGATCCAAAGTCTCAACCTTTTCAGCGACTTATTCCGCTTGAACAAAGATCGGCCGGAAAAAATTAAAATGATCCTCCCGCGTTTTGTGAACTTTGTAGTTTGCCATATGACGGACAAGCAAAAAGGGATCGGGCGGCTTGATGTGGGGCTTTTTGGCAAACCGTTTATTGGTGACGGCAATGCGGAAATATGGAATGAGGCTTTACAGGAATTGGCGGTTCAGTACCAAAAAGAGTCTTCTAAGGACTCTATTGCCCCCGGATCAGCAAACCCTCTTTTGACCAGAGGGTTGCTGGTTCGTCCGGGAGGAACAACTGGGGTCCCTTGTGCTATTCCTGGTGAACCAAAAAAAATAACAAAATTTTTGGTTCGCCCGGGAGTAATAAATGGGGCGGTCGACGGGATTTGAACCCGCGACCCCAAGATCCACAATCTTGTGCTCTAACCAACTGAGCTACGACCGCCATGATTTTGTTAATGAAATTCGAATGAAACAGGAGGGCATTATAACGAAAAAAGTGTTTTAGGGAAGGAAGAAAGACATATAATGGCCCAAGCGCAGTGCAATTCTTACTCTGGGGAGGGGATATTCATGAGAGAGTTTTTGGTTGGGTTGCTGGTGATCGTGATGGCCTTGGTTCTTTCCGGGATCGGGATCCTTCTTTTTCCGCTTTTGCTTGTGATGGGGATGTTCCTTCGTCTAGCCCTTGGGCTGATCATTCTGCTTTTAGCGATATGGCTCATCGGGAAAGTGACGCTTTATCTGATCGAAGCTCTTCGGAAAAAATAAGTCGGCATAGGATAACTTATGGAACGGTTAATGACGGCGAAGCAAGTGAGTGAGTTGATCGAGGTGAAACCTTCCACGGTCTATCAATGGGTCCATCTGGGGCTCATCCCTTACGTGAAGCTTGGCAAATGTGTGCGTTTTAAGAAAGCCGAGCTTTTTCGCTGGATCGACAAGAACTTCCGCAAAGAACGCATTTCCTTCCGGTCAGCTGAAAAGGTCCTCGGTAAATATCCTTCTTCCAAACAGAAAGAATTCTTCGAGTTGGAATGACCGCGGATAGCGTAATGAGTACGGGGTACGGCGAAGAAAAACACATGACGCCGTACGCCTTACACCGTACGGGCGTTCTTGCTTTCCCTCTTTAGTAGGCCTACAATAAAGTCGTAGATAGAAGTGCCGGAAGTTGGGCGATTCGTGGATTTTACACCCTAGCGGCAACTAGGAGGTGTGCTATGACAGATCCTCAGAGGCATAAATTGGTCGCCAGTGGCGCGTTGGCAATGACCGTGTGTCTGATCCTTTATTTGATCGTGTTCGGACTCCACTCTTTTGATCCGAAGAGTTTGATCCTTTTTGTCGGATTTTTTGCGGTGGCCGCGAAGCTTTCTACGGTTAAGCATAAACACAATCCGATGATCTAACGCCGTACGCCTTCCGTCGTACGAAAGTGTTTTAGCGGCGCTCTTTTGCGATTGTAAATCCAGCCTTCCTTCAGTACACTACTCAGCTTATGAAAGAAGAAATTACTGCACTCAAGGACCGCCTTACGGATCTCAAGGAAAAGCTCCAAGAGATAAGGGGGTATCTTTGACCTGGAGGCCCAGGAGCGCGAGATCTCTGATATTAATATAAAAATGACCGCGGCGGATTTCTGGGACCACCCGCAAAGTGCCCAGGCCACGGTCGAGCGCCTAAAAATCCTCAAAAAAGTCGTGGAACCCTGGCACAAGGCCCATCAAGCTTCCGGCGATCTTCTGGAACTGATCGGGATGATGGATGAAAATCAGGGAGAATCGCTTAAAGAATTTCAGGACGACGTCGCAAAACTTTCCCGGGAAGTCGAGCTCCTTGAATTTCAGCGCCTTTTATCTGGACCCTTTGATCCCAATAATGCGATCGTGAGCATCAACTCCGGCGCGGGCGGGACCGAGGCTTGCGATTGGGCGCAAATGCTTTATCGGATGTACACGCGCTGGGCAGAGCAACATGATTACGCGGTTCAAATGGTCGATCTGATGCAAGGGGAAGAAGCCGGCATTAAGAGCGCGACTTTTATCGTGCAAGGCGCCTACGCATACGGTTATTTGAAAGCGGAGTCGGGTGTGCACCGGCTTGTGCGTATTTCGCCCTTTGATGCCAACAAACGCCGACATACTTCGTTCGCGTCCATGGATGTGATTGCGGAGGTGGATGATATCCCCGAGATCGATATCCGGGACGAGGATATCCGGGTCGATGCTTTCCGGGCGGGCGGTGCGGGAGGGCAGCATGTGAACAAGACCTCAAGCGCGATCCGTATCACGCATCTTGCGACCGGGATCGTCACGCAGTGCCAGAATGAACGTTCGCAGACTCAGAACAAGCAGGTGGCGATGAAGGTTTTGAAGTCCCGCCTGTATGAAAGATTGATTCAGGAAAAAGAAGCGGCGATGGCCACGCAGTACGGGCCCAAAAAAAAGATCGAGTGGGGTTCTCAGATCCGCTCGTATGTGTTCCATCCTTACACGATGGTGAAAGATCACCGTACGGACTGCGAGACTTCAAATGGAGACGCGGTGATGGACGGGAAGCTCGACGAATTCATCGAAGCTTATTTGAAACAGAATGTGTCTAAATAGTGCGGCGTACGGGGTACGGAGTACGGCGATTTTTTTTCGCGGTGCGCCGTACGCCTACTCCTTACCTAGGGGGTTGAAATGAAGAAGCTGAGTCAGCTAGGACTGATCTTGATGGTATGTTTTGCGTTCTCGGGTTGTGTCGTCCAGGTCGAGGATGGACAGGTCGGTGTGAAAAATGATTTCGGGCATATCGGTGATGAGGTTTTGAACGCCGGTTGGCACTTCTTTGTGCCGGCGGTGACGCAGATCGAGCTCTGGAATGTGAAGTTGCAAGAGCTGAAGGAGACCGCCGAGGTGCCTTCCTCGGAAGGGTTGATCTCTCAGCTGGATATTTCGATCATGTATCAAGTGCCGGCTGACAAAGCGAGCTTTGTCCGTAAAAAGATCGGTCCCTATTATGTTTCGGTCGTCTTGGAGCCCTATGTCCGCGAAGCGATACGAAACGTGGCGAGTGGTTATGCCGTGAAAGCACTTTATAGCGAAGCGGGGCGTAAGGAGATCGGGAAGAATATCCTCGATTTCCTGAAAGGGAAGCTGGATGAGAAGGGGATCATTATTCAAGACGTGCTTTTGCGCGACGTGAAACTTCCGCCGTCGTTTTCTCAAAGCATCGAATTGAAATTAAAAGCCGAGCAGGAAGCGCTCCAGAAGGAATTTGAATTGCAGAAAGCCAAGAAGGATGCTGAGATCGAGGTGGCGAAAGCGGGAGGTGTTGCGCAAGCCAACCAGATCATCGGAGATTCGCTCAAAAGCAATGACTCTTATTTGAAGTATTTATGGATTCGGAGTCTTAAAGATACGAAGAATCAGGTGATCTATGTGCCGACCGAAACAGGGCTCCCGATCCTTGAGGCTTCGAGGAATCAGACAAAATAAAAAAAGTACGGCGGAAGGCGTACGGCGTATCGCGCAAAACACGCCGTACTCCGTACGCCGTACACCTTACGAGGAAAAATGCTCAACTTTATTCTCAAAAAGATCTTTGGAACGCAGAACACCCGCACCCTAAAACTTCTTTGGCCGGTCGTGGCCGAAGTGAATGCTCTTGAGCCCCAGATCCAGAAGCTTACGGATGCAGAGCTTCGCGCAAAGACCGATGAGTTCAAAAAGCGGCTCGCGGAAGGCGCCACGCTCGATGATATTCTCCCCGAAGCTTTTGCCGTGGTGCGTGAAGCCTCGATACGGACAACCAAGATGCGGCACTTTGATGTGCAGATTCTGGGCGGTCTCGTGCTTCACAAGGGGAAGATCGCCGAAATGTCCACCGGCGAAGGGAAAACGCTTGTGGCGACACTTCCAGTCTATTTGAATGCTCTGGAAGGCAAGGGTGTGCATCTTGTGACCGTGAACGATTATCTGGCTCGCCGCGACCGGAACTGGATGGGACCCATTTATGAATTCCTGGGGCTTACGGTGGGTGTGATCCAGCATGACATCCCGCAGGAAGAGCGCCAGAGGGCCTACGCTTCGGACATCACGTTCGGGACGAATAATGAATTCGGATTTGATTATCTCCGCGACAATATGGTCACCCAGATCGAGATGCGCGTTCAGCGGCCGCTTCACTACGCGATCGTCGACGAAGTGGACTCGATCCTGATCGATGAGGCCCGCACGCCGCTCATCATCTCCGGCCCCGCAGAAGATTCGACGGATAAATATTACAAGGCTCAGCGCGCGGCACTTGCGCTCAAGGCTCATAAGATCGTGAAAGAAGAGGTCGATCCTGATTGGAAGGCCAAGCTCGAAGAGATCAAGAAGACAGTGGATTACATCGCCGACGAGAAGGCCAAGACGATCCGCATGACCGAGCAAGGCGAAGCCAAAGCTGCAAAGCTTATGGGCGTGGGGAACATGCACGACTCGGACACCGTCGCAGAGCGGCACCACATTATGACCGCGTTGCGAGCGAAGGAGTTTTTTGAGCGGGATGTGGATTATGTGGTCAAGGATGACGAGATCCTGATCGTCGATGAATTTACCGGACGTCTTATGCCGGGCCGCCGTTTTTCGGACGGGCTGCACCAGGCGCTCGAGGCCAAGGAAGGCGTGGAGATCCGCCGCGAGAACCAAACGCTTGCCACCGTCACGTTTCAGAATTATTTCCGTATGTACAAAAAACTGGGCGGTATGACCGGAACCGCCGCGACCGAGGCGCTCGAGTTCGATAAGATCTACAAACTGGATGTCGTGGTGATCCCCCCGAACCGTCAATGCGTGCGAATCGATTCAGCGGATTGCATTTACCGGACCGAGAAGGAAAAATTCGACGCAGTAGTGCGCGAAGTTGCGGAAGAACATAAAAAAGGAAGACCGGTCCTGGTCGGAACGATCTCGATCGAAAAATCCGAACGCCTGAGCCGCATGCTTCAGAAGATCAATCTTCCGCATGTGGTCCTCAACGCCAAGTATCACGAGAAAGAAGCCGAGATCGTGGCGCAGGCCGGACAGCCGGCTGTCGTGACGATCGCGACGAATATGGCGGGCCGCGGAACGGATATTGTGCTCGGGCCCGGTGTCGCGGACAAAGGCGGGCTGACGGTGATCGGTACCCAGCGCCATGAAGCCCGGCGCATTGACAACCAGCTTCGCGGTCGCTGCGGACGCCAAGGCGATCCGGGTTCCTCCAAGTTTTTTATCTCCATGGAAGATGAACTCATGCGGCTTTTTGGATCGGACAGGATCTCTTCCATGATGCAGCGCCTCGGGATGCAGGAAGGGGATGAGATCCAGCATCCGCTCGTGAGCCGGGCCATGGAAACGGCGCAGAAGCGCGTCGAAGCGCACAACTTTGAGATCCGAAAACACCTGCTTGAATACGATGACGTGATGAACCGTCAGCGCGAACTGATCTATGGCGAACGTGATCTGGTGCTGAAAGGAACTCCTGAGGAACTGAAAAAACATGTTCTTCTGATGGTTGAAAATGTAGTCGAAAGTTTGGTGCTGACCTACATCAATCCGGATATTCGCGAAGAAAACAAGGATCCCGAAGGATTGATCACGGCTCTCGGTGAGAAGTTTGGCGCGG
This sequence comes from Candidatus Omnitrophota bacterium, assembly GCA_041674705.1. Taxonomy (GTDB): domain Bacteria; phylum Omnitrophota; class Omnitrophia; order Omnitrophales; family Aquincolibacteriaceae; genus Aquincolibacterium. The sequence goes on from JBAYVF010000002.1 coordinate 130,389, forward strand.
GTTTCCGCGAAGTCGTAGAAAAGAATATGGATGATATGGACGGATTGCTCGAAGCGCTTGAGGAAAAAGTGGGCGAGCAGCTGAATCGCCGGGAACAGGAATTCGGCCCGGAACGGATGCAATACCTCGTGCGGTACATTCTGCTTCAGGTGATCGACACGAAATGGAAGGAGCATCTCTACGGACTCGATAATCTTCGCGAGGGGATCGGACTCCGCGCTTACGGCCAGCGGGACCCGCTCGTGGAGTACAAGCGCGAAGCTTTTGACATGTTCGATCAAATGACCGACAGCATTAAAGAAGAAGCCGTCGAACTTCTTTTCCGTGTCCAGCAGGTCCATGAGACCAAGCTTGCGAATCCGATTGAAGAATCCAAGGCCCAGTACCTTCACCCCGAAGCAAGTTTTTCGGAAAGTAAGGGGCCGTCTCCGTCGAAATTGCCGCGAGGCATGAATACTCCGTCCCCGTTCTCTCCGCGCAGTGAAGCGCCGGATGACCTGGCCCCGGAACCGATCAAGCGCTCCCACGAGAAAGTCGGCCGGAATGACGCGTGTCCCTGCGGCAGCGGTAAAAAATATAAAAAGTGCTGTGGAATTAATGAATAGTAAGGCGCACGGTGTACGGCGTACGGAGACAACGAACACGCCGTACTCCGTACTCCGCACACCTTATCTCTATCAGATAGTTTCCGGAGCCCTGCTCGCGCTCTGCTTTCCCTCCGCCGGTTGGGGATTCCTGGCCTGGATCGCGCTTATACCGCTTCTCGCTTCCCTCGATCATGCTCAGGATCAGTCGCAGGCCCTGGGGTTTGGCCTGATCACCGGGATCGTATTTTTTGTTTTTTCCATTCACTGGCTGACGCACGTGTCGACCGTGGGTTGGCTTCTCGTGGTCCTGATGGAATCGGTTTACATCATGGTGTTCGCGTGGCTCGCGTATCTAGGGATGAGGTCCCAGAAACCCGTTTTTTTTAAGATTGTGTGGATCGCGCTTGCATGGACGGTCGCCGAGATCCTTCGTTCCGAAATGCCGGTCTTTGGCTTCGGGTGGAATATCCTGGCCTATTCTCAGTCTTCCTATGTCCCTTTCATCCAGTTCGCCAAGATTTTTGGCGCCTACGGGTTAGGGTTTTTGATCGCGTTGGTGAACGCGTTCCTTCTTTATGCCTGGTTCAGACGTAAGGATCTCCGGACGTCTTTGAGTTTGTTCTCGGGTGGGGTTTTGATCCTGGCCGGGCTTTGGGGGTACGGAAGCGCGGTGCTTGCCAAGCCGGCGACTCCCTCGGAATATTTACGCGTCTCGGTCGTGCAAGGGAATATCCCGCAATCCGTAAAATGGGAGATCATGGCCAAGGAAAAGATCTTGGAAATCTATGAAAAATTGACCCAGCTTGCGGCGCTCGAACAACCGGATCTGATCCTCTGGCCCGAGGCGTCCTTCCCGGGTTATTTTAATCGTGATCTCCAAGCCGGAAGGATCTCGCGTCTTGCGCAAGAGATCCAAACGCCGCTTTTGGTCGGAGGGCTCCATTGGGCGAGCGATCGAGAACTTTACAACAGCGCTTATTTCCTTAAAAAAGACGGCGCTTCCGGACAGCGTTACGACAAGCTCCGGCTTGTGCCGTTCGGAGAGTACATTCCGCTAAAAATGATCTTTGGATGGCTGACTCCTGTCGCGGACGCGTTCGGGATCAGCGATTTCAGCGCGGGGACGGCTCCCGTGGTTTTTCGCTGGGCGCGCGAAGCCTGGCCTTTTGGGGTCTTGATCTGTTTTGAGGATGTTTTTCCAAGCCTCGCCCGGGACCTGGCAGATGGCGATGCGAAATTCCTTGTAGTGATCACCAATGATGCCTGGTTCGGAAAGACCTCGGCCCCGTACCAGCATCTCCAGGCCTCGATCTTTCGCGCCGTCGAGAACGGTGTCGCGGTCGTGCGGGCGGCCAATACCGGAGTTTCAGGTTTTATCTCCCCTCAGGGCCGCGTGCGGGCGATCCTGAAAGACGAACGAGGCGAAGAAACTTTTTCGATGGGGCAGAAGACGCTCGACCTGCCGCTTGTCACGGAACGAACCTTTTTCCGCCAAGGTGGTTTTCTTTTTCCGCTTTTTGCCGCGGCCCTTTTTCTTGTTTTCTGCTTATTCCTTTTCAAAAGAAAGAAAAGCTCATGAATTTCCAAAGTGTGGTAAGACGTACGGCGTACGGAGTACGGCGTATTTTCTTGCGCAGCACGCTGGTCGCCGTACTCCTTACGGTCCTTTTAGGCGGTTGCGTTCGCGTCGCCGGCACTGCCGGATATGCCAAAATCAATGCCGACGGAGAAACGACGGTGAAGCGGGCCGGTTTCGATACGGCGGACCTCGTCTCGAAAAATAAAACCCCGGGAAGTATTACGATTTAAAAGGAATGGCAAGATCAAGAAGGAGAGCGGGATGAAAAAAAATACGGCGGTAGCGTTCGTGGCTCTTATGCTCGGGCTCGGTCTTTTTTGTCAGGCCGGAGTGTTTGCGGCCGAGGACGCGACGCTCGAGCGGCTGAATCAATTTTCCGAACGGATGCACAAAGCCCGGCTGGAAGCCGTGGGGTATCCAGTCAACCAGAATACCGACCTCAAAGAATTCTACGACTGGTACCTGGGCGCCAAACTCTATGAAGTTTCCATGAACAATGTCGGCGATCCGCGGAAACCCGAGATTATCAGCATGAACACCGACGAGTTTGAGAATGAAGTGGTCGATTTCTTCGCTCCGCTCTATGGCTTTTCCGCAGACGATACTTGGGGGATCGTGACCATGAGCGGCACGGACGGAAACAATCACGGGATGTATTTCGGGACCCGTCAGCTTGTGAGCCAGACCGGGATGCGGCCCATCTGTTATGTCTCGGAGGAAGCGCATTATTCCATCAAGCGGCTCGCGGATCTTCAGAACCTGGAGCTTCGGCTGATCAAAGCCGACGAAACCGGGAAGATGATCCCAAGCGAATTCGAAAAGGCGCTCGATCCGACCAGGCCTGCTTTGGTGGTGATCGCGGTGGGGACCACGTTCAAGGGTGCGATCGACGATCAGGCGGCGATCGATCAAGTGCTTCGCAAAAAGAAACCTGTCGCGGTCTACCGGCACGTGGACGCCGCGCTCTTCGGTGGCTATTTACCGTTCACGGATCATAAAGATCTGGTGAACCGCAACGTGGTTCCGTTCGATTCCATCGCGGTCAGCGGCCACAAATTCTTCGGATTTGACGAACCGATGGGGATCTTTATCACCACGCAAAAGACCCGAAATCAGACGAACCCTTCCCATGTGTCTTATCTCAATCAGGCCGTGCCGACGATCACGTGTTCCCGGAACGCGCTTTCGGCTCTTAAATTCTGGTGGAAAGTAAAACGAACGGGTGAAGAAGGGTTCAAGGTGCAGGCCAAAGCGATCCTGGCCAATGCCCGGTATCTGGAAGAGCAGTTGAAAAAAATCGGCTGGCCGGTCTGGCGCGGCGAAACTTCCAACACGGTGTATTTCAAGAGGCCGGCGGAAGATATCATGAAAAAATACAACCTTGCGCCGGACTTTGACGAGCGTCTGGGTGGGGCCCTGGCGCATGCCGTGGTCATGCAGAATGTCACCCCTGACATCATTGACCAGATCGTTCGGGATATTCGATAAGGCGAACAGGTATAGATAGGGAGATAGCGGTATGAAAAAGATCCTTGTGGTTTTAGTGGCGGGAATGATGGCCGGCGTTTTCTTTTATGAAGTGCCCTCGGCGCACGCGATTTTCGGGATCCGTGCTGCGAGAACGGCGCTTGCGGCCCGGAAAGCAAAACAGACGCTTGCCGAAGACCCAAACGACGAGGCAACGGAAAGAGCCAACGAAAATCTTCGGCGTCTTGAGCGCGAGTCCCAAACGCGGAATTCGTGATCCGCGATTTTCCTTTTGACGAGCCGTTGCTTTGTTGAGGGGAAAACGGCCGATAGGGTCAGAACAAGGCTTTGGAAAGTTTTACCAGCGTTTTTTTAAAACCGCATTTTTCACATGGAAGGAGAAAAAATGAAGCTTCCGGGTTTTTATATCAGATGTCTTGCGGTCTTCGCGTTAGTCCTTTTCATCTCCGGTTGTGCGAGCGTCGATTATGTCGGCGACACCTACGCGCCTACGGATCATGCGGATATGTATTTCGATGCAAAAGATATTCCGCGTCCCTATAAAGTGATGGGGCAAATGACGCTCGACGAGCAGGAGTATGCAAGTTCCCAGGCGATGCAGGCGGACATGAAGAAGGAAGCCATGGCCCGCGGGGCCGATGCGGTGCTGTTTACCGGGATGCAAAAGATCCAGACCGGAGTTGTGACCCACTGGCAGGAGCCGGTCAAGAACAAGGGGAAGAACAAATATGATTTTGGAACGTCGACTTCCCAGATCCAGCATGAGAAGGAAATGACCGGTTCTTTGCTGAAGTATACGGATATCGCGCCCTCCCAGGGCACGGGCCCTTCCTAAGAAAGAGACAGACTGAATTAAATCAGGGAAAGGCCGCCGTCGGCGATGACGGTTTGGCCGACGATCCAGGAGGATTCGGGGGAGCAGAGGAATGCGACGACGCGGGCGAGGTCTTCCGGTTTTCCAATTCTTCCGCCCGGAGTTCTTTTTAACACTTCCTGCTTAAACTCTTCAAAAAACGGGAACATCTTAAGGGCGTCTGTGTCCACCAATCCGCCCGAGACACAATTCACGCGTATGCCTTTTGGCATTAATTCGACGGCCAAGTAGCGCATCGTGGCTTCGATCGCGGCCTTCGAGATGCCGATGGCGCCATAATTGGGGATAAAGTGGTGCGCGCCAAGGCTTGAGAGCGCGATGATAATGCCTTGTTTTTTGGCTTCCATGATCGGAAGGGCCTTTTGCGAAAGCGCGAGAAACGCTTTGGCATTGATATTCATCGAAAGGTCCCAGTGATTCATCTTGAGCCGATGGACGGCCTTAAAAGCGCCCAGTGCGGCATTGTGGACAAGAATATCAAGTGTCCCAAAGGTCTTCAGGACGTCGTCAAAGAGAGCTTTGTGCGCGTCGAGGTCGCCGACATTTGCCTGAAACGCAGCGGCTTTGACACCCTTAGCCAGGAGTTCGTCGACGGTTTTCTTGGCGGCATCTTCATTCTGAAGGTAGTTGACCGCGATGTTCACGCCGTCATCGGCCAAGCGGAGGGCGATGGCCTTTCCAATACCGCGGGAAGCTCCGGTGATAAGAGCGACTTTGCCCTTCATAGAATTTGTCATAGTCCCAATACCTTTCAATTTTAACGAAGTTGAAATTGGGGCAATCCTGGCAGCCATTGATGATATAAAAACAAATGCCAGGTTGGGCGATAAGATAGCCACATTCTTTTATAAAATCAATCTATTTTGAAGCATATGGCACGAGGCATACGCCGCACACCGTACCCCTTACTCCGTACGAAGTTAAAAAAGATTCTTGGGACACAAAGATGGGCTATGCTATAATTTCCCGCTCAAAAATCATAACGAACGAGATCGTGAATACCATTAAGAATAATCTGCAGGCCTTTCAGCGTCGGGTACTGGACGGGATCGTCCGACATTTTGCTCACGGCGCTCTTGAAGCCCGGGCGGAAAAGATCGTTCAGCTTTTTGAAAAACAGATCCCTCGGGGAAGCCGGATCCTGGATCTGGGCGGTGGTTGGGGTTTTTATGCCGAGCCTCTTAAAAAGAGGGGGCACGAGTCTTTGGTGCTGGATGTGGTGAATCCCGGCTACCAGAAAGCACCGGTGATGTTGTATGATGGTGTCAGGATCCCTTTTCCGGATCAAAGCTTTGATGTAACGATTCTCATGACCATGCTTCATCACGTGCCGGACCCGCAGGCGCTTTTTAAAGAAGTGCAAAGGGTGACACGGTACAAGGTTGTGGTGGTCGAGGATCTTTATCATCACGCGGCCGGCCGGTTCTGGACGCTTTGCCGCGACCGGTTTTTAAATGTGGAATTTTTAGAACACCCGCATCAGTTCCGTAAGGATGGTGAATGGCGGGAATTTTTCAAAGAAGCCGGATTCGAAGTCCGTTCTTTTAAAAGTTTCTATACGTGGCTTATGGGATTACGCGTTTTGAACGGGATTTACGTACTTCAGCGAGGCTGAAGTACGCCCCAGCGTTTTGTTCCGCCAAAGGCGGAACAGCAGGGGTGGCGATGGTGTGAATGTCCCCGCAGTTTCCTTGCGGAAACTAGACGCGGGGATGACATAAAGGGCATGTCATGACCCGGCTTGCGATCGAAAAAGTGCTGTGGATGAAAGAGGGCGAAGGGATCACGGCCTGTGGACGTATCCCGGAGGATTCTGAATTCTTCAAGGATCATTTCCCGGGATTTCCGGTGTTGCCCGGGGTGCTGGCGCTTGAGATGCTCAAGCAGACGGCGGAGCGGTACCTGGCATCGCTTCCGAGTGGGGAGGGGCAGCATTATTTTTTGAGGCAGATTCGCGCGACCCGGTTCACGAAATATCTCAGGCCTGGCGACGAATGGGAAAGCCGTTTAATGCTCACTCAAAGCGAAGGTGAGGAAACGACCTGGGACGCGAAGTTGTTTTATCACGGTGAAGTTGCCGTATCCGCCAAGTTGACCTTGGCCAAAGTTAAGAACCCGCAATCATCAGCAGTGTCTTAGACAACTTAGGAAGGACGGTAGCATGATCATGGAGAAAGAACTCTTTACGAAAGTTCAGCAAACACTGGCCGGCGCGCTCGGCGTAGATGAGTCGGATATTACGCCGGAAGCTTCCCTGAAGCGGGATTTGGGCGCCGAATCCATTGATTTCATCGATATCGTTTTCCGCCTCGAAAAAGCTTTCGATCTCAAGATCCCCGCCGGAGATCTTTTTCCAAGCCATCTTCTGAACGATGAACGTTTCGTCAAAGAAGGTATGGTCACGCCGGAAGGGCTTGCAGAACTCCGCGCGAAGCTCCCTTATCTCGAACTCGATGAATTCACCAAAGATCCGCAGATCACGAAGCTGGCGGATTGTTTTACGGTGAAGATGCTCCTTCGTTATCTTACCGACCGCCTGGGCAAGAGTTCCTGCGACGATCAATGCTGCTCGTAAAGCAAAAGCAAGCCACGTTGCGCGGGGTGGGTGTGGATCTGGTGTCCCGCAACCGCGTGAAGCAATTCCTTTCCCGCCACGGGGATTATGTCCGAGAACGCTTTCTTAACCCTTCGGAACGCCGGTCCTTCAAACGTCTCTCCCTCCAAGAATTCGCCGAACTTTTTACGGCCAAGGAAGCTTTTTTTAAGGCGTGCGGCGAGTCGTGGATGGGGCTTGAAGGTTTCCAGGGCATGCGGATGAAGCGATGCGACGGCGATCATTTTGAGATGGAATGGCGAACCGGTCGCACCTCCAAGTTCTACCGCGGGGAAGGCCATTTCTTCAGAAGCGGGGATCTGGTCGGCGCGCAGGCCATGATCTGGAGATAACATGCGCTGGCTTCTTCTTGAAAAAGTCCATTCGATCCAAAAAGGAAAGAAGGCCGTTGCTTCTTCCAAAGTTCCCAAAGCTCCCTACAGTTCAGAAGTTCTTTTCGTGGAAATGATGGCGCAAACCGGCGGTCTTCTGGTCGGCGCGGAAAGTGATTACCAAAAAGATCTTATCTTCGCAAAGATCGAACATGCGACCATCGCAAATGTTCCGAAGTCGGGGACTCCGCTTCAGATCGAGGCCTGGTCCGAAAGTCTCGGAGCGGAAGGCGGCTGGCTCGAGGCGACGATCACCTGCGCTGAAGGATTGGTCGCAAGGGCGAAGCTTCTGCTGATGGCCGTGAGCGGGCTTTCCGCGGGGCAGACGAAGTCGATCACATTTCATGAGGCTTTCATGAATCATTTTAACGTTCGCGAGAAGATCCTCCCACGTTCATGAGCGACAAACGCCGTGTTGTGATCACAGGTTTCGGGGTCATTACGCCGTGCGGGAACGGCTGGGAGGCTTACTGGGACGCCGCGCTTCACGGGCGTTCTGCGATCCGGAGTTCCGATCCGCTTAAGCTGAATTCTTCCTCATTCAAATACGCCGGAATGTTGCCCCGGTTCGATCCCAAAGAATTCATCGAGAACAAAAAATCCATCAAGCTGATGTCCCGTGAGATCCAGATGGCGGTGGCCGCAAGCCGCCTGGCGCTCCAGGACGCAAAACTTTCTCCGGAAAATTATGACCCGACACGTGTTGGCGTGACGCTCGGGACCGGGATCATTAATAACGATCTTGATGAGATCGGGGTGGGTTTTAAGAACGGCCTGGATGAAAACGGCCATTTTTCCATGACGAAATTCGGGCAGGACGGCATCCGCTCGCTTTTCCCGCTCTGGTTTCTGAAATATCTTCCCAATATGCCGGCCTGTCATGTTTCAGTTGCGAATCATCTCCGGGGTCCGAACAATACCATTACGACGTCTTCGGCTGCGAGCACGCAGGCGATCGGGGAAGCGTACCGTGTGATCGAACGCGGGGATGCGGACATCATGCTGGCGGGCGGCACGGACTCGAAGCTTAACGCGATGGGAGTCTCGCGATTTCAGCTTCTCGGACTTCTTTCAACGCGCGAGGAATCTCCCGAAAAAGTTTACTGTCCTTTTGACAAAAAACATGACGGGATCGTTCTGGGTGAAGGCGCCGGGATCCTGGTGCTGGAATCTCTTGAGAGCGCGAAAAAACGCGGGGCCTCGATCTATGCCGAGATCGCAGGATACGGATCCTCCTCGGATTTTAATTATGACCCGCGCGATCCTGATGATTTTACGGGAAAGCGCGTGGCGATCCGTCGTGCCCTTGAAGACGCTACGCTTGAACCCGCCGACGTGGATGTTCTTGTGGCCAACGGAAGCGGCATCCCCCAGGAGGATGTTCAAGAGTCGCTTGCCGTTCATTCTTTTTATTCTTCCACTTTCAAAAAACTTCATGTCACCGCCGTTAAGCCCGTGACCGGGAACCTGGTTTACGGGACGGGAAGTATCGAGGCAGTGGTTGCGGCGCTCGTTACAAAAAAAGGGCAGGTGCCTCCGGTCACGAATCTCCGGGATCCGGATCCGAAGTGTTCGTTGCCGTTCGTTAAAGATAAGGCGAAATCTTGTTCCGTGAACGTGGCCGTCTTGAATACGTTTGGATTTGGCGGCCAGAACGCATCGTTGGTATTCAAAAAATGTTAAAACGTCGTGTCGTAGTCACAGGCGTGGGGGCCGTAACGCCTCTTGGGAATTCGGTGCGCGATACCTGGCTTCGTTTGACCCAGGGGAAATCGGGGATCGGGCCGATCACGCTTTTTGATGCGAGCCGTTTTCCGACGCGCATTGCGGGCGAGGTGAAAGGATTCTCCTTTGAAAAATGGCTGGAGCGCAACCCGCCGCTTGCCTGCGCAGGCCGGAGCACTTTTTTTGCGCTTCAGGCTGCGGCCGAAGCCTACAAAAATGCCAGTTTAGAACCGCTCGTCGTGAATCCAAACCGCTTCGGCATTTATTTTGGCGCGGGCGACAGCGGGATCGATTTTGATCCCTTTATCAAGACGCTGGTGCCGTCTTTTACAAATGGAGGCGCCGAGATCGTGGATAAAGGGAAATATCTTCAGGACGCGAGCCGGCACATGAGCGCTCTTCGGGAACTTGAAACGCAGCCCTTCATGACCGTGACGCATCTGACACGTCTTTTTGATATTCGCGGGCCGGTCTCAAATTGTTTGACGGCGTGCGCGGCGTCGTCGCAGGCGATCGGCGAAGCTTTTGAATGGATCCGGCGCGGGGATGCCGACGTGATGATGGCCGGCGGTTCCCACTCGATGATCTACCCGATGGGCGTTGCCGGGTTCAGTTTATTGACCGCGCTTTCTACTCGTAATGACGAGCCGGAAAAAGCCTCGCGGCCGTTCGATAAAAAACGGGACGGGTTCGTGATCGGCGAGGGCGCGGGGGTGCTGATCCTGGAAGAGTTGGAGCACGCGCGGAAGCGCAAGGCGCCGATCCATGGAGAAGTCGTGGGCTACGGCTCCACGGCGGACGCGTATCGCCTGACCGATATGGATCCGGAAGGCCGGGGCGCGGCTCGCGCAATGGAAATTGCGATGGAAAAAGCTTGCGTTGGGCCCCATAATGTTGATTATATTAACGCGCATGGCACTTCCACCGCAGTGAATGACTCGCTGGAAACCCTCGTTATCAAAAAAGTAATGGGCGACTACGCGTCGAAAATCCCTGTAAGCTCGACGAAATCCATGCTCGGACATATGATCGCGGCTGCGGGCGGGGTCGAAGCGATCATTTGTTTGATGGCGATGCGCGATTCGGTGATCCCACCGACGATCAATTATGAAGAGCCGGATCCCGAGTGCGATCTGGATTATGTGCCGAACACGGCCCGGCGTTCGAATGTAAATGTAGCGCTCTCCAACTCGTTCGGGTTCGGAGGACAGAATATTTGTTTGGCTTTAAGGAGATACGATGCCTCATAACTTGATCTTTATGACCGGCGCGACCGGTGTGTTGGGACAGGACCTCGTCAAGGAGCTGCTTCGGACAACGAATTCCCAGATCGCGCTCCTAGCCCGCGCGAAAAACCGCGCCTCTCATTCCGACCGGGTCAAAAAGATCCTCACTTCGATCGGCATCGATTCTCATCTGGGTTCCCGCGTTCATGTGGTCGAAGGGGACGTGACACAGCACAAATTTGGTCTCAAAAAAGCCGATCTCGAATATCTGGAACGCGAATGCAAGGTTTTCTACCACATCGCCGCTCTCACGGCCTTGAACGGGACGGAGAAGGAATGCCAGCAGATCAATGTGGGAGGGACTGAGCACGCTCTTGAATTAGCCTGGGATCTCCGAAAAAAAGGAAAGCTCGAACGTTTCATCTATTTCAGCACGGCGTTCGTGGCCGGAAGCGTGTGGGACCATTGTTCCAAGGAAGATGAACTGCCGGCCAAGCCTGTCTTTGCGAACTATTACGAGTCGAGCAAGTACAAGGCGGAGACTAAGGTTCGCGAGGCGATGGCGAAGGGTCTTCCCGTCACGATCATTCGTCCGAGCATTGTGGTGGGCCATTCCGAAACCGGCGTGGTGTCGGATTTTAATGTGATCTATCCTTTCATCAAGCTTTTTGCCCACGGAGTGCTTTCCAAGATCCCCACGCATCGCGAAAACACGTTCAATATCGTGCCCATTGATTTTGTGATCCGCGCGACTTGCGCGATCGTTAAGGACCCGCGGAGCATCAATAAAGCTTTTCATGTGGTGGCGCCGAAACCGCCGTCGATCGGCATGCTTCTCAGGGTGGGGGAAGAAGAATATTCGGCCATTCCTCCGATCGAGGTGATCGACCCTAAACATTTCAAAAAAAACAAAATGGGCGCGCAGGAGCAAATGGTCTTCGCGATGCTGGAGCCTTACTTGGGATATCTAAACGGGCAGCTCACATTCGACACCACCAACACCCGCGAGATCTTGCGCGGCACAGGGATCCCCATGCCCAAGACCGACCATGCTTTCCTCAAGACCCTGATCCGTTATGCCGTTAAAGTCGGGTATCTGGCGATCTAAAAATATTATTGTCATCAAAACTCTAAGGAGAAAATTCAATGAAAAATAAAATGGTTTCGATCTTGATCCTGGCGCTTTTAAACCTCTGGATCCCTTATGCGAACGCCGAAAATTCCCAGGATCTGGATCCGATGGTCTCTCCGGATGCTCAAGCGACCGTGACGGAAGACACTTCTACGGGCGCCATGACTGCCGGACAAGCAAGCAATGTAGTGAGCACCACCGATACAGTCACGCCGGAGAAGAAAGTCGAAGAACCCAAAAAGGAAAAATCTAAGAAATCCTCGAAGAAGAAATCTTCCGAGAAAAATTCCGAGAAGAAAAAGAAGAAGACGCCTCCGGCAAGCACCAAGAAACACAAGAAAAGTTCCCGCTAGGAATTTCCGAGCTTTAAAGGGCGTTGCTCCGGGTATCGGCCCGGGACAACGCCCTTTTTCTTTTTAGCTAACGCCAGTGGGTCTGACGTTTCAAGAGGGCCATTTGGGAGGCGTCGAGGAGGATCGCTGTGAAGACCAGCGCCGCAAGCGGGTGGAGAAGCGCGTAACTTTTTTTAGCTTTGACAATCGCGTAAGCCGTTCGAGCGGTGGCCAGAATGATCGCGAGGATCAAGACGCAGAGTAACAGGGAAAGAGAAAAGTGAGCCGAAAGTGCGATCAAGGCTATGAGCGGGAAAACGGAAAAGAAAAAAACGCTCAGGGCGCATTTGAGGATCGGTAAAGGCTTTTGTTCGAACGCGTGAAGAAAGATCCGCCGCCAGCCGCGCCAAATCGCGTCAAAGGAGTCGTACATCCGCGTGCCGTAGAGCTCCATTCCGAAAGCGCACATGGCGCGGGCTCCCAGTTCCTTCGTTTTTTTCATGATCGCGAAGTCTTCGAGGAAAGCTTCTTTCACGCCCTCATGCCCGCCGATCTTCCGGTAATGGTTCGCGTTGAGAAGCAGGTATTGGCCGTTTGCGAAATAAACCCTGGATTTTGGGTCGTTGATCTTTCGGAGGGGGAACCAGAGTCCCATATAGCTCATGGCACAGGGCTGAATAAGATTTTCCCAAAAACCATGGGCGAGGCAGCGAGGCAGGAGCGTCAGGAGGTCGAGCTTCTTTTCTTCCGCAAAAGATAACGAGGCGTTAACGCTTCCAGGCTCATGACGCGTGTCCGCGTCGGTGAGAAGCAGCCAATCCCCCGTGGCGTGCTGGACCCCGAGATGAAGAGCGAAATTTTTTCCGGTCCATCCTTTAGGGGTGGGGGGAGTGTTAAGGTATTTGAATTTTGAACGCGGATTTCCGGTTCCGATCTCAACGGCGCCCAAGTCTTTTAGAATCGCCTCAGTGCGGTCGGTCGAGCAATTGTTGATAACGATCACCTCATCGCCTTCGCGGAGTTCGGTGAGAAAGGGTTTGACGCAATCCGCGATATTTTTCGCTTCATTTTTAGCAGGAATGAGTATTGAAACCCTGCCGTGCCGGAGTGGGGAACCGGTAAGCTTAAGAGTTGGCGCGTATTTTAATTCCGATAGGGAACGCCAGGTGCGGTAGAGCCATCCTCCCAGAAGGAAGAGGAGAAAAAAAGGGGTTGCAGTAAAGATGATTTCCATAGGATAGGGCATCATAACAAATGTCTAAAACGGGTCAAGGTAAATAGTCCCAATGCTTATCAATTTCCGCAAAGCGGAAATTGGGGCAATCCCGACTACCTTTTCTGAAAAGAAAATAAAAGTCGGGATTGAGGTATCCGTCAATTGACCCCGTCTAGAAACTAACATATAATAACGACTCCAATCGTCTTAAATCATTGAGCATCAAGGAATAAGGATAAGTCTAATACCGCATCGTATTTTTTTAAATTTAGGGGTATGCGGTATAGTACTGTTAACCCCTAAAATTAAATGGAGAACAGTACTAAATGGACACATCAGATTACGGGCACAGGTTTCTCCCCAAGGATTCTCTTGCGGAAATTCGCGCAAATTTTCAGGAGGGTCGTAAGGTGCGTGTGGCGGGGCGTCTCATGACGCGCCGGGACATGGGGAAGAGCGCGTTCGCGGACTTAAAGGATGAAGGCGCCCGGATGCAGATCTATGCGAAAAAAGATATTCTCGGCGAAGAGAACTATAAGTTTTTTACAGGGTTGTCTCTTGGGGACATTATCGGTCTCGAGGGAGAGCTGTTTAATTCCAAGACTGGGGAACCGACGATCAAGGTTGAAAAGTTTGAGCGGCTTTCCAAGATTGTTCGTACACTGCCTGAAAAGTGGCATGGGCTGAAGGATGTCGAGACTCGCTATCGTCATCGTTATGTGGATCTGATCTCAAACGATGAAGTGCGGGCAACCTTCAAGGCGCGAAGCCGGATCATCCGGGAGATCCGCGCGTTCCTGGACAAAAAGGATTTCATGGAAGTAGAAACGCCCATGATGCAGCCTCTGGCCGGCGGCGCCCGGGCGAAACCTTTCGTGACGCACCACCACACGCTTCACACGGATCTTTTTCTTCGCGTGGCGCCGGAACTTTATCTCAAGCGGCTTCTCGTAGGCGGTTTCGAAAAGGTTTATGAGATCAACCGCAATTTCAGGAACGAAGGTATTTCCGTTCGTCATAATCCGGAATTTACGATGATGGAACTTTATCAGGCGTATGCGGATTACGATGACATGATGAATATCACCGAAGAGCTGACGCATCATCTCGTGATGATGCTTTACGGGAAAGACGAGATCCCTTACGGCGACAAGACCTTGAATTTCAAGCGGCCCTGGAAACGTGTTTCGTTTTACGGCGCGCTTCAGGAAGCGACGGGTATGGATTTTCGCAAGGTGAATGTGCGCGACGCCGCCAAGAAGTTGCATGTCGAGATCTCGGAAAAAATGGAAGATATCGACGTCCTAAACGAGATCTTCGGGGAAAAAGTGGAAAAGGATTGTTGGGATCCTGTTTTTGTGATCGATTATCCGACGGTGATGACGCCTCTGGCAAAAGCGAAGGCAGAGGACCCGGAACTCGTCTATCGTTTCGAACTTTTTGTCGCGAAGATGGAGATCGCCAACGCTTTTTCAGAATTGAACGATCCCGCCATTCAGCGTCAGCGTCTCATGGAGCAAAAAGAGCTTATCGGAGAGTCTAAAGAGGTCGATGAAGACTTCCTGATGGCATTGGAATATGGGATGCCGCCCGCCGGTGGGTTGGGGATCGGGATCGACCGCCTGGTCATGCTGCTTACCAACCAGGCTTCCATTCGCGATGTGATCTTGTTCCCGCAACTTAAGCCTGAAAAGAAGACGATCGAACAGGCTGAGGCGGAGTCTTAAAGGAGCTCGTATGGGATTCGAAACATTTATTGCAGGAAGACATCTGACGCGCCGGCGCAAGACCGGTTTTATCTCGCTGATCTCCATGATTTCAGTGAGCGGCGTGGCCATTGGAGTGATGGCTCTGATCGTCGTGCTTGCGGTAATGAGCGGCTTTGACCGTGAACTGAAGAACAAGATCGTAGGCGTTCAACCTCACCTGAGGATCGAAAAGGTGGATGGCATTGAAGATGCGGATCGTGATCTTGCTGCGATCCGCAGTCATAACATTCCGGGGCTTGTTTCCGCTTCAAGATTTATCGAGGGACAGGCGATTCTCCGGAACACCAAGAACGCGACCGGAGTCGTGGTCAAGGGGATCGATCCCGAGAACGAGGACCTCAGTATTTTTGAAAAAAATATGGTGTCCGGGACTTTAAATTTTAAGGATTCCGTTCAGATCGAGCGTAAAAGATTTCTTTGGTTTTTCCGGCACAAGATCGAAACGCGTCACGGCAGTGTTTTTATCGGAGAGAATTTGGCGGCTTCCCTGGGGGCCCAAGTGGGGGATGTGATCTACATGATCACGCCGATCCCGGAGCCCGAGAATCCGTTCGTGCCGCTTCCGGCGCACGTCCGGACGTGGCCCTTCCTGGTACGCGGGATCTATCGCGTCGGGATGAATGATTTTGATACTTCGCTCGCGCTCGTGACGATCGAGCAGGCGCAAAAAGTCTATCAAATGGGGTCCAAGGTTTCCGGGATCAGTATGCGTTTCAAGAATGTTGATGACGCGGAGAAATGGAAATGGGTGATCGCCGGGGATTTCTCCAGTCAGTATTATTTCCGCTCCTGGTATGACATGAACCAGAATTTCTTCCAGGCGCTTAAGGTTGAAAAGAGCGTGATGACGATCCTTTTGGGACTGATCATTCTGGTGGCCGCATTCAATATTATTTCAACTCTGACCATGGTCGTGATGGAAAAGACCAAGGACATCGGGATCCTCCGGGCGCTTGGAGCAACGCGCATGAGCATTCGCAGGATCTTTGTGATGGAAGGGTTCAGCATCGGATCTCTGGGGATCGTGCTCGGAACTGTGATGGGGCTTATGCTTGCGTATAATCTGAATCCCGTGGCCGATTTTCTTAAAAAAACCACAGGGCTGGAAGTATTTCCGAGCGACATTTATCTTTTTGACCGCATTCCGTCCGAAGTCCACTTGCCGGATGTTGTGATGATCGTCGGCTTCGCGTTGATCGTGGCGGTGGTGGCGGGTTTTTACCCGGCGCATCGGGCGGCGAGTCTCAATCCTGTGGAGGCGCTCCGTTATGAGTAATATTGTGGAATCGCCTCTTCTGAGCGCGTTCGATGTTCGGAAAGATTATGAAACGCCGGCCGGAACTTTGGAGATCTTGCGTTCAGTGCAATTGATCGTCCGTAAAGGCGAGATGGTTTTTATTACAGGGAAATCAGGTTGCGGGAAATCTACCTTACTTCACATTTTGGGCGGGTTGGACCGGGCGACCGACGGGAAGATCTTTTTTGAGGGTAAGGATATGGTGGAGATGTCGGAAACGGAACTGGCGCGCTTACGCAGTCATCAGGTGGGGTTCGTGTTTCAGTTCTATCATTTGCTTCCGGAGCTGACCGTTTACGAAAATGTGCTTTTGCCGACCCTGATCGCGGGAAAGCCCAACAAGCCGTGGGTGAAGGAAGTGTTGAAGCGTGTGCGCCTTTGGAATCGCAGGACCCATTATCCGTCGGAGCTTTCCGGCGGAGAGCAGCAACGCGTGGCGATCGCGCGGGCTCTTGTGAACCGTCCGGCGGTGGTGCTGTGTGATGAACCCACCGGAAATCTGGATCCGGAGACCGCGGGTTCGGTGATGGCTCTTTTAAATGAATTGAATCAGCAGGAAGGCCAGGCGTTCCTGGTCGTGACACATGATGAGGAGATGGCGTCGCGCTATCCGCGCTCCTATCGTTTACAGGATGGGGTCCTGATCCCGGGGCAGTCGAAAGTTCCGGCTCCGGAGACGATCATTAATAGCAAACCGGTTTCATAATGGGAAGAACCCAGGAGAAAAACATGGAACTTCAGATCTATCTCGATGGCAAATGGTATCCGAAAAGCGAAGCGAAGATCTCGATCTTTGATCATGGGCTTTTATATGGCGATGGTGTCTTTGAAGGGATCCGCGCTTATGACGGTCTTGTTTTTAAGCTGGACGACCATTTGAAGCGGCTTTGGGAATCGGCGCATACGCTCATGCTCACGATCCCCATGGATGTGAAGGCCATGAAAGCCGCGATCGTCGAGACGCTTAAAAGAAACAAGCTGATGGATGCTTATATCCGCGTGGTGGTGACGCGCGGTGTGGGAGACCTGGGGCTTTCACCCTGGCTTTGCAAAAAAGCCA
>JBAYVF010000003.1:0-121555 GCA_041674705.1 Candidatus Omnitrophota bacterium
GCGGAAGTTGAGACCAACACCAAGAAAGCTTATGCCAAGGGCCACGTCATGATTTTTAAAAAAGATGTGCCTCATCTTCAAGGCGAAGAGATCTATTATGATTTTGAAAATCATACGGGAAGCTTTCCTAACGGTCGGTCCATGAATCCCCCCTGGTATGCCAAAGGTGAGGATATCCAGCAGGTTCGCGAAGGGGTGGATACGATCAAAAAGGGCAGTGTTACCACCTGTAATCTTGAAAAACCGCATTATGAGATCCGCTGTAAGAGAGCGACGCTTTATGTTAATGAAAAGCTCGTTTTGCACAGCGCCACGCTCTATGTGTTAGGCAAGCCGGTTTTCTGGCTGCCATGGATGGATATTCCTCTTAACTGGCCTAATATTCCTTTTCAAACCACCCAAGGCTATGGGAAAAAAGACGGTTTTAATATCGGGGTTATCAAAGGGGTGACTTTCAATAAAAATTTGTGGGGCAAGGCGACGGTGGATTGGCGCCAGAAGCGTGGCACCGGAGGTGG
Organism: Candidatus Omnitrophota bacterium; assembly: GCA_041674705.1. Taxonomy (GTDB): domain Bacteria; phylum Omnitrophota; class Omnitrophia; order Omnitrophales; family Aquincolibacteriaceae; genus Aquincolibacterium. Next base: position 519 of record JBAYVF010000003.1, read on the forward strand.
CTGGACACAGAACTACGATTATCAGAAGTGGGCGAAGGGGAACATCAAACTTTATTGGACTGAAGATCGAAAGGCGCCCACGAGCCTTGGTGTCGATTCTACGGGCGCCGCGGCGTACACTTTTGATGAGCTTGAAAAACGTAAGCGCGGCCGAGGCGAGATCACATGGCGTCATCGTACCGATCTTGACGACAAGACCACTGTTCTTCTTCGATATCACCGCGTGGCGGATCCTTACTTCTTGCAGGAATTTTTTGAAGAAGAATATCGCGGGGACGTTCAACCCCATTCTTTTGTCACGACCACCCGCAATAGCGAGCGCTACGGAGCCATGGTTCATCTTGAGAAGAGGATGAATAGTTTTGAAACGATGGTAGAACGTATGCCGGAGGTCAGGCTCGACTGGAAAAACCAGCCGTTTTTCACGGACAAGGTTTTCAATGAAAGCCGTGTTCAATTCGACAATCTGAAATTAATGTCCGAGGCTTACGCCAAGCCGAGCCATACCGCCATCCGGACCGATGCCTACAGTCGCTGGGTGGCGCCCCTCAGGTGGAAGGACGTCAATTTTACGCCCTATGCAGGGTATCGCGGAACGGAGTACAGCCATCAACTGGATTCGAACGCGTCAAAATACAGGAGCGTGATGGATTATGGCGCCGATCTCCGGACGCATTTCTACAAGATCCATGATGTTTCGTTCGAAAAAATGGGTATTGAGGTCAACCAGTTGAGGCATATTGTGGAACCCAGCATTGCTTTTCAGGGGACCTATTCGACCGTGAGTCCTAACGCTTTGGCGCATTTCGACACGGTCGATGCGCTGGATAACGCCGCCAACGTGATCTTGGGAGTGGATAACCGTCTCCAGACCAAACGGATCGTTAACGGGAAAATGCAACGTGTGGATATTGTGAGTTTCAACACGTACCTCTTTTTTAACGGGAGGTCTTCTGCTGAGGATCCAAACTTCAAAGAAACGAGCTTTCCGATCTTTGAAAATAAATTAGTCCTGCGTCCTTACGAATGGCTCCAGCTCCAGACGCGCGTGCAATTTGATTTTGCCAATCATTATTTGAAACGAGCGGACCAGGATATTATCCTTCGAAAAGGGAAGTGGCGTTTTCTTTTTGGGTACAGCCAGGTTCATGACTATTACGATTATGCCACGGATGTGAACGTCTATAAAAGCCAGCAGTTTATTTTTGATGCGCGGTACAAGATCAATTCTCTATGGATGGCAGGGGGCTATGTCCGCTGGGACAGCTCGAACCGAACCCGATTGAACAATATTGATCCTATCAACGCGGCGAATACTTCTCAAGGGTATGGGATCCAGGAGTGGGAGATTTCAGCCACGAGGGATCTCCACGATTTCATCCTGGAGTTCGGAGTGAACGCAAGGCATTCTCTTTTGGATAGCGCTAACACCAATAAGAACAAAATGAATAACACCGCTTTTGTTCGATTTACGATGAAAGGTCTTCCCGTCTCATTGGGTTCGGGCGGACAGTCGCCGTTCTGCGCACCACGCATTGGAGAGACCGTGGCGGGGGCCAATGAAAGCGGCGGCTTTTTTGATTCTCCCATGACACCGGGAGAAGGCCAGTTTCTTTCTTCCCGTTAACTTCGAAGAGCATTACTCAATGCAATTCAAGGCATTCGCCGGGTGTATAAATCCATGAAAATCGGGATCATCGGGTCGGGATATGTGGGGCTTGTGACAGGAGCCTGTCTGGCGCATTTGGGACATACGGTTACCTGCGTGGATCAGGATAAGGTCAAGATCCAGACGCTCAAGAAGGGGAAGATCCCATTCTACGAACCAGGTCTTGTGGAGATGGTCCGGGAAAACGTGGCGGCCAAGCGGCTGTCTTTCACCACAGAAATTCTCAGGATCGTTAATCGCTGCGAGATTCTTTTTATCTGCGTGAACACGCCCCCGAAGCCGCACGGCGGAGCGGACTTGAGTTTTGTGGGGAAAGTCGCAAAGCAGATCGCGACGCATCTTCGGCAGTACTGTCTGATCGTGGAAAAAAGCACGGTACCGGTCGAGACGGGAGAGTGGGTGCGGCAAACGATCAAGCGTAATGTCCGAAAGGGCGTTCATTTCGATGTGGCTTCCAATCCCGAATTCCTAAGAGAAGGTTCCGCAATTCACGATTTCCTGCAGCCGGACCGCATCGTGATCGGCGTTTCAAGCGAGCGGGCGGAAAAAATATTCCGGGCGCTTTACAACCCGCTCAAAGCTCCCGTGATCGTCACCGATATCAAGAGCGCGGAACTGATCAAGCACGCGGCGAATTCTTTTCTTGCAGCCAAGATCTCTTTTGTGAATGCCCTGTCCCGGATCTGCGACGCCGTCGGTGCGGACATCGAGAAGGTTGCGTTAGGGATGGGGCTGGATCCACGGATCGGAAAGCAATTTCTGAAAGCCGGAGTCGGATTCGGCGGATCGTGTTTCCCTAAAGATGTGAGCGCTTTCCTGCATATCTCCGAAAAACTGGGTGCACGTTTTGAACTGTTGGCGGATGTGCTCCGGATCAATGACGCGCAAGCCAAATATTTTGTCGAGAAGATCAAAAATTCCATGAAGACGCTTCGCGGTAAGACGATCGGAGTGTTGGGGTTGGCGTTTAAGCCTGACACCGATGATATGCGTTCCGCGCCGTCGATCCCGATCATTCAAATGCTTCAAAAAGAAGGCGCTCGGGTGAAGGCCTATGACCCGCAAGCGTCCACGAAAGCTGCCACCCTTCTTCAGGATGTGGATTACGTCAAAACACCGTACGAGGTCGGGCATGGTGCGCACGCGATCGCTGTGCTCACGGAATGGAGTGAATTTTTGAATCTGGATTGGGAGCATCTTAAGAAATCCATGAAAGACCGGTTCTTTTTTGACGGACGCAATATGTTTTCGCCTGCTGAAATGAAGAGGCAGGGGTTTCATTACTTTAGCATCGGCCGGCCGTCGGTCTAATGAAAGATCCTGCGGCCACCGCGGAACGATGTCTGGAAAATCCAGATTTTCGAATGGCCGTTAAACAAAAAAACGCACAGAGAAATCATGACTGAACAAAGATCTATGAAAATCCTGATTACGGGCGCAGGCGGAATGCTGGGAACGGACCTTGGGAATGTCCTGAGCCAGGATTTTGAGATCATAGGCCTCGAGCGCCGTCCCGTCACGCATTTGACGGTTCCCTACGATATCTGTGATTTGACGCAGGCCCGCAAGACCCGCGAAGCCATTCTGAGCCACAAGCCGGAAGTGATCCTTCACACGGCGGCGATGACCGATGTGGATTATTGCGAGGAACATCAGGATGAAGCCCTTGCGAACAATGTTGCGGCGACCGAGCATGTGGTTGAGGCGGCCAATGAGATTGATGCCCCGGTGATTTTTTACAGTGCCGATTATGTCTTCGACGGAAAAAAGAAAGGGGAGTATGAGGAAGCCGATACTCCCGACCCGCTCAGTTTTTACGGGAAGACCAAGCGCATGGGAGAGGAATACATTCTTCGCGCGGCAAAGCGCGCAACTATTTTCCGGCTTACTTGGCTTTTCGGGATCTGGGGCCGTTGTTTTCCGAAAGCGATCCTGCGGCAGGCTGCCGAAGTAACCAAGATGAACGTGGTGGATGATCAGATCGGCCGGCCGACGTGGTCGTGGGATGTGGCTCAGGCGATGAGACAACTTCTGCTTAACAAGAAGGACGTTCTTTTGAAGTCCGGCGCGGAGATCTTTCATCTGGCGAATTCCGGGACCGTCCATTGGGCGGATTATGCGCGGTTCATCCTTAAAAATGCCGGGCTTGCGGCCGTGAAGATCAAGGATATCCCGAGTGCGCATCTGAAGCGTCCCGCGCCGCGTCCGGCGAATTCTGTGCTGTCGCTTGAAAAATCCGAGAAGGTCTTGGGGCTGAAACTGCGATCGTGGGAAGAGGCCACCCTGGAATTCTTGCCAAAATTAAAGAGTGAGCTCGCCGTACTCGAGGCCAAGGCGAAAGCCCAGGCCGCGGAAAAGGAGAATGAAGCCTGATGGTTTCCAGAAAAACGTGCGTGGTTACAGGCGGCGGCGGGTTCCTCGGGTCCCATTTATGCGAGCGGTTCCTGGAACGGAATTGGCGCGTCCTTGCGATCGATAATTTTATCACCGGGAACGAAAAAAATATCGCGCCGCTTAAAAAGAACAAAGCGTTTGATCTGATCCGCCATGATGTGAGCAAGACGATCCGGGTTCCGGGGCGAGTGGATTATGTGCTTCATTTTGCGTCGCCGGCCAGCCCGCTGGATTATCTACAGTTTCCCATTCAGACGCTTAAAGTCGGCGCGCTCGGAACGCATAATGCCCTGGGGCTTGCCAAAGATAAAAAAGCCGTCTTTTTTTTAGCTTCGACTTCCGAAGTCTACGGAGATCCCTTAGTGCATCCCCAAGTCGAGGAGTATTGGGGGAATGTCAATCCGGTGGGCCCGCGCGGAGTTTATGATGAAGCGAAGCGCTTTGCTGAGGCCCTGACCATGGCTTATCACCGGACGCATAAAATGAATACGAAGATCATCCGGATCTTTAATACTTATGGGCCGAGGATGCGCCTTCATGACGGTCGCGCGATCCCGGAATTCCTGTCGCAAGCCTTGACGGGGAAACCGCTTACGGTGTTCGGCGATGGAAGCCAGACGCGAAGTCTTTGTTATATTAGCGACATGGTGAACGGGATCGAAAAACTTTTACTTTCGCCGGTGAATCAGCCGGTCAATATCGGGAACCCCAACGAGATCTCCATGCTGGATCTTGCAAAAAAGATCATTCGCATGACCGGGTCTTCCAGTCGCATTACGCATAAGGCGCTTCCAGTGGACGATCCGAAGGTGCGTCAGCCGAATATCGCCAAGGCCAAAAAATATCTTTCATGGTCCCCGAAAGTCTCCCTGGAGGATGGGTTGGAACACACGATCGAGTATTTCAAGAAAGCGTTGGAAAAAAAATGACGCATCTTTCGGTAGTGATTCCCGCCTACAATGAAGAAAAACGTTTGCCCTCGTCGCTGACGGCGGTGATGGATTTTCTCAAAAAACAGTCATATGCGTCTGAGATCATCGTGTCGGATGATGGGAGCCAGGACAGGACAGTTGAGCTTGCGAGAGAGTTTTTGAAAGAATTTCCGCATCAGGTTTTGGTTACGCCCCGGAACCGCGGGAAAGGACACGCCGTCCGGCAGGGAATGCTTGCGGCGACCGGCGACTATGTCCTTTTTACGGACGCAGATCTTTCAACGCCGCTCGAGGAAGTTGCGAAGTTCTTGGCGCATCTTCAAAAAGATCAGGATGTCGTTATCGGCTCACGCGCGCTTCCGGGGTCTCAAGTCGAGATCCATCAAAATTTTTTCAGGGAAGCGATGGGAAAAGTTTTTAATTTGATCGCGCAACTGTGGGCTTTCCAAGGCATTCATGATTCGCAGTGCGGGTTCAAGGGGTTCCGCAAGGAAGCGGCGCGAAAACTCTTTAGTCTTCAGAAAATCAATGGGTTTAGTTTTGACGTAGAGATCGTGTACTTGGCTCAAAAACTCGGACTACGTCTTTTAGAGCTTCCGGTGATCTGGCGCAATTCCGTTCAAAGTCGCGTTCGGGTCTTCCGGGATCCTTTTGTGATGTTTTGGGATGTTCTCAGAATCCGTAGTCTCCACGCAGGGGAAGCTTATGGAGCGTGAAAAAACATTGGTGATGGGAAACGTGGCGATGTCGGAGGCCGCGGTACGGGCAGGATGCCGTTTCTATGCCGGCTATCCGATCACGCCCCAAAACGAAGTAAGCGAATACCTGGCGAAGCGCCTCCCGGAGGTCGGGGGAGTTTTTGTTCAGGCGGAATCCGAGCTCGCGGCGATCAATATGGTTTTTGGCGCGGCCTCGACCGGGGCCAGGGCCATGACCTCCTCGTCGAGTCCCGGGATCAGTCTTATGCAGGAAGCTATTTCCTATCTTGCCGCGGCGCAAATTCCTTGTTTGATCGCGAATATTATGCGTGGAGGTCCGGGGCTCGGGAATATCCAGGGCTCTCAGGCGGATTATTTTCAGGCAACACGCGGTGGTGGACATGGAGATTACCGGTTGATCGTGTTGGCTCCCTGGTCCGTTCAGGAAATGTATGACTTTACGATCAAGGCGTTTGAACTCGGGGATCATTATCGCAATCCTGTCATGCTTTTGGCGGATGGTATTTTGGGCCAGATGGCCGAGTCGATCGAATTGAAAGAGCCGGCGAAGCAGAAAACGGTTCTGAAAGGATGGGCTTTGACCGGTTGCGCGGGCCGGAAGCCGAACGTGATCCGGACGCTTTATCTCAAGGAGAAGGACGCCCTGGAGGAAAAGAACATGGAGCTTAAAGCAAAATATGAAAAGATCACTTCCGAGCTCCAACTTTCCGAGACGCGCTTCGGCGACGACGCGGAAATTGCCGTGATTGCTTATGGAACGCCTGCCCGGATCGCCCATTGGGCCGTAAAACGCGCCCGGGAAGCCGGCGTGAAGGTCGGGCTTTTCCGGCCGATCACTCTTTGGCCTTTTCCGGCGCTGGAACTCCGGAAGCTTGCGGCTCGCTGCCGGAAGCTCCTGGTGGTTGAAATGAGCCAGGGGCAAATGATCGAGGATGTGCGTCTGGCGAGGATTCCCGCGACAGAAGTGGATCCCAAGATCGAATTTCTAGGACGCGGGGGCGGATGGTATCCCAAACCCAAGGAGCTTTTGGCGAAGATCATGGAGATCGCAAAACGATGACGCCTGAAGAAAAAACAATCCGGCCCGGACGGATGCACTATTGCCCTGTGTGCGGGCATACGATCGCGCAGCGTCTGATCGGTGAGGTGATCGATGAATTGGGGATCCGGGAAAAGGTGATCGGGACGGCGCCGGTCGGATGCGCAGTGCTTCTCTATGATTATTTTAATTGTGACATCATCGAATGTCCGCATGGAAGGATTCCGGCTGTGGCGACCGGGATCAAACGGATGCGGCCCGACAATATTGTCTTTGGATATGGAGGCGACGGAGATCTTCTTTCGATCGGCCTTGCGGAAACGATTCATTGCGCGAACCGCGGCGAAAATATCACCATGATCTTTATCAATAATGCAGTCTACGGTATGACGGGCGGACAGATGGCGCCGACTACACTAATCGGACAAAAGACCATCACGACTCCCGAGGGAAGAATGTCGACCGAGACAGGATCGCCTCTCAGGATCTGCGAAATGTTCGACACGCTCACCAGCCCCGTTTTCATCGAACGCGTGGCGGTGCATGACGCGCCGCATATGCAACGGGCGAAGCAGGCCATCCGTAAGGCTTTTCAGAATCAGATCGATGGGAAGGGTTTCTCCTTCGTCGAGATCCTTTCCATGTGTCCTACCCATTGGAAAATGGGCGGGAAAGAGGCCTGTCAGTTCGTGGGGAATGAAATGGCCAGTTACTTTCCGATCAAAAAATTCAGGGATGTGGACGGATGATGGAAGAAAAGATCTTTGTCGCGGGTTTTGGTGGCCAAGGAGTCGTCGTGGCCGGAAATATCCTCGCGCATGCCGCGCTGGAAGAAGGCCGTCATATCCTGGGGATGGTCTCCTACGGTGTGGAGGTGCGCGGCGGCGCTTCCCACAGCTTCGTGATCATCTCCGACCAGGAAATCGATTGCCCGATCATTGATGAAGCGACGCTTGGATTTGCGCTCAGCCAGGCCGCGTATGAAAAATTCAAGACGAAAACGCGCTCCGACGGGATCTTTTTTATTGATTCTTCCCAGGTCACGAATATCGACCGGGGCGGGACTACCGGGCAGCTGATCGAGATCCCCGCGACGCAAATTGCCCGTGAACTCGGCAACGAAAAAGTGACGAACATGATCATGCTCGGCGCAGCCATCCAGAAAACCGGGATCGTGAAAATGGCAAGCGCCGTCAAGGTCCTCGGGAAAGTGTTCAAGGGGCTTCGCAAAGATCTGATCTATGTGAACGAAAAAGCCCTTTCCGTGGGCGCCGACCTCATGCAGCAATAGCATTGATTTTAAAAACTAAAACTATATACTCTTCGAGATTTGCATTAGGCATTGAACGCGATTGGGAGAATCTTCTTGAACATTCTTGGAATTTCAGCTTTCTACCACGATAGCGCCGCTTGTTTGATTCATGACGGAGAGATTGTCGCCGCGGTCCAAGAGGAACGCTTCACGCGCAAGAAGCACGACTTCTCTTTTCCGAAGAATGCCATCAATTTTTGTTTGAAACAGGGAAGTATCAAAGCCTCGGGACTTGATTGCGTTGCGTTTTATGATAAACCGTTTCTCAAATTCGAGCGCATCCTCGAAACCTATCTCGCTTACTCGCCCCACGGGATCGTCTCATTCCTCCAGGCCATGCCTCTTTGGATCAAACAAAAGCTTTGGATGAAGGATTACATCCAGACCGAGCTCGGGTTTGAGGGCAAGATCATTTTTCCTGAGCATCACGAGTCGCATGCCGCATCCGCGTTCTTTCCGTCGCCTTTTCAGGAGGCCGCATTTCTAACCATGGACGGTGTAGGAGAGTGGGCGACCACGAGTTACGGCGTGGGGAAGGCGAATAAGATCAATATCCTGGCGGAGATCAAATTCCCGCATTCCCTCGGGCTTCTTTATTCCGCGTTCACGTATTACACGGGCTTCAAAGTTAATTCCGGAGAATATAAGGTGATGGGCCTCGCCCCGTATGGAAAACCGGTTTATAAAGACCTGATTCTGAAAGAGTTGATCGATCTGAAAGAGGACGGTTCCTTTAAGCTCAACATGAAATATTTTGATTACTGCGCCGGACTTCGCATGACGAACAGCCGGTTTGATAAGCTTTTCGGCGCGCCTCGCCGCAGACCCGAATCTCGTGTCACGCAGCGTGAAATGGACCTCGCTCGCTCGATCCAGGAAGTGACTGAAGAAGTAATGCTCCGGATCACACGGCATGTCCAAAAGGTGACGGGACAGAAGAACCTGTGTCTTGCCGGAGGCGTGGCCTTGAATTGCGTCGGTAACGGTCGTCTTCTCCGCGAAGGCCCCTTTGAAAATATCTGGATACAACCCGCCTCAGGAGATGCGGGGGGTGCTTTGGGAGCCGCCTATTTTGGCTGGCATCAGTATCTGGAAAAGCCGAGAACTCCTAACGGAAAAACGGATAGCATGCGTGGTTCTTATCTTGGGCCGGAATTCTCGGCCGCTGAGGTCGAAGCCTTCCTGTCAAAGAACGAGATCCCTTTCGAGCGTCTCACTGACGAAGAGCTTCCGGAAAAGATCGCAGACTTGATTGCGCAAGAGAAAGTGATCGGCTGGTTCCAGGGTGCCATGGAGTTCGGCCCGAGGGCTCTTGGGGGCCGTTCCATCATTGGGGATCCGCGTTCACCCAAGATGCAGGAACAGATGAATCTCAAGATCAAGTTTCGCGAAAGCTTTCGGCCGTTCGCGCCTTCCGTCACCCGGGAGAAGGTTTCGGAATATTTCGAGATGACGGAAGAAAGCCCCTATATGCTCCTTGTCGCACCCGTTCAAAAAAAATGGCGACGAGCGATGACCGAGGAGGAACAGAAACTCGAGGGGATCGAGCTTTTGAATGTGAAACGGTCCGAGATTCCGGCTGTCACGCATGTTGATTATTCCGCGCGGGTTCAGACCATCACGGAGACTCAAAATTCGCGGTTCTACAAGCTCCTGAAGAAATTCGATGAACGACACGGTTGTCCGGTCATGATCAACACTTCGTTCAATGTGCGGGGGGAACCGATCGTTTGCACGCCTGAGGACGCCTTCCGTTGTTTTATGCGGACCCATATGGACTATTTGATCTTGGGCAATTTCTTGCTCGCCAAAACGGAGCAGAAGCTGCTTGGAAAAGACAGCGCGTGGATGAAAGAATTTGAGCTCGACTAACTAGCGAAAAACGGCGAACGGCTAACGGCAAGCGAAAACATTTAGCGTTGCCCTTTCCCCGTTCCTCAAAAGGAATTATGGTTATAGCGGAAATAAAAAAAATAGAAAGCAGTCCCAGGAAGCTCCGGGAATTCGGTTTCGTGGTCGGAGGAGTTCTGTGTGCGCTCGGCATTCTCCTCTGGTGGCGTGGCAGGGGCTCTTACCCCTATTTTTTTCTTCCGGGCATTACGCTTGTGACCATAGGCTCTATTGTGCCCATCGCCTTGAAACCCTTTCAAAAAGCATGGATGACGTTCGCGGTCCTGATGGGCTGGGTCATGACACGCGTCCTTTTGTCCGCCCTTTTCTATCTTGCGATCACGCCGATCGGCTTAATTTTGCGTCTTACAGGGAAAGATCTTTTGGACCAGAAGCTTGAGCCGAAAAAACAAAGCTATTGGAAGGTCCGGCCTGAAATCCTGCGTGTCCCTAGCGACTACGAAAGGCAGTTTTAAAATAGTGAAAAAGATCCTTCCGTGTATTTTTCAAAGCCTTGCGAGCACTTGTTTACTGCTCCTTTTTCTTGAAGGGGCTTTTTGGGGGCTCGGCTTTCCTCAAGGGGCCAGCGACTTCATAGAACGGGCCATTCTTCAGCAAAATCTGGAATTCCGGAAACCGCCGGGTCAATACCGGATCTTTGTCTACGGGGAATCAACAGTGCACGGCGCCGGTTATGCCCCGACTTCGAGCCCCGTCAAATGGCTCGATGCTTACCTTAAGGATTTTTTACCCGGGCGTGATATTAAGGTTATCAATTTTGGAAGAATGGGGGAGGGAAGCGATTTTATCGCGCAAGCTTTTCTCGACACCCTTCAATACAAACCAGATCTGGCGATTTTTTATCTTGGCCATAATACTTTTTTTCTCACAAGTCGCGTTGCTGCTATTAAGAAAAGCGAAGCGAGAGTTTCTTTTCGTCTCAAGCGGCTGTTTTGTAAAAGCCGTTTGATCTCTGCTGTTATCCGCGCGGCTATCAAGCTCAAGATCAAGCGTCATTCCAAGGAAATCCAGGATGTTATGGGAGATCCACGAGTCGAGACGATCCCCCAGCCTTTTGAACGGAGAGGCGAGAATGTGACCGTGCCTGGAAGCGTTGTCTATCTGGAAAACATCCGTTTCTTTAAAGAAAATATAGAAAAAATCATAAAAGCTGGAGAGCAGAAACGCATTCCGATTATATTCATGAAGCCCGTTTGTAATTTGAAAGACTACCCCCCGAATCTCTCGAATCATTTGAAGGCTCTGTCCGCTGCGGAATTAGCGCTTTGGGACCAGCTGTATCGGCGAGGACAAGAAGCGTCCAAGAAGAAGGACGATCTGCTGGCTTTTGACTTATTTAAAAAAGCATATGCGATCGATCCCACCTATGCGGATCTTGCTTTTCGCTTAGGGCAACTTTATTTCAAAATGGGTGAGATTGAAAAAGCCAGGTTCTTTTTTGAACAGGCTCGTGATAACGACGTCGTGATTGGGAGAGCGCCTAAAGACATTCTCAGCATTTTTAACAATTTAGCCAAGCAAAAGCGGATACATTTTTTCGATACCGAGAAAGTGTTTGCGTCTAAAGTTCCCGGAGGAATCTTGGGATGGCCCGTTATCGAGGATAATGTGCATTTTTCGATTGAAGGCCATGCCCTCGCCGGCCGCGCTTTGGCGGATGAAATAGCCGAAAATTCATGGATCGCGCCTCGCTCCGAATGGAGGTTCGACCGTGAGCGGCCGATGGCCGAAATTGAAAATGAGTTCGGGGTCTCCGCCGAAACAGTCCTCTTGAACTATGGCTCGATCATCGGTTTTCTCGCAAATCGTTCCGACATGAGACTTGAATTCGCTCAAAAAGCTTCGGCTCTTTTTCCAGAGCATCCCATGGCCTTGCGTCAATTAGCCTGGTCTTATTGGTTGCTGGGAGAGAAGGACAAATCTCTTGGTATTTATGAACGCCTGGGTAAGAATGCCCCTAAGGTGCTCGAGGCCGTTTTTCTTGCTCAACCGGAGATTAAACAGGCTTACGAAGCTAATCAGTAGCCTCTCCTCTTGTGAGAGCAAAGGGTAAGGGATGAATGGCGAGCGAAACGATAAAACACTAAAGGAGTTATTATGGGCAAATTAAGCATTTTGAAGGAATTCTGGAGTTTTTTGAAAGTCCGCAAAAAATGGTGGCTGACCCCGATCGTCCTGGTCATGATCCTCTTGGGCTTCCTGATCGTCTTTTCGCAGGGGTCCGCGCTTTCACCGTTCATCTATACGCTTTTCTAAAATAGTGAAAAAGATCCTCCGGTATATTTTTCAAAGCCTTGCGAGCACTTGCTTACTGCTCCTTCTTCTTGAAGGTGCTTTTTGGGGACTCGGATTTCCTCAAGGCGCTAGCGATTTCATCGAAAGGACCATTGTCCAGCAACATCTCTCGCTCCGGAAACCGGTGGGACAATACAGGATTTTTGTCTACGGAGAATCAACGATCCACGGCTGCGGGTATGCGCCGACTTCGAGCCCCGTGAAGTGGCTCGAAGCTTATCTGAAAGATTTTCTCCCGGGTCGCGATATCAAAGTCGTTAATTTCGGGAGAATGGGAGAAGGGAGTGATTTTATCGTGCAAGCTTTTTTGGATACTCTCCAATACAAGCCTGATCTGGCGATCTTTTATCTGGGGCATAATATTTTTTCTCCCGATAGCCGTGTTGATTTCGTAAAGAAAAGTGAAGCTGAAGCAGGGCATCGCATCAAAAGATGGTTTTGTAAAAGCCGCCTGATCTCGGCCGTAATCCGCGAAACTATTAAGCTCAAGATCAAACGTCATTCCAGGAAAACCCAGGATAGAATGGGGGATTCAAAGATCGAAACGGTCGCTAGCTTCCTCGGGGAGGCGAATGAAAAAGAAATCATCCCCGGAAGCCCCGCCTACCTGGAAAATCTCCAGTACTTTAAAAAGAATATCGAGACGATCCTAAAAGCGGGAGATCGGAAACACGTTCCGGTTCTGTTTATGAAACCCGTTTGTAATTTGAAAGACTATCCCCCGAGTCACTCAGTTCATTTAAAAACTTTGTCCGGCGGCGAGTTGAAGCAATGGGATGAGCTTTACCGGCGAGGAGAAGAAGCAGCCAAGAAGGGGGACGATCTGCAGGCCCTGGATCTTTTTGAAAAAGCATCCACGATCGATCCTACCTTCGCGGATCTCTCCTTTCGTTTAGGGGGGCTTTATTTTCAGAAAGGTGAGATCGAAAAGGCCCGGTCTTTTTTTGAACAGGCTCGTGATAACGATGCGCTTATTCGAAGAGCGACCAAAGATATTCTTCGAGTTTTTGACGATTTGGCTCAGCAGAAACAGATTCATTTTTTTGATACCGAAAAAGCGTTGCTTCCTGAGGCTCCCGGAGGAATTCTGGGATGGCCGCTTATCGAGGACAATGTCCATTTTTCCATTGAAGGGCAATCTCTGGCTGGCCGTGGTTTAGCCGATGAGATAGCCAAAAATAATTGGATTGCTCCGCGTTCCGAGTGGCGCTTTGATCACGAACGAACAAAAGAGGAAATTTCGAAAGAGCTTGGGATCTCGAATAAAACGATCTTTTTAAACTATGGTTCAGTCATCAGCTACCTTGGAAGGCGTTTTGATCTGCGTCTCGAATTCGCCCAAAGAGCCCAGGTTCTTTTTCCGGATCATCCCGTTGCCTTGCGGCAACTTGCTTGGGGATATTGGTTAACGGGAGACAAGGACAAAGCTTTGGACATTTATAAACAGCTTGGCAAAAAAGATCCTTTGGCTCTCGAGGCCGTTTTTCTCGCTCAACCGGAGATTAAACAAGCTTACGAAGCTAATCAGTAGCCCCTTATCTAGCCTCTCCCCGTGGGAGAGGGAAGGGTGAGGGACGAATGACGTGCGAAACGATAAAACGCTAAAGGAATTATTATGGGCAAATTAAGTATTTTGAAGGAGCTCTGGGATTTTCTGAAAGTTCAAAAAAAGTGGTGGTTGACCCCGGTCGTCCTGGTCATGATCCTCTTGGGATTCCTGATTGTTTTTTCGCAAGGGTCCGCGCTTTCACCGTTCATCTACACGCTTTTCTAGTATAAGGAAATGTCCGCCATGGATCGGATCGGTGTTTTTACAGAGAAAATTTTACGGAAATGATTCGGTCGGTTCTTGTTATTAATCCGTTCGGCATCGGGGACGTCCTCTTTTCCACGCCGCTTGTGCGTCAACTCCATGAAGCTCATCCCGGCGCCAGGATCTATTACCTCTGCAACCGCCGCACCAGTGCCTTCCTGAAAAACCACCCGCTCATTACCAAGCTCTTTGTCTATGAACGCGACGAATTCCGTGCCGCGGAAAATCGTTCTTTTTGGGAGGGGGCTTGGATGCTTATCTCCTTTCTGAACGATATCCGCAAAGAACACATCGATGTTGCGATCGATCTTTCTCTGAATTCAAAATTCGGACTTTATGCGATCTTAGCAGGGATTCCGGTCCGCGCAGGGTTTGATCATAAAAAACGCGGTCGTTTCCTTACAAAGAAGCTTCCGCTCGCGGGATTTGATTCTAAAAATGTTATTGAATATTATTTGGACATCTTGCGACTTATCGGCATTCAGCCGCGGGTCAGCTCGATGGAGATCTATAGCGACGAGGCAAGCCGGGCATGGGCCGCCCGTATCGTAAAACCCGGGAAACTCGTCATCGGGATCGCCCCCTGTGGAGGTCAAGCCTTTGGCGCTTCCGCGGGGCTCAAGCGCTGGCCGGAAGGGCATTTTACGGCATTGATCGATCGACTCGTTGACCGCTTCCACCCACAGATCTTTCTTTTTGCTAGCGCAAATGAGAAAACTGAAATGGAACGAATCCTTTCTCATCTTACGCCGGAAGCCAGGGAGTTGACGCGCGGATTTTCCGATCAACTATTTGAAGAGATCGTGGCGCTTACAGGGCATTGCGATCTTTTTATTAGTAACGATACGGGCTTGTTGCGTGTCGCCGTTGCCTATGGCAAAAAAACCCTATCCTTTTTCGGGCCAGCGGACGAGCGGGTTTATGGCCCTTTTCCTTCAGACCCGTCGCGTCATCGTGTGCTCACGAACCCCATAGCATGTCGTCCCTGCTATAAACGCTTTCGCTTAAGTGAATGCCACGATAACGTTGCCTGCCTCACAGGCGTGGGCGTCGATGAAGCTTTCAGTGCCTGCGAGGCGCTTCTCCAGATAGGGAAGAGTCCAAACAACGGGTAAGAATGATCGCGATTGTAGCTTTGGATCAGCTGTCTCACCAAGACGTTCTGTGATAAAGAGATAGAGTGCTGCCATCAAAACTGTTATACTTTTCAGCTCATAGGATCTTGTTTTCTCCTCTACGCTCAGCGCGTAAGGGAGCTCGTAAATTAAGGCGGAAGGAGTAGTCACTTTGATTGATAGCACAGCTAAGATTAAGACTGTCGAAGAACTGGCCGTTCTTTTGAAAAAAGCCAGAAAAACCGGCAAAAAGATCGTTCATTGCCATGGGGTTTTTGACCTGCTTCATCCCGGGCATGTGAAGCATTTCCAGGCCGCCAAAAGCAAGGGCGATATCCTTATCGTAACGCTCACGAAGGACGAATATGTCAATAAGGGGCCGGGGCGTCCCGTATTTAACCACCATTTGCGTGCAGAAACGATCGCTGCGTTTGGATGTGTTGACTTTGTAGCCATTAATGATGGGCCTACCGCCGTGGAAGCGATCAAGAAACTTAGACCCCATTTTTATGTCAAAGGAAGTGATTACGCGCAAAAGCGGGAGGATATCACCGGGAAGATCTACGAGGAGGAAGAGGCCGTTCGCGCGGTCGGCGGCATGCTTCATTTTACCGATGAGATATCGTTCAGCTCCTCCTCGCTGATCAACGCCCATTTCTCCCCTCTGCCTGAAGAGGCAAAAAACTTTCTAGCAGAATTCAAGAAAAAATTTTCCTCCGGCAAAGTTTTGCAGGCGCTTGACAAGACCGAGAAACTGAAAGTTTTGGTGATCGGCGATATCATCATTGATGAATATCATTACTGCGTCGGGATGGGGAAGACCTCCAAGGACAATATCATCGCGACGAGATTCATTAACGAGGAGGTTTTTGCGGGAGGGGTTCTTGCGGCATGTAATCACATCGCGGGCCTTTGCCCCGACACAACACTACTCAGCGTGATCGGAACCGCCAACGATTATCGCCCATTTATCGCGTCTCACCTCAAGCCAAAAATAAAGACTAATTTTTATTACAGTAAGGCCGCACCGACCGTCGTTAAAAGGCGGTTTATCGAGCCCAGTTTTCTCACGAAGCTGTTTGAGATCTGTTATCTTGATGAAAAAAATCTCTTACCGCCGGAGTTGGAAGACGAGATCTGCGATTATTTAAATCGGCATCTCCAAGACTTTGATATGGTGCTTGTTACAGATTTTGGCCATGGATTGCTGACCCCGAGGATCATCCAAGCAGTTTGTGAGAAGGCGAACTTTTTGGCCGTGAATGTCCAGACGAACAGCTCTAATATCGGCTTCAATGTTGTGACGAAATTCCCGCGGGCGGATTTTGTTTGCATTGATGAGCCGGAAATACGTCTGGCATTACAGGATAAGACTTCCTCTTTGGAAAGTCTGACATTGAAGGTCAGCAAAAGAATGAAGTGTAAGAACGTGATCATCACCCGGGGACATCGTGGTTCTTTAGCCTATTCTAAGAAGGATGGCTTTTCTGAGATACCCGTGTTGTCGAAGGAAGTGCTGGATCGTGTGGGCGCAGGAGATGCTTTTTTTTCATTTGCGGCTCCTTGCGTGTGCGCGAGGAAACCGATGGAGTTGGTCGGATTCATCGGGAATGCGGTGGGCGCTATGAAAGTCTTGATTGTTGGTAATAGGGCATCGGTCGACCCGATTTCGCTGCGCAAATATATTGCCGCGCTTTTAAAGTGACGCTGCCATGAAATATCTGCAACAGCTTAACGAATGTTTCGAGAAGATAGAATCCATGGGACCGGACGGCAAAAAGCTGCGTCCGGAGGCTGTGGTGACTCGTGTTGTCGGCCTCGTGATATCGGCAGCCCATCGTGGGAACAAGATCATGGTCATTGGTAACGGAGGAAGTGCTTCGATTGCAAGCCATATGGCCATCGATCTTTTGAAGAATGCTAAAGTTCCCGCTCTCGCCTTTAATGATCCGAGCTTCCTGACATGTCTTGCCAATGATTTGGGCTATGAGGCTGTGTTTGAAAAGCCTGTAGAAATGCTTTCAAAAAAGGGAGATGTTCTCTTTGCGATCAGCAGTTCCGGGAAATCCGTCAATATCTTGAATGCTGTAAGAATGGCAAAAAAGAAAAATGTTTTTGTAGTGACGCTTTCAGGTTTTTCGCGGAATAATCCTCTGGCGAAGTTGGGAGGTGTCAATTTCTATGCGCCTTCTTTATCCTACGGATTCGTGGAGCTTACCCATTCCGCGATCTGTCACTGGATCGTTGATACCGTTATGGATAAAAAGTCCCATGGATAAGTACCGGATCGACAGCCACAAGCTTCTCTACCATGTTGATAGAACGAGTGATTGGCTTTCTGGTAAGGAAGTCTACCCGATTTACGCCGAAATCTCGCCCTGCGGCGCCTGCAACCACCGGTGTACGTATTGCGGGCTTGATTTCATGGAGTACCAGGCGCGCCGGCTGGAAACCGCGATGCTCAAGGAAAGACTTACCGAATTGGGCAGGCTCGGCCTCAAGAGCATTATGTATGCAGGCGAGGGAGAGCCTTTCCTGCATAAGGATATGGCCGAGATTATTGAACATACGAAAAGGTCGGGAATCGACGTCGGCGTAACTTCCAACGCGGTTCTTTTCGATGAGAAGACGATAGAAAAGACCCTTCCTTACATGTCATGGATCAAGGTCAGTATCAACGGCGCCACTCCTGAAACCTATGCCAAGATCCATCAGACGAAGCCGGCCGATCTTGATCGTGTTATGAAAAACATGACTTTTGCTGCCAAGACGAAAAAGAAAAACGGCTATGGGTGCACGCTTGGGATGCAGTTGTTGCTTCTTCCAGAAAATCACCACGAAGCAAAATTGCTCGCTCAGAAAGCCAAAGAGATCGGGATGGATTATTTGGTGATCAAGCCTTATTCCCAGCATCCCTCGAGCAAGACGGAACTCTATAAAAATATCCGATATAGCGATTACGATTACCTGGGTGATGAGCTCAAGGGGCTGACGGATGAAAATTTTAGCGTCATTTTTCGGACGAGGGCGATGCAAAAATGGGATGAGGCGGAACGGGATTATAAGTGTTGCCATGCATTGCCGTTCTGGACCTATATCGATGCGGGGGGAGATGTCTGGGGGTGCAGTATTTATCTCGGGAAAAAAGACTTTCTTTACGGGAATATTTACAAGAACACGTTCAAAGAAATATGGGAAAGCGACGAGCGAAAACATTCCCTCGAATATGTTGCCAAAAAACTGGATATTAAGGACTGTCGCGTTAATTGCCGCATGGATGAGATCAATCGCTATCTTTGGGAATTAAAAAACCCTCCCGCGCACGTGAATTTTATCTGATGAAGAGTCCTTTGCTGGCGAAAGCCAATGCCATGCGGGATGAGGTTCTCAGAGTTGCCCTCAAGAATAAAGCCGGACATATTGCCCCCTCGCTGTCCTCGGTTGATATTTTAGTGGCCCTTTATTACGGGGTCTTAGCGTGTGACCCAAAGAATCCGCAATGGGCGGACCGGGACAGGGTTGTTTTTTCAAAAGCGCATGGGTGCTATGCGCTTTACGCTATTCTAGCTGACATTGGGATGCTTCCACAAAAGGAGTGGGAGAATTTTTATACTTCGGAAAGCACTCTTCTTGGCTGTATGGAACGCCGCGCTGAATACGGGCTTGAGGCAAGCTGCGGTTCACTGGGGCATGGATTGCCGATGGCGGTTGGCATTGCGTATGGGGCCAAATTGCAGAAGAAGTCTTATCAGACTTACTGCGTGATCGGTGATGGAGAATTTCAGGAAGGCTCGGTCTGGGAAGCGATTCTGTTTGCGGTTAAGCACAAGATGGATAATTTGACGATCATCGTTGATCATAACCGGCTTCAAGCCATGGATCACATCAGGAATGTTCTGGATCGGGACGAAAAAGAGCTGGTAAGACGTCTCAAAGGTTTCGGGCTTTCACCTTTGATCTGCCCGGGACATGATGTTCAGGAGATCGCGGAATGTATCCGGACTGTCCAGAAAGATTCTTCCCCGATTCCACGGGCCATCATTGCCGAGACCGTGAAGGGGTTTGGCCTCAAATGTATGGAAAATGTCCCGAAGTTCCATTTCCGGATCCCGAGCGACGATGAATTGGCGATGGGGAAAAGCTATGGCTGAAACGGTCAATTTCCGGAAAGACATATTGGATCTTCTCATCCCGCACTTCCGCGCGGATAAAAGATTCTACCTATTGATCTGTGATATGGGCTTTGGCGCTGTGGATAAGCTTCACAACGAATTTCCGGACAGGGTTATTAATTGCGGCATTATGGAGCAGGGGACAGTTGGGATCGCAGCTGGAATGAGTCTGAGCGGGTTGATCCCGGTTGTTTATTCTATTGTTAATTTTCTGGTATTCCGTTCGATCGAACAGATCCGGAACGATGTTGTGCTTCAGAATTTGAATGTAAAGTTTATTGCAACGGGTGCCAATGATTACTTTAAGTTTCTGGGCCCTTCCCATTGTTGCGGGACAGATGATATCCGGCTTATGGAATTGATCCAAATGAGTGTGTATGATCCCTACAAAGCCGGGGCTGTTTTTCCCAAGCTTGTTCAGGATTGGATCGAGGACCCGAAGGCTGGCTACATTCGCGTCTAAGATCTCTTTTCGGATTGGAGAAAACCGTGAGCTTTCATAGCGGCAAATTAAATGTTTCGGTGGTCATGCCGGCTCTTAATGAAGAGAAGAATATTCTCGCTGCGATCCGAAACGCGCTTGAGGCTTTCGACGGCATGAATATTATCGGCGAGGTCATCGTGATAAGCGATGGCAGTACGGATCAGACGCCTGATTTGGTCCGGGCGCTTGCACTGAAGGACAATCGTGTCCGAATCGTGATCCATAAACGGCCCCATGGAATTGGCAGTTCTTTTTGGAAGGGGGTCGGATGTTCGCGGGGAGAAGTCGTGGTGATGCTTCCTGGAGACAATGAAAATGATCCCTTAGAGATCTTCCGGTATTACAAGCTTTTGGAGCACGTTGATATTGTTATTCCGTTTATATTCAACAAGGAAGTTCGCTCGATTTTCAGGAACGCTTTGTCGCTTGTCTACCGGTTTATTATCAACACGACATTCCGGGTCAATTTTAATTACACCAACGGAACTATTTTGTATCGCCGGGCCGTCTTAAGGGAACTGCATCATCACAGCCGCAGCTTCTTTTTTCAGACGGATATTCTTGTAAGGCTCGCGAAGGAGGGCTATCTTTTCGCCGAAGTCCCTTACCGTTTGGACCTGAGAAAAGAAGGTGTTTCAAAAGCCGCCACATTTCCTTCGTTTCTGAAGGTTGTTCGCGGG
Source organism: Candidatus Omnitrophota bacterium (assembly GCA_041674705.1). Classification (GTDB taxonomy): domain Bacteria; phylum Omnitrophota; class Omnitrophia; order Omnitrophales; family Aquincolibacteriaceae; genus Aquincolibacterium. The sequence goes on from JBAYVF010000003.1 coordinate 21,054, forward strand.
TATCTACGGCTTGTCCGGGATTTTTACTTCAGCGGGGCAGGCGGTAAAACACGAGAATTCGCAAAAGGTTCTTTAACATCCCAGCGGCGTCAAAACGAAAAATAGCGAGAGCATTCTATGACAAGTTCTCAAGAGATCATTTTAGATGGTCACAAATTAGCATGGCACCGGGAGCGGGTTGAAGCGTGGCTCCGGGGAGAGCGTGTGGCTCCGATTACGATCGATTGCTCCCTGACCCGGGCTTGCACCTATCGTTGCGTTTATTGCTACGGCCAGCTCCAGACCAATGACGTAAAAAAGATGACCAAGGACGTCATTTTCAGATTTCTGGATGATGCGGCGGAGATCGGCGTCAAGGCGATCAGCTTTGTAAGTGACGGGGAAAGCACCTGTTCCCCGCATCTTTATGACGCGATCATCCGGGGCAAGGCGAATGGGCTCGATATTGCTCTCGGAACAAACGGCTATCTTCTCCAAGACGAGCGGTTGGAAGAAATTCTGCCGCTGCTCACTTATTTGCGATTCAATATCACTGCGGCGGAACCCAGACGGTATGCCGAGATCCACGGGTGCGACGAACAGTGTTATCACAAAGTGATCGGAACGATTCGCCGTAGCGTCAAGATCAAAAAAGAGAAAAATCTGGATGTGACGCTCGGGCTGCAAATGGTGCTGATGCCGCAGTTTGCGGATCAAATTTTGCCTCTTGCGCAACTGGGTAAAGAGCTCGGGGTCGATTATCTCGTGATCAAGCACTGCAGCGATGATGAAAAGGGGAGCCTGGGCGTCGAGTATGACAAATATCGAGGTCTGGTCGACATTTTGAAAGAGGCTGAGGCTTGTTCCACGAAGGCATACCAGGTTAAAGCTAAATGGTCCAAGATTCTGAGCGGAGGGAAGCGCTGCTATAGTCAATGCTATGGCGCGCCGCTTATCATGCAATTCTCGGGTTCCGGACTCGTGGCCCCTTGCGGGATGCTGTTTAATTCCCAGTACAAGAAATATCACATCGGCAACATCGCGGAAACCTCTTTCAAAGAATTGTGGAAGAGCGAACGCTATTGGGAGGTCATTAACTTGCTTGCCTCCGAAAAATTTGATGCGCGAACCATGTGCGGTTCGCTTTGTCTTCAGCATAAGGTGAATGAATGTCTCTGGGGCCTCAAACGGGACAAGGCGCCTTTCCTGGAGCCTAACGGTCCACCGCCGATGCACATAAATTTTATTTAAGCCTTGCGAATTTCTTTGAATTCCAGGGGAAAAACAAGGACTCTATGAGGCGATCTTTCGGAGAGAATCTGGTGAGTCTTTCCAAATTGTTTAGCGCACGGGTAGAAGAAAGTTCCGCGTTTCCCGTTGGGATTATTGCCCTGATTTTTTCTGGGCTTGCGACTTTTTTCATTATAACGGGAATGACTCCCAACCACGATGCGATGGAATGGGCAGGTGCTTCCCATTTTTTTTACAGTTCAGTCGCCAAAGGGGTCATCCCGTTTTGGAACCCGTACAGCCAGTGCGGAACCCCGTTTTACCCTTACTTCCAGAGTTTTGGACTTCTGGAGCCATCCAATTTATTTTTCATACTTATCTATAAACTGACCAGGTGTTCCACCCTGACAGTCTACTTGCTCCACTACCTTTATTATTATCTCGTATTTATTTTGGGGGCCTACTTTCTCATGGTGTTCATTGTGAAAAATAGGAAAGTGAGTCTCTTGTTCTCTCTTGTGTTGTTCCTGGCGTGTTTTCCGGTCTTTATGAGGCAGAACGGAGCCCTCAATGTGATCTTTATGATCCCGTTCCTGACACTGTTTTTCTTTTTGTTCTGCAAAGAAGCTAATCCTCAGCGAAAAGGTTTTTATCTTTTTTTGGCAAGTTTCCTTTGTGCGATCTCAGCGCATGTTTTTATTCCCACCATTACGATCTTTTATTTGACCGTGCTCTTTGTCAGCGCATTGCTGCTCGGGTTTGTCGATATAAAAAAAATGCTTTCTTTTTTCTTAAGCCGTGTGGGTTTTTTGTGGACGCTGGCGGCTTTGTTTGTTGCTGCGCTGGTCTGCGCTCCCATCATCGCCCTTTGGTATGACACGACCCATTATAACGAACTGTTTCCGACGCTAAGGTTTCTCCAAAAAAACGGTTTCTTTCTGGTGCGTGGATATGCTTCTGATCTTGCGGCGCAACTCGCTTCGGAAAGTTTTTCGAATAATTTAAAAACATCGCTTACAGTTCTTAACATTACCGGACTCTTTTCAGAACCGCTCGAATGGTCGGGAATACCTGGGGCAACGAGTTCGGAGATCCGCATGTACATAGGTTTGCTGCCATTATCGTGTGTGGTGGGTGCATGGTTTTTGTGCAGGAAGGATAAACAGACTTGGCTGTTTTCCGTATTGGCGCTGTCCGTCCTTCTGTTGTCTTGCAACTTTAAAATCGATGTGGTTGCCACGCGTGGTTTTTCTCAGAAACTTCTTATTTATCTCTTCCCGTTTTTTAAAAGCACTGAGGTTTACCAGAATTTTGGAAGTCTTTTCCTGCTTTGTTTGATTGTGGTAGCGGCCATTGGCTTTTGCAAGATATTGCAAGTGAAGAGCCGGGCGTTCCTTGGGCTAATGTTGCTAGCGGTCCTTCTGAAACTGCCTTATGTTGTAGCGAAAATTATGTGGCATAAATGGGGCCCGATGGTTCATCTTATGTGGCATATTGACTTCTCGCAATTTTCTCACGCAATCAAACAAAAAGAACTAACGGCGCTTGTTGATGGTTTGGATGCGATTCGGAGCATGATTAGGGCCATCTTAGCACCGATTCTTTTTCTCGTAAAAAACGAATTCATCCAAAAGAACTTTCTAACTCTTTCGGTTATTATTTTTCTTGCGGCGGGCAATCGCTATTGCGAAATGCTCTTCCGTCGGGTCTCCACGTTCCTTATGCCGGTCGAACGTCTTATCAAACCTTTTTTAGATTGGTTTCTCACAGGCGTTGTTAAACCACTCGTTCGTTTTGTGAAAAAGTTTATCAGATGGTGCTCTTTTAGGCGGCTTTTGTGGCTTTCGTTAGTAGCGCTGTTCCTGGATCTGTTTTTGTTCAACTTTAAATATGGCATGGCCCATTACGTGCTTTATGACACTTACAGTAAGGCGCTTAAGGAAGAAAGGGTATTCCAAACCCAAAGCGAGTCTGAGTTCTTGAATTATCGCGTCCCTTTTTCAGCGCCTGGACGGGATTTTACTTCTTTTTTTGGCCATGAGCTCTACCATGCCCGTAAGGCCGCTTTCCCGCTGGTAATCCGGAATACACAGCTTGCCCTTTATCGGAAGTGCGAGCCAAAATATGCTGAGGGTATGAGCGAAACTGCCGGACGAGGCGATCATTTTTTTACGACGAACTGCTATTATGATGCTTTGGTGAATATTGATTTGCCGAAGCAGGCAGTGGCTTTCGGCATCGCTTCGCCAATTCTTAATTATTTTCCGAAAGGAAAATCGATTTTTTTACAAGACAAATACCAGGTGATCCGCAGCATCAACGAAAGTAGCCTAGCGGCTCTGCGGGGTTGTATTTTTATCGAGCGAGAGCAAAAATCGAATCCGCCGGCTTTCGGGGTCGCGGGTTTTTTTGATCCCAAGAATTATTTAAATTTTTCGTTGGTGGAATTGGCCCTTTACCGGGATGCTCTTACGGTTCGTTCTGAGGTGAATCCGGACGTCAAAATCCAGATTGTTAAATATGATGTCAACCGCTTGTCCTTGTCGGTGGTAGCACCGTATGAGGGTTTTCTGTATTTCGGGGACGGTTATAGCAAGCATTGGAAAGCTTTTTTGGACGGCAAGCCCATTAAAATAGAGAAAACGAACATTAATTTTAAATCTATTCCAGTGTCAGCGGGAAAGCATGAAGTTCTGTTTCTTTATGACCCGACGTTCTTCCGATACTCTATTTGGATGTATTTTTCAGGGTTGGTTGTAGGCTTTTTGATCCTCTTGGGCTGCTGGCGCGAGACGAGATGGTTTTTTTATCGAAATAAAAACGGAAGCTGTTCTCATGCTCGTAGCGTCTGAACGCAAAAACAACAAAGATTTTCTTCTCGTGAAATCTAAAAAAACAGATATTTTTTTCATTGTACTGTTAATGCTCATTCCGCTTGTTGTTTTTCGCGCGGCGCTTCTCACAGGGCAACCCCTCAAGCCTGTCGGGGACTGTTTTTTTCTCGATTATCCATTTCGCCTTCTTGCTTGGGAAAGTATCCGCCACGGAGAGATTCCTTTTTGGAACCCCTATAATTCAGGGGGGATGAACTTATTGGGGCAACCTTTCTTTTTTCTGATTTATCCTTTTTATGACCTGATTTACTTATTTTCGAAACAGAATATCTTCTTTGTTCTGAGTCTTGTTCAGATCATCCATATTACGATCGCTTTGCTAGGAATGTATTTTCTTCTGAAAAGGATCGTTCGTAATAAGCCCGTATCTTTTTGGGGCGCCATTCTTTATGGATTTTCCTATGCTGTTATTGCTGCTTTTTCGATCGGACAGCTGCTGGTAAGTTATGCCTTCCTGCCCTGGATCGTTTTGTTCATTTATGGTTTCGAAAAAAGGCATGTTTTTGTCAATATCGGCGGACTGGCGGTGTTGCTTTTCCTACTTGCCGGTGGAGGGTTTCCGCAATGGACGCTATTCACTTTATTTATTGTTTTTTTATTTTTGGTGTTCCGAAGTAATCCGCTCAAAGACAGCCAAAGAAAAACGTGTTTTCTTAGCTTAAAGATATTTTTTTCGGCGTTGCTTCTGGCGTTTCTTCTTGGAGCCATAGAATTTATTCCCTTTCTGGAACAGAATCTTCAAGGTGCTCGTGGAAATGGTCAGTTTCTGTCCCAGAATACCCAGCAAAATTGGATCACCCCCTGGTTTTTGAGCTTTCGTTTGTTTGTGCCGAACCTCTTTAATCGCGACCTTCAAAGTTTTGTTCTCAACCCCATGGTATTCCTTGCGGATAATTTCCATTCCTATTACGGGATCGTTCCTGCGTTGTTGTCTTTACTCGCGTTCTTTATGGTGAGAAAACGCTGGATAACGGTATGGAAAATAATCTTTTGCGTAGTTTTCTTGATTGCTTTGGGTTTGCCTGTTATCACGCATATTTTTTCAATGTTCTTTATGAAAGCCGACCTCGTTCATACCAGGATCGGAAGTTTTCTGCCTTTTTTAGGAGTGGTTCTTGCGGCCGCGATGCTTCGAAGCATTCTGATTTCTATTAGGAAGGCTTTGATGGTCAAAAGTATCCTGATGGCAGCCAGCGCTCTTTTGTTAATGGCTTGTCTTTGGTTTTCTTTATGGGGAAGAACGACCTTTGGAGCTGACCTAGGTGTAGAGCTTATTGAAAAACAGTTGCTCATAGCTGCTGCCCTCACTTTTTTAGCGGCAATTCTTTTTTTTCTATTAGGGCGAGGTCTTCTTGGCCGAAAACTTTTTTTACTTTTTTTCTTTGCGATGACCTTTGTGGACATAGGATATTTTTCTTTGGGGGAGAATGAAGATCGCCGCTCAATCCGTCCCACGCATGAATATTTCAGTTTTTCTCAAGGCGAAAAACTCCTAACGGATCTCTTGGGAAACAAAAAAACACAATACCGGATCCATGATGCGTCCGCCCGAATGGGGGAGATATCGAATCTTTCTGGCGGTCCGTACATGCACTATTTTCCAAATGGGAATGTTTATAATAAATTTTATGAAGCGAATGGTTACATTTTGAACATGCCAAAAGACGTTGGGCAGTTTTTGACCTGTTCTTCGAGCGGTTTTTTTATCAGAATGGCCGATGTTCTAACCTATCAAAGCCTGCCAACTTTATTATCAATGAAATATTTTATAGTTCCGGCATGGTGTGAGCCGAGCAGTTACCGGTTGGCTCCTTCGAGGCATTATAAAGTGATCCGGGAATTTACTGACGGGCCTCCGGAGAGGAAGTTTGATTTCAAGATCATCGAATTCGAGAATATACCGCCGAGGTTCTTTTTCACCAAGCAGATCAAAACGGGCGTTGACCGAGAAAAGATCTTTGATCTGGTAACGAAGGAAAATTTTGATCCACGGGAGGTGACCTATTTTGAAAAATACATTCCTGAGGGCCGCTTTGACGTATCCAGGCAAAGAGTTTTAAGTGTGGACGTTCCTAGCGCAAATCGAGTTGTTTTAAGGGTTGAGGTCGCTAAGCCGGGGATCCTCGTGATGAATAATTTCTGGCATCCTTGGTGGCGGGTGAAGATAAATGGAAGAAAAAAAGCGCTCTACCGGGCGAATTTTATCTTCCAAGCCATCGAGATCCCAGAAGGGACTTCGACTGTAAGCTTTTACTGCACGGCAAAAAGTTTGAAGGTTGGCGCAGGACTTTCGGCCGCAGGCATTTTTTGCTTATGCGTGCTATTCGGCTTGCATCTGCGTCGCAGGCGGTTGCTTGCTAGGAAAAATCTCGTATAGTCCGAAGTTCCGATCCTCATAGAGTAATCGCTTTTGCAGTTTGTCCAGGCAGAGACGTTGCTCGAGGGCTTGTTTTTCACCGCCATAAGGTGGAAAAAAAGCAAGAAACATATAGAGATGTTTTGTTCTTTGAGCATTTGTTGTGCGATACATTTTTAAAACCCGACATGAATCTAGAAGATCGCAGCTGGAAGGCAGCCTGTCTTGCCAGGCCATATTTGCGCGACTCCCGCTTTCAATGCTCACCACGGACGGTTCATAATTCGTAATGATGTCGGATCCTTTCTCGGCTTTTGCCAACGCCTTTTTATAAGAAAAATGTTCCCATCTTGTCTGAATTAGGGAATGCCTGGCGAAAAAAGCGAAGATCAGGGCAAGCGAGAAAAAAATAATCCTGGTTTTCCATGCGGGGAATTCTTTTCCGAGGTATTCCAGGCTGAGGGCCGGGATAAGGCAGATGAAGCAGGCGCTGTAGACCAAGGTGTAATCTAACACCCCGAAAGAAGATAGGGCGATTTTTAAAATCGCATCGCCAGTCAAAAACACCATGAGGTAACTCGCCATCGTGAAAGCGCATAAATAGCACGCCAAAAAGATGCAAGGATCAAAAGTTCCCGGTAAATCCTTTTTGTAAAAAATCGAAATAATTTTTTTTCTGCCAACCAGAAAAATAGCGCACGCTAAAGTGAGAAGCCAAAACTGATGTCCGAAATGGCTCTGGTAATAAGCAGTGATGCCTCTTAAGTTTGTAGCGATTCTTTGCGGTGCTCCGTCGCCGAAATAAGTGAGTGCGTGTTGTGCGTAAAAAACGATAGCCTCGGCAATATCAATGCTTGAATTGACTTTTATTTTACTCGTGTAGGCCATATCGATGGCGTACTGTTCCCAAAAGCCAAATGCTTTTACGGCGATCAACTGGAGAACTCGCAAGCAGACAAGGGGAAGTGCGGAAAAAAAGGTAATCCTCAAAAGACGTTTTAATGATTCCCGGGTAAATGAAGAAAAATAAAGAGCCAGAAGTCCCGTGATCAAGATCATCAAAAGCGTCTGATTTGTTTCGGCCATGGCCGCTAGGCCAAAACAGGCTATTAGTTCGATGTAAAAGCCAGAAGTAAGTTTGTTTGCACTCGCGATGGTCTGTAGTAGCTTGAGATGCCACACCAGGCATAGGAGGCTTACTGCAATAAAAAGATTTTGCGGCGCAAGAAGAAACGCTTTGAGGGGGAGAACGATCGCTAAAAGAAAAACGAGGGTCACCATGTTATTGAAATGCCTGAAACAAAATTTAAAAATGAGCCCAAGCCCGGCGAGGCTTACGGCAAGGCCGACAAAAAACAGACTTGATTTGCCGTAAGGAACGAAGGTCTGAACAAAACCGGCAAAGAAATGGACGAGGTCAAGGTTGTGAAAATACAGGAGTGGATGTTCGGCTTTTGAAAACGAGGTTGACCAATCCCTTAGAAAGAAAAAAGCGCCCGTTTTATCCAGCAAGGCGTTTTTAAAGAAGAGAAGACCCTCGTAGCGAAAGGGGCAGAAGATGAGGCTTTCAAAGTCGATCTTCCTTGCGATAAAAAAATTGCCGAAGCTGAAAAGGATTGCTAACAAACCAAACAAGATTTTTTTAAAAGACATTGTTTTTCTCCGTGAATTAGCAATTCTTCTGCTTACTTTGTAGAAGACTATAGTATAATCTGTCCCCAAGTAAATAAAAAACGACTCATGCTCGGGATCGTATGAAGTTGCGCTAAGGGCCGGCGGGACAAAACCATTTTAAAGGATATTCGTGAGTTTGCAAAAACAGCCTTCAAAACATTCCGACTCCAAAAGAATCCTTCTACTGAACCTCCCCGCTGAAGGGCAGTGTGCGGATTTTTATACGCCGCGATATGCGATAGACTCCTTTTCCGTCTATCCGCCCCTGGGACTCTTGTATGTCGCGACCGCGATCAAGGACAGTTATCCTGTAAAAATCATGGATACGGTCGCTTTGAATTATACGATCGCTCAGACGGTCGAAGCTGTTTTTAACGAAGCCCCTGCGGTGCTTGGGATTTCATGCCAAACCTTTCGCTTGTTCCCCATGATTGAAATTATCCGAAAAATCAAGTCGCGGCTTCCTGACATCACGGTTGTGATCGGCGGACCGCACACCTCGATCTATCCTGTGGAAACTCTTCAATTGCCCGGCGTTGACTATGTCATCGTGGGTGATGGCGAGGCCCCATTCAAGAAATTGCTGGATGTAATTCTGGGAAGAGAAAAAACGGATCTGAAAAACATTCCCGGGCTGGTTTATAAGGAGAACGGAATCGTGTTCCAAAATGAGCGCGATTACCATACCTCGATCGATGGCATCAAAATACCAGACCGCTCGCTCTTAGACTGCCGGTATTATTATACGGCTGCTGATGAAAAAGAGCAGGTGGTGACCATGATTTCGTCCCGCGGGTGCCCTTTTCAATGCATTTTTTGCGATGTTCAGGAGAAAAATTACAGGTGGCGAAGCGCCCAGAGCGTGGTGGATGAGATGGAGTATATCGCCAAGAGTTTTGATAATCCCGTGATTCATATCTTTGATGATACTTTTAATTTGATAGAGCAGCGAGTGTTTGAGATTTGCCGGGAAATAGAGCGGCGCGATTTGAAGGTGAAATGGACAACGAGGGCTCGCGTGCATCCTTTTGGCGAAGAGATGGTGGCCGCAATGAAGAGGGCTGGCTTGAAACGGGCTCATTTCGGCGTTGAATCCGGATCTGAGATTACGCTGCAGAATATCAAGAAGGGCGTTACTAGAGAACAGACTGTCAAAGCTTTTGAGCTTTGCAGAAAATATCAGATCGATTCACTGGCTTATTTTATTATCGGGTTTGACTGGGAAACAAAAAAAGACATAAATGCAACAGTGGCTTTCACGAAAGAAATAGGCGCGGATTATATCATGGCCAATACGCTTTACCCCGCGGCCAAGACGGTTATCTATGAAGGACTCCTTAAATCCGGGAAGATTCAAAAAGATTTTTGGAAGGAGTTCGCGTCGGCCCCGATCAAAGATTTTTCTCTTCCTCAATATCGGAACAAGAAAACACTGAGTTACCTTAAACGCAAGCTCGATGAAACTTATCTGACTTTTTATCTGTCACCGGATTTTGTGCTTGGAAATCTGAATGGAAAGGGGAGGAAAGAGAGGTTTAGCCCCAGCCGCTTTTTGTTCAAAGCTAAGCTGGCTTTTCTGATCATCGGCTCTTATTGTGAAAGCTGTTGCAGGGAATGGCTTTGCCGGCAAGGAATCAACGAGATTCAATAAATAAGGGGACTGTCTCATGAAAAAAGTGATCGTGACGGGCGGTGCGGGTTTTATCGGGAGTCATTTGACGGAAAGGCTTCTTTCTGAGGGATGTTCAGTGACTGTTCTCGATAATCTTTCAAACGGACGCATCCAAAATCTGGCGCATTTGAAAGGGAACAAGAACCTTAGTTTCCATCAAGCCGATGTCAGTTGTTTTGAAAAAATACTTCCTTTTTTCAAAGGGGTGGAATGGGTGTTTCACCTGGCCGCACTCGCGGATATTGTTCCGTCCATTGAGAAACCGCTCGATTACTATCGCTCGAATGTCAGCGGGACGGTCGCGGTTCTTGAGGCAAGCCGCTTGTCGGGCGTAAAAAGGTTTTTGTATACGGCATCCTCCTCATGTTATGGGATTGCGAAAGTCTATCCAACTCCTGAAACAGCGGCCATTAGCCCGGAATATCCTTATGCATTGACCAAAAATCTTGGCGAGCAATGCGCGCTTCATTGGGGACAGCTTTATAAATTGCCCGTGGTTTCATTGAGGCTCTTCAATGTCTATGGCCCGCGCGCGCGGACCTCCGGAACTTATGGCGCCGTGTTCGGTGTTTTTCTTGCACAAAAACTGCATGGGAAGCCTTTGACCATTGTGGGGGATGGGACCCAAACCCGGGACTTCACTTATGTAACCGACGTCGTAAGCGCTTTTATAGCGGCCGCTCAATCGGATGTTCGGAACGAGATCTTTAATGTGGCTTCTAGCCGCCCCACTAGTGTCAACCGGATCGCAGAGTTGCTTGGGGGTGAGAAGGTGTTCATTCCCAAACGTCCCGGGGAGCCGGATATCACGCATGCGGACATCACCAGGATCTCGCAAAGATTGAATTGGGTGCCTAAGGTAGCGATTGAGGAGGGCGTCAGAAACTTGCTGGCCCATATCGATGATTTTAAGACGGCACCCGTGTGGACGCCGGAAAAGATCCAGGTGGCGACTAAAACGTGGTTCGATTACTTGAAATAGAGCAATACCCCGGGGTCTATTAAAATGCCTGCCTTTGTTTTTTTTGTAGAATTCGCTCTTTTGTTTGTGTGTTTCTTAGTTCACATTGTGCTTTGGCGATGGCGGCGCCCCCGAAATCATGGCGCGGCTCTTGGGGTGATCTTTTTGCTCCCCTTGGTTGTGGCCACTCTTTTTTTAATGATTTTCTTGCAAACAAGTTCGTTCCCCGAAAATCTTTTTTCGATTCTTTTGCTCCATCTCTCGGTGAGCAGCGCTTACATTCTAACCTATCCAGCGTTAGAGGGGCTTAGCCCGTCACTCCTCTGTTTACTTCTGATCGGCAAAGAACGCACTGGGCTTACTGCGAAAGAATTGCGCTTGCGGTTTGACGAAACAATCCTGAGAGAACAGAAGATGCAGGATCTCCTGGATTCTGGACTCATATTGGAATCCGAGGGAAAGGTTTGTGTCACTGAAAGAGGAAAGCGTTTTGTCCGACCGTTCCTTTTACTTCGACGTCTATTAGGACTTCCCTTGGGGCAAGGTTGAGTATGAGTGCTCTCCTTCGTTTTCAGTTGCTTCTAGTCTTCTCGCCGGCGATCCTTTTAGGGATCCATGTTTTGGCAAATCGAGCCGCCATTTTCTTTAAAGTCCCCCTATCGTCGCAGATCGTGGCCCTTCTTTCGGTCGGCATGGGTTATGGCGTCATCTGCTTTTTTTCGTGGGAAATTTATTTGAAGTGTTTAACCAGGGTGGAGCTATGGAGTGGTGTTGTTTATATGCTTTTGGTTTACGCAGGATTTTCTTACAGTTATTTCCATATTTTCAACATGAGCGAAACAGCGAGGCGCATCAAGATATTATCTGATCTGCTCATTGCCGAATCTTTGGATCAACCGGCAGTGAAGCCTCAGCTCGCGGCTACGGAGCAGATCTCCCTCCGGCTGGAAAGATTACTTGCGTTGGGACAAGTTAGAAAATCGGGGGATCGCTACTTCCTTCGGAACCGATGCCTTTGGTTTGCAGCAGTTATCCTTATGTGGTTTAGGCGAGTTCTTAAACTGTAACTCTGTTGACAGATGTTTTCGGTGTTTACCGGGATATTTCGGATGGCGCCGTCTTTTTTACCTTCCTCGGAGTGTAATTCCAATCCATTGAATCCTAGCTAAAAGGGAGCCCTATAACGACGATTTATATGATGCCTGTTGACATCTGATGGGCGTAAAGATATAATATGCTATAAGTTGATAGCATGACGGATGGGCACTCCAATCGAAAGGATCAAATGAAAATCGAAGAGGATTTGCTTTATACCCCAAAAGAGGTGCAGGCCTACCTCAAGGTATCCCCGAGCACCATGACCCGCATGCTCAGAAAAGGACTTATTCTCGCGGCTCGTGTAGGGAAGCAGTACCGGATACGGGGGGCCGAGATCTTGATTTTTCTAAATCCGAAGCTTGCCGTCAAACTTCGAAGGGAATATCGCAAGGCCCGCGAGTGGGTTCACGAAGACGATCCGGTGGTTCATCATGGGTAACATGAGCGGCGCGGGTACCAACAACAAAAAAAGATCAAAAAGAAAAAGAATTCTGGTCACTGGATCGGATGGATTTATCGGGTCCCATCTCGTCGAGTATCTTCTTGGCGAAGGCTATGATGTGCGGGCATTCGTCTATTATAATTCATTTAATTCCTGGGGTTGGCTGGATACGTTGCCTGAGAGGATAAAGAAAAACCTCGACGTTTTTTCGGGAGATATCCGGGATCCACATGGCGTGAAAAAAGCCATGCGGGGATGCAATGCGGTGATGCACCTGGCGGCTCTTATCGGAATTCCGTACTCTTACCATTCTCCCGACACCTACATCGATACGAATATCAAGGGAACCCTGAATGTCCTCCAGGCTGCCCGTGAACTTGATGTCGAACGAGTTCTTCACACTTCAACGAGCGAAGTGTATGGGACGGCTCGTTTTGTACCCATTACAGAGGATCACCCGCTTCAGGGGCAATCCCCGTATTCCGCGAGCAAGATCGGAGCCGATCAATTGGCGTTATCGTTCCATGCGTCGTTCGGGACCCCGGTCACGGTCGTAAGGCCGTTTAACACTTATGGCCCGCGGCAATCCGCCCGCGCCGTAATCCCGACGATCATTACCCAGATCGCACAGGGCGCAAAGATGATAAAGCTTGGTAGCATTCATCCCACCCGTGATTTCTCTTTCGTGAAAGACACTGTCCGGGCTTTTCCGGCATGCCTTGAATCTCAAAAAGCCGTGGGCGAAACCATCAACTTTGGAAGTAATTTTGAAATATCGATCGGGGAGACGGCGAACCTGATCGCTGAGCTGATGGGCGCCAAGATCAAGATCGAAACGGAAGATGTGCGGGTCCGGCCGTCAAAAAGCGAGGTTGAGCGCTTGTGGGCTGATAATGCCAAGGCAAAGAAACTTGTGGGATGGATCCCCGCATACGGGGGCCACGACGGATTTAAAAGAGGCTTGGGAGAGACGATCAAGTGGTTTGCTGAAAGCGGACATCTAAAACAATACAAATCCCATCTATGCAACATGTAAATTCGAAGCTCGATAAAGCCGCCGTCCTGAAAGCTATCCGGTCTTGCATCTCTGGGGACCGGAAGAATGTAGAGCTCCACGAACCCTTCTTTTGCGGGAACGAATGGAAGTACATTAAAGAGTGCCTCGACACAAATTGGGTCTCTTCAGCCGGTAAATTCGTCGATGTTTTCGAACGAAAGTTGGCTGAATTCACGGGAGTCAGAAAGGTGTTTGCGGTTGTAAATGGAACCGCGGCATTGCATATCGCGCTCAAGATGGCGGGAGTAGAAAATGACGATGAAGTGCTGGTTCCCGACCTCACCTTTGTCGCGACAGCGAATGCCGTCACCTATTGCGGTGCCATCCCGCATTTTGTCGATTGTGACGATCTGACTTTAGGGGTCGATCCCAAGGCTCTTTCAGAATATTTATCCAGGATCACCGAGAATCGCGGTCTCGATTGTGTCAATCGTGAGACCGGTCGCAAGATCAAAGTTTTGATCGCCATGCATACGTTTGGGCATCCGTCAGACCTTGATGCTTTGCAAGCGATCTGTGAGAAGCACAAGATTACGCTGATCGAGGACGCCGCGGAAGCTCTGGGGTCGTATTATAAGGATCGCCATGTGGGGCATCACGGGAAATTCTCGATTCTAAGTTTTAACGGCAACAAGACGCTTACTACCGGTGGCGGCGGGGCGATCCTGACCAATGACGAGGACCTTGGGACGAGGGCCAAGCACATCGCGACGACCGCGAAATTACCTCATCCTTTCATTTTTTTTCACGACCAAATTGGTTACAACTACCGTATGCCGAATATCAATGCTGCGTTGGGGGTGGCTCAATTAGAGAATCTGCAGCGCTTTCTTGAACAGAAGCGTGCTCTGGCGATGAGATATAAAAAGGCTTTTCAGGGTGTGGCGGGTGTCCGGTTTGTGGATGAACCGGATTTTGGTAGAAGCAATTTTTGGCTCAATGCCATTTTGCTTGATGGCGATAGAGCCTCAGAGCGGGACGGACTGCTGGAATATTTGAGGGCTGACGGCATTAAAGCGCGGCCGGCCTGGACCTTAATGCATAAGCTTCCCATGTTCCAGGACTCACCGCGCATGGAGATCCGCGAGGCAGAGGCCATGGAGTCCCGTTTGATCAACATCCCGAGCAGTGCTTTCCTATGAAAAAGATCTGTGTAGTAACGGGCTCCCGGGCGGAATACGGCCTCCTTCGTTCATTGATGAGGGAGATCCTTAAAGACAAGACTCTCCGTCTTCAGATCCTTGCGACCGGAAGCCATCTTTCGGCGGCGTTTGGATCCACATATCATGATATCGAAGCGGACGGTTTTAAGATCGACCGAAAGATTCCGATTCTAACATCTGACGCATCTGTGACGGGTGTCACGCGAGCTCTTGGAAAAGCAGTCCTTGGTTTTGCGACTGCTTTTAGTGTTTTTAAGCCCGATTGGTTGGTTGTGTTGGGAGACCGTTATGAGATTCTGGCAGCGGTCGAGGCTGCGTTGATCGCAAAGATCCCGGTGGCACATATCGCGGGAGGCGACATCACGGAAGGTGCCATAGATAATTCTATCCGGCACGCGATTACTAAAATGACTCATTTGCATTTTGCGACCCATGCCGCAGCTGCCCGCAGGATACGGCAGATGGGTGAGGCTCCCAAAACGATTGTGAATGCCGGACATATCGGGCTTGACGAGATAAGGCATTTGGACTTGTTTCAGCGCTCGGAACTCGAAAAGAGTCTGAGGTTTAAATTCCTAAAACGGAATCTTCTGATCACGTTTCATCCGGTCACGCTGGATGCAACACCCTCGGTCCAGCAAATGGAGGAACTTCTTTCGGCCTTGAAACGTCTAGGGTCTGACACCGGATTGATCTTCACCGGCGCCAATGCCGACACGGCGGGAACCAAAATCAACCAAAAGATTAAAAGTTTCGTGGGGGCCCATGCTAACGCCTGCTTTATTCCGTCGATGGGGCAGCGGCGCTACTTGAGCGCGATGAAATTTGTTGATGTTGTTGTGGGGAATTCCTCGAGTGGTATCTACGAGGCGCCTTCTTTCAAGATCCCGACGGTTAATGTTGGGGATCGCCAGAAGGGACGGCTGCAAGCCGCATCCGTAATGAATTGTCCTCCGCAGGCCCCCAATATATACCGGACGATCCTTAAGGCCTTCAGGAAAAATTGTTCCGAAGTTATCAGCCCTTATGGTGATGGGCGATCGGCACCGAGGATCCTCCGTGCGATCAAAAGAGTTCGTGATCCCCAAAAACTATTAAGGAAGCGGTTCTTCGAGATCTGATATGAAAAGAAAAAATTCAACCTATATCATTGCTGAAGCAGGGGTGAATCATAACGGTTCCCTCAAGACCGCCCTGCGGCTGATTGATGAGGCCAAGAAGGCGGGAGCCGACGCGATAAAGTTTCAGACTTTCCGGGCTGAGGATTTGGTGACCGCTATGACGCCGAAAGCCGCCTATCAGTCGCGGAATCGCACGAGCGGAACTTCGCAATTGACAATGTTGAAGAAGCTGGAATTAAGTGATCATGATCATGAGAAGCTTTATCATCATGCAAAAAAATGGGGGATTGAATTTCTGTCAACGCCCTTCGATATCCGGAGCCTTGATTTTTTGGTGAAGCTTGGAATAAAAAAAATAAAAATCTCGTCAGGGGATCTGACGAACGGGCCGCTCTTGTTGGCGGCTGCACGGTCAAAGCTGCCCATCATTCTTTCAACCGGTATGGCGACGCTCGCGGAAATAGAAGACGCCTTGGCCGTTCTTGCTTTTGGCTATAGTCGTCCTCAATCAGAAATGCCGACGCTTGCAAAAAGGCGAAAACTTCTTCGGAATCTCAAAGTGAAGGCTCTGTTGCGTCGGAACGTTAGCCTGCTGCATTGCACGACGGAGTATCCGGCGCCATTCAGTGAAGTGAATCTGCGCGCTATGGGCGTCATAGGCGAGAGATTCGGTTGCAGGATCGGTTTTTCAGATCACAGCGAGGGAATCATTGCGTCGATCGCGGCTGTTGGCCGCAGTGCCGTTGTTATAGAAAAGCATCTAACATTAGACAAAAAAATGATCGGACCCGATCACCGCGCCTCGCTCGAGCCGGTCGAATTTTCAGCCATGGTTCGAGGAATCCGAGCGGTCGAAATGATGCTCGGGAACGGAAAAAAAGCGCCCTCAAAATCCGAAATCAAGAATATAGCGGTTGCCCGAAAATCACTTGTGGCATTGCATCCCATCCTTCGGGATGAACGTTTTACCGAAAAAAATCTTTCGGCTAAACGCGCCGGGAAGGGGCTGTCGCCGATGCAGTTCTGGAATATCCTAGGCAAAAAATCGAAAAAAAAATATGCAGCAGACCAAAAGGTGAGTGCATGAAACTTCCGGTAATCGTTCTTGGCGCGGGCGGTCATGCTCGGGTATTGTTGGACGTCTTAAGGCTTTGCAAGGTGAAGGTGCTGGGCGTCACCGATGCGCAACCCTCGCATGTGGATAAAAGAAAGCTACAGACGCCCGTTCTTGGGACTGATAAAGCGGTCCTTGCTTACAGTCCCAAGAAGGTGCTTCTCGTAAATGGCCTTGGTTCTGTATCGGTCACGCCCAAGCGCGCTGAGATCTTTAAATATTTTAAGGATCTTGGATATCACTTTGCGAAGGCGATCCATCCTTCCGCAATCGTTGCAAAGGATGTGCAACTCGGCGAAGGGGTCCAGGTTATGGCGGGTTCTGTGATCCAAACGGGGTGCAAAATCGGCAACAACACGATCATTAACACGCGCGTTTCGATTGACCACGATTGCAACATTGGCTCCCATGTGCATATCGCACCGGGGGCTGTTTTGTCCGGTGGAATTTCGATCGGGGAGGGCTGTCATTTGGGTCCTTGTTCGGTCGTGATCCAGGGAATCAGCATTGCTCCCCGGAGTTTTATCCGCGCGCAGTTGCTTGTTCATAGGCGTGTTAAAAGTTAAGGGGCTTCTATGGCGACTTGGAAAGATCTGCTGGTAAAACCCGATGCACCGATCCGCAAAGCGATCGAGACGATTGATACGGCCGGAATGCAGATCGCGCTGGTTGTCGATGAACAGGGGTGTCTTCTCGGAACAGTCACCGATGGCGATGTACGGCGCGGGATCCTCAAAGGAATCTCTCTGGAGCAACCGGTGCGGCTCATCATGGGAAAAAATCCCGTCATCGCACACGTTGATGATAACCGGGAGAAGATCCTGGGGCTTATGCGCCAACTCTCGCTTCATCAAATCCCAGTTTTAGATTCAAAAAGACGCGTACGGGGAATTGAAATCCTGGATCTGTTGCTTCGAACCGAGCAAAAGGATAATACCGTGGTCCTAATGGCCGGCGGTCTGGGTATGAGGCTTCGTCCGTTGACGGAAAATACGCCGAAACCACTTCTCAAGGTTGGGAATAAACCAATCCTGGAGACGATACTTCAGAGTTTCATCAGCTACGGTTTTCATCGGTTCTTCCTATCAGTTAATTACAAAGATGAGATGGTCAAAGAATATTTCGGCGATGGAAGCCGTTGGAATGTCAGCATTCGGTATCTGGATGAAGATCAGAAGCTTGGTACAGCTGGAGCTTTAGGATTGTTGCCTGAAAAATTGGCAGCTCCCATCATTGTTATGAATGGGGATCTTCTGACCAACATTAACTTTCAGCAGCTTCTGAGTTTTCACAAGGAGCACAGCTCCGCGGCAACAATGTGTATTCGCGAATATGATTTTCAGGTGCCCTATGGAGTGGTATCGCTTAAGAACCAGGTGATCACAGGGATTGATGAAAAGCCGGTCCACCGGTTTTTTGTCAACGCAGGTATTTATGTTTTAGACCTCCAATCCTTGGCCTTGATCCCCAAGGGCCAACCTTTTGATATGCCCCAACTTTTCGAGAAAGCAATAGAACAAAAAATGAACACGGCAGGCTTCCCGATACGGGAATATTGGTTGGATATTGGCCGTATTGATGATTTGGAGCGAGCAAACCAAGAATATCCTCAATGGAACGGGGACAAGGAAAAGGCAAAATGATGAAGGCGCTTGTTGTGGGATTCGGGTCGATCGGCAAGCGACACGCCAGGATCTTGAAAGAACTGGGCTGCGAAGTGGGCGTGGTTTCGCATCGGGAGGTCGGGTTTTCGCCCCGCTACAAAAACCTGGGGCGTGCTCTGAAAGATTTCTCGCCTGGTTATGTCGTAGTTGCCAATCGCACTTCGGAACACCTGCGGACATTGAAAAAGCTTCGCGCGGGAAAATTTAAAGGCGTGGTGATGGTAGAGAAACCATTATTCTCGAATGCGGAGAAGTTTCCGGCAAGCGGGTTCAGAAAAATCGTCGTAGGTTACAATCTCCGTTTCCATCCTTTGATCCGCAACCTGCGAAAACTTTTGCGCGGGCAAAAGATCCTGACCGTGCAGGCCTACGTTGGGAAAAACCTGGCGGCATGGCGTCCGGGGGTTGACTACAAAAAAAGTTATTCGGCGATCAAAAATCAAGGTGGCGGTGTTCTCCGCGACCTGAGTCATGAACTGGATTATGTGATCTGGCTGCTCGGGGGTTGGCGATCGGTTGCGGCAGTGGGAGGGCATTACAGCCGGCTTAAAATCGAGACCGATGATATTTTTTCTTTAATGATCAAAACTCGGTGCTGCGATAGTGTTTTCGTTCATATGAATTATGTAGATCCTGTCGGCCACCGCACGCTCATGGTGAATGCTGCCAAGACATGTATCAGGATCGATCTGATGAATCATTGGATCGAAGTGAATGGAAAGCGCAAAAATCTTCTCGTGGATCGCGATTTTACCTACCTCGAGGAACACCGGGCGGTTCTTGCAGGTCAGTATTCGAGACTTTGTTCGTTCGTGGAAGGCGTGGAGGTCATGCGTCTGATCGCAGCAGCTGAAAAATCGGCAAAAAACGAAAAGTGGGTGCACGCATGATGCGGATCTGTACAATTCTGGGACGGGGGGGCTCCAAAGGAGTTCCAAACAAGAATATTCGCGAATTGAACGGGAAACCGCTGATTGCCTATAGCATCGAGCAGGCGAAGGCGGTCAAGTTATTCGATGTGATTGCGGTCAGCAGCGATTCGAACGAAATCCTGGCGGTTGCGAAAAAATTCGGGGCAGAGCTTTTGGTGAAGAGACCGGCGGAACTCGCGAATGATACGGCGCCAAAGATCCCGGCCATTCGGCACTGCGTACTAGAAGTTGAGAATTTGAGCGGAAAGACGTTTGATACGATCTGCGATCTGGATCCTACATCTCCTTTCCGCGCGGTGGAAGATATACACCATTGCGTTAAACTGCTGGAATCGCGGGGCGTTGCCAACGTAATCACCGGAGCGCCGGCGCGGAAATCACCCTATTTCAATATGGTGGAGGTGAATGCCAAGGGTGTGGCCGTATTGTCCAAGCCCCCAGCTGGATCCGTAGTTCGACGCCAGGATGCCCCCAAGTGCTATGACATGAACGCCTCGATCTATGTTTGGCGCCGGGAGATCCTTATCAATTCGGACATGTTGTTCCAGCCGGACACCCTCCTGTATGAAATGCCGTGTGAGCGGTCGCTCGACATTGACTCAAATCTGGATTTTAAGATCGCTGAATTATTAATGCCTGAACGCATGGAGATCAAAAAATGAACGACTATAAGAACATCTTCAAGCTTGAAGGTAAAACGGTCATGCTGACCGGCGGATCGGGACTTATTGGCTCCGAGATCGCGAAAGCATTGGCTGATTCCGGTGCGACCGTCTACATAGCCGATACCGATCGTCCTCTAGTTAAAGAACTGAACGATATCCGCTCCGTCAAGTATGTGCCCTTGGACATTACTTCGGAAAGCTCGGTTGAGTCAGCGATCAAAAGCGTCCTCATGGCAAGCGTCAAAATCGATGTCTTGGTCAACTGCGCCTATCCCCGAACAGCCGATTGGGGGCTGAAGTTCGAGAAAGTCCCTTTTGATTCCTGGAAACAGAACCTCAACGATCATCTCGGGGGATATTTTCTTACGTGCCAGAAAGTCGCAGAGCGGATGAAAAATGACGGCGGCGGTTCGATCATCAACGTCGCCTCTATCTACGGAATCGTGGCGCCTGATTTTTCGATCTATGAAGGTACTGAGATGACGATGCCGGCAGCCTATGCCGCCATCAAGGGCGGTGTCATCGCATTGACGAAATACATGGCGACCTGGTACGGGGCATTCAAAGTCAGAGTGAATGCCGTTTCCCCCGGCGGAATATTTGATGATCAGCCAGCATCGTTTGTAGAAAAATATGCCGAAAGAACTCCGATGGGTCGAATGGGACTGCCTGGGGAGATCGTTGGAGCAGTTATTTACCTTGCCTCCGATGCATCCTCCTACGTGACTGGGCAAAATATCGTGGTCGATGGGGGATGGACGGCAAAGTAGCGGAAGAAAGATGAGCCTTTAACTCAAAACTCTAAAAAAGCATTCATCATACGGAGATATTCTGGTGCGCATATTGTTGGTGGTTTATGACAACGATTCCTATATTCATTGGTTTCCTCAGGGATTGGCTTATATTGCGTCTGTTCTCCTCAAAAAGGGCTATGATGTCGAAATTTATAGTCAAGACCAGCATCATTATCCCGACGAATACTTGACGGAATATCTCGATGCCAACCGATTCGACTTTGTCGGCGTTAGTGTCATTGCGGGTTACTATCAATACCGAAAGCTCATCAAGATTTCTGAGGCAATTAATAGGTCCAGGCAGCGGCCTTTTTACATCATTGGTGGCCACGGACCATCGCCAGAACCCGAATATTTTTTAAAGAAAACCGGCGCAGACTGCGTTGTGATCGGGGAAGGGGAGATCACGATTACCGAATTAATGGAAGCGGTCATGAACCGGACAGTGCTCTCAGCTGTAAAAGGAATCGCCTACCGAGAGGGTTCCGAGACGCGCATCAACGCAAGACGACCTCTGATCGAAAATATCGATACCCTGCCATTTCCGGCTTATGAACTGTTTCCGGTGGACTATTACAAACTCCTGAGGATGCCCCATGCGACGAACAGGGATTTTGCCATGCCCGTTCTTTCCGGAAGAGGCTGTACATTCACTTGCAATTTTTGTTACCGAATGGACGAAGGCTTCCGACCGCGATCTAATGAGAGCATCGTTGACGAAATCAAATTTCTTAAAAAAAAATACGGCATCACCTATATTGCCTTCAGCGACGAGTTGCTGATGTCGTCCGTTCAGCGGACGTTGTCGCTGTGTGAAAGTTTTCTCGAGCATGATTTGAAGATCAAATGGGACTGCAACGGCCGCCTGAACTATGCGAAGCCCGAGGTTCTGCGGACCATGAAGCGAGCGGGATGCGTGTTCATCAACTACGGGATTGAGGCCATGGACGACCAAGTCCTGAAGAATATGAAAAAAGCCCTGACCGTTGCTCAGATTACAGCCGGTATCGAGGCCACCCTGGCTGAGGCAATCAGTCCAGGGTTCAACATTATCTTTGGCAATTTCGGGGACAACCGAGATACGCTGCAGAAGGGCGTGGATTTTCTCTTAAAATACGACGATGGCTCGCAGATGAGGACGATCCGGCCGGTGACGCCTTATCCGGGCTCGCCCCTCTATTACTCCGCGATTGAAATGGGACTATTAAAGGATGTGGAAGATTTTTACGAGCGCAAACATGTAAATTCAGATCTGCTGGCGGTGAATTTTACGGAGCTGACGGACAATGAGTTCCACTCAGCTCTTCTTGAAGCCAATACGCAGCTAATCTCAGCCTATTTCCACAACAAACTCAAGTCTCAGATCAGCCAGGCGCGGGAATTGTACTTAGGCAGGAACGCTAACTTCCGAGGCTTCCGTCAAACTTAGATAGGCGTCTCAATTTCAAAAAACGAAGGTGATCTCCCTGAATAAGTTTTTCATTAAACTCATAGGCCGGCTTTTCCCTAGCTCGGAGAATCATCTTGCTCGAAACAATGTTGGTGAAGCTATCCCGAAAATCCCTTTGCTCTCAAGGCTGAACCCTTTTGGCAAATATATTCTTCTGACGCCATTCGAGTACGCGATTGGAAACGCGGCCGAGCACATATTTTACGGCGCATTAACTGCGAAAATTAAAAGCAAGACGTTGATTCTGATTGTCCGCCAGCCGGGAATCCTCCGAAGATTATTGCCAAAAAGAATTCGAGGGGTCATTACTAATGACGAAATTTTTAAAGTAAAGTCTGAGGGGCTCATAGTGCCTGCGGACCATCCCATCTCGAAATTCATCGGAATGCTATTGGACATTATATTTATCCCTCTTCGACTTACCGACGTAGTGTGTCGTAAAATATTTCGAAAAAACTTTGGTCTTTTTTTAAGAATTCCTTCTCTCGGCCACAATATAGTTTTTAACCCTAATAAGTATAAAACGTTTGATTGGAAGAAAGTGGATTGCTATAAATGGGAAAATGTTTTAACGGAGGGTGTTCCGATATCTATAGCGTCTGAGAAAGAGGATGCCGCGGGAAAGATCAGAGAGGTTATGGGAATTCCTCGAGACGCGTGGTATGTAACTTTGCATGTCCGAGAAAAGGGCTTTTATAATGAGCCGGAGAGCAGAGGCGGGTATCGCAGTGCGAACATTTTAAATTATTTAGACGCGATAAAACACATTACGGGCCAGGGCGGATGGGTTGTTCGCTTGGGAGACAAGACAATGACACCTCTTCCCGCGATGGAACGTTTAATTGATTACCCGCATACTGGATATAAGTCAAATCTCATGGATCTGTATTTAATAAAAAATTGTCGTTTATATGTTGGAATGGATTCTGGGATTTGGGATGTTGCGCATATGTTCCAGGTAAATAATGTCATGGCAAATGTAACGGGCTGGCTTCTCGCTGCTCCTCCCAAATACGGCGATCTGCAAATCATCAAGCATTATTATTCAAAATCAAGGGGCCGGCTTTTGGGTGTCAGGGAATGCTTGGAAGAACCGCCGTCAATAAATTATCACTATGGGGAAAATGTTCCCGACCATGAGAAGAGTGACTACATCGTTTTCGAAAATACTCCCCGGGAAATTAAGGGTTTGGTGCGGGAAAAGTTAAGCCAGGGTCCGTGTTTTTCATACAGTGAGCTTCAAAAGCTTTTTGTTGAAAAACGGCAAGAACAGATGAAACGATGGCTGTGTGAGGACGCCTTTCTTAAAAATAGCACGATGCAGAGTTATCGACTTTCTACGCGCTACTATTACAAGGGAACATTGAGCCAACAGTTTCTTGAGGACAACTGGGAATATGGGGGATATTTGGAAGCGTTAACGACGAAGCTGAGAAAGAACAATCTGTTATGTTCCTTGCCATGAACGCCAGCCAATTTCATCTACGTTTGTTGCGGGGAGTTTTATGAGCGATTCAATAAAGAAGCGATTTGCTTTCAAGCTTTCATCAAACCTTGTGGGGTTGCTTGTCGGCTTGGCGACGCAAGCTATCATACCCCGTGGACTCGGACCAAAAGCCTACGGTGATTTTAGTTTCTTGACCGATTTTTTCGGTAAAATTGTTAATTTTCTAGACATGGGGACTTCGACCTGTTTTTTTAATAAATTATCGCAAAGGCCCAATGATTCGCAGCTTATCAGTTTTTATTTTAGTTTTTCGGGATTAATCTCCTTCCTAGTGATTCTATTTGTCGCTGTGGCCCAATGGACGGGAATACGCACCGTTCTATGGCCAGGGTATGAACTTCAGTATGTGTTCATGGCGTCCCTGTTTGCGATTTTCCTTTGGATCAGCGGTTTGCTTAATACGGTTGCAGACGCCTATGGCGCTACTGTCGCGACTGAGAAAATTAGGATGCTCCAAAAAATCTTAGGCCTTGTGATTTTGCTTTCTTTGTATGTATCCCATCAATTACAACTCACCCAATTCTTTTTATACAATTACGCGATTTTATTTTTTCTCATAGTTGCGTTCGTATGGGTTATGAGCAAAAAAAAGCATCTTTCAAAACAAAACCTTTTTCTGTCAAAAGAGAATGTCAAAAAATTCGGGGCAGAGTTTTACAAGTACAGCCACCCGCTTTTTTGGGGCGCTTTGGCCGGGAACGCCGCAACCATGCTAGATCGGTGGTGGCTACAGATTTTTGCCGGAAGCGAACAACAAGGATTTTATGGTTTTGCTTATTTAATTGGAGCTGTTTTTGTTATTTTTGCGAACTCGATGCAACCGCTTATTGCCAGGGAATTTGCCATTAATTTCACAAAAAACGATTTTAAACAAATGGCTTTTCTTTTTCGCCGCTATGTGCCATTTTTTTATTCGCTAGCAGCTTTTTTTTCGTGTCTCGTTGTTTTTCAAGCTGAAAATATTATTTTAATCATGGGTGGCGGAAAATATCTCGGCGCAAAACCCGCTCTTGTCTTTATGGCTTTTTTTACAATCCATCAGGTCTATGGCCAGCTGAGCGGCTCTCTGTTTGCTGCAACCGATCAGACTATTCTTATGAGCAAAATGGCCATCGTTTTGTACCTCATCGGGATACCTGCGACCTATTTTCTCGTTGCCCCTCAGAATAGTTTCGGCCTTAATTTTGGTGCGGCAGGATTAGCTTTCAAAATGGTTCTTATCCAGTTCCTTAGCGCCAACGTTCAGCTTTTTTATAATGCAAGAATGCTGCGGCTCAATTTCTGGAAATACGTGGGGCACCAATTTATAGTTGTTATTTGTTTTCTCTCGCTTGCTTTTTTTGCGTCTTTCGGAGTGGCTCATGTGTTTGGGTTCCAGGGGAGATTTGTTTTGGACTTTGTTTTGTCAGGCATTTTCTATGTTTTTCTAGTTGCAAGCCTTGTGTTCTTTTTCCCGCGTATCATCGGTTTAACAGGAAATGATTTAGATCTAATCGTGAATAAGATAAAGAGATCCATCGCTGCATAAAAGGAGAATCCATTGCCCTGTGGGTCTGTTTCAGTGAACCGGTTAACTAGGCTGTCAGATCAAACGGTTGAAAACAATCCAGTGAACTGCTTTGGTCTGGTTGGTCAGGCTCTTTAATCAGCAGAGAAAGGCTCATTTGACTGCGAAGAAGGTTATCTACATCTGTTATGCGCACCTGTCTCCCAGGATCCAGCGTGATTGGTATATGGATTATCTTCGTGCAAACGGCGTAACTGTAGAATATTGGGACGTTGTTGATCTGTTGTTCGGAGGATTCGAAGAGGCCAATTCGATAGCGGCAGATTATGTTTTTACGCCCCGTACCTATGGCCAATTGGAGAGAATGTTGGCGCTCCCTGAAAACCGACAGGCCATTTATGTGATCATGATCTATTATGAGGGTCGATTCGTCAGGCTCTTCAGATTGCTGAGCAAGTACCATTGCCGGACATACTTCATTGCATGGGCGCAATTTCCAATCAAGCGCGTTACAAAATGCCGCGAAATTCTTCACGGCCTCATGATTAATCCTTTGCGATTTGGCGCAAAGGTTATTAATAAGGTGAAGGGGATGGCCTGCAAAAAACTAAAACTTGTTAAGCCCTTCGATATCGTTTTTGCTGCGGGAGATGCGGCCGCTAAAATGTATCCCGATGCGGGGAGGATAGTCCCGATCAATTTCGTTGATTATGATCACTGCGTCAGGACGAGGTCTGAATCGAGGAGAGTCGTAAAAGGGTCCTACGCTGTTTTTTTGGATATTTATCTTCCCTACCATTCTGATCACAAGGCTGTCGGTTGGCCATCCATTGATCCACATAGCTACTTTTTTTCGCTCAATCGTTTTTTTAAGATTTTGGAGCAAAAATACGGCGTCAAAATAGTTATTGCGGCTCATCCGACAGCAGATTATGAGGGCGAAACATTTGAAGGACGAGAGATTTATAGTGGATTGACCGCGGAATTGGTGAAAGACGCTGACTTCGTCATATCTCACCATAGCGCTTCGTTGGGGTATGCGGTCTTGAATAGCAAACCCCTGCTCTTTATTTATACTGACGAGATGAATCGTTTATACAAAAAAACTATTGTGAGTTGGATGCGGGATTATGCAGATTATCTCGGCGTCAGCATCTGTAACATCGATCGGCTGAATCAGGG
The DNA here is from genome assembly GCA_041674705.1 of Candidatus Omnitrophota bacterium. Classification (GTDB taxonomy): domain Bacteria; phylum Omnitrophota; class Omnitrophia; order Omnitrophales; family Aquincolibacteriaceae; genus Aquincolibacterium. Next base: position 47,516 of record JBAYVF010000003.1, read on the forward strand.
CGATCCAGTCACCCTAGGTAGCATTAATTTGGAATGTTACAATCGCTATAAATACAACTTTCTTACTACCACCCAATCAGAGCACACATGCACGCAAGACATTTTTTGGCGCGAACTTTTAGCTGATAAGCACTTCGCGGGCGGTAACGCTTGAAAATCGCGATTTTTACAGAAATATTCGATTGTGGAGGCGTTGATACTTTTATTGTAAATCTTATCAATCATTGGCCGCATGCGGCTGATTCGTTCATTGTTATGGCCAATTCGAATTACCCGGGACTACAGCTTATTGAAGAGAATGCGTCTCGTCCATGTGAGATCATACGTCACAATACGCCCGTTTTTTCTAATTTTCTCGGTAATGGACTTTTTTCGAGAAAAACCCGAAAATTAATATCTCCCGTTGCCCGTTATCTCTTCATCCTTTACAATATTTTTGCTTTTCGAAAGTTGCTGCTTCAAAAGAATCCGGATGCGCTCATGATTATCAATGGCGGTTATCCCGGGGGCGATTCCTGCCGAGCTGCGGGCATCTCATGGGGGATATTCAGTGGTAAGCCTTACAGTGTTCATAATTTCCATAACATTGTATGGAAACCTCATTGGTCTTGCTGCCTCCAGGAGCATCTCGTGGATTTCGTCTTATGCAGGTTTACAACTTGTTTTGTAACGGTTTCACGTGCCGCGGCAAACTCGATGAGTTTGCGGCCAACCATTGAGAAAAAAAATAAGACGATTTTTATCCATAATGGTCTTGGCGAAAAACTGTTGCAACCGGATCCTGCTTTGAATGTTAGAGATGAAATCGGGATTTCGCCGACCGCCCCCCTCTGTCTTATGCTGGGAACCTATGAGCCGAGGAAAGGGCATCGTTTCCTGTTTCAGGCATTCAAAAAAGTTCTTCAGGAAATTTCCGAAGCTCATTTACTGATTTGTGGATTCGGTTTTCCACATGAAATTAAACAGGTTCAAAGATGCATGACAGACTTAAATTTGGAAAAGAATGTCCATCTGATGGATTTCAGACCCGATCTTTCGCATCTTTTGTCCCAGGCGGACATTCTCGTTGTAGCTTCGCAAGCCTATGAATCGTTCGGTTATACGAGCATCGAAGCCATGGCGCATTATGTTCCCGTTGTCGCAACGAATATCGGGGGGATTCCTGAGGTGGTAGTGAACGACGAAGGAGGCTACTGTGTGGATAGCCGAGATGTTGATTCATATGCCCGGTGCATAATCAACCTTTTGAAAGATAAAAATTTGCGGTTAAAACAAGGGGAAAAAGGCTATGCCAGGTACCGTGCGCATTTTACAGCAGAACGCATGTCTCGTCGGTATGCGGAAATAATCCATGAGATTTACGGATGAATAAATTGGGTAGCGGGTTAGACGGCGTTCTTTTATGTTTGTTAAACAACGATTGGGTCTTGTGCCATAACAGGATTAACCTTTCCTCGAGGATTGCATGCGATTAAACAAGATTTTGCTTATGGCTCCGCCAGCTTTTACAAAGAAAGGGTCGCAAGACATTAACCCGCTTCCTCCGATGGGGCTTGGATATCTTGCATCGATGGCCGAAAGGTTGGGGATGCAAGTGAAAATCCTCGATTGTTTGATGAATGGGTGGGGAAGAGAAGAGTATGTGAATGAATCCTTGGTCCGTGTTGGATTGTCGGATAAAGAAATCCGGGAGCAAATAATGCAGTTCCAACCTGACATTATCGGGATTAATTGCCAATTTAGCCGACAATACAAAATCTATCATCAAATGTTTTCTTTAATCAAGTCCGTCGATCCAAAAATCATAGTGATCGCCGGCGGAGCCCACGCAACCGTGTGCCCTGAGGAGGTTCTTAGCGATGATCATTGTGATTATTTGTTGCTGGGCGAAGCGGAGGAGTCTTTCCGTGAATTAATTTTGGCGCTCCAGCGAGATGCTGACATAACTGCAATTGATGGCTTAGGCCGGAAGGTTGACGGCAAGTTAGCGATTAATCCAAAACTGGGCTTTATTAAGGATCTTGATTCTTTGCCATTTCCGGCCTATCACCTTATGGAGCTGAATAGGTATTTTGGGCTCAATGCGTCTCACGGAGATAGACATAAAAAACGCTTTTGCCCCATTATTACGTCACGCGGATGTCCTGCCAAATGCACTTTCTGTAGCGCGCTTAAAGTTTGGGGCAACAAATACAGGATGCGGTCGGTGGAGAATGTCCTTGAAGAAATGAAGCTGCTGAAAGACCAGTATGGCATCGAAGAAATTATGTTTGAAGATGATAATGTAACAGCCGATCCCAAGAGGGCCAAGCTTCTGTTTTCGCGGATGGCTGAGGAGGGACTTGATTTTGTTTGGGATACTCCCAATGGCGCTGGAGTGTGGTCTATGGATGAAGAGATGATCGATTTAATGAAGAAATCAGGTTGTGTCAGGCTGCATTTTCCAGTAGAAAGCGGCTCACAACATGTCCTGAATAGCGTTATTAAGAAGCCTCTGAACTTGGAGAAAGTGAAGAAATTGATAAAACATTGTCAAAAAATCCATCTTCATCACTCCATGTTTTTAGTGATTGGAATGCCGGGTGAAAAATTGTCGGATATGTGGGAATCATTCGAGTTTGCGGTTGAATGCGGCTGTTATTCGCCGCACATATCTGTTGCAACGCCTTATCCTGGAACGCAACTATATAATGATTGTGAAGAAAACGGCTTTTTTTCAAGGCCTTATTCATTGGACGACCTTTTTATTAGAAGTTTTCTTATCAGCACGCCAGACTGGAACGGAAAAGATTTGAAGAAGATTCTTTTCAAAGGGAACCTTTATCTTAAGCTGCGAGGTGTGCTAGCTCATCCATCTTTACTAATGGAATACGCTCTCAAGGTAGTGTCGCAACCATCAAGAGTTTTCCGATTCTTCAAACAAGGCTAACAATCGATCGAGTGGTTCTCTTATGAAAAAACAAAGAATAATTCGTTTGGCCAGATCCATTGTCGATGAGAGAGAAGCCCGAGAGCTTCGACGCGTCCTTCTTGAGGACGGCTATCTCGGTATGGGGCAGGAAGTTCGTCTGTTTGAGGATGAATTGGGCAAATTCTTTGGCGGGAAGGCCGAGGTGGTCTGTGTTAATTCCGGGACCGCTGCATTGCATCTGGCGATCATGGCCGCGGTCAAGCCGAATGAGGAGGTTTTGGTTCCATCCTTTACGTTTGTGGCTTCCTTTCAGGCGATTACGGCCGCCGGCGCAAAACCCGTGGCTTGTGATATAGACCCTCTCACGCTGATGCTGGACCTTAAAGATGCTGCCAAGCGTTTGACGAAACGAACGCGGGTTATAATGCCAGTGCATTATTCTGGTGCAGTGGGAAATCTTAAGTCGGTTTATGCGTTTGCGAAGGAGCATAAGCTTCGCGTGGTCGAAGATGCCGCTCATGCCTTTGGTACAACATATCAGGGGAAAAGGGTCGGGAGTTTTGGGGATATCACATGTTTCAGTTTTGACGGTATAAAAAATATTACATGCGGCGAGGGCGGGGCTGTGGTGACGCGCGACAGAAAAATCGCGCAATTCGTGAAGGACGCGCGCCTTTTAGGTGTTCAAAAAGATACCGAAAGGCGTTACGCGGGACAGCGCAGTTGGGAGTTTGAGGTCGTTCACCAAGGCTATCGTTATCACATGAGCAACCTTTTGGCTGCTATCGGCCGCGTGCAGTTAAATAAATTTTCTGAGTTCGCCGGCGCGCGGCAGTTTCTTGCAAAAAACTATCAAAAAGAGCTTATCGGCATCCCAGGGATTGAGCTTCTCCCGGTGGATCTCGCTGCCGTAGTTCCGCATATTTTCCCGATCTTGGTTGTGGAGGGGCGCCGTGATAAGCTTAAGGCCTTTCTGCAGGCGAAGGGCATTGAAACAGGTATTCATTATTATCCTAACCACCGGTTAAAATTTTTCTCAAAGAAGAACACTCGTTTTCCAACAACCGATAAGATCTACAGCGAAATTTTGAGCCTGCCCCTGCATCCAGGCTTGAATCCGGATGAGCAGAAGCGGGTTATTGCAATGATACGGAGGTTCTTCCTTTATGAACGCACTCTTTAAGGGTGTTTATTGCGGCAAGCGTGTGCTTGTAACCGGCCATACGGGTTTCAAAGGTGCGTGGCTCACGCTGTGGCTTACACAGATGGGCGCCAAAGTTGCAGGATTCTCGAAGTACTTGCCGTCAGAACCCTGTCTGTTCAACGTTCTGGGCTTGAAGAAGAAGATCCGGCATCATCGAGGCGATGTGGTTGATAAAACTCAGATCGAGAAAGTCTTTCGTGCGTTTAAGCCGCAGGTTGTTTTCCACTTGGCAGCCCAACCGATTGTTCGCAGCGCCTATCAGGATCCTAAGCGGACATTTGATACGAATTTGGGCGGAACAGTGAATGTGCTTGAATGTGTTCGCAACAGCACAAGCGTTCAAACCGCCATTATGATCACGAGCGATAAGTGTTATGAAAATATCGGAATTCTTCGGGGATATCATGAAGAAGATCGTCTTGGCGGCGAAGATCCCTACAGTGCATCCAAAGCCTGTGCTGAGATTGCTTGCAGCGCTTACTATCGCTCGTTCTTTCGCCATCAGGATAAAATTCGCCTCGCCAGGGCCCGTGCCGGCAATGTAATCGGCGGGGGGGATTGGGCCAAGGACCGCATTGTTCCTGACTGCGTACGTGCGTGGAGCAAGGGCAGGCCGGCGACCATTCGCAGCCCTCGTGCGACGCGGCCCTGGCAGCACGTCCTTGAGCCTTTGAGCGGATATTTGTGGTTAGGCGGATGCTTATTGGCCGGAAAAAAGAAGTTGTCCGGCGAAGCTTTTAATTTTGGCCCGTATCATCGTGCCAGTAAGGACGTCGGCGCGCTTGCGGATCTTTTTCTATCGTTTTGGGAAGATGCAACATGGAAACATGTGCCTTCCGTTGGAAAAAAAAAGGAAGCTCTGTTGTTACAGTTGTCACCCCAAAAAACAGCGAACAGGCTTTCGTGGCGAGCCACACTATCATTTAATGAAACTGTTGAATTTACTGCGTCGTGGTACAAAGAGTATTACGGAAAAAAGAAAAACATGTTGGAGTTCAGTTGCCAGCAAATCGACGCCTATGTCAAAAAAGCTAAAGCGCGTGGGTTGGCGTGGTCCGGAAGGCGGGCTTTATGATCGATGGCGTCCTGATCAAAACACTAAAAGTTATAAGGGATGAGCGCGGCCAGGTGATGCATATGATGCGTTGCGATGATGCCATCTTTAAACAGTTTGGTGAAATATATTTTTCAGTTGTTAATCCCGGAATTATCAAGGGGTGGAAACGTCATTCTCGCATGACACAATATCTCGCTGTGCCTCGCGGAGATATCAAGCTTGTTATTTATGATGACAGGGCCAAGAGCCCGACAAAGGGAAATATTGAGGAGATCTTCATGGGGGAAAAAGATTACAAGTTAATGTGTATCCCGCCCATGGTGTGGTACGGTTTCGGATGTGAAGGACAGCAGCCAGCAATGATCGCCAATTGTAGCGATATTCCGCATCATCCTGCGGAGTCAGAAGTTATGCCTCTGGAAGATGCTCGAATACCCTACTCATGGAAAGGACACTTATGAAAGTTGTTATCTTTTGCGGAGGTCAGGGAACGCGTTTGCGGGAAGAGACGGAATATAAGCCAAAACCTATGGTCGAGGTGGGGGGGCGGCCCATTCTGTGGCATATCATGAAAAGTTATGCGGTTTACGGATTTAACGAGTTCATTCTTTGTCTCGGGTATAAGCAGGAGCATATCCGTAAGTTCTTTTTGGATTATGAGCAAATGAATAACGATGTGACCGTTCACCTGAACTCGAAAGAAAGAACCGTGCATCATCAGCGTCACTCCGAGAATTGGACGGTCACGCTTGTTGATACGGGACTTCAAACACCCAAAGGGAGGCGTTTGAAGATGGTCGAATCTTATATTGATGGGGATACTTTTATGGTTACGTATGGTGATGGTGTGGCGGATGTTAATATCAGGGAACTGATGGCGTATCACAAGGCGCAAAAAAAGATCGCGACCTTCACGGGAGTGCATCCGGTTTCGCGATTCGCGACGGTCAACCTTAACAAAAGGGGCAAGATCAGCGCGTGGAAGGAAAAGCGCCAGATCGAAGAATATGTGAATGCTGGATTCTTTGTTTTTAATCGCAAAATTTTTGATTATTTAATGAAGAATGAAGAGCTTGAGGAGAGCCCGATGGAGAAGTTGACCGCTCGTGGCCAAGTGGCAATGTTCCGACATGAGGGGTTCTGGCAGTGCATGGATACTTATCGCGACCATCAATTGCTCGAAGGTATCTGGAAAAGCGGAAAGGCACCTTGGAAAACGTGGTGAGTTTGAGATCTCCTGCGGTCAGCGTGATCATGAATTGTTATAATTCGGCACAATATTTAGCCGAGGCGATCGATAGCGTTTATGCCCAGACTTCCTCAGACTGGGAGATTATCTTTTGGGATAACTGTTCGACCGATAACAGTGCCGAGATCGCCAGAAGATATGATCAGCGGCTACGGTATTTTCGTGGCGAAAAGACGATTCCTTTGGGCCATGCGCGCAATCTGGCCATTGAGAAAGCACGTGGAACGCATATCGCTTTCCTTGATTGCGATGATATCTGGCTACCCACTAAACTGGAGAAACAATTACCACTATTCAATGATTTCGAAGTGGATCTGGTCTATGGGAATTACTACCAAATAAACGAGGATGCCAGCAAAAAGCAAATCGGCTCCAAGAAACCGCAACCGCGGGGTAATGTATTCCGGCGTTTCCTAAAATATTACCCTGTCAACCTGCAAACGGTGATGGTGCGCAAGAATTCTCTGGAAAAGCTGGAATCTCTTTTTGATCCGAAGCTTAATATGTCCGAAGAGTACGATCTTTTCATGCGGCTGCTCTACAATGGAAAAGCAGATTATCTGGATATGCCCGTGGCGAAATCCAGAATTCATGATGCTATGATGAGCCTTAAGAAAATCGATCAATATCCGGTCGAATATAAATATATTCTAAAAAAGCTTGGCGAGCTGATCCCGAACATCGAAGGCGAATATCGTGAGGAGTTACGGTACCTCAGGGCAAAAATCGGGTATTGGCAGGCCTCTGCGGAAATGCTCAAGGGGTCGAAAGCGCGGGCGCGGAATTCTCTGGCGCCATTCCGATGGTATGGATTCGCCTTTTTCATTCTGTATTGTTTTACTTTTTTTCCGCGTAGTTTTTGGTTGTACCTTCAAAAAAACCGCAAGCGTTTTTTAATATAGTTAATATTTATGACATTACACAGCGCAACATTGCACGGAGCCTACGCTGGCTTGCGAAAAATTGGCGCGTACCAAGCAACAGCTGCTTGCAGCGGAAGTCAGCTCTCTCCAGGATCTGAAACGTGAAAGCTGTTGTTACGGGCGGTAACGGGTTTATCGGTCGCCGTTTGATCAACTTGCTTGCAGCGAAAAATCATTCTGTTTCTGTTCTGACGCGAAACCTTAAAGCAGATTTCCCTTCCGGCATCCAGGTTGTTACCGGCGATCTGGTTGCTGAAAAGGGGATCGATGATGCCGCCATTGCGGCTTGCGATGTTATTTTTCATTGCGCGGGCGAAAGCAACGATCTTTCTCTGATGCGGAAACTTCATGTCGACGGTACCCGCCGTCTTCTCACTTCAGCCATCAGAGTGGCAACAAGCCGGGGGAGACCCATCCACTGGGTGCAGCTCAGCAGCGTGGGTGCCTACGGATTCCCAAAGGAACGAACCCGTGTTGATTGTGTTATAACAGAGAGCACCCCGGAGATCCCTTGGGGCGAATATGAGGTCACCAAGACGGAGTCTGATCGCCTGGTGGTAGAGGCGGCAAAATCGCGGGCTCTGACATTTTCGATTCTTAGACCCTCAAAGGTCTTAGGACGAGACATGCGCGATCAGTCGCTTCGAGCACTCATTAAGCTCGTGAAAAAGAAGATGTTCTTTTATATTGGACGGCCCGGCGCAATCGCGACCTATGTTCATATCGATGATGTGGTCGCAGCGCTATTAAAATGTGGGACTGATGCTCGAGCTCAGGGTCAAGTTTATAATCTTTCCAATGACTGCACATTGGAAGAAATGATACTGGGAATTGCAACTGCCCTTGGCGAGAGAGCGCCCTGCATCCGCTTGCCGGAAAAGCTTGTAAGGGGGATCGTGGGAGCTGTCTCCAGCGTTATTTCGCTGCCATTGACTCAGGAACGGATAGATGGGCTTGTGCGCCGCACAAAATATTCCACGGCCAAGATTGAAGGCGAATTGAATTACAGGGCATCTCGATCCGTGCCAGACGCTATGCGTGAACTGGTCATGGAGTATTGTCGATGACAAAAGAAAATTCGCGATCTTCGATGTGTTGGGTGAGAGAAATGAACGACCGTTGCCATCGCTCCCGGCGTATTTGTATCGCAGCGACGGTTCCGTTTGCGGTGAGAGCTTTTTTGTTGGGACACATCCGCTGTCTTTCGGTGGAATATGACGTCACGGTCATTACCAATCTCCAGGGAGACACTTTTGAGGATAAGGTTTCGGAGCGTATCCATTTTACTCACATTCCCTTTAGCCGAAATCCGGATCCCGTAAATGATTTAATATGTCTCATGCGCCTGATGCGATTTTTCAAAAAAGAAAAGTTTGACGTAATCCATTCGATTACGCCCAAAGCCGGACTTCTTGTAATGTTAGCCGGATGGTTGACGAGAATCAAAGTCCGGCTTCACACGTTCACCGGGCAGGTGTGGGTCACAAAGTCCGGCATCGCACGATTTGCGCTCAAAACTATCGACCGTTTTTTTGCCAAACTTGCCACGCATGTATTTGTAGATAGTTTTTCACAGCGTGATTTTTTGCTAAAAGAGGGCGTGATCCGAGCCGACCGTTCAGAGGTTCTTGGTGCCGGATCGATCAGCGGGGTAGACACCCTCCAGTTTGCACCCAACCCTGCGTTGCGTCAAAAAACACGCGATGAGCTTGGCTTTTCGTCTCCAGAAATCGTTTTTCTTTTCCTTGGACGACTCAAGCGAGACAAAGGGCTCCTGACGCTTGCGGCAGCCTATAGATCCGTTTTCAATAAACGGAAAGAAGCTCGGCTTCTGATTGTGGGGCCGGATGAGGAAGGACTTCATCATGATCTGCTTTCCCAACTTCCGGGAGTTCCTATCGTGTTTGTCGGACATACAACCGAACCTGAAAAATACATGATTGCCGCGGACGTATTCTGTCTGCCAAGCCTCCGGGAAGGATTTGGCTCAACCATTATCGAAGCCGCCTGTGTGGGCATTCCGGCCATTGCTTCGCGTATTTACGGTATTACAGATGCGGTGGTGGATGGTACGACTGGTATGTTGTATGACCCTTGCAGTGCAGGTGAATTGGCGAAGTGTATAGAGACGCTGTCTGAAAACCCCAAGCTTCGTGAAGAAATGGGTGTTGCAGCGAGAGAAAGAGCTTTAAAGGAATTTTCGCAGAAAAGGCTAACCGCAGCCCTTCGAGATGCTTATCAGCGCATATTAAGGATGAAATTATGAAACGTTTTTTCGATCTCGTAACATCTGCGGGGCTGCTGTTCTTTCTGATGCTGCCCATGCTTTTGATCGCGGCACTGATCAAGCTAACATCAAAAGGACCGGCTTTATTCTGGACGGATCGGGTGGGAGTTTATAATGTCATTTTTAAAATGGCAAAATTTAGGACTATGAAGCTTGATACGCCTCATGTGGCGACCCATCTGCTGATGAATCCTCAAAAACATCTGACTCCCATTGGGGGTTTTTTGCGTAAAACTAGTTTGGATGAGCTGCCTCAATTGTTGAATGTTTTGAAAGGGGATATGAGTTTTGTGGGACCCCGGCCAGCATTGTTCAATCAAGACGATCTGATCGCGTTACGCACTGAAAGGGGCATTCACAAGCTTGTTCCCGGTATCACCGGCTGGGCACAAATTAACGGCCGGGATGAGCTTCCCATTCCCGTTAAGGTCGAGTTTGATCGGTACTATTTAAAGAAAAAAGGTGTACTTTTAGATCTTAAAATTCTATTCTTTACGATCTTTAGGGTTTTAAGTAAGGACGGTGTCGCGCATTGATGCTTTAATGTTAACGATCGGACGAATCTTGGGTTCCTCAGAAATTAGTCGATATTTTCAGAAATGGCGGCGTCTCTTTATCGTCGCGGCCCATCTTCTCCTTATCTGCCTGGCCTATATTCTTGCTTTTTTGGTGAGGTTTGATTTTTCCCTACCCAAAGAATTCGCTCCGGTTTTTTTACAGGCGTTCCCCCTCTTGGTGGTGACGAAACTTTCGACTTTGTATTTTTTTGATCTCTTCCGCGGACTTTGGCGTTACGTTGGAATCACGGACATCCTGCAGATCCTGCGGGCAAGCGTGGTCGCCACCGTGTTCTTCATTATCGGGAATGTCTTTATCCGGGGCGGAGCTTCTTTTCCTCGATCCATCTATCTAATCGATCTCATTCTGTTCTTTTCGCTGGTCGTGGGCGTCCGCCTCTTGACCCGGCTGATCAAAGAACGATATCGGGGGCCCTCGATCCCGGCCAATCAAATCAAGATTCTTATTGTCGGGGCGGGGGAAACGGGCGTTCTGGTTCTGAAACAATATCTTAGCAATCCCTTGGCGGGAAAAGTGGTTGGATTTATTGATGATGATAAGAAAAAACATCATGAATCGATTCTTGGCGTAAGGATCCTGGGAAGCAGTCTTGACATCGCCCGCGTTGTTCGCGAGCACGAGGTTGGGGAGATCCTCCTTGCGATGCCCTCCGCCAAGGGGGAGCGGATCCGAAGCATCCTTTCGTGTTGTGAGGCAACGGGCGTCAGGATCAAAACGGTTCCGGCGCTTGAAAAGATTATCGATGGAACCCTCGAAATCAAGCCCCGACAGGTAAGGCTAGACGATCTCCTGGGCCGGGAACCTGTCTCAATCGACAAGGCGTATGTTGAAGACTACCTCAAAAATAAACGGGTGCTTGTTACCGGCGCGGGCGGCTCCATCGGTTCTGAGCTTTGCCGGCAAATCCTTCTTTACGATCCCAAAATGATACTCCTGCTCGACCACAACGAAAATGATGTCTATTTTCTCGAACTCGAACTTCGGGCCAAGTTTCTTGCCGCAGAGTTTGTGACCGTGATCGGCGACATCCAGGATGTGGGACTGCTTCGCCATCTTTTTAGGACCTACAAACCACAGGTTGTATTTCATGCGGCTGCGCACAAACATGTTCCGCTGATGGAACAAAACCCTATTGCGGCCGTAAAGAATAATGTGCTTGGGACTCGGAATCTTGTTTATGCCGCAACCCATTATAGCGCCGAGCGATTCGTCCTGATCTCAACCGATAAGGCCGTCCATCCGACGAGCATTATGGGTGCGACTAAACGCATGGCGGAAATGATCCTTCAGTCCAAGGCCGGACGGACTCGCACACGTTTTATGGCGGTCCGGTTCGGAAATGTGATCGGTTCTGCGGGAAGCGTGGTCCCTTTGTTCAAAAAACAAATCGAAAATGGTGGACCGGTGACAGTCACTCATCCCGAGGTCACTCGCTATTTCATGAGTATTCCGGAAGCAGCGTCGCTGGTTTTGCAAGCGGGAGCCCTGGGCAAGGGAGGTGAAATCTTTATTCTGGACATGGGCGAACCGATCAAGATCGCGGATCTTGCGAAGAATTTGATCACTCTCTCGGGCCTCGTCCCGGGCAAGGATATTGCCATCCAGTTTACCGGTCTGAGAGCGGGTGAAAAGCTTTACGAAGAGCTTCTCCATGACGCGGAACACGATTCAGTGACCCGACACAACAAAATCTATGTTTCGCAGCCTGAAAAATTCGACCCAGCCCGGCTCAGGTCGCTCGTAAGGAGGATGCTCTCGCAGATCAAGCTTGCGGACGAAGAAAAAGTCATCCAGCTTCTCACAAGTCTCGTGCCAATTCAAAGAACCGCAGCGGAAACTCGGCCGCAACTAAAAACGGATCGTCCATGAATAAAAAAAAGATCCTTTCTCTAACAGAAACATGCAGCGAGTGGTCTTTGTACGCCTTTATTTTTTTTACGCCTGTGGGGAACGCGGGGGGAGAGATTTGCTTTGGGTTCCTCGCGCTTTGCTTTGTGATCCGGAAAATTCTCCGGCCCGACTTCCGATTCCTTAAAAAAACTGAGCATCTGTGGCTTTTGCTTTTTTTTGTTTTTTGTGGATTATCTTTGGTCAACAGTGGTCCCCTTCTCTCAAAAAGTTTGAAAGCTCTGTTTCTGAAATGGGGTGAATACGCGATGGTTTTTTTGTTCGTCCGGGAAATGCTGACAAGCCCGGTAAAGCTGAGGCGGACAGGATGGGTTATTCTGACGGTTGCTGCCATCCTCGGGATCGACGGTCTGGTCCAGTTCTTCACGGGACACGACTTCTTTTACGCCAGACCCCTTCAGCCAGGATTCAATTATCAGGCGATAACCGCCACATTCAAAAACAGCAATAATCTGGCTTCCTATCTGGGGCTTGTGACTCCGGTGGCTCTCGCGATGGCGGTGACCGCCACCACGCAAAAGGCGCGTTGGGCCTTTGGAATGCTTACGATTATCTTGGGCGCCTGTCTTTTGCTTACTTTTTCGCGTGGGGCCTGGATCGGGTTTCTTTGCGGACTACTTTTTATGATCCTGATCTCCAGGCGATGGAAGGTTCTCCTTCCCGCATTGCTTCTTTTTGTTATGGCTATTCTATTAAATTCTTCACTCGCGACGAGGGCTATCCCGGTCCTTTCTCTTGCGACGGGACAGCAAACCGCCGGTTTTTCCGAGCGCTCTGAAATTTTAGGAATAGGTTTTCAATTGATCCGGGAAAATCCATTCCTTGGAAAAGGGCTGGGAACTTTTATGGACTATTGTGGCCAACGCGCTGTGAACACACATACCGATTATGCCCACAACTGCTACCTTCAAATTTGGGCCGAGTCCGGGATATTTAGTCTTATCGCATTCCTTCTTTTTATTGGGACCCTGCTTGGAAAGGGGGTTCAGGTCTTCAAAAAAGATGGGAGACCGCTTCTTCTGGGGCTTCTGGGTGGGATCTTTGCTTTTCTGATTCACAGTTTTTTTGATACGCAGCTTTACTCTGTCGCGCAATCCTTTCTGTTTTGGTCCATGCTCGGCATTCTTGCTGCCGCATCAGAAAATGTTGCCGTTCCTCCTCAAACGACTCATTCCTGCTAAGACGCGTTGTCCAAAATGTTTGCCTTTTTTAAAATCCGGCTATCCCTACTCCATTCAATTTCGTAAAGATGAAATTAGGGCTGACTGCTGTATTTTTTTACAAAGTCAGTGCTGTTCATTTTGTTTCTCCTTTGCTAATATGTCGGGAATCTTGGCTTACGTAAAGGCTGCGAGACAGGCAGTTACTTAACGGAAGTATTTTTCAACAGATAAGGATCAAAAATCATGGGAAAAGCAGCTGTTTCGGTTATTGTAATCGCGAAGAATGAAGAGAAACGTCTGGCTGAATGTCTTCAAAGCGCCGAGTTCGCGGCAGAGATCGTGGTGTTGGATGATATGTCGACCGATCGTACGGTGGAGATCGCGAAGTCCTTCGGCGCCAAAGTTTTCCAGCGCGCGATGGATATCGAAGGCCGGCACCGGAACTACGCCTACAGTCTGGCCACCCAGCCGTGGGTCTTCAGTCTTGATGCTGATGAGAGGATTACGCCCGAGCTCGCAAAGGAGCTTGCCCAAGTCGCCGCAGCCCCCAACGATCCGAATGTCTGCTACTGCATGCCGGTCAAAACATTCATCGGGACCGAATGGATCAAGGGGAGCGGTTATTACCCGGCTCCCAAAACACGGTTTTTCAGAAAAGGAAAGTTCCGATACGAAGAAGCGCGTGTCCATCCCAAAATGTTCTATGAGGGTTCCTGCGGTCGCTTGCATGGGGACATCCTGCATTATTCCAGCCCGAGCTGGGAGAACTGGATCTCAAAATTCAATCGCGAGACCGGCCTTGAAGCCGAAAAGTGGGTGAAGGACGGACGTTCGATGGGGCCTTGGCGTGTCTTCCGCAAAGCCTGCAGCCGTTTCCTCAAATATTATATCCAGAAAGGTGGCTACAAGTACGGATACACCGGGTTTTTTATGACGGTCATGCATATGAACTATCAGTACATCACGTTCATGAAATACCTCGAGATGAAACGGGCCCAGGAAAATCCTCAAAAATAGGAACTTCTATGAAAGTCCCTTACTTCGACCTCTCAAGATCGCATCAGAAATTCGTCGTCCAGGCCCAGGAGGCTTTTGACCGCATCCTGAAAAGCGGCGCCTATATTCTGGGGCCGGCCCTTAAGGACCTCGAAGCTGAATTTGCGGCCTATATCGGAACGAAGTATGCCCTGGGCGTCGGCTCCGGAACGGATGCGTTGACCTTCGCTCTCAAAGCCATTGGGATCAAAAAAGGGGATGAGGTGATCGTTCCGTCTTTCACTTTCACAGCGACGGCCCTTGCCGTGCTGCATGTCGGTGCCATCCCGGTCTTTGCCGACGTCGAAGAGAACACATTCAATCTCGATCCACGGTCCGTCGCGCAAGCGCTCAGCCGGAAAACCCGCGCCATCATCCCGGTCCATCTCTTCGGCCAATGCGCCAACATGACCGCGCTCATGGCCCTCGCCAAGCAAAAGAAACTGAAAGTCGTGGAAGATGCCTGCCAGGCCCACGGAGCCCTCTGGAATAAAGTTATGGCCGGCGCGTTCGGAGATGCCGGGTGTTTCAGTTTTTATCCCACCAAGAACCTTGGCGGGATCGGCGACGGAGGCATGATCACCACTTCCGATGAAAAACTTTTGAAGCATGTCCTGCAATATCGTAATCTTGGAAAAGGCATCGACGATCCGTTTGTCCACGATGAGATCGGTTGGACAAGCCGTCTCGACAGTATTCAGGCCGCGTTTCTCAGCATCAAATTGAAATTCCTGGATGAACTGAACCGGGAACGGCGTGCGGTTGCGGAGATGTATCACAAAAAACTTGCTGGCACCCCGCTTGGTCTTCCACGAGAAGCCGCTGGAGCCTATCACGTTTATCATCTCTACGTGGTTCGAGTGCCGGACGGAAAACGGAACGCTTTGAAAGAACATCTCGCGGCCCAAGGGATCCCGACCATGGTCCACTACGCGACCCCGGCCCACGCGCAGCCCATCATGAAAAAGCACAAGACTCGCAAGGTGAAACTCCCGGTCACCGAGAAACTCCGCGAGGAAGTTCTAACCCTGCCGCTTTTTCCGGGTATGACCGAACCGGAAATCGATGCTGTCGCCGGCGCCATCCAGAGGTTCTTCGGAAAATAATATGCAAAAGCCCCAACGCAAAGTCGTTTTTATTGACCGGGATGGCGTGATCAATGTCGATCTCTGGAAGTACGTCGAAACCTGGAAAGAATTCCGTTTCGAAAAAGGCGCGATCGAGGGGCTCAAGGCCTTGAGCGATAAAGGATTCGACATTTTTATCATCTCGAACCAGGCCGGTGTGGGAGATGGGATCTTTAGCGAAGCCGCCATGTGGCAGGTGCACGAAAAAATGGTCGCGGCTATGGCCAAGCGCGAGATCAAGATCAAGGGAGCGCGATATTGCACTCACGGCAAGAAGGAGAAATGCGAGTGCCGGAAGCCCAAGACCCAACTTCTGGAAAAAGCTGTCGCCAATCTCACCTTCGATAGAAAAAAGACTTATTTTGTCGGTGACAAGTTAAGCGATCTGGAGGCGGGAAAAAACTTTGGCGTCAAAACGATCCTGGTGCGGACTGGATATGGCCAGGACACGGAAAAGAAGCTGACGAAAAAGCTCCAGCCCGACCATATCGTGAACGATCTCCGGGATGCGGTTCCGTTCATTCTAAAAGCCTAGACACCTTTTAACACCCGGTGTTTGACTTCGGGGCCGCGAAATTTAACATCGGGTGTTAAAACGGGTGAACATACACGGAATTTATGAAAATCGATATCATCCACGCCACAGCCGGAGAAGGGCATCGCAAGATCGCAATGGCGGTCCAAGACGGCCTTGCGCGTCTCAATCGAAGTGACCTCCAGGTCCGTTTGCTCAACTGCCTCGATTACACCGACGAGCTTTTTCAAAAAACCTACGCTCCCATTTACTATTGGTCTGTCCGGCACGCTCCGAACATTTGGGGCGGATCCTACGAAGTGTTGGATCACGCCTGGGTCTACCGACTGATCCGGCCGCTGCGTTCGCTCACGAACACGCTTCATGCGAAAAAACTTCTGGAGGATATTGTCAAAAACCAGCCCGATGTCATTGTCTCGACTCATTTCATGCCTCCCGAGATTTTGGGACGCGCGAAAGAAAAAGGCCTGATCCGATCAAAAATGATCTCGGTAGTTACGGATTTTTACCCTCACACATTCTGGGTCAACCCTGGGACTGATCACTACTGGGTCATGGCCGATGAAACGAAGCAAGATCTCGTCCGTCGCGGCGTTCCGGAAACGATCATCACCGCGGGCGGCATTCCTATTCTCCCGACCTTCAAACCCACTGGAAAGAAGCTTGAGCTTCGGAAAAAATACGGCCTGGAAGAAGACCGGTTCACGATACTCCTCACAAGCGGCAGTTTTGGCCTCGGCCCCCAGGAAGCGATCCTGGAAGAACTCAAGGCGTTCAAGGACAAGGTTCAATGTTTCGTGGTCTGCGCGAACAACAAAGAACTCAAAGCAATCCTGGAAAGCAAAACCTATCCTTTTCCCGTCAAGGTCTTCGGCTTCATCGATTTTATGCCGGACCTCATGGAAGCTAGCGATCTCATGGTCGCGAAATCCGGCGGGTCCACAACCTCCGAGGCCCTGACCAAGGGTGTGGTGATGGTCGTTATGGCGCCGATCCCCGGGCAGGAGACCCGGAACGTGAAACTCCTGAAAATCCGCGACGCCGCGTATTTCTTAAGCGACCCGCACGAGATCTACGGTATCGTCAAAGGGATCCTGGAGGATCCTTCAAGTTTACAAAAAAAACGCGACGCGATCGCACACTTGGCAAAGCCGAACGCTTCCGAAGACCTCGTTAAAATGATCCTTGCCGGAAAATAATCCTCATGCCGAAGAGCGAATCTCTCTTGTTTTTGAAGTCCCTCAAAGAAGATGGCATTGAGCAGGTGTATGTGCCCTCCAAATCGTCGCATCCCGTGATCCAATCTCAGATTCGACAAATTTTGTCACCCCCGAATGTTTTAGTCGGGGGTCTAGAAACAAAAAGTGGATTCCCGCTTAAAACATGCGGGAATGACAATGCTTCTGCTGGAATCAATCCCGGTATCGAGCAACTCCGCAGCGAAGTCCTGAAATGCAAACTGTGTGCCGAGCTTGCGAAAACCCGCAACAAGGTTGTTTTTGGCGACGGTCATCTTCAAGCCCAGCTTGTTTTTGTGGGCGAAGCCCCGGGCGCCGATGAAGACGAGCAAGGCCTTCCGTTCGTCGGACGCGCTGGCCAGCTTCTCACCAAGATCATTGAAGCTATGGGGATGACCCGCGACCAAGTTTTTATTTGCAATGTCCTTAAATGCCGACCGCCCCATAATCGTCCGCCGGCGCCCGCGGAAGTGGCGCACTGCCGCCCTTTTCTGAAGCGCCAACTGGAGATCATCAAACCCAAGGTGATCGTCGCGCTCGGAAATCACGCGGTCAAAGCGTTACTTCAAACCGAGCAGGGGATCTCACAGTTACGCGGCACCTTTCAGCAATATGAAGGCATCCCGGTCATGTGCACCTATCACCCGGCGTACCTTTTGCGCAGCCCGGGGGAGAAGCGCAAGGTCTGGGAAGATATGAAGAAGGTTATAAAATTCTTGAACGCTTCCGAAGATTAGAAAACGGCACGACCATGCAGCATTCTTCTAAATTAGAGACACTTCAAATTTTCAATAACCAAGAAACAATAACCAAACAATTTCCAAATCCCAATATTCAATTTCTGAATTTGTTCATTGGGTTCTGGTTATTGGTTCTTACTTGGTCATTGAATCTTGGCAATTGGAATTTGCCGATCTTATGAGCGAAGCTCATGCCGTTTTGGCTCAGGTGGCGGTGCCTCTTCCGATTCCCACGGTCTTCAGCTATTTAATCCCCGAACTGCTTCTCGCGAAAGCCATCCCCGGCGTTCGCGTCACCGTCCCATTCCGCAACACCGAGATCACGGGATATCTGGTGGGTGTGGGAAAGGAGCAGGGTGATTTTTCCATGTCATCCCCGAATGTTTCTGTCGGGGATCCAGAGCTGGATTCCCGCCTTCGCGGGAATGACAAGCGAAAGAGCAAGCTAAAATTTGTACTTGAAATTCTCGATGATCAGCCCGTTCTTTCGTCCGATATGCTGCAGCTCACGAAATGGGTGGGCGAATATTACGGCTCCAGTTGGGGCGAAGCGATCGAGAACGCGCTTCCGCGCTGGGTGAAATATGGAAAAAAAGTTGAGAAGTACATTGAAAAAGCGAAGCTGAAAAATATGGGGCCGGTTAAAACGCCTCAGGAGTACACGCTTTCTCCGGAACAGGAAAAAGCATTCGAGAAGATCAAACGGGGACTCGTAGCTCGGGACTCGTCCCTCGTGAAAAACAATAACGAGTCCCGAGGAACCAGTCCCGAGTCCCGGCTTTTTAAGCCCATGCTGATCTACGGCGTCACCGGCAGCGGCAAAAGCGAGCTTTATATCCGCGCGATTCGCCAGACCTTGAAACAGAACCGTGCGGCGATCTGCCTTGTTCCCGAGATCGCCCTCACGGAACAGCTTCAACGGTTTTTTGCCGGGCATTTCGGTGACAACCTCGAGATCCTTCACAGCAAAATGACGGACGGTGAGCGCTTCCTCACCTGGAAACGCATCGAAATAGGAACCTGCAATGTGGTGCTCGGGCCACGTTCGGCCGTGTTCGCGCCCATCCCGAATCTCGGTCTCATCATTATGGACGAAGAACACGAGGGTTCGTACAAGCAGGAAACCACGCCGCGTTATCATGCCCGCGAGGTGGCCGCCTGGCGCGCTCAAAATGAGAATGCGCTCTTTTTAATGGGGACTGCCACACCTTCGCTGGAAAGCATGGCGCTCGCAGAGCAGGGAAAGATCGACCGCGTCGATCTCACAGAGCGGATCGATTCAAAGGCGATGCCTAAAGTCGAAGTGATCGATCTCAAACGTTACCAGGGGGACAAACGGCCGAGCCTTCTTTTTTCGCCGCCCCTCATGCGCGAGATCGAAACGAATCTCAAGAACAAAGAAGGGACCATGCTCCTTCTCAATCGCCGCGGATTTTCCACGTCGATCCGTTGTCCTCAATGCGGCAAGGTCGAGGAGTGCAAGCTTTGCCAGGTCTCACTCACGTTCCATCAGGAAAAGAACCTTCTGCTCTGCCATTATTGTAATTATCAGAAAAAAGTTCCGGACGTTTGCGGGGAATGCAAGGCTCCCATGCTCCGTTTTATGGGTTTCGGCACCGAAAAGGTCGAAAGCGAGATCGCCCGGTTTTTCCCAAGCGCACGGATCGCCCGCATGGATGCCGACACCACAAAGAAAAAAGATTCCCACGAAAAGATCCTGGAAAAGTTTCGCGAGCAAAAGATCGACATCCTGATCGGAACACAGATGATCGCCAAAGGTTTTGATTTTCCGCATGTGACCTTGGTGGGTGTGGTTTTAGCGGATGTGGGACTCCGGCTTCCGGATTTTCGTTCCGGCGAACGGACATTCCAGCTTCTTACACAATTTGCAGGCCGCGCGGGCAGGGGCATCAAACCCGGGCGTGTTATTATCCAGACCTGGATGCCGGAGCATCCGAGCATTCGTTTTGCGAAAGAGCACGATTTTCTCTCATTTTATGATCACGAGAAAAGGTGCCGCGAGGAATTCCATTACCCGCCGTACCGCTCGCTTGTGAATATCATCATCCGTTCTCATGATGAGAAAAAGGCGTATCTGTTTGCCCGCGAAATTCGTGATGTGCTTCGCAATACGGTTGGCGGAGGGAGGAGGGAGGAGGGAGCAAGCAGTTTGTCGCCATCCGCCATCCACCATCCACCATCCAGCGGCGTTGAGATCGTCGGCCCCGCGCCGCTTCCGTTTTATAAACTGCGTGGCCATTTCCGCTGGCACGTCATGCTCAAGATCCCGAAGGACCTTCTGCTTACGCCCGAGATCTATGCGCTTCTCATGGGCCTCAAAAAACCTTCGGCGGTTGCCTTCCAAATGGATGTTGATCCCCTGAATATCCTTTGAGACTCGAGACCGAAACAGATAAACTGAAACAGGAAACTGGGATGCTTTCCAACTAAGAGGAGAAAAATTATGAATCTGAAAAAAACCGCTTATCTTCCATGCTTTTTCCTAATGCTGCTTGCTCTGTCGCTTTCAGGATGCGAAACGGCGAGCGTGGGAACTCCTTCCGGGTTTTTGCAGGACTATTCAAAATTTCAGGACGGGACCTATTTCAAACAAGAGTATGTTCCCAAAGGAACCAGCCTCGCGGGCTATAAGGCCGTCAAAGTAGCGCCGGTCAACTTAAGTCATCTCGATAGTCAAAGCTCCTGTAATACCGGCGAGCTTGAAGATCTCGCCCGGCAGTTCCGCGAAGATGTCGAGGCGCAGCTCCAAAAACAGGGCTTCACGGTTTCTTCCGATCCTTCCGGGCACACGCTCGTGATCAGTTTAGCGCTCACGGACATTGAAACGCCGGACAGGCTTTTCAATGTCGGAATGACCGCGGCCTCCGTAGTGTCGCCCGTACCGCTTCCTTTTGATAAAAACGGCCAGACAGCGGTCGAAGGAAGGATCACGGATGGCGCGACCGGACAGCTTTTGATGGAATTTGCGGAGGTGAGGTCCGGTTCCGGCGACAAGAGGAGTCTGAAGACCCTGACGGTAGGCAAATATCAGAAATTCACGAACACCCAGGCTGTTTTTGCCGGGTGGGCGCAAACGATCGCGAAAATGCTCCAGAAGCTAACTGCGTAAGGCGTACGGTGTACGGCGAGAAAAACTTTTTCGCCGTACGCCTTTCGCCATACTCCATGATATAATTTTCGCCGTTATGGCTAAACTTAAGATCCGTACTTATCCCGATCCCGTCCTCAAGAAAAAAGCGGCGCCGGTGACCGATTTTGGGCCCGCCATGCAGAAGCTTTTTGACGATATGATCGCGACGATGCATGTCTCCGATGGCGTGGGGCTCGCGGCCCCTCAGATCGGGATCTCCCAGCAGGTTTTTATCGCCTGTCCGAACATGCGCCAGGGCGAAGAATATGTCGTGGTGAATGCCGTGATCGAAAAGAAGTCGGGGACGGCGGTCGCGGCGGAAGGATGCCTGAGTTTACCCGGGATCTCCGGCGAGATCGTGCGCGCCACCAAACTTCGACTGACTTTTCAGGATCGTGCCGGAAAAAAACATACGGCGGAGGTGGAGGATTTTTTTGCCCGCGTCATCCAGCATGAAATGGATCATTTGAACGGGATCCTCTTGATCGATCATTTTAAAGGCGCCAAACGCGAGAAGTTGCTTGCTCAATATGAATCTGCCAAGACCGCCAAAAGCGCTTCCAAACTCTAACGATAGAGCCTGTCCACATGAAAATAGTTTTCTTCGGATCTGACGCTTTCTCCATCAAAGCCCTCGAGGCCTGTCTGCATTCCGGCATGGAGCTCGTGCAGGTTGTGACCACTCCCGCAAAGAAAAAGGGCCGCGGGCTGAAACTTGAATCGAGCGAGATCTTCGATTATTGCCAGACAAAAAATCTTCCTGTCATTGAGTATCCCACGCTCCGGGACCCCCGGGTCGCTCAGGCCTTGATAGCTCTTCGGCCGGACATCTTTGTCGTCGCCTCATACGGGAAGCTCATCCCCAACAATCTGCTCGAGATCCCGAAATACCGCCTCAATGTCCATCCGTCGCTTTTGCCGAAATATCGCGGCTCCGCGCCGATCCATTGGCCGATCCTGAACGGAGACAAGGAGACCGGCGTGAGCATTATCGATGTTGCCGAAAAGCTCGACGCGGGTGATATTTATTACCAGGAAAAGATACCGCTCGATCCCCGGATCGATGCCGCGCAGCTTGCATCCGAACTGGCCCGTTTTTCCTACGGGGTTCTCAAAAAAGTTCTGACGCAAGTTAAAGAAGGAAAGCTCCGGGGCATTCCGCAGAATGAAACCGAAGCTACGCTTGCGCCACAGCTTTCCAAACAAGACGGGGAAGTGTCTCTCTCGACAATACCCGCCGAAGTTATCGATCGAAAAGTTCGCGGACTTCAGCCATGGCCGGGCGCGTATTGTTTTATAAAGAACGAGCGCATCGCTTTGCTTGAAACAGATCTTCCTGGCGGAACGACCGCGGAAAAACCGGGGACACTTCTCGGGATCGAAAAAGAGGGTGGCATTCAGGTCGCGACGCAAGGCGGGATCCTCAAGATCCTTAAGGTCAAACCTGAAGGGAAAAAAGCAATGCTGGCCGCTGACTTTGCCCGCGGAAGGCATTTCGTCACGGGCGCGTCCTTCTGACCGATCCTCGGCGCGTTTTCCTCAGTAGAATTCCTTGACACTCGACGGCGCGCGCTTATAATTAGCGGGAATTTGACATGTTTCCCCACCGTAATCTTCAATACTCACAGCGGATTCACATCCCAGGAGGCAACACATGGCGTTAAAGGTCGGCATTAATGGTTTTGGACGTATCGGACGTTTGGTATTTCAGGCGATCTGCGATCAAGGATTGCTCGGCAAAGAGATCGATGTCGTCGCTGTCGTGGATATTTCCACAGACGCCGATTATTTTGCTTATCAGATCAAGTATGATTCCGTTCACGGCCGTTTCAAACACACCGTCACAACCGAAAAGAGCAATCCGGCAGCCACAGAAGCCGATACCCTCGTCGTGAACGGTCACAAGACCAAGTGCGTCATGGCGACCAAGACCCCGGACCAGCTCCCATGGAAACAACTGGGCGTGGATTATGTCATCGAATCTACCGGCCTTTTCACGGACTCCGAAAAAGCGAAGCTCCATCTCGCGGCCGGCGCCAAAAAAGTTATTATCAGCGCTCCCGGAAAAGGGGAAGTGAAGACGCTTGTGATCGGCGTCAATGAAAACGAATACGACAGCGCCAAGCACCAGATCGTCTCCAACGCCTCCTGCACCACGAACTGCCTTGCGCCGCTCGTGCACGTGCTTTTGAAAGAAGGCATCGGGATCGAAACAGGTCTTATGACGACGATCCATTCTTATACCGCGACCCAAAAAACCGTGGACGGCCCGTCGAAGAAAGATTGGCGCGGCGGCCGCGCGGCGGCAATCAATATCATCCCGTCCTCAACGGGCGCAGCGAAGGCTGTCGGCGAAGTGTTGCCGGCGACCAAAGGGAAACTCACGGGCATGGCGTTCCGCGTTTCGACGCCGGACGTTTCCGTGGTCGACCTTACGTTCCGTTCCTTGAAGGACACTTCGATCGAAGAGATTGATGCGCTTCTCAAGAAAGCTTCTCAGTCGTATCTGAAGGGCATTCTTGGCGTCACCGCAGAGGAAGTCGTTTCAACGGACTTCATTCACGATGAGCGCTCTTCGATCTACGATTCGTTGGCCACGCTCCAGAACAACCTAAAAGGCGAAAAACGTTTCTTCAAGCTCGTCTCCTGGTATGACAACGAATGGGGTTATTCGAACCGCGTGGTCGACCTCATCCGTTTCATGGCAAAAAAAGACGGCGCCAAGTAACCGGCGAACGGGATAAGACCTCACATGAAAAAGAAAACGGTTAAAGACATCGACGTTCGTGGCAAGCGCGTTCTCATGCGCGTGGATTTCAACGTGCCCATGAAAGACGGCGTCGTGCAGGACGACACCCGGATCAAGGCCGCCATTCCCACGATCAAGTATGTACTCGAGCAGGGCGCCAAGAGTTTGGTGCTCATGTCCCATCTGGGGGATCCCAAAAAGGACACGAAAAAAGCGAAAGAGAGCGCGGAAAAGGACGGCAAGCCGTTCGATGAGAAAAAATATATCGAAGGCAAGCACAAGATGGCGCCGGTCGCCGCCAAACTCGCCAAATTGCTCGGGAAAGATGTGAAACTTGCTCCCGCGTGCATGGGCCCTGAGACCGAGGCGATGGTCAAGGCGATCCCTCAAGGCGGTATCCTGATGCTCGAAAATACCCGTTTTCACAAAGAAGAAACTTCCAAAGAACCGGCCGAACGCGAAAAAATGGCCAAAGCCTTGGCGCAGTACGGCGATATTTTTGTGAACGATGCCTTTGGATCCGCTCATCGGGCGCATGCGTCGACCGAAACGGTCGCGAAATATCTTCCGGCTGTGGCGGGGTTCCTGATGGAAAAAGAACTGGATTATCTCGCCGATAAGATCGTGGATCATCCCGCGCGTCCGTTCGTGGCGATCATCGGCGGGGCCAAGGTCTCGTCCAAGATCGCGGTGTTGGAAAGTCTTCTCACAAAAGTGGACCGGTTGATCGTCGGCGGCGGCATGGCTTACACGTTTCTGAAGGCCAAAGGCCTTTCGGTCGGCAACTCGCTGGTCGAGGAGGACATGATCGACACGGCGCGCAAGATCCTCCAGAAGGCCTACGAATCGCACATTTATCTCTATCTGCCGATCGACCACATCGTGACCACGGAATTTTCTCCCAACGCAAAACCCCAACATGTCGCCCGCGGCAATATCGGCGCCAAACAAATGGGGATGGACATCGGCCCGCTCACGATCGAAAAATTCAAAGGCGCGCTCCAGGGCGCCAAGACCGTTTTTTGGAACGGCCCGGTTGGCGTCTTCGAATTTCCGAAATTCGCCAACGGCACCATGGCCATGGCAAAAGCGATCTCGGAACTCCCGGATTGCGTCACGGTGATCGGCGGCGGGGATTCGGTCGCGGCTGTCAATAAATCCGGTGTTGCAGCGAAGATCTCTCACATTTCCACGGGCGGCGGTGCGTCGCTTGAACTCGTGGAAGGTAAAGTGCTGCCCGGCGTGGCGGCGCTTCTCGATAAATAATTTAAAAGAAAGAGCGGAGCTTATGAAAAAAAGACCTTTGATCGCCGGGAACTGGAAAATGTACAAGACGGCCTCCGAGGCTGTCACACTTGTTCAAACGCTCAAAGCCGCGGCGCACTCGGTCTCGAATGTCACGATCGTGATCTGCCCGCCGTTCACCGCTCTCAGCGAAGTTTCCAAGGTCCTGAAGGACACCTCGATTGATCTCGGAGCTCAGAACATGTATTGCGCACCCGAAGGCGCGTTCACAGGCGAGATCTCGCCGACGATGCTTAAAGACAGCGGATGCCGCTATGTGATCCTCGGACATTCCGAGCGGCGTCAATATTTCAAGGAAGACGATATATTGATCCATGAAAAAGTGAAGACGGCGCTTAAGTACAGCATCATCCCGATCGTGTGCGTCGGCGAAACGCTCGCGGAGCGGGATGCGAAAAGACATTTTGATGTCGTTAAAACGCAATTCGATGAATCTCTCGGGCGTCTTGAAAAAGAAGACATCGCCAAGGTCGTGATTGCCTACGAACCGGTGTGGGCCATTGGCACAGGGAAGACTGCGACCCCGGACCAGGCCGAACAGATGCATTCCTATATTCGCCGGCTCCTCAATGAGCGTTATAGTCAGGAAGTTGGAAGCCGCATTCCTCTTCTTTACGGGGGAAGCGTTAAACCGGACAACACGAAATCCCTGATGGAAAAACCCAATATCGACGGCGCGCTGGTCGGCGGCGCCTCCCTCAAGGCGGAATCTTTCGCCCAGATCATCCAGGAAGCCCAACAATCTTACGAATCGGGGAACCAATCATGAATATGCTTATCGTCTGTATCCATGTCATCGTTTGTTTCGTGCTCATTATCGTTATTTTGCTTCAAGCCGGCCGCGGACAGGGTCTCACGGGCTCCAGCTTTGGCGGGAATGTCCAGTCGCTTTTCGGGACTAAGGCATCCTCTTTTCTGACCAAGGCCACGAGCGTCTGCGCCATCCTCTTCCTTTTCACCTGCATCGGGCTGAACGTCATCGAAGTTCAGAAGAGCCGTTCGCTTTTCAAGTCCCCGAACGCCCAGGCCCCGCTTGACGTCGAGGCGATCAAAAAAGCGCTGGCCAAAGTCAGTAAGACTGATAAGGCTGCAACTACAACGGCCGGTGCTGCCAAAGCAGACACAACAAAAGCCGCAACAACGGCGGGGACTACGAAGCCGTAGTTTTCCACCCCGGTCCTTGCGTCCGATGCGGGCCCTATGAAAGTCTCCGAGCCAGAAGCCGGCAATTTACGTTATATCAAAGGTGTCGGCCCCAAGCGTTCCCTCGTTTTTCAAAAGATCGGCATCCATTCGGTTCGTGACCTGATCTATCTTTTCCCGCGACGCTACGAAGACCGCTCCCATTTTGCGCCTCTGAATAAATGCCCCGTCAATGAACCCGTTACTTGCCGCGGCGAGGTCGTGGATGTAAAGTTCAAACCCATTCGGGGCATGCCTTTGGTGGAAATCCTGATCGGCGATGACGCGGGCACCCTGCATGCGGTCTGGTTCAATCAGCCTTACTTGAAAAAGATCTTTGAGTGCGGTCAGCAGGTCATCCTTTACGGTAAAGTTGATTTCTATCAAAAACGTCTCCAAATGTCGAACCCGGAATTTGAGATCGTGGAGGATGCAGAAGCAACGTCCATTCATACCGGACGCATCACGCCGATCTATCCACTCACCGAAGGACTTTTTCAGCGATCTCTCCGCACCACGCTTCATCAAGCGGTAGAACATCACCTCGCCGACACCATCACGGACGCTTTGCCGCCGGAGCTTCGAGAAGCGTTGGATCTCATGCCGCTCGAACGGGCCCTTCGGGAAATGCATCTTCCGAGCTCTTTCGAGGAGCTCACAAGGGCGCGCCGCCGCATCGTCTTCGATGAGTTTTTCTCATTCGAACTTCAACTTTTCCTGAGGGTCAAAGCAATTCGGACCCAACATCAAGCCCCTGCATTTAAAATAAACCCGGACCTAACGCCTGAGTTCAAGAGCTCTTTACCTTTTGAGCTCACAAGAAGCCAGGAGAAAGCGATCCTGGATCTTGTGAGGGATCTAGGGCAAACGATTCCGATGAACCGTCTCCTGCAAGGGGACGTAGGGTCCGGAAAAACGGTGGTTGCGGCATTCGCATTCCTTGCGGCGCATCGCTCAGGACTTCAATCGGCGTTTCTCATTCCGACCGAGATCCTGGCGGAGCAGCATTACCGGACCCTTTTGAAATTCCTGGAACCCCTAGGCATTCGCCCCGAACTTCTGACTAAAAGCACTGAAACCGACAAGCGCGCCCGGCTCATCGCGGAGCTCAAACAGGGAAAAATTCCTGTCGTGGTCGGCACGCATGCTCTTTTACAAGACGATGTTCATTTCAAGAATCTGGGACTTCTCGTGGTTGATGAACAGCATAAATTCGGGGTCCATCAGCGCAATCAGCTTTTACAAAAAACACCGAGACCGCACCAACTGGTCATGACCGCTACGCCGATCCCGCGAACCCTGGCGCTTACGGTCTATGCCGACCTGGATATTTCAGTCATGAAAGAGCTGCCCAAGGGCCGGCAGCCGATCAAGACCTACTGGATCACACGAAAGAAACAGCCCGAGATCTTTGAACATGTGGCGATGCGGATCCAGAAGGGAGAGCAGGCCTACATTGTGTTTCCACTCATCGAGGAAACCGAGAAAAAAGATCTGCTGGCTGCCAAAAAAGAATTCGAGCGCCTCCGGAAAACTGTTTTCAAGAAATTCCGGATGGGGCTGGTCCACGGAAAGCTTGACCGCTCGGAGCGTGAATCGATCATGCGCGCTTTTACCCGGAAGGAGATCGATATCCTCGTCGCGACTTCCGTGATCGAGGTCGGCGTGGACCAGCCGAATGCCACCATGATGATCATCGAAAACGCCGAACGGTTCGGGCTTGCGCAGCTCCACCAATTACGCGGGCGTATCGGCCGAGGAACACTCGAATCGGAATGCTTTCTTTTCGGCGAGCCCACGACCGATGAAGGGAAGATGCGCCTGAGGCTTCTTACGAAATTGAGCGACGGATTTCTTATTGCCGACGAAGATTTGAAGCTTCGCGGGCAGGGAGACCTTTGGGGGATCCGTCAATCGGGCGAACCTCTCTTTCGCGTCGCGCATCCGGTCCTGGACGAGGCCATTCTCCTTCAAGCCCGGCAGGAGGCCCAAAAAGTGATCGCCGGAATTCCCGGGGATTCTGTTCAAAAAACTCCCGCATGGGTCCAAAAATATCTCGAACAAATGCCTAAAACCGATTAGACTACCCTCCCATGCGCATCATTAGCGGTAAATTCAAGTCCCGGAAGATCGATTTCCCCAAGAACAAGCTGACCCGCCCTATGACGGACCGGACCAAAGAGACCCTCTTCAACATCGTGGGCTCGTTTGTCTTCGGGAAACACGTGCTGGACCTTTATGCCGGATCGGGAAGCCTTGGCCTGGAATCTTTGAGCCGCGGGGCGCTCAGCGCGACTTTTGTCGATCAGGCGCCTTGGGCCAAAAAGGTGATCGAGAAGAACCTGGCAAGTCTCGGGCTTAATAACCAGGGCTCCATCCTGATGATGGACATGCTTCCGGCCATCAAAAAACTTGAGAAAAATGGGCAGGGATTTGCCCTGATCTTCGTGGACCCGCCGTTCATGAAGGGCCTGGTCAAAAAGACATTGATGAGGCTGGACGCGTCTGATATAGTCCTGCCTTTCGCGCAAGTGGTGGTGGGGCATATGTGGCGGGAAGAGCTGCCCAATGCCGAGTTGAAGAACCTCAAATGGGTCCGCACCAAGCGGATCGGGCAAGCCTGCCTTTCATTCTTTTTCCGATTGGAATCAACAAATGAAAAAACGAAAAGCTATATATCCGGGGAGCTTTGATCCCGTCACGTTCGGTCATCTGGACCTGATCGAACGCGCGCTCAACCTCTTCGACGAACTCATCGTGGTCGTCGCCTCGAACCCTTCGAAAAAGACTCTTTTTTCGGCGGAAGAACGGGTGAAATTCCTGAAAACGGCGCTTAAACACCAGCCCCAGGTCAAGGTGGAAAGCTGGGAAGGTCTCACCGTTCGTTTTGCTGTTAAGGAAAATGCATTCACGCTCATCCGGGGCATCCGGGCAACCTCGGACTTCGACTATGAATTCCAGATGGCTCTGACGAACCGGAAACTTGCCCCCAAGATCGATACGATGTTCTTGATGCCGTCCGAATCGCATTTCTATCTCTCCTCGCGCCTCATCAAAGAGATCGCTCAGTTAGGCGGCGATGTGACGCGTTATGTCCCGGCGCCGGTCGCCGCCCTGATCAAAAAAAAGTTCTCCGGACGGGGAGCGCGCTAGGCATGAAACTCATTCTTTCGGAATTCGAAGAAGGAATCTCAGTCCCGGTCGAGGGGTCCTATGACGCAAAGACGATCGAAGTCGAGTTTCCGGACATGCTTTACACCGCGCCTATTCTTTTAAAGGGCGAGGCTGAGAAAAGTCCCGGGATGCTTCGTTTGCAGGGAACCTTGACCACTGCGGTCAAGCGGATCTGCGGGAAATGCCTGAAGGAAAAAAATGAGGAGTTGTCTTTCCCGGTCGATTGGATCTTTGACCTTTCAGGGAAAGACGAAATTGAACCTCTGGAGAATGTGCGAGAGCTGTTGATCGTCGAACACCCGCTCGTCCATCTGTGCAAAGCAAGCTGCAAAGGACTTTGCCCGCAATGCGGCGTCGATCGCAATGAAGTCGCTTGCAATTGTAAAGAAAATGGCTATCATGCTTCCCCAGTCATCATAAAAAAAGAGAAATCCAAGAAGGAGCGACATCATGGCACATCCTAAGAGAAAACATTCAAACACGCGCTCACGTTTGCGCCGGGCCAACGACTTTTTGACCCCGAAATCCAGCTCGCAGTGCGCGCAATGCGGCGCATTCATCCTGCCTCATCGCGTCTGCACTTCCTGCGGCTTCTACAAAGGGAAGCTGGTCAAGGCGATCAAGGTCAAGACGAAGGAGAAGGAATAACCCTCATGATCCGGATCGCTCTGGATGGAATGGGAGGGGATTACGCCCCGCAGGTCGTGGTCGAAGGGGCGGTTATGGCCGCCAACGATTTCGACCAGTTGGAGATCGTGCTGGTCGGTCAGACTGCCGCCCTCAAGCAGGAACTAAACAAGCACAAGGTTCTCGGCGGCAAGATCATCCTGCACGAAGCAACCGAGGTCATCGGTATGGGGGAGTCGCCCGTCGCCGCCCTCCGTAAGAAAAAAGATTCCTCGATCGGCGTCTGTGTCGACCTTCTCAAGCGAAAAGAATGCGCTGCAGCTGTTTCAGCCGGAAACACCGGCGCCATGGTCGCGGCGGCAACGCTTCTCCTCGGCATGTTACCCGGGATCAAACGTCCCGGGATCGCGATTGCAACCCCGACCCTCCACGGAATGTCCGTAACCACCGATGTGGGCGCCAACCTCAATCCTTCGGCCTACGAACTTTTTCAGTATGCGATCATGGCGGATGTGTTCGCCAAAAGCATCCTTAAGAAAAAACGCCCGGCGATCGGACTCCTTAATATCGGAGAAGAAGAATCCAAGGGGACGGAAGTCCTCAAAGAAACGTACAAGCTTTTGCGGGAGTCGTCTCTTAATTTTATCGGGAACATTGAAGGGCGTGATTTTTTTACCGGGAAAGCCGATTGCATTATTTGCGATGGATTTGTCGGCAATGTGGTCCTCAAAATGATCGAAAGCATTCTCGAAACTTCCGTGGCGCTGATCGGCCGCGAGCTTCGAAAGAATCTTTTTACTTCCCTTGCCGCTTGGCTTTTGAAGCCGGCCCTTTCATCTATCCGTAAAGCGACCGACTACGAAAAAGCCGGCGGGGCGCCGCTCCTCGGAGTCGACGGAAATATTATTATCAGTCACGGGATCTCTTCGGCTCTTGCCATCCGTAACGCGATCCGCGTCGCGGGAGAGCTTGTGACCACGCGCGTCAATGCGCAGATCGTGGAAGCCATCACCCCGTACCTAAGCCATTCCGTTCCGCCCGTTACTCCGGTGGAACGAAAACCCAGCAATGCATAATTAGTCCCAATTCTTATCAATTGAAGCGAAGCTGAAATTGGGGCAATCCTGACTACCATTGAAAGAGAATGAAAGTCAGGATAGTCCCGCAAGGATCAAAAAGGAATCATGACTGCACCGTATCGTGCTGCCATTACAGGACTCGGGGCTTATTTGCCCGAGAAAATTTTAACGAACGCGGACATCGAAAAACTTGTCGAGACCACGGACGAGTGGATCCGGACGCGGACCGGTATTTGTGAACGCCGTATCGCAGCGCCGGAACAGGCGACAAGCGATCTTGCTCTTCCCGCAGCTCAGGAAGCCCTCAAGAATGCCGGTATCACCCCACAAGATCTCGATCTTATCATCGTCGCGACGACGTCTCCGGACATGATCTTTCCCTCGGCTTCCTGCTATCTTCAGGCCAAGCTGGGTGCTTCCTGCGGGGCCTTTGATCTTGCAGCCGCTTGCTCTGGATTTGCTTACGGCCTTTCTGTTGCCGAAGGCTTTGTAAAATCCGGCATTTATAAACATGTTCTGGTCGTCGGCGCTGAAACGATCTCACGTTTCATTAACTGGAAAGACCGCGGCACCTGCGTTCTTTTTGGCGACGGTGCCGGCGCAGCCGTTGTATCGAGATCGAAAGATGGCCACGGAATTCTCGCTTCGTACCTTGGCGCAGACGGAAATCAAAGCGAAATCCTTCAGATCCCCGCAGGCGGCTCCAGAATCCCTCCAAGCGCTGAAAGCGTTGCGAACGGACAACACTTTATCCGCATGGACGGCCCGGCGCTTTTTAAGATTGCGGTGAAAACCATGGAGCAGGCCGTTCTCAAAGTTCTGGAACATGAAAAACTCCAAGTGAAAGATATTGCATGCCTCATCCCGCATCAGGCCAATAATCGCATCCTGCAAGCCGTGGCGGAGCGTCTCAAGATCGCGCCCGAAAAAGTCTTCATCAACGTGGATCGCTACGGCAACATGTCGAGCGCTTCCACAGTCGTCGGCCTTTATGAGGCGGTTAAAAGCGGGAAAGTCAAAAAAGGGGATTACGTAGTCCTCGTTGCTTTCGGCGGCGGTCTTACCTGGGGCGCAAGTCTTATCAAGTGGTAATCCCTATGACTCCCCCTATTGGTTTTCTCTTTCCAGGACAAGGCGCTCAATTCGTAGGCATGGGGAAAGACCTTTTTGAGCAAAGCCCTGCCGCTCGTGAACTCTATAAGAGAGCCGACGCGATCCTGGGCTATTCCATCAGCCAGATATGCTTCGCCGGGCCCGAAGATCAATTGACGCGTACCCTCTATGCTCAAACCGGCATTCTGGTGACAAGCCTCGCAGCGCTTGCTGCGCTTCGTGAGAAAAATCCCGATCTTACGCCCTCGCTCGTCGCAGGCTTGAGTCTTGGGGAATTCACGGCACTGACCGTTTCGGGAGCGATCTCCTTCGAAGATGCGTTGAAGCTGGTGCAAGTCCGCGCCGAAGCGATGGAAGAGGCGGCCAAAAATAATCCAGGCACCATGGCGTTCATCATGGGGCTTACGGTCGAACAATGCACAGCCGTGGCGCAAGAAGCCGGTTGCGAGGTCGCAAATCTTAACGCTCCGGATCAGACGGTGCTTTCAGGAAATTTCCAAGCGATTGAGCAAGCCTGTAAGATCGCCGAAGCCGAAGGCGCCAAGCGCGCAATGCCGCTTAAAGTCGGCGGCGCCTTTCACTCTTCGCTTATGGGAGAAGCAAAAGCGCGGCTTGAGGCCGCTCTTGCCAAGACGCCGATCCATGAGCCCCAGTGCGCTTTCATTCCTAATGTCACCGCTCAAAAAGTTTCAAATCCCGAAGAGATCCGGTCGCTCCTGGCGAAGCAACTCACAAGCTCCGTCCAATGGGTCAGGACGATGGCGACCGCCAAGGAATCTGGGATCACTCATTATCTGGAGATCGGTCCAGGAAAAATTCTCAAAGGTTTGGCGCGCAAATGCCAGCCGGAACTCCAGGTTTTTTCATTTGGCGCCGTGGCCGATTTCAAGGGCCTCGAGACGCTTCTACCGTCGGCAAAATCATAACGATAAGGAGATGAACCATGGTACTCAAAGATAAAGTCGCACTTGTTACCGGCGCCGGCCGGGGGATTGGCCAGGCGATCGCTCTTGCGTTCGCAAAAGAAGGCGCTATTTTGGTGCTTTCGGACCTCAAAACCGAGTTTTTGACAGAGACCGAGACCCTCGCAAAACAGGCAGGATCCCCGAAATGCATTTTGACGCAAGCCAATGTGGCTAATGGGGATGAAGTGGACCAAGTCGTCAAAATTGCCCTTGACACGTTTGAGCGCATCGATATACTCGTCAACGTTGCGGGAATCACGAAGGACGGATTGCTCGCGACCATGTCTGAACAGGACTGGGACGATGTTCTTTCGATCAATTTGAAGAGCGCATTCCTCTTTACCCGAGCGTGCGCAAGGCCCATGATGAAGCAGCGTGCCGGAGCGATCATCAACATTGCTTCCATTATCGGGATCGCCGGGAACGCCGGCCAGGCGAATTACGCAGCCTCCAAAGGCGGCATGATCGCCCTGACGAAGAGCACGGCGAAAGAGTTGGCCAAACGCAACATCCGGGCCAACGCGATCGCCCCGGGGTTCATCAAGAGCAAGATGACCGAGAAGCTTCCGCCGGATCTGATCGAGAAAATGAAAGAACGGATCGGGCTCAGGCGTCTCGGAGAGCCTCAAGATGTAGCGAGTGTTGCCGTATTTCTAGCATCGGAAGCATCAGCGTATGTCACGGGGCAGACGATCGTCGTCGACGGTGGCCTCGTACTCTGATGGATTATCAAAGCAGTAAAGCTCTAAATCATTAAAGGAGGAAACATCAATGGGCGTTCAAGAGAAGATCACAGAAATCATTGTCGAGCAGCTTGGCGTGAAACCTGAGGAAGTCGTTCCCGAAGCGTCCTTCGTGGATGATCTCGGCGCGGATTCCCTGGACACGGTGGAACTCGTCATGGCCTTCGAAGAAGAGTTCGGCGCGGAAATTCCGGATGAAGATGCGGAAAAACTCCAGACCGTCGGGGATGCCATTAAGTACGTTTCAGAAAAGACGAGCCAGAAGTAACCGGCTCGTCCTTTCACTCCTAAATTCCTTCTACCCAAGGAAGTCTAACTATCATGCGTCGTGTAGTTATTACCGGTATTGGCATGATCACTCCAGTGGCCAATACTGCCGAAGAGACTTGGCAGGGCTTTTTGAAAGGCAAGAGCGGGACGGGTCCTCTGACCCAGATCGATTCGACGCCTTTTAATTCCAAAGTCGCTGCCGAGGTCAAGAACTTCGACCCCACCCGATATATGTCCCTGAAAGAAATCCGGAAAACGGACATCTTTGTCCAGTTCGGGGTCGCCACGGCCAAGATGGCCATGGAAGATGCCAAACTGGACATCTCCAAGGCGGATGCTCACCGCATCGGCATTCTGGTCGGTTCGGGGATCGGCGGACTGCGCGTGATCGAGGAACAGCATAAGCAAATGATGGAAAAGGGGCCCGGTCGCATTTCTCCTTTTCTGATCCCCATGCTTATCGTCAATATGGCGCCCGGAGCCATTTCGATCGCTTTGGGACTCAAGGGACCGAGCACCTGTGTAGCGACAGCGTGCGCCACAGGCTCCAACGCCATCGGAGATGCTTTTAAGATCATCCAGCGTAATGAAGCCGATGTCATGTTCGCCGGCGGCACGGAGTCCTGCATCACCAACCTCGGTTTTGGCGGATTCGACGCCATGAAGGCCTTAAGCACTCACAACGAAGACCCTAAAACCGCATCGCGGCCTTTTGATAAGACCCGCAGTGGATTCGTGATGGGGGAAGGCTGCGCGATTCTGATCATGGAAGAGTTAGAGCACGCAAAAAAGCGCGGCGCCCGGATCTACGCTGAAATGGCCGGATACGGTATGACTTCCGATGCCAGCCACATCACGGCTCCGGATCCGAGCGGGGAAGGCGCTGCTCGTTGCATGATCATTGCCATGAAGGATGCGAAGATCCGTCCCGAGGACATCGATTACATCAACGCGCACGGAACCTCAACGCCTTTGAACGACAAGGTCGAAACCTTGGCCATCAAGAAGGCTTTGGGAGAAGATGTCGCGCGTAAGGTGCGGATCAGCTCGACAAAATCCATGACCGGACATTTGCTCGGAGCGGCGGGAGCCGTGGAAGGCGCGGCATGTGTCCTCGCCATCCGCGACCAGATCGTTCCGCCGACGATCAATTACAAACATCCAGATCCCGATTGCGACCTCAATTACGTTCCGAACGAAGCTCAAGCCTGCCGCGTTCGTTATACATTGTCGAATTCGCTGGGTTTTGGGGGCCATAATGCCTGTATCGCCTTTAAAGCGTATCAGGAATAAGCCCTATTTTATCTCTTCAGACAGCACCCTTTTCTGCCGAAATATTAGCTATAGGAAACAACCCTAAAGGGGATCAGCTCTATCCTAAGAGCGTGCCTGTATGCGCCTTAAAAAACTCGAGCTTCTAGGTTTTAAATCCTTCGCCGAAAAAACCGAGGTTGCCTTTGACCAAGGGGTCACTTGCATCGTCGGTCCTAACGGTTGTGGTAAGAGCAATGTCTCAGACGCTATCCGTTGGGTTCTGGGCGAGCGAAGCGCGAAACTTTTGCGCGGCTCGACCATGGAAGACGTTATCTTCAACGGCACCGAAGTCCGTAAGCCTCTCGCCTTCGCGGAAGTCTCTCTCACGATC
Organism: Candidatus Omnitrophota bacterium; assembly: GCA_041674705.1. Lineage (GTDB taxonomy): Bacteria > Omnitrophota > Omnitrophia > Omnitrophales > Aquincolibacteriaceae > Aquincolibacterium. The sequence continues at coordinate 83,475 of JBAYVF010000003.1, forward strand.
GATAATGCGGATCGCGGCATGCCGATCGAATATAACGAAGTCACCCTCACTCGACGACTTTACCGCACCGGCGAAAGCGAATACCTTCTCAACAAGACTCAATGCCGTCTTAAAGATATTCAGGACCTGATTCTCGATACCGGCATCGGTTCTTCTTCCTACTCCATGATCGAACAGGGCCGGATCGATTATATTCTCAAGGCCGACCCGGAAGAACGCCGCTTCCTCATTGAAGAAGCCGCGGGGATCGCGAAGTACAAGGCCAAGAAAGACGAATCGATCCGCAAGCTTGAGCGCACGGAGGAAAATTTAAAACGCCTCCAGGATATCGTTTTCGAAGTCCAAAAAAATATCCAGTACGCCGAACGCCAGGCAAAACGCGCCGAGCGCTACAAACTGGAACTCGAGCGCCTCAAGACGCTTGAGATCAAACGCGCGTTCCATGACCAGCGCCAGATCGAGCAAAAAAAGATCGACCTCACGCAGAGCTTCCAATCCAAAAAAGATGAGCTGACGGAGCTTGAATTAAAGCTCCAGTCCCAGCATCAAGCGATCGAGGATCAGGAGACCCGCGTCCGGGGGATCGGTCAACGTTGCCGTGTTAAAGAGGGTGAGCGCTATCAGGCTCTCGCCCAGATCGAAACGAACGAGCAGAAACTCCAATTCATCCGGGATAAGCGGGTGGAGCTTGCCCAACAGCGCGGCCAGCTTCTTCAAGAGCAAGATCAGTTGCGGCAAGCGATCGAAGCCGCGGCTACAAAAAAGAATGATCTTCGGGAGCTCCTAAAGACCCGGGAAATCGAAAGCTCCCAGGTGCAGACGCGCCTGACAGAGATCACGCAGGAGCTTCAGAATCAAGAATCCAGGATCCAGGAAGCCAAGAACGCTCTGGAATCGGCCCGGAAAGAATTTTTCGATGCCGCGCAGGTCACCACCCAGGCCCGCAACGAATTCCACCGCGCCAAGGCGCTCGGGGAGAATCTGGAATCGCAACGCCGGCGCGAGGAATCGAATGCTGGTCGCCTCGCCGATCAGATCGCGTCCTGGGATGAAAAGCTGAGACTCTGCCTCCGATCGCTGGAGAGCACGAATTCTGAACTTCAGAATACTTTGAGCGGACATCAGGGCCTCCGCGCCACAACCCATGCCTTTGAGCAAGAACTCGAAGGGCTCCGTAAACAAGCGCACGAAACTCGTCTCGCGCTCCGCGAAAAAGAATCCCGCCTTCATACGCTTACGGAAATGGAAGGCACGAGCTCGACCGCTTTCCAGGAATTCCTGAGCGAGGCAACCCAACAGGTCCCGGGGCTTGTCCGGAGCCTTCAGGAGGTCGTCAAAGTTCAAGAAGGTTATGAATGGGCTATCGATGTTGCCTTGGGGCAATTCGCCCGGTCCTTGGTGGCCGGGGACATCACAACCGCCCGAACGCTTGTGGAACGACTCAACGCGAAGCATTCTCTCGCCACGGGGATCTTTCTTAAAACACAAACCTCTTTTTCCCCGGAAGCGTCCCGGCACTACGCGTCTTTCGGATTCCGGCCGCTGGCCGATTTTGTCCGGATCGAATCCGGCTACGAAGGGATCCTTGGAAATGTTTTTATTGGCGAAACGTTCCCGGTCCAGCAGCTTGAGGAGCTCCTCCAGACACCGGCTCCGGCCAATCTTGTTTCGCGGGATGGATTATTCTTAAGTTCTGACCGCCGGCTCTTTTTCTGGAACGATCAAAGCCGCTCTCAGTTCTTTTTCTCCAGGGATTCCGAAACGTCGAAGATCCGCCAGGAGATCGAAACGCTTACTGTGCAAGCCCGTGAAAAAGACGCGAAGATCGGTTATCTTGAAAACGAACTCGCGACCTTGCGCGCCCAGGGCGTTGAAACCGACGAACAAAAAACATCCGCCCTCATTGAAAAAGAATCTCTCGAGAGCGAGAAAAAGAATATCGAAGAGCGCCTCCAGGGGCTCAAAGCGGAAAATGAATTGTCCCTTTCCGAGATCCGTGACCTGACGCAAGAAGCCGAGCAGATTCGCGTCACGCTCGAGCAGATCCAGGTGTCTTTGACCCAAAAAGAACAGGAAGAGTCGGGGCGTGGGGAGATCCAGCGCCAGAAGGAAAAAGACCTTGAGCTGGGTACCAGTGCCCGCGATGAAGTCCTGAATGCGGTCCGGCAGTGCCAGACCCAGGCCGAGCAATTCCAGCAGGGGATGCGGCATCTTGAGGAGTCTCTGCGTCTTGTCGGAGAACACGCGCAAAAAGATCAGGAGCGTCAAGCCTTCCTCGAGCAAGGAAAAGAACGCATCGCAACCAAAGAACAGGAATTAGGCGAGGAAGAGGTCGTCGGCATTCGCCTTGCGGAAGAACACCAGCAACGGCTGCATGCGGTGGATGTGGACCTGGAACTGCTGCGCAAAGATCAACGGGAGCAGGAAGAACTTCTCACCGGTCAGCGCCATTCACTCGATCAAATGCTTCACTCCCAAAAAGTCCTGCAAGACGAAGAGCACCAGATCTCGCTCCAACAAATGGACCTCGATTATCAACTCAAGAATGTGGGGGAGCGGCTTCTGCAGCGCTACCGCCTGAATCTTTCAGAACTCAACAGCCAGGATTATATTTTTACGGAAGAAGAGTTATCTTCCGCGGAGGAGACGATCACGGCGCTTCAAACCAAGGTCGATTCTCTCGGCACGGTCAACCTCCTTGCGATCGAAGAATACCAGGAATTAAAAACACGCTATGATTTCCTCCTGGCCCAGCAGAAAGATCTCGACGATGCGCGGAACTCCCTCATGGAAGCCATCCGCAAGATCAATCAGACCACCAAGCAGCTTTTTGAAGATACTTTCAAACAGGTCCAGGAAACCTTCAAACAATATTATCAGATCCTTTTCCGCGGCGGCGAAGCCCGGATCTTTTTGATCGACGAAGCGCATCCGCTCGAATCCGGGATCGATATTGTCGTCCGTCCCCCAGGAAAAAAACTGCAGAACATGTCGTTGCTTTCGGGCGGAGAAAAGGCCCTAACCGCGGTCGCGCTTCTTTTCGCGCTTTTCAAGATCAAACCGTCTCCTTTCTGCCTTCTGGACGAGATCGATGCCCCGCTTGACGAGGCTAATATTGACCGCTTCCTCGCGGTCTTGAATACCTTCATCGATCAATCCCAATTCATCATCATCACGCATAACCGTAAGACCATCGCCATGGGGAATTCCCTCTACGGCGTGACCATGGAAGAGCCCGGCATCTCCAAGATCGTCTCCGTAAAGGTCCGCTCGGGTGAAGAATCGCTCCCGGGCGAAGCCCTCCATCCCAAAGTCGCTGCCGAGGTTGCGGCAGATGCTGCGAGCTCCGAAACCACGGATACCATCAGCGCTTGAGCATTCCGAACTATCTGACTCTTTTCAGGATCCTTCTCACCCCCATTTTTTTTATCACCCTAGTGTCTTACACCCCGGAAAAAGAAGGGTTCCGCCTCATAGCTCTGGCGATCTTTGTGGTCGCAGCCATCACCGATGCCCTTGACGGACTTCTGGCCCGTTTCCTGAAGCAACGCACCGAACTCGGGCAAATGCTGGATCCTCTCGCAGACAAGATACTCCTCCTAAGCGCTTACATTGGCCTGCTTTTTGTCTCCACGCTTCCTTTTAGGCCGCCGCTCTGGATCACCATCACGATCATCTTCCGCGACCTGATCCTTCTCCTCGGGTTTCTCACCCTGAACTTTGCCGCCGTAAAGATCGAAGTCCAGCCGAATATCTGGGGAAAACTCACGACGGTCTCCCAAATGCTCCTTTTATGCTTCATCCTGCTCGAATGGCCGGTGGCGATCCCTCTGGCCTTTCTCACGGTAGCCTTTACGATCGTCTCGGGCATCATCTACATCATGCGCGGATTAAAGTTTCTCCAATGAACAACTTTTTTTTATCCATACTCTTTATCCTGGCCGCTTATCTTCTGGGCTCTATTCCGTTCGGTCTCATCGCGGGTTTTAAAGTGAAGGGACTCGACATCCGGGAGCAGGGCAGCAAGAATATCGGAGCCACCAATGTCTTCCGGGTGGTGGGGAAGAAATGGGGAATCCTGGTCCTTCTGCTGGACGTTCTCAAAGGATATGTCGCCTGCATGCTTCCATTATTTTTGGGTCTGAACCTTGCCCTCCCGTTCCAGTTGCTGCTGGGTGTCAGCGCGATCCTGGGACACAGTTTTTCAGTTTGGCTCAGGTTCAAGGGCGGGAAAGGCGTGGCAACCTCGCTTGGGGTATTTCTGGCCATTGCCTGGATCCCAACGCTCATCACCTTCGGCATCTGGATCCTCTGCTTTGCGATCACTCACATCATCTCGATCTCGTCCCTCGTGGCGGCCCTGGTTTTCCCGATCATGATCACCTGGCGCTATACGGGAACTCCCGGGATCAAATTCCTTCTCCCCATCAGCCTTATGCTGGCCGCCTTTATCTTCTATACCCACCGCGCCAACCTCCAGCGCCTCCGTCAGGGGACCGAAAAGAAACTTTTTTGAAGGGCGCCTTGACAATTTAATTTAATCATATATTATTTCCATAAAGCTAATATTCTATAGTGCCATCTTTTCTTAAATTGTCTTTACAGATGAGAGGTTGGCCGATAGAATTTTGAATCTAACGTCTTCCTACAAGGAGAAAATCATGAGCGAGCGAAAAAAATCAGCAAAACCCACCGCATCCGAATCTCACAAATCCACTGATAAGCAGAAAGCCCTCGAGCTCACGCTCCAGCAGATCGAAAAGCAGTTCGGCAAAGGCTCCATCATGAAGCTCGGCGATCAACATCATGAAAATGTTGCCGCTCTTGCCACCGGAGCCCTGGGGCTTGATATCGCCACAGGGATTGGCGGTATTCCTCGCGGCCGCATCGTAGAGATCTTTGGCCCGGAATCGAGCGGCAAAACCACGCTCACTTTGAATATCATTGCCCGTCTTCAAGCGACCGGCGGGGTCGCAGCCTTCATTGACGCGGAGCATGCCTTGGATCCACAGTATGCTCAGAAGATCGGCGTCAAGGTCGATGAACTCTTGATCTCACAGCCCGATTCCGGCGAACAGGCGCTTCAAATCGCGGAAATGCTCGTTCGCTCGAACGCGGTGGACCTCATCATCGTCGATTCGGTCGCAGCGCTCGTCCCGCGCGCAGAGATCGAAGGCGAAATGGGCCAGGCTCAAATGGGCCTTCAGGCTCGGCTGATGTCGCAAGCGATGCGCAAACTCACCGCCATTATCAGTAAATCCAAGACCTGCATTGTTTTTATCAATCAGTTGCGCGAAAAGATCGGCGTTATGTTCGGAAATCCCGAAACTACGCCCGGCGGCAAAGCTCTTAAGTTCTATGCTTCCATGCGCCTGGATATCCGAAGGATCGCTTCCTTAAAAAAAGGCGATGCGGTGGTGGGGAACCGGGTCCGCGTCAAAGTCGTCAAGAACAAGGTCGCCGCGCCGTTCCGTCAGGCGGAGTTCGATATCCTCTTCGACGAAGGCATTTCGCGTTCTTCGAATGTTATAGAGCTCGGCACCCAATTCCAGGTGATCGATAAATCCGGGACCTGGCTCGCCTACAACGATCAAAAGCTCGGCCAGGGCAAGGACGCAGCGCGACTCTTCCTGAAAGACAAAGAAAATAAGAAGCTTCTCGAAGAGATCGAAGGGAAGATTCTGGAGAAAGTTGCCGCGGGAGAGACCGCGGTCATCGGCGCAGCCGCTGAATAATCCTCAACGGGAAAGTTCTTTTTGGAAAGGACGGCCCGGGACATTACGGACCGTCCTTTGCCTTTTATGGATAAAACTCTAGCGGAGGAACAAACCAAGCAGGCGGTCATCACCTGTCTGAGGCTTCTCGCCGCCAGCCCCAAAAGCGGCCAGGAGCTGAAAAAGAAACTCACGGCCAAGGGTTACTCGGCCGAAAATATTGATCAAGCCCTCAAGGATCTCAGGACCCAAGGGGTCCTGGATGACGCGGCCTACGCCAAGAACTTGATGGCCCGGTTCACGTTTGGCAATCCCGCGGGACGGCGCAAGATCGCGTTTGAATTGAAACGCCACGGGATCTCAAAAAAAATCAGCGACGAATTACTGGAGACGCTATCGGTCGAGGATGAGATTGAACGCGCGTTGGAGCAGTCCAGGTTAAAGTGGGCGAGTTGGTCCCAATTGGACCCCCCGAAACGCAAGAAACGCCTTTATGATTTTCTGATACGAAAAGGATACGATTTCCAGATCGCTCAGGATATCCTCCAGAAGCTTTCGAAGGAATCCCCAAGCGATGAGATCTGACGCGATATGAAAAAAAATACGAACGACCTGCGAAAAGCTTTCCTGGAATTTTTTAAGTCCAAGGGCCATACCATCCTCGCAAGCGACTCTTTGGTGCCCCAAAACGACCCTTCCTTGCTCTTCACCGGCGCCGGCATGAACCAGTTCAAGGAATACTTCCTGGGGGTCAAAAAGGACCTTCAAAGGGCCACCACAAGCCAGAAATGCCTTAGAACGGGCGATCTTGACGAGGTGGGCCGGACACCCTTTCATCACTCGTTTTTCGAGATGCTGGGCAATTTCTCGTTCGGAGACTACTTCAAAAAAGAAGCCATTGCGTGGGCCTGGGAATTCCTGACCAAGACGCTTTCGATCCCCAAAGAGCGCCTGCGCATCACCGTCCACGAGAAAGACACGGAAGCCTTTGAAATATGGCACAAGGGGATCGGCCTTCCCAAAGACTGGATCTTTCTTTGCGGCGATAAGTCGAATTTCTGGCCTGCGAACGCGCCCAAAGACGGTCCGAACGGTCCTTGCGGTCCGTGCTCCGAGATCTATTTTGACCAGAACCCCAAGATCCAGGGAACGCCGGTCGATGATTCCGGAAAATTTGCGGAGATATGGAATCTGGTTTTCACACAGTACGACCGCCAGGAAGGCGGGAAGCTTGTTCCGCTAGCGAATAAGAATATCGATACCGGAATGGGACTGGAGCGCCTTGCCTGCGTCCTTCAGGGGAAAGCTTCCAATTTTGAGATCGATATCTTTTTGCCGATCCACGAAGCCATCCTTCAGGCGCTCGGGCTTGATGCTAAAAAAGTTCAAACGAAACAACTCTACACGATCTCGGATCATCTGCGCGCAGCGGTTTTTTCCATTGCCGACGGCGTCGTCCCATCGAACGAAGGCCGTGGGTATGTGATCCGGAAACTGATCCGCCGCGCGATCTGGCAAGCCCATCAATTGATGCCTGAAAAAAAACTGGCCAAGCCCTTTCTCTTTAAAGCGGTCGCATCGGTCGTAAAGGTCATGGGGGAGGCGTACCCCGAGCTCCGGGAAGCGGAAGAAAATATTCGTGTGGTCCTTTCTCAGGAAGAAGAGCGCTTTCTTAGGACACTGGAGGACGGGCTTCGCATTCTCAGAATGCAGCTTATAAATTATAAAAAGCAGGGCTTAAAAACCGTTCCGGCAGAAACCGTGTTCGAACTTTATGATACTTTCGGATTCCCCGAAGAATTAACGCGCGGCATTGCCGAGGCGGAAGGATTCACGATCGATCACAAGGGGTTTGAGAAGCTTATGGAAAACCAACGCGCACGCTCCAAGGAAGGCAGCAAGATTTCCGGCGAGATCTTCGCCTCATCGGGCCTGGACAAGATCCCGGCCACCACCCCTGCCACCACATTCCTCGGGTATGACACGCTCGAGACAAAGGCCAGGATCCTTTGGCATCAAACCGAAGGAAAGCGAGCGACCGTCATTCTCGACCAAACGCCTTTCTACGCGGAAAGCGGCGGGCAGATCGGCGATCAGGGCGTGATCGAAGGACCGGGGCTCAAGCTCAAAGTCGTCGATACGAAGAAGCTCGACAAATATTTTTTGCATCACGCAGAGATCCTTCAAGGCGCCGTCAAAGACGGCATCGCCGTAAGCGCCGCGGTGGATAGCGCGCTTCGGGAAAACATTATGCGGAATCACACCGCCACGCACCTTTTGCACGCCGCGCTCCGAACGACACTCGGAAGTTCCGTGCGTCAGCTTGGGTCGCTTGTGGCTTCGGATCGTTTGCGCTTTGATTTTTCATTTGGCCGCGCCGTGACGCCTGAAGAGCTCCGCACGATCGAAAGATCGGCCAATGATCAGATCTTACTGGATCATCCGATTCAAAAGGATTCCAAGACCCTTGACGACGCCAAACGGGAAGGCGCGCTGGCTTTTTTTGGGGACAAATACGGGGACAAGGTTCGCATGGTCAGCATCCCGGAGTTCAGCAAAGAACTCTGCGGGGGCACTCACTGCGACCGTACCGGGCAGATCGGCATGCTGATCATCACCGGGGAATCCTCGGTCGCAAGCGGCGTTCGCCGCATTGAAGCCGTCACTGGAGCCCACGCCTTAAGCTATGTCCGGAGCTTGCAGGATCAAATCTCCGGAATCTCCAAAACGTTAAAAGTCGGGGCAGCGGATATCCCGGCCCGCATCGAAAAACTCATGGAAAGCCTTAAAGCCCAAAAGAAGCAAGGCGCACAGGCTGTCACAAAGACCTTCGACGTCAAAACGCTGCTTGGAAGTGCGGCAAAATCCGGATCATGCCAAACCCTTACGGTCATGCTTGAAGCTATCGGGATCGCGGGCTTGCGTGATCTCGCCACCCGGCTCCGGGAGGAAGGCCAAAAACTTGTTTTTGTGATCGCGACCACGGAAGAGGGAAAACTCCAGGTCATCACCGGGATGAGCACGGACATCCCCAAAACCTCCTTGGACATGAAGGTGCTTTTTGGTAGGCTATCTCCCTTGCTCAATGTAAGCGGCGGCGGACGTCCGGACCTCGTACAGGCCGGCGGGCCCGACCAGGGGCAATTTACGACTGCCAAGGCCGCGATCGAAAAGACTGTCGCGGATTATCTTACGGAAAAAGGAATGTAATTCATGCAAGTACTGAACTGGGACAAACAAACGCAGAAAAAGATCCGGCGCGACTACGCCACCTTTTTCGATACGGCGATCTTTAAAAAGGTCAGCCGTATCCTTTCCGAAGTGCGCCAGTCCGGGGACACGGCGCTCCGCCGCTATACCCGCGAATTCGACGGGATCGATCTTCCGCTGAAACGCCTCGCCGTCACGCAAGGAGATATCAATCGCGCGTTCGAGAAGATCCAGGTCCAGTTCGTCCCGCTCCTCAAGCAGATCACGGAGAATGTCCGGGAATATTATGAAAAGGAACTGAAAAAATCTTTTGAGATCAAGGGGCCGAACGGCGTCCATCTCGGCAAGCGCTACGAACCGCTTGACCGGGTGGGGATCTACATTCCGGCAGGAACGGCGCCGCTTGTTTCGACCGTCTACATGACCGTCATTCCCGCAAAGGTCGCAGGCGTCAAGCACATCGCCATTGCCACGCCGCCACGCCGGGATACCGGTGAAATTGACCCGCACATTCTGGCGGTTGCAAATCTTTTGGGCGTCAATGAGATCTATCGCGTAGGCGGCGTTCAGGCCATCGGCGGACTCGCGTTCGGCACGAAAACTATTCCCAAGGTCGACAAGATCGTCGGCCCGGGCAATGCCTATGTCACGGAAGCCAAACGTCAGGTTTATGGCTTTGTGGATATTGATATGGTTGCCGGCCCTTCGGAGGTCGCTATTCTTGCGGACGCGACCGCCAACCCGGACTTTGTGACCTGTGATCTTTTAGCCCAGACCGAGCATCACGGCGGCATGGGGTATCTGGTGACGAATTCAAAAAAACTGGTGGACGTCATGCGTAAACGCGTGGACTCCGGCATCATCATCCAGGTGAAATCCATCGCAGAAGGTTGCGAAGTCTGCAACGAGATCGCGGCCGAGCACCTTGAGATCATGACCGAAGATCCCGAAAAAACGGCTGAATCGATCCGTCACGCCGGCGCGATCTTCCTCGGCCCTTATTCACCAACCGTGATCGGGGATTATATCGCCGGCCCCAGCCACGTGCTTCCGACGGGCGGCACCGCGCGCTATTTTTCGCCGCTGAGCGCATCGACTTTTATCAAAAGCTCCCAGATCATCCGCTATACCCCCGAGGCGCTGGAAGCCTCCAAAGAACATGTCCAGAAACTGACGGACATGGAGGGGCTTTTTTTGCACCGGATCTCCCTGGAAGCACGCCTTGTCAAAAAGAATGCCGAACCGGAAAAGGAATCTTCACCCCGTTAGAGATTCATAGCAGCGGATCCGCGGGAAAAAAAGATCGTTTTTTGTAGAAGTCACAACGAACCATTTCATAATGCAGCTAATCTCTTACGGGGTAAATCATGAAAACGAGAAAAGCCACGATCAAACGCAAGACTTCCGAGACCGATATTCAGGTCGAGCTCGCGGTGGATGGAAAAGGTTCCTCCAGGATCGACACCCAGATCCCGTTCCTGGATCACATGCTCACGCTGCTTGCCAAACACGGCCTTTTTGATCTCAAGCTCAAAGCACGCGGGGATCTGGATGTCGATATCCACCACACCAATGAAGACGTCGGGATCGCGCTCGGCCAGGCCTTGGTAAAGGCCCTGGGAGACAAAAAAGGGATCCGCCGTTACGGCTCTTTTGCCGTCCCCATGGATGAAGCGCTCATCCGCGTAACGCTCGACATTTCCGGACGACCGTCGCTCTACGTCACGAAATCCAAGGGCGTGCGTCTGTCTCGCCAGCCCAAGTATTCATTCGAGGATGCTGTCGATTTCCTGCGTTCTTTTTGCCAACACGCTGGCATCAACATGCACATCGGCGTCCTTGCCGGAGAAGACACGCATCACATCATCGAAGGCATGTTCAAAGGGATCGCAAAGACCCTGGACATGGCGACCTGTCTGGACCCTCGCGTTCGCGGGATCCCTTCAACTAAAGGAAAGCTTTGATGAGTTCAGAGTTTGGAGTAGTGAGTTCGGAGAAAAATCTCTCTGGCTCCCGGCTCCGAACTCAAGACTCATAACTCATTTATGATCGCCATCATCGACTACGGCATGGGCAATCTCCGCAGCGTCTCCAAGGCGCTGGAATATCTTGGGGCCTCCTACAAACTTTGTTCCAAGGGAAAAGACCTCGCGCGCGCCACCCAAGTGATCCTGCCCGGAGTCGGCGCTTTTGGGGACGCCATGAAGGAGTTGAAATCCCGAGGCTTCATCGGCCCGATCCAGGAACTGGTCGCCCGCAAGGCAAAACTCATGGGGGTCTGCCTTGGCCTGCAACTTTTTTTTGAAAAGAGCGAAGAAAATCCCGGCGTTAAAGGCCTTGGAATATTCAAGGGCGCGGTCCGGAGATTTCGTTCCACGAATGTCAAAATCCCGCACATGGGCTGGAATGACCTCAAGATCCTTAAAAAACATCCGTTGCTTGAAGGGATCCCGAGTGGGGAGTATTTCTATTTTGTTCATTCGTATTACGGAAAACCCGCGGCCAAGAGCCTGACGCTGGCCTCCTGCAAGTACGGCCGGGAAAATTTTTCCGCTGTGATCGGCAACGAACACGTTTTTGCGACCCAGTTCCATCCTGAAAAAAGCCAGGAGGCGGGCCTGCGAATCCTCAAAAATTTTATAAACTGGTGACTATGAACCAACGCTATGTCATCCCCGAATGCTTTTATCGGGGATCCAGTTTCTGGATTCCCGCTTTCGCGGGAATGACGGGGAGAAAAAGATCATGAACCTCTATCCCGCGATCGATATCTATCAGGGCAAGGTCGTCCGTCTCACGCAAGGCGATTACAATTCCTGCATCGTTTATTCTAAAGATCCCGCCGTCACCGCCATGACCTGGGAACAGGAAGGGGCCAAGTGGATCCATGTCGTGGATCTCGAAGGCGCCAAAACCGGCACGCTCACAAGTGAGGCCCCGCTTGCGGCCATATGCCGGAGCGTCAAAGCCAAGATCCAATTTGGAGGCGGGGTCCGGAACATCCGCGACATTGAAAAAGCCCTCACCCTCGGCGTCTCGCGGGTCGTACTCGGCACCAAAGCGCTCGATAAGGCTTTTCTGGAAGAGGCCATTTTGAAATTCAAGGACAAGATCGCGGTAGGGCTCGATGTGCGCCGCGACCAGGTCAAAACAGCCGGGTGGATGCGCGATGGCAATAGCACGCTCGCGGAGGCTTTGAAACTTTTTAACCAGATCGGCGTTTCAACGCTGATCTACACCGACATCGAAAAAGACGGCGTTTTGCAGGGCCCGAATTGGGACAAGCTTTCCATGGTGCTCGCCGGCGCCACGTCACGGGTCATTTTATCAGGAGGCGTCAGCCAAATTTCCGACATCGAAAAATGCCGGGACATCCAGGTGCCGAACTTCGAAGGCGTGATCATCGGCAAGGCGCTTTACGACAAACGTTTCCGGCTGTCCGAGGCCGTGCGGCTCACGGCGAAATAGGGAGAAGAAGATCTATGGGAAACCTCACGAACCTTTGGAATATGATCCTCACTCAGCGAACCTGGTCCTGGGCCCTGGTCGGGATCGGGTACCTGCTGGTTTTTCTTTTGGTGCGAAGTTTTTTCCTCCAGGGGCTGATCAAACGCGCCCGGCCTCTGAATTCCAAGTGGTATCATGAGATCAAAAAGGCCTATACGAAAAAGTGCATTGCCGGATGGATCCTTTTCCTTGTCTCGTTCCTGATCCTGATCTTCTTCTGGCAAACGGCAAATCTCAAGCAACCCTCGCTCTATGAGGTCGGCATGGTCTTTCTGATCATTCTCGCCGTTCTTTTTGCCATCATGTCTCACCTGATCGCGTTCGGAACTTCCGTGATCTTTGTCCTCAAACAGCTTGAAAATAACCAGATGACCCTTTAACCATGTTCGCCCGACGCATCATCCCATGCCTTGATATTGACCGTGGCAGGGTCGTCAAAGGCGTCAAATTCGTTTCTCTGAAAGACGCCGGCGATCCTGTATCCTGCGCCAAGGCTTATGACCAGCAAAAGGCCGACGAGCTGGTGTTCCTCGATATCACAGCCTCGCATGAAAAGCGCCGCACCATGATCGAGGTCGCTGAAAAAGTCGCGGCCACGATCTTCATTCCTTTCACGGTGGGCGGCGGCATCCATAAAGTCCAGGATATCCGGGAACTCCTCGCCACCGGTTGTGATAAGGTCTCGATCAATACAAGCGCCATCAAGAATCCCAAGTTTATTCTGGAAGCAAGCCGCCGGTTCGGCAGCCAGTGCATTGTCGTCGCGATCGACGCAAAACGCGAAGCCAAGAACCGATGGGGGGTCTACACGCACGGCGGAAGAAACCCCGCAGGACTTGATGCGATCCAGTGGGCAAAAAAAGCCGAAAAGCTTGGAGCGGGGGAGATCCTCCTCACCAGCATGGATTGCGACGGCACGAAGGACGGCTACGATCTCGAGCTCACGCGCCGGGTTTCCGAATCCGTCAAGATCCCGGTCATCGCCTCGGGCGGCGCTGGAAATTTGAATCATCTTTATGAAGCCTTCAGCGCCGGCAAAGCCGACGCGTGTCTTGCGGCCTCCATCTTTCACTTTGGCGAATTCACCATTCCGGAGACAAAATCCTTTCTCCGGGCCAAAGGCATTCCCGTTCGCCTCTGATCTTGCCCATGTTCAAAAAAGTCACACCTTTTTTTCTGGCCGCTCTCTTTTTTTCCGGATGCGCCTCTTTCACCTCAACAGCCCCCGTCGAACTCAACGTTGAGAAATTGACACCGGCACATATCGCCGACGTCAAAACGCTTATCGCGAAACTCGAGCCTTATATCCAGAAAAAAGACAAGGAAGGGAAACTTCCGTCTCTCACTTTTAAGCAGTTGGAATCTCCATTAACTCGCGAAGAAAAACGATTCCTGCGTTCCTTCCGGGATCTCAAAGCCGGGGAAGTCGGCGTCACGATCCCATTCCGCGGATTCTCTCAAGGGGAAAAAGATCTGGTGCAACTACGCGGGCAAAAGATCCTGACCCAAGGAAAGGAAAAAGAGCTTCCGCCGCAGTTCCTGCCCCCTCCGATCTATCAAATGTATCGTTTCATGATGAGCGCCATGGATCAAGAGATCGGAAAGCGGCTTTTTGTCGAATCCGGGTACCGCTCAAGCGCCTACCAACTTTACCTTTTCGTTTACTACCTTAGTAATCATGATTACTCTATCCGGGAGACTGTGAAATGGGTCGCTTTACCTGGCTACAGCGAGCATGGCGACCCGGAACATTTGGCGATCGACTTCATCAACGCCCAAGGCATCAATGGAGAAGAAAACGCAACTGCATTCGAAGTGCTTCCGGAATACCAATGGCTTCTCAAGAACGCCCATCGATTCGGGTTCGTCCTGTCTTACCCCAAGAACGCCGGAATCGGAATCACCTACGAGCCCTGGCACTGGCGCTACGATGGCGCCCCCGATCCCCAACCATCCTGATTTTTCCCGCCCTAAGACAAAGTGTATCTACTTGACACATAGGTCCTTTGTGGCATACTCGTCGTCACTTCAGTAAAGTCATACGGATTTTTGCCGTAACTTCATCATTCAAAGGAGCATACGATCAATCATGGAAAATCTTAAATACAACGATCAAGGACTTCTTCCCGTCATCATCCAGGACGCCAAATCCGGCGAAGTGCTCATGCTGGCTTACATGGATAAAGTCGCGGTCGAGCGCACCCTGAAAGAGAAGCACACGGTGTTTTATTCCCGGTCCCGTAACAAATACTGGGTGAAAGGCGAGGAGTCCGGCCACACTCAAAGCGTTGTCCAGGTTCTTACCGATTGCGACAAGGATACCTTGCTCGTCCGGGTGACTCAAAATAAGGGGGGGGCATGCCATTTGGGTTACCGCACCTGTTTTGTCCACGAAATGAACGAACAAGGCGACATTGTCAAGATCACCCAAGAAAAAGTTTTTGACCCGGAAAAAATCTACAAAAAATGATCGCGCCCGACCTCGGAACCTTTAAAAAACTGGCCCGCAAGGGGAACATTGTCGCTCTCTCGGAGACTTTCCCCGCGGACCTCGAGACGCCGGTCTCGAGCTTCTTGAAGATCAGCCAAAAAACGCGCCACGCATTCCTTCTGGAGTCCGCGGAGCAGGAAGAAAAGATCGGCCGGTTTTCATTCCTCGGGATCGAGCCCGCCGCCGTTTACGAATCCTCCGGAAAAAATGTCACGGTCACGGCCCAAGGGAAGAAGAAGGTTCTGAAAGACGCCAAGCTTTTGAATGTGATCGAGACAGAACTTGCCACGCGCAAACTCGCCAATCCGGAAGCCTTTCCGGGATTCTGCGGTGGGTTCGTCGGATATCTTTCCTATGAGAATGTTCGCGACTTCGAAACCATCCGTCTTAAGAAGAAAAAGGGGCCGGGATTTCCGCTCGGTATTTTTTTTCGCGTTGAGGATTTCCTGGTATTTGATCATTTCCGGAAGACGCTTTCGGTCGTCATCCTCGTTAACCTGAAAAAATTTAAAACCGTAGAAGCGGCTTACAAGAACGCCCTCGGACAGATGACGAAATACAAAAGTCTTCTCCAAAAACCCCTGCGTATGCCCGCAATGGCCAAAGTCGCCAAGCTCCCGAAAATCCGGCCCAATATGTCGCGCAGAGACTACGAATCCAAAGTTACGCGGATCAAGGAATACATCCGGGCCGGGGACTGTATCCAGGTCGTGCTGTCCCAGCGTTTTCAACTCGCGCACCACGGGCATGATTTCCAGATCTATCGCTCGCTCAGGTCCATCAACCCCTCGCCTTACATGTTCTATTTCCGGAGCGGCGCGTTCCGTCTCATTGGTTCCTCGCCCGAGATGCTTGTCAAAAAAACAAAACAACTGGCGGAGGTCCGTCCGATCGCCGGCACACGGCCGCGAGGCCTCACAGAACAACAGGACATGCAATTCGAGAAGCAGCTCCGGTCCTCGGTAAAAGAAATGGCGGAGCACTTGATGCTGGTCGATCTCGGCCGGAACGATCTCGGCCGTGTCTCGGATTTCAAGTCGGTTAAAGTCGACCGCTTTGCCTTTGTCGAACGCTATTCGCATGTCATGCACCTGGTGAGCCGCGTTCAAAGCCGGCTCAAAGCGGGGAAGTCAGCGATGGATCTTTTACGCGCAACATTTCCGGCGGGGACTCTGTCGGGAGCCCCCAAGGTCCGCGCCATGCAGATCATTGACGAACTCGAACCCGAGGCGCGCGGTCCTTACGGCGGTTGTCTCGGTTATTTCGGTTTTGACGGCGATATGGACATGTGCATCACGATCCGGACGCTCATGCTTCACAAAGACAAGATCTTCCTCCAGGCCGGCGCCGGTATCGTCAAAGATTCGGATCCGGGACGGGAATACGAGGAAACGGTCAATAAATCCAAGGCCTTGCTCAAAGCCATCGAAGAAAGGTTTCTTTTCTAATATGCTCCTGGTCATCGATAACTACGATTCCTTCACCTACAACCTGGTGCAATATCTCGGGGAGCTCGGCGCGGACCCGCGCGTCTGGCGTAATGACGAGATCACGATCGCGAAGATCAAACGCCTGCATCCCAAACGCATCGTTATTTCTCCGGGACCGAAAACGCCCAACGAAGCAGGGATCTCCTGCGACGTGATCCAAACCTTCAGCGGCAAGATCCCGATCCTGGGAGTTTGCCTGGGCCACCAATCGATCGGCCACGTGTTCGGCGGCAAAGTCATTCGCGCGGCGAACATCATGCACGGAAAAACCTCCAAGGTTTTTCACGCCAAGGATCCTCTTTTTAAAGGCATCCCGAACCCGTTCATTGCGACCCGTTATCATTCGCTTCTCGTCGAAAAAAAATCCCTGCCGGACACGCTTAAGATCACCGCCTGGACTAAAGATCAGGAGATCATGGGCCTCAAGCACCGGTCCCATCCGACCTGGGGCGTTCAGTTCCACCCCGAATCCATCATGACCGCCTGCGGCATGCAACTTCTCAAAAACTTTCTGGATCTTTCCAAGTGACAAAGACCACGGGACTGAAGGATCAATCCTGGTTGAACGGGCTTCTCGCCCGCCTCATCACAGGACAATCTTTGTCCCTTGTGGATTCCCGGAAATTCTTTCACCTTCTTTTTACAGGCGCCATTTCATGTTCGAAGGCCAAAGCATTTTTACTTCTGCTAACGAAAAAAGGGGAGACGGCCGATGAGCTTCTTGGTTGTCTTGAGGCGCTCCAGGCTCTCGAAAAACCGGTCGGCCCCAGGATCCCGGGACTCATGGACACCTGCGGCACCGGAGGGGATGGCCGTCGAACGATCAACATTTCAACCCTGGTGGCCCTGGTCCTCGCGGGAGCGGGCGTAAAGATCGCCAAACACGGCAATCGCGCGATATCCTCAAGATCCGGAAGCTCGGACCTGATGGAAGCCTTCGGTGTAAAACTCAATACATCCCCGCAGAAAATGATCTCTGCGATCAAGCGTTCCGGCCTCGGTTATTTTCACGCGCCTTTCCATCACCCTGTTTTCTCCAAGATGCACCCTCTGCGCAAAGCGCTGGGAAGACCCACCATCCTGAACCTGCTAGGTCCTTTGGTGAACCCGATGCGCCTCGATTATCAGCTCGTCGGAGTTTCCTGCCGCCGTTTGCTCCCGCTTTACGCCAAAGTTCTTTCAAAATTAGGCCGGAAAGCCGCGCTCGTCTGCCACAGCTCGGACGGAATGGACGAGATCTCCACGGCAGTCCCGACAACGGTTGCATGGATCACGCCGCATAAAATCCGGATGACCGTGATCCGGCCGCACGCGCTGGGGCTCAAAAAGGCGCGGACCTGCGACCTTTCGGTGGACTCGGTCAAAAAGAGCAAGCTCAGGGCTGAAAAAATTCTGACGGGGAAAGAAAAAGGGCCCGCGCGCGACACGGTCGTTTTGAACGCCGCCTACGGACTCTTACTCTGCGGCAAAGCGGACTCGGTCGAAGAAGGGATCGTTTTCGCGGAAGAATCCATCGATTCCGGAAAAGCCCTGAAGGCTCTGACACGACTTAAAGCCTGGACCCATTGATATGATCCTAAACGACATCTTGTTACAAAAAAGAAAAGATCTCGACGATCTGAAGCAACACATGCCGCTCGCACGCCTCCAGCGGATCATCGAAAAAACCGAACGGCCGAAACCCCGGTCTTTTAAAAACGCCCTTTTATCCACGCGCCATCTCAACATCATCGCTGAACTTAAAAAAGCCTCACCCTCCGAGGGCGTGCTGCGGGAAAATTTTCAACCTCTTCGCATTGCCAGCCTTTTTGAATATGCCGGCGCTTGCGCCATCTCGGTCCTCACGGAACCTCATTTCTTCAAAGGCCGTCCCAGTTATCTGAAGACCGTACGGCAAGTCACAAAGCTCCCGCTCCTGCGGAAAGATTTTATTTTTGACCGTTTCCAGCTTTATGAAACCGCACTCCTGGAAGCCGACGCATTTCTTTTGATCGCTTCGATCCTGAGCGAGGAAGAATTGAAAGATCTGATCGCCTTGGGGAAGGAGCTCCAGATGGACGCCTTAGTCGAGGTCCATTCGGACGCGGAGCTCAAAAAGGCCGTCCAAGCCGGCGCCTCGATCATCGGGATCAATAACCGCGATCTCAAAACGCTCAAGGTCGACCCGGAACGTGCAAAACTTTTGATCCCGCATATCCCGAAGGGGACTGCGATCGTCGTGGAAAGCGGCCTAAGCTCCCACGAGGAGCTCATGATGTACAAAAGCCTCGGCGCAAACGCATTTCTGATCGGTTCAACCCTTATAAAATCCAAAGATATCGCCGCCACACTCCAGAAACTTCTTGGAAAAAAAGAAGCTCCGCTCGTCGAGGGGACCTTATGACACGCGTCAAGATCTGCGGCAACACCAACTACGAACAGGCAAGGCTCGCGGTAGACCTCGGGGCCGACTACCTCGGGTTCATTTTTGTCCCGAACACCAAGCGCGTTCTCTCGACCGAAAAAGCAGGGGAGATCCTCGCGCAGCTCAAGGACTTTAAGAATATCGTCGGGGTCTTTTGCAACCAGCCCAAAAAAGAAGTCGAAACGATCGCCCAGCGTCTGGGGCTCAAGTTCCTCCAGTTCCACGGCGAAGAAACCGCTCTTTATTGCGATTCGTTCATGCAGAAGGGTTATGAGATCATCAAAACTTTTCACGTGAAAGACGCCATGAGCCTGAAACGGATCGACGAATACAACGTCAGCGCGTTTCTTTTTGACACTTATTCGCATTCCGAGAAAGGCGGCTCCGGCATCCCGTTCGACTGGAGCATTATCGAAGACAAGCCCTACGTTCACGACAAACTTTTTCTGGCCGGCGGACTCGGGCCCTTGAACGTCGCCGAAGCCATTGAAAAAGTTCGCCCCTTCGCCGTCGATGTCGCCAGCGGCGTCGAATCCGGTCCCGGCACCAAAGACCCCCGCTTGCTTCGGGCCTTCATTGAAAACGCTAAGAGAGTGAAAGAAGTCCATGAGCGAAAAGCTTGATTTCATAAAACGCTTAAAGTCCCGCCTTCCGCAAATCGAAAAAGAGTCTCTCTATCTTAAGCTCCTCGACGCGACCCAGGAGAATCTCCAACTCGAAGAAGTCTGCCGGAACCTGGAGGAGGGGATCATCATTACGGACGCCCAAGGGCATCCGGTTTTCCTGAACCGCCGCGCCGCAGACTGGCTGGGGGATGTCCGCATTGCAGCCGGGCAGCCCCTCTGGGATCAGACGCAGGACCCCTCTTTCGCGTCTTTTTTAAAAGAAAATGTCCTGACCGCCAGGGCGCGCACCGTTCACGACCTGCGGATCCTTTCTCCCCGGGAGATGCAACTTCGCGTTACGATCCTCCCGAGAGAACAGGACGGAAAAACAAATTTCATCCTGCTTCTCTCGGATATCACATCCCGCACGGAGCAGGAATTCGAGGCCGCCATGCTCTCGCGCATGGAAAGCCTGGTGCGGCTTGCCGGCGGCATCGCGCACGAGATCGGAAATCCCCTGAATGCCATCACGATCCATCTGGAACTTTTAAAGAAGCGGCTTGCCGGACTTCCCGTCGACAAACGAAAGGAGATCGCAGATTCCTTAAGCGACATTCAGGATGAGACGCGGAGGCTTGATCGCATCATCCGGAATTTTCTCAAAGCCACTCGCAAACCGCCGCTTCGTTTCCGGTTGGACGATCTGAACGAAGTGATCGCCGATGCCCTCTCTTTTCTGAAACCCCAGCTCGACGTCGCCAAGATCGTCGTGAAATTCTCGAAAGATAAAAGTCTTCCCGGATTTTTGATGGACCGGGAGCGGCTCTATTATGCATTCATGAATCTGATCAAGAACGCCCTCGAAGCCATGCCTCAAGGCGGGACACTTAAAATCACCGTCACACACAAGCAGCATTGCGCCGTCGTCACGATCGCAGACACAGGATGCGGCATCGATGAGAAAAATCTCGCCCGGATCTTTGACATCTATTACACCACGAAACCCGAAGGCGCCGGCCTCGGTCTTATGATGGTCTACGATGCCGTTGCCGAACACGGCGGCAAGATCGAGGTCGCCAGCAAATTAAACCGGGGAACGACCTTCAAAGTCCTTTTGCCGATCCGGGAACCCCAATTACAGTTACCGAGCTACTAAATAGGCGGACAAAATCTAAGAAAGAAAAATGACGAATGCCTAACAAGCTAATGACGAATGAAATCCCAATAACTCAAGCCCTAATTTGGATTTTAGCAATTAGTCATTCATTCGACATTCGGGTTTAGGATTTCGGATTTAAAAACGGAGGTTGTCGTTATGTTTGAAAGCATCTTGCTTGTCGAGGATGACACGAACGCCCGCAAAGGTCTGACCCAATTCCTTCAAGGCCTGGACTACGATGTGATGACCGCCGCAAACGGCAAGGAAGCCCTGGAGGTTTTCAAAAAAGAAAATCCCGATCTCGTGATCTCGGATATCCGGATGCCTGAAATGGATGGCGTGGCGCTTCTAGAATCCATCAAAGCCGCAGCCCCGTCCGCCAAAGTCATTCTGCTCACCGCTTATGGTTCTGTGGAAGACGCGGTCAAAGCCATGAAAAAAGGCGCGTTCTATTACCTGACGAAGCCCGTCAACCTTGAAGAGCTTGAACTTCTCGTCAAAAAAGCGTTCAGCAGTCACCAGATGGAAGAGGAAAACAAAGAACTCCGGCAGGAGCTTTTCAAAGAGCGCTACGACCAGGGGAAACTGATCGCAAAATCGCCCAAAATGAAGGAGCTTCTCGAAACCGTCGACAAGGTCGCCAACTCGAACGCTTCGGTCCTGATCGAGGGCGAGAGCGGTACCGGGAAAGAACTCATTGCCCGGCGCATTCATGAAGAAAGTCCCAGGAAACAGCATCCTTTTATCGCGGTGCACTGCGCCGCGCTGACCGACACACTTCTTTTGAGCGAACTTTTCGGCCATGAAAAAGGCGCCTTCACCGGCGCAACGGAACGCAAGAAAGGCCGCTTCGAGCGCGCTCACCAGGGGAGTTTATTTCTGGATGAGATCGGCGAGATCACCAAAGACACGCAAGTAAAGCTCCTCCGCGTGCTCCAGGAAGGCGAATTCGAGCGCGTGGGCGGGACCAAGACAATCAAGGTCGATGTCCGCCTGATCTGCGCGACCAATAAAACCCTTCTGGACGAAGTCAATCAGCACAAATTCCGCGAAGACCTCTACTACCGTATCAATGTGATCTATTTGAAAGTCGCGCCGCTCCGGGAACGCAAAAAAGATATTGCCCCTCTCGTCCATGCGTTCATCCAGCAATATGCCGCTCTGAACACGAAGAAAATAAACGGCATTGCCCCTGAGGCCCTCGAAGCGCTCGTAGCCTACGATTGGCCGGGCAATATCCGTGAGCTGAAAAATATTGTGGAACGGATGATCGTTCTAAGCTCCGGAGACATGCTCACCCTGGAGCAGATCCCCGAAGATATCCGGCAGGGAAGACCCGGCGCTCCCGCCCCAGGCAACAGCCCCGCGCTCCAGGGCGTAACCAGGATCACGGACGCCGAGAAGGAGCTCATTCAGAAAGCCCTTCAGGAGACCCGCGGCAACAAGTCCACCGCCGCCGAAAAACTCGGTATCTCTCGGAGAACCCTTTACAGAAAGCTTGAGGAATACAAACTTTCATAATTTTTGTTTTGCCGTTTGGTTACAAAATGCCGTGTCATTGTGACTCAGACCAAAGCTTGAGTTTCATTCTTCTGTTTCGGCGAAATCTTCCTAACCCCAATTCCAACCTCACAATGCGGGAAAACAATAATAAACTTCATTTTGGCACATATCTTGCATTGTATATTTCGGGTACTTCAAAACGTTTTTTGACAAATCGGGCAAGGTGGGCGATTGCCATCTTCTTTCAACAACCTTACGTCCGGCCGGAGAGACGGATCGCTAAGGTTCGTTAGAAAGGAGGGCCTGAGAAATGAGCAAAAGAAATAACGATGCTCCCGGGATGCGAGGATATCGCTCCAGGACCGAACACGGACATCTTCGTGCAAAGCGCGGTGATACACACATAAGCACCGTCGAAGCGCAATATGGTCGTGATTTCGGAGTTCGATCCAATATGCATTTAGATACTTATCTAAAGCATCGTGGTTTGGACTCTCTCAATAACTTGATTACCGGAAGGTAACCGAGTCGGCATCGCCTGCCTCGCTCTTAACATTTAATGGAGGAGCACATGCCGTTCGCTACACAAACACCGCGAGCATTTAACAGACAAAACATTGAAGCGTTGAACACTAACCAATCGGGAGTTTATGGTATCTTCAAACAGGGAGTATGGGTCTACGTGGGAAAGGGTGACATTCGTCAACGGTTACTAGACCATTTGAATGGTGATAACCCATGTATTCTGAGACAAATACCAACTCACTGGGTTGCTGAAGTGATTCCGAATCAAACCCCTATGAACAATAGAGAGAGAGAACTAATTTTAGAGTTGAACCCTGCGTGTAATATGCGGGTTGGTTAAATCACAATAACAGCCCTCGGGAGCTGATCCCTATGGCGTTCTTGTTATTACAGAGCTAAAATACGCCCGCGGTGAATGCATCAGAAATAGCCGGCCTTTTTTTGCACTTGCACCATTCGACCCGATTCAAAAATCAACTCACAATTTAGGAGGGGATAGCAATGGAGAAAGAAATCCAGCAGCCAACGTTGGGGGCGGCGATAGATCTCATCGTTTCTGTTCTAAAAGGCCTTGATCAAAATGCTCAATTCACAGCTCTAAAGGCCAGCTGTGAATATCTTGGCATTCCGGCGCTTGGGAATTTCAAGAAAAGTGAAACTCTGCGTGAGATGAGCTCCGGGGAGAGCCCATTATTTGAAGTAACGCCAGAACCTAAAATTGTAGACATAAAAACGTTGCGTAATCAAAAGAACCCCAAAACGGTGTTAGAGATGGCTGCCATCGTAGCTTTTTATCTCGCGGAGCTTTCGCCGAAAGAAGATCGAAAGACAGACGTGACGGTGCAGGATCTTGTTAAATTTTTCAAGCAAGCAGGATTCCCCCTTCCCAAGCGTCCCGATGCTATTTTTGGCAATGCAAAAAATGCAGGCTATTTCGAGCCTACTAGTTGGGGACGTTTTCGTCTAACTCCCGTTGGGTACAATCTTGCTGCTCATAACCTTCCCAGGTCATCGAACGAAGGGATACCTAGGAAAGAAAGGCGCGCTCCAAAAACAAAGAAAAGTAACAAAAAAAAGTGAATTAAAATGACGAGCGTTTTACGGCTTTTACGACGAAGAATAGACTTTTCTCAAAGACAATTTCAGAAACTTAAAGGCAGGCAGATTAATTCCCATTCCATCAGGGAAGAGATCTCCAATCTTGTCCAAGATTATTTTCGAGATTTTAGATCGACTTTTAAGTTACGGACAGACTCTGAAGAGATGTTTAAAACGATAGATTCTCTGATGCAGGATTTGTTGCGCTGTACGCATTGCCGGAGCTTGGGTAGTGTTTATTTTAAAATTCTTAAAAAATTAAACGCTTTGTTTTCTGAAGCTGAAGTCCAAAGCATATCTTTGGGCGGACTGAATCCAGGTGATGCAACTATAGATAAATGCGATGAGCTCATCGTTGAAACTCTTATCAAAGTAGCACCAGCTGCCGCAAAGTCATACCAACAAGGTTTAGACGATTTAATGATTCAAAAAAAGCAGTCGTGGCGTGGCACTATAGTTGAATTCAGAGAATCGTTGAGAGAGACTCTGGACACTTTGGCGCCAGACCAAGAAGTTCAGGGAGAGCGTGGATTTAAACTAGAGCCCGAAACCAACGGTCCTACGATGAAACAAAAGGTGTCATATGTTCTATCGCAGCGAAAAATGACAAAAGCTCAAATTAGGACATCTTCGAATCTGATCGACGTGGTTGAAGACCGTTTTGGCCATTTTGTCCGTTCAGTTTATACCCGATCGTCTGTAGCGGTGCATACTACAGCCATCAAGGCAGAGGCTGTAAGAATTCGAGCTAATGTTAAATTAGCTTTAAGCGAATTGCTTGAACTCAAGATGTAGAATATAAACAGGCCCTCACCACTTCGCTAAAGCTTCGAATGCCAGGCAGTGCTTATGTGCCAAATCTTAAGACATGCGGTGATCTGAAGAATAAGCTGTAGGCTGCGATCCTAGAAATATGCCGAACAATAAACTAATTCCTGCAAGCTACAAACGTCTTGTCTCTGACATCGCCTCACTCTACGAGGGGGCGCGCAAGGCCCTGGTCGAGGCATACTGGAAGATCGGCCAGCACATCGTCCAGGTCGAACAACAGGGCGCGATCAAGGCCGCCTACGGCGCGGGACTGCTTCTCCACCTTTCCGAAGACCTTACCAAACAATGCGGTCCCGGCTTTTCAGATTCGAATCTTCGCCGCATGAGGCAATTCTACCTGTCCTACCCAAAACGTGCGGCGCCGCACAAATTGACCTGGGCCCAATATGCGGAGCTCCTGCCGATTGAGAACGCGGCTAAAAGAGAGCTGCTTATTCAAAAAGCCATCCGGGAAGATCTGGACAGCAAAGCCATCCGCGCACTTGTCCGTCAGGAGGCCGTCCGCGAACAAGTCGCCCAAAACCTGAATCCGACCTCCGAGGTCGGAATGGTTGAGCCTCCTGAATTAATGACCCCCATCCGCGGTACGCTGTACACGTACCGGATCCTCCAACCCAGGCTCGTGGGAGCCGGGAACTCCGAGTTACTTATTGATCTCGGATTTTCCAGCTACCAAGACCTCGACAACATCACCTCAAGGAAATTCAAAGCAGGCGATATCATCTCTTCTGCCAAAGACGCGAAGGGGAATTACGCCCTGAAGACGCCCTCACCCAACCCTCTCCCTGGGGGAGAGGACAAAGGTGAGGAGGCTTTGTTCACCTATCAAGCTGAAGTTGAAAAGGTGGTCGATGGCGACACCCTGCGCGTGGTCGTGGATCTCGGTTTCGGGTTCAAGACCCGCCAATACTTACGACTCCGCGGCCTCGATTGCCCGGAAATGACCACACCGGAAGGAAAGAAAGCCGCTGAGTTTGTCCGTGCCCGGATCCGGACCGCAGATCAGATCGTGCTGACAAGCAGCAAGTCGGACAAGTATGATCGTTATTTAGCGGACGTCTTTTATGCTGATAAAACGGGGACGGAACAATTCCTCAACAATGTTTTACTGGAAAACGGCTATGCTGTTAAACTGTAGCCTGTGGGCCGCAGGCTTTTTTATTTTGCCGTTTGGTTACACTTTGTTGTGTTATTATGGCTCATTCAAACGCTTGATCCTTTCACCCAAAAGGCGCGGGTTTGCAACCCATTGAAATCAAACGAGTTGTGACTGAAGATTTTCTGTCATAATGGCATGATAATTGAACAATAAAAGATGCAAGTGTCGTATTTAACGAACATGAAAAGGAGAAGCAAACATGGCAAAGATCTTGGGAATTGACTTAGGAACGACCAATTCATGCATGGCGATCATCGAGGGAACCGACCCCAAGGTGATCGAAAATAAAGAAGGTAACCGCACCACGCCTTCGATCGTCGCGTTCACCAAGAACGGCGAGCTGGTGGGACAAACCGCCAAGCGTCAGGCCGTCACGAATTCGGAGAATACGATCTTCAGCGCCAAGCGTTTCATCGGGCGCCGTTTTGAAGAAGCGGGCCATGAAGTCCAGATGGTCCCGTTCAAGGTCAAAGCCGGCCAGCACGGCGAAGCGATTTTTAACATCCCTCAGGAAAAAAGGGATTACACGCCGCCGGAGATCTCCGCGAAGGTTCTTCAAAAACTAAAAGCGGACGCGGAAATGTATCTCGGGGAACCGATCACGCAGGCCGTGATCACGGTGCCGGCGTATTTCAACGATTCTCAGCGCCAGGCCACCAAGGACGCCGGGCAGATCGCGGGGCTTGAAGTCCTGCGTATCATCAATGAACCGACCGCGGCCGCGCTCGCGTACGGCATGGACAAGAAAAAGGACGAGACCATCGCGGTTTATGACCTCGGCGGCGGAACGTTCGATATTTCGATCCTCGATATCGGAGAAGGCGTCTTCGAAGTCAAGGCCACGAACGGCGACACGCACCTGGGCGGCGACGATTTTGACCAGAAGATCATCGACTGGCTCATCGCGGAGTTCAAAAAAACCGACGGGATCGATCTTTCGAAAGACAAGATGGCGATCCAGCGTCTCAAGGAAGCCGCTGAAAAAGCCAAATGCGAACTGTCCACGTCGCAGAGCACGGATATCAATCTGCCGTTCATCACGGCCGACGCCTCAGGTCCGAAGCATCTCTTGATCACTCTGACCCGCGCGAAACTCGAACAGCTGGTGGTGGATCTTATCGCGCGCACGGTGGGCCCTTGCAACCAGGCCATGAAGGATGCCGGCGTGAAGCCCGAGGACATTGATGAAGTGATCATGGTCGGCGGTATGACCCGCATGCCGGCCGTGGTCCAAAAAGCGAAAGACCTTTTCAAGAAGGTCCCGCATCAGGGCGTGAATCCGGATGAAGTGGTGGCGATCGGCGCCGCGATCCAGGGCGGCGTCTTGAAAGGCGACGTGAAAGACATCCTGCTCCTTGATGTCACTCCGCTTTCACTCGGCATCGAAACCCTGGGGGGTGTGATGACCAAGCTGATCGAGCGCAACACCACGATCCCGACCCGGAAATCCGAGATCTTCTCGACCGCGGCGGACAACCAGACGGCTGTCACCGTCAAGGTCCTCCAGGGAGAACGGGAAATGGCCGCGAACAATCGCGTGCTCGGGCTCTTCAATCTGGAAGGGATCCCGCCCGCACCGCGCGGCGTTCCACAAGTCGAGGTGACCTTTGACATCGACGCGAACGGTATCGTTCACGTGTCGGCCAAAGATCTCGGCACGGGGAAGGAACAGAAGATCCGCATCGAATCTTCGTCAGGACTTTCCAAGGAGGAGGTTGAAAAACTCGTCAAGGAAGGCCAGGCGAATGCGGAAGAGGATAAAAAGAAACATGAGGTCATCACGGCCCGCAATCAGCTGGATAACCTCATCTATGCGACCGAGAAAACGCTGAAGGAACATGGCGACAAGATCTCGGAAGATGAGAAAAAGAAAGTGGAAGAGGCCTTGAAAGAAGCTAAGACTTCGCTCACCAGCGAATCCAAAGAAGAGCTGGATAAGGCTGCTCAAAAACTTGGGACGGCATCCCACACGATTGCGCAGAAGATGTACGAAGAAGCCGCCAAGAAAGCCGGAAACAAGGGCGGCGCTACTCCCGGAGCCGGAGCTGAAGGCAAGAAAGACGATGGCGTCGTGGACGCGGATTATGAAGTCGTCGATGACGAGGAAAAGAAAAAGATGAAAGAGTAAAAAAGACTCGGGGAACGGGGAACGTTTGGCGGTGAACGCTGGCGTTTCCCGTTCACCATTTCCCGCCAGAGGCATAACTCTAGAGGAAAAAGATGCTCCAACGTAAGAAATGTGCTCTTGCATGTTTCATCTTGATATTGGGGATTTTTATGCCTCTAGGCTTTGCGACACCGAGCCTCAAGATCGAACCTCCCGCCAAAAAAATCGCCGCCGGCCAAAGCGCGACCTTAAAGATCCGGATCGAATGGCCCCAGGCTGAAGGCCCCTATGAAATAAATTCCCTCGAGCCCAAGCTCGAGAATCTAACGCTTGAAAATCAAAACCAGTCCCAATCCATATCAATTTCGGAGAATTCGAAATTGGGGCAGCCCTGGCTACCATCATGGGAAAGAAAGACAAAGCCAGGACAGTCTCAAGAATCGGGCGAAACAGTCTCTCAAACCTTTCTTTATGAGTTCCGTCCTTTGAAAACCGGGACCGCCGTCATTTATCCCTTTGAGATCAGCTACCGCAAGACTGAAGCAGAACCCTGGAGCCCTCTCTTCGTTCCGGGACACGAGATCAAGGTTGTTTCCAGTCTTCCCCTGAAAGCGACATTGCTTGGGCTGATCATTGCCGCCGGTCTTGTAGTGGCCGTCTTCGCCGGCTTCAAACTGAGAGATCTTCTGAAAATCCGGGAAGTAGCCCGGAACACTCCGCCGCCGGACCCGAAGCAGCGCGTCTATGCGAAAGCGGAAGAATCGATCGCAACGTTCACATCCCCGGATTCCAAAGAAAAACTGGCCCATGGGTCCAACCAGTTGCGGATCGTGGTCGCAACCTATTATGACGTCCCCTCCAAAGTGATCACGAACTCGGAAGTTCTTGCATTTCTGAAGACGAAAGGGCTTCCGGCAGGGGAGTTCAACGAGATCTCGAGGCTTTTTGAACAATTGACCGAGGTGCAATTCTCGCGAGCGGATATCCCGGCGTATGATCTCGACCGGATACAAAAGACCCTCTTGCAATATGTGAAGGGCAAGATTATCATTGGAAATCCGAATTTTTAATTTCTTTCACCCCGGGAGCGATTTGAACAAAAGGGGTGTATTTTTGGGTTTGAAATGCCTTTGAAATTTAACTATAAAACGTACCGTTCGGGTTCGCGAGATCTCTAACGGACAACAAGGAGAACCTTATGGACAGCTCGATCCAGGAAGTGAATGCCAAGATCCGTGAAGCCAGCTCATCCCTCAAAGACCTCACCCGCGAGATCGGAAAGGTCATCGTCGGCCAGCAATATCTCGTGGACCGGCTCCTCATGGCGCTTTTGGCCGACGGACATATCCTGATCGAAGGCGTTCCGGGATTGGCCAAAACCCTTTCCGTCAGAACCCTTTCTCAGGCGATTGCGGCCCAATTCCAGCGCATTCAATTCACTCCTGACCTTTTGCCGGCAGACGTAGTCGGAACCTTGGTCTATAACCCCAAGGATGGCCATTTCACGACCAAAAAGGGCCCTATTTTCACGAATATCGTCCTGGCGGACGAGATCAACCGGGCGCCTTCCAAGGTCCAAAGCGCGCTCCTGGAGGCCATGCAGGAACGTCAGGTCACGATCGGGAATGAGACCTTTCCCTTACCGGTCCCGTTCCTTGTCCTTGCCACCCAGAACCCCATCGAGCAGGAGGGCACTTATCCGCTTCCCGAAGCCCAGGTCGACCGTTTCATGCTGAAGCTCGTCGTGAGCTACCCGAGCAAAAAGGAAGAAAAAGAGATCCTGGAGCGCATGGCGATCGGAAAACTCATCAAGGTCAATCCGGTGCTGGATATCGACCGCATCCTGGCTTTGCGCAAACTCATGCATGAGATCTACATCGACGAAAAAGTGAAAGATTATATCCTCGATCTTGTGTTCGCGACACGCAACCCCCAGGATTACAAACTGGCGGACCTGAAACCCATGATCTCCTATGGCGCTTCGCCGCGCGCGAGCATCATGTTGACCCTGGCCGCCAAAGCCAACGCCTTTCTCCAGGGCCGCGGTTACGTGACTCCCGATGACGTCAAGCAGATCGGTTCCGACGTGTTACGCCACCGAGTGCTCGTGACCTACGAAGCCGAGGCCGAAGACATCACCTCCGAAGATATCGTCAAAAAGATCTTCGATCAGGTCGAAGTCCCGTAACCCCGTTAGAGCTTCAACCGGACAACATCGACTTTTGAATAGTAGCGTCCTTGAAAAAGAATCCGAATGTTTTTAAATATTTCTGAATCTCTAACGGGGCAAGCCCGCGAACTTGTCCCGTTAGAAACCTAGATCGGCTTATTAATCAAAATGATAGTGACGACCCTGGGCGCATTTTCTCAAGAACATACTTCACGGAAAGGTTTCTAACGGGATGATCCTCGCCTCACTTCTTAAAAAGGTCCGGAAGATCGAAATTCGTACGACCCGGTTGGTCAACGACCTCTTCGGAGGGGAGTACGAATCCGTTTTTAAAGGCCAGGGGATCGAGTTCTCGGACGTCCGGGAATACGTGCCGGGCGATGATATCCGCACGATCGATTGGAACGTGACCGCGCGCTCCCTGCACCCCTTCGTTAAAAAATTCGTCGAGACCCGTGAACTGACGGTGCTTTTCGCCGTCGACATGTCCGGGTCGCAATATTTCGGGTCGACCGATAAACTGAAATCCGAGATCGCCGCCGAGATCACGGCCATTCTTGCCTTTTCGGCCGTAAAAAATAATGACAAGACCGGACTCTTGATCGCCACGGAAGGCGTTGAAAAATTCATTCCGGTCAAGAAGGGAAGAAATCACGCTCTTCGCGTCATTCGCGAAGTCCTCGGCTACCAGCCCAAGAAAAAGAAGACCCGGCTTGCCGGCGCCCTGGAATACCTTTACCGGGTCCAGACCCGCACCTCGGTCATTTTTCTGATCTCGGATTTTATGGATGAAGGCTATGAAAAAGCCTTGAAGATCCTCAGTCGCAAACACGACGTCATCGCCATCCATCTCCATGATCCGCTCGAGCAGGCATTCCCGAAGGTCGGGCTGATGGAACTGGTCGACCGGGAAACCGGAAAAACCATGCTTGTCGACACGACCTCGCCCCAATTCCGTAAACGGTTCTTCCAAACGGCTGAGGAAAAGCGGATCGCCCTCAAAAAACTCTTTAAGCGTCTTCAAATCGACTGCATCGATATCCCGGCCAACACTTCCTACGTCGAGCCGCTTTTCAAGTTCTTTAAAGGCAGGGAACGCAAATGAAGAGAGCTTTTTTCTTGTCAGGCCTGTTTGTCCTGCTCTTTTCAGGCCTGTGCCTTGCGGCGGAAAAAGCAGACGACATTCATGTCAAGGCCGAGGTCGACAAGGCCTTTCTTACGATCGGGGACCCGGTCACTTACACCGTGACGGTCGAACATGCTCCGGACATCCGGATCCTTTCCGAGATCCCGGCTCCTTCGTCCGAAATTCTCGAGATCAAAAAGATCGAGGACATCCATAAGGCGCAAAAGAAAAAAGTCGTTACCGGCCGTAAATTCATCCTCACAACCTACCGTCTTGGCGAATTCATTCTAGACCCCGTCACCCTGCGATACCAAAAGGATGGCGGACCCGAGAAAAGCATTCAAACGAACAAGCTTTACCTGACCGTGAAGAGCGTCGCCGGAGGGGAGCCCCAGGAAGATATCCGTGATGTCAAAACCGTTGTCCCCTATAAAATGCGCGTTGGAAAATTCCTGGGAACGCTTTTGGCTCTGGCGCTTCTTACCGCCGGCTATTTTCTCTACCGCGCGCTTCGCAAGAAAAAAAACGGGCTTCAGCCCGCGCCGCCGCCTTTAAGCCCGGAGGAGGAAGCCCTCTTGCATCTCGGGGAACTTTTTGAATCCGACCTCCTCAAACGCGGCCTGATCAAGGTGTATTACCTGCGTCTTTCCGAGATCCTTCGGGTCTATTTTGAAAAACGCTATCAAATCCTCGCGGTGGAATTGACTACGGTGGAGATCCTGCGCGCCCTCAAGCCCTTGCATCTTGAGGCCGGCCTCTATCAAAAGATCCAATACGTCCTGGAGGCTTCGGACCTGGCGAAATTCGCCAAGTGGATCCCGACCGCCCCCGAGATCCTTCAGATCAATAAAAAATCCGAGGAGATCATCAAAGAATCCGTGCCGGTCCTGGAACAAGCCCTTGCGGAGGCACACCATGGTGTTTAGGTATCCGGCGTTCTTTCTTCTTTTGTTGCTTCTGCCCCCGCTCTTTCTCTGGGCCCGGCGACGCGAAAAACTTGAATTTGCGTTCTCGTCTTTCGAACTTCTCAAGGACCGGACGACAACCCCGAGAATGTTTCTCCTGAAGATCCTGCCGTTCCTGCGCGCCCTCATGTTCGCGCTCGTGATCGCAGCGCTCGCGCGTCCCTCCAGTGTTTCAAGCGACAAGGAATACCAGACCAACGGCGTGGACATCATCATCGCGCTCGACATCTCGGGCTCCATGCTCGCCGAAGATTTTCAGCCCGAGAACCGCATCTACGTCGCGAAACAGGAGGCTATCAAATTTATCAAAGGCCGCGAAAACGACCGCGTCGGATTGGTGGTCTTCGCCAAAAAAGCGTTCACCCAGTGCCCTCTGACCCTCGATTACCGCATTCTGGTCGAGCTGCTTTCCGAGATCCGTGTCGGAATGATCGCCGACGGCACCGCGATCGGCATGGGCATCGCGACCGCGGTCAATCGCCTCCGCGACTCGAACGCCAAGAGCAAGGTCATCATCCTGATCACAGACGGGGAGAATAACGCCGGCAATATCGATCCGGTCACGGCCGCCGAACTCGCCAAAAGCTTCGACATCAAGGTCTACACGATCGGCGTCGGCAAAGGCGGCATGGTGCCTTTTCCGGTCGACGATCCGCTTTTCGGAAAACGCTACGTCCAGGCCAACGTCGAGATCGACGAAACGACCCTCAAACGCATCGCCGACATTACCGGCGGTCTTTTCTTCCGGGCCCGCGATCCCGTGGCGCTCTCCGAGATCTATGAACGGATCAACCAGTTGGAAAAAAGCGAGGTCAAGGTCAAGGAGTACCGGAGTTTCAACGAACTTTTCCCGATCTTCCTCATTCCCGCATTTTTATTGCTCCTGGGCGATATCTTTTTGCGCCGAACCCTGCTTCTGAAGGTGCCCTGATGGATCCAATTTATTTTCCTATAGGGCTTCATCAGGACAACACCGGCTTCCCGATCTTTTTTTTAATAGAAAGCCGGGTGCCCTGATGCAATTCTTCCGACCTGAAAATTTCCTGTATCTCTGGCTGGTTCCGGCGGTCCTTGTGTTCTATATCTTTTCGCACAAGCTCTGGCAAAAACGGGTTCACCGGCTGGTCCAGGACGAAACGCTTCTTTCAAAATTGATCGAGGGGCACCGGAAAAACGAGTGGCTGGTTCGCGCGATCTTCATGACGCTTGCCGTTCTTTGTTTTGTGCTCGCGCTCGCGCGCCCGCAGTGGGGCGATGAGAAGCGAACGGCCCAACGCAAGGGCGCGGACATCATCTTCATGGTCGACACCTCGCTTTCCATGCTCGCCGAGGACATCAAACCCAATCGCCTCGAGAAAGCCAAATTTGAGATCGAAACCTTCATCCGGAATCTTCGCGGGGATCGCGTCGGCATGGTCACCTTCGCCGGCTCTGGATTCCTTCAAACACCGCTTACGCTCGATCACGCGGCCTTTCTTCTCTTCCTGGATGCCGTGCAAGTCGGATTTTTGCCCGACCCCGGGACCTCGCTTTTTCAAGCCGTCGATCTAGCCATCCGCGCCTTTCCTCAGAAGGAGCTCAAATATAAGGCCCTGATCCTCTTCACAGACGGGGAAGACCAGGAAGGCGGGATTGAAAAAGCTATCGAAGCGGCCAAGCAGGCCAATGTCAGGATCTACTGTATAGGGCTTGGGACCTCAGAAGGGGAGCCCATCCCCCTCAAGAACGAGAAAGGGGAGCGCTCGGGTTTCAAGAAGGACCGCGGTGGGCAGATGGTCCTGACCCGGATGAACCAGCCGCTTCTGGAACGGCTTGCCAAAGAAACGGGCGGGATCTACCTGCCCGCAACGCCGGGCGAAAAAGAGGTCGACGTCATCTTAAAACATCTTCGCGGTTGGGGAGAACAGCAATTTGCCGAAAAGATGGTCGTGGAACGCGAAGATCAATACCAGATATTCCTGATCCTCGCGCTGATCTTTCTGGCGGCCGAAATGCTTGTCCGCCGGAAAAACAAGAATGGAAATGGAAAAAGCCAGGTTTTACTGGTCTGCCTTGCCGCTTTTTTTATGTTCACGGGGTTCCTTGAGACTTCGCAGGACACGGTCAAAAAAGGCAACGAGCATTTTCAAGGCAAGCGCTATCAATCGGCTCTCGACGCCTACCGCAAAGTCCAGGTCAAGAAACCCGACGCTCCGGAAGTGCTTTATGATCTTGGAACGGCCCTCTATAAGGTTGATGCGTTCCAGGAATCAGCCCAGGACCTGGAAGCCGCTTCTAAAACGGCCCAGGACCCGCTCCTGAAGGCCCGAGCCTTCTACAACCACGGGAACGTCCAGTACCGTCTCGGAAATTTCGAAGAGGCGATCGATTCTTATAAGAAAGCCCTGGAACTGGACCCCACCGACAAAGACGCCAAGTACAATCTTGAATTCCTGCAAAAGCAGAAGAACAAAATGGACAAAAAAGACCAGGAACAGAAGAAACAGGACCAGAAAAAGGATGAGCAGAAGAAGGATCAGAAAAAAGATAAACAGGACCAGCAACAAAAACAGGGCCAAGACCAGAAGGATCAAAAGGATCAGGGGCAAGGCAAAGACCAGAAAGATCAGGACCAGCAGAACCAGGATCAAAAGGATCAGGACCAACAGCAACAGCCCCAACCCCAGGATCAGCAGGATCAAAATCAGCAGCAGCAACAGCAACAACAGCAGAAGGATCAGGAGCAAAAGGAAAAAGAAAAGAAGGAAGAACAGCAAAAGAAGGATCAACAGTCTCAACAGGACCAGAAGGACCAGCAGCGAAAGGAACAGGAAGAACAGCAGAACGCTGAGGAACAGAAAAAAAGTTCCCAGGAGGACGAAGGCCAACAAAAGCGTCCGCTTCAGGGCCAAATGAGCATGGATAACGCCCTGAACCTTCTGGATGCCATGAAAGAATCCGAGAAAGAGCTCCAGGACCTCCGCCGTCCGCCGGTCAATAAAAACCCGCCGCCGGTGGAAAAAGATTGGTGACACAGACTAGAGACTGGAGCCTAGAGACCGCAGCAAAAGCTTTTAGTTTTCATTGTTTTGGCTCTAGTCTCTGGTCTTTTTTAGGTTGTCTTTATAAAATATAAACCTCGTTTTACGAGGTAAACCACCCAGGAGGAAAACCATGAGCCTCGCAGAACAGATCGAAAAAGATGTGATCCTCGCCATGAAAGCCAAGGAAGAACTCAAGGTTTCGACGCTCCGGATGCTCAAAAGCGCCGTCATGAACCATCTGATCCAGACCAAAAAGGACAAGGCGGAAGACGCGGAGGTCCTGGGGATCATTGCCAAACAGGCCAAGCAGCGCCGGGAAAGCATGGACAGCTTCGAGAAAGCCGGCCGTAAGGATCTTGCGGATAAAGAAAAGGCCGAACTTGCGATCCTGGAAACCTATTTGCCGAAGCAATTGACGGACGACGAACTCAGGGCAGCGGTTCAAAGCGCCATCAAGGCCTCAGGCGCCACAGGCCCTGCCGACATGGGGAAACTCATGAAGGTTCTGATGCCCGCCATTCAGGGTAAGGCTGACGGCAAGCGCGTCCAGGAAGCCGTCAAATCCCTCCTAAACGGAATAACCCTTTAGGGTTAAATAGCCCGCGCGAACCCGCAATCCGCCCGATTGCTCTCCCCATAGATTACTTTACATAAGATACATTATAGGACGCATCAACCTGCCGAGGAGAGAGCTTCGAATACGAAAAACTGCGCGGGATCAGGCTTTTGAAGGCGCTACGATACTTGAGATTGATCCATCCCATGATTCAAATTGCGGCTAAAGCGTTACTCCTAACAAATTATAAGCTCCGGGATCAAGCGTCAGGAGAACCTTCGTAAGAGATTTAAACTCAGCGACAGGGGCTTTCGCAGGGTCCATATAGAACCCGGCAAGCACCTCACGGAACCGGAGCATTTCCAGCACAAACTCCCCATTCGACAGATTCGCCTCCACGGTCAGATCAATAAGCTCCAAAGTCCGTTCCAACGAGGCCTTAAACGGCTCCCAGAGGCCGCCTTTGAGACTGCTTTCGGCCCTACCCATTTCGGAGGCGATACTCAGGACCTGCCAGGAAACCGGCTTGGAGGCCCATTTCTCGATCGTCATGTCCTTATGGAACGCAATGGTTACCATGGAAGCCCCAATAACTGGGTTGCAATATCTTTGATCCTTCTAGCCAACCTCTCGTCCTGAACGACCAACGACCGGTTCTTATCGGCCGGACGGATATTGATGAGCGAATGAAGTTCGATTTGCGCTTCCGGCGGGTTTTTGGGGAAAAAGTTCCCACCCCAAAGATCCGACTGATTGGAACCCTGCCGCAACAAAACAGCTTCCGCGTCCGCATGCATGGAACCCCCAAGAGCCATCACGCCCTTACGAACATCGATCACGAACTTCACCATGTCCTCAAATGGCTGACCGATAAACTGCAGAACTTCTTCCCGCGGAATCTTCTTATCAATAATTTTAATGACCACTTTTTGTCACCTTTCTTGGAAAAGATTGCCGGGCACTCCGAACCTGGTCGAATTGTACAGAATAAACCTTAGATTTCAAAGAATGAAGTTTCTGACCGTTTTCCCCTTCGGGATCAGGTTGTCTCCCCTGCCATTTTCGCCCCCCCTAGGGCAGTTTAACCCCGGAATGACCCAAACCCCGAAACCCGTCCCAGCCCTTCTAAAAACAGCCTTTTTGACGCGTTTTGAGGGGTTTTATAGAGGGGATTCAAAGGAGAAAACCCGCGGGGAGACAAAGAAAAACCCGGTCTCAGTGCGCCTGAAACCGGGCTTTGAAAAGGTTCGTTTTTGTAAGATTATGCCGCTGACTGAATGGCTTGAGCAACCTGCAGTGCGATTGTCAGCATTTTGCTCAGGGCAGCCTGACTGAACGAATAGAAACCGTTGTCATCCTTTTTAACATTGAGCACTTCTTTGATTGCATCAATCTCGCTTGCGCTCAGGATCCGCTGAGACACAATGGACGCGAGGATTGAGGTTGCAACGCGCCGGTTCACATCCCTGCTAAAAGGCTCGCTGATCATAACTGCCGGCCCCGCATCCTTGAAAAAGTCCAGAAACCTGGTGGACCCCATTAGAACATAATTACGCTGCCCTTCCAAGGTTGGCGCCATAGTTCCCATTTTATTATTAGCAAATTTCGCCAGAGTTGCCCGTGCAAGCCTCGGATTACTCTTATTGATCACAATAATATCAAACCGTTTTTCAGCATCGAGCGCTTTCAGAGTAGGCGCTAAAAACTTCATAATCGCCACTCTCTTTGCTTCCATCGCTTTGACATCCGCCGCATCCGCCATCACGACGTACGCCTTGCGCTGCTTCGAATTCGCCAACGTTCCAAGATCCTCAGGAACAATGTCAAAATCAGTAGCGTCCACTCCTTCGATGGCAAGACCTTCCTTATCCATCACCCCGGCTAAGGCATTTCTAACGGCCGTGACCCAGACCTCAGCCTTCGGAACGCTTGCATTCGCGAGCCTGACAATAGTTTCAGCCATTTGCTCGACCGTCAGACCAGCATCAAAGATCATACCCGCCACAGCCGATACAATGATCGCGCCTTTCACACCCGGGACATCCAGAGCTTCAACCGCCTTGGGATTCACCCCGAGCTTAGCCTGCTGGACGATAGGCAGCATGGCCTTATCGATAGTCGCAACCACGAGCTCTTCGGTTGGCCGGACTTCGGCACGACGGACTGTGGCGGCGGGAGCGACGGAACCACGGGCGATTTCTCGATCCGCCGTATAAGCCAGGACCTTTCGGATATTGTCCATCAACCCCGGATATTGTTCATTGAGCTCATTTTCCGAAAGAAGAATACGCTCCAAACCCTTAGCCTCCGAGATAAATCCGACCAACTCTCCCGGACTCAGTTCATTCAGGCGCGAAAGCAGTTCTTTCAGATTGGCTTTCCTTGAATCCTTGAGCTTCTCGATGCTTCCGTCAATATCGCCCGTACTCTTTTCCAGC
>JBAYVF010000004.1:0-112690 GCA_041674705.1 Candidatus Omnitrophota bacterium
GCATCCGCTTCTGATGAATATCCCGAGCTTGTTCCGACGGTTACCATCGGTTGGGATGAGCTAAAAGCCATTCCTACATTTAATTTACTTAATTGCATCACCCAGGCAGCCGATAATTCAACAGCTAAGATAACCTTAAGGGTGTCGATAAGACCATGACTGATTCTACTTCTTACAACGAGCCAATGATTATAATTATCGTTTGTGTTTTTATCCCGGTTGCTTTGTTTGTGGGAGTTCTTGCTGGTGGAGTGCTTGGCATGTTGTTCAGGAAGCGGTTTTGTCCGGCATGTAATAAATTCTTTAGCAGCTTTTTCCTTTTCATTAGTTCCTTTAAAGTGTTTCGTGAAAATCTTTGGGCTCTCGGAATCCCAACATTTGGGCCATTCCCTCTTGCGAAAGCCGACAGGAAACTTTCTTTGTGTAAATGTCCAAAATGCAACAAAGAAATCCAGGTTGTGCTAGGTAATTCGACAAAACTGGGATGGGTTGCGAGTCTTTTTTTATTTGGGGTGGGAATTCTGATGATGCCAATTCTTAGTCAAGTTCCTTTTTCTGAATTAAGCATGGAAAAACAGGTAACCATAGCAGGCGGATTGTTCTCATTTCTTTTAGGATTGTTCGGAGCTTTTGTGAGCTATGTTTTTCTTCCAATTCAGAAACAGGAAGAGAAAACCGTCACCTAAAACCTAAGAAGCATTACCCATACCACTGTCTATCCGAACTTCGATATTGAATCGCTTCTGCGATATGCTCCGATTGGATCTGCTCACACCCCGCTAAGTCACTGATTGTTCGGGCGATTTTAAGGATTTTGTAATAGCCGCAGCGATATGTCTTAGTAGTTAGATGTTTTGCCCGCCTCGGATTCTGCAATTTTGTTCTTATTCAAAGAATGACTATTACTCAATATAATATTGTTATTAGATAAATATTATGTTATCCTTTCCTCATGAAAAAGCATAAGATCTCAGGAAACTATACTAGCCTTCTGAGGGATATCAAAACGCGGATCCGGGAGGCGCAATACGCAGCGCTGAAAGCTGTCAACAAGGAGCTTATCGCCCTGTATTGGGATATTGGTGAAAAACTTCATGGTTGGGTCGAGACTTCCAAATGGGGACAAGGGGTTATTGAAATGCTTGCCGGGGACCTTCGAGCGGATTTTCCTTTCATGAAAGGGTTCTCAAGTCGAAATCTTTGGGAGATGAAAAAATTGTATGAAACTTATGAAGGCCGGTCAAAACTGCAACCACTGGTTGCAGAAATACCGTGGTCTCATAATCTGATTATTCTGCATCATGCCCGGATACCGGAGGAACAAGAGTTTTATCTGAGGACCTGTGCCGGGGAGCGTTGGAGCCGGCGAGAATTGGAACGGCAGATAGATTCGTCCCTATTTGAACGGACCCGTTGTGCGAAAAAGGATCTTACCAAATCCCGACAGATAAATCCTCCGGATGTTTCGGAGCATTTCAGGGATGAATACATGCTCGATTTCTTGAGCGTGAAGGATCCTTTCAGCGAAAAGGAGTTGAGGAAAGCGATTCTGAACAAACTCAGGGCCTTCTTTCTGGAATTTGGCCGTTATTTTACGCTTGCCGGGGAGGAATACCGGTTGAGCGTTGGAGGGGAGGACTACTTCGTGGATCTTTTGTTCTTTCACCGTCTTTTGAGGTGCTTCGTGGCGGTTGAGCTAAAGATCGGCGGATTCAAACCGGAATATGTCGGGAAGATGCAGTTTTATCTTTCGGCTCTGGATGAGACGGCAAAACTCGGTCAGGAGAACCCGTCCGTGGGGATCATTCTCTGCAAATCCAAGAATGACGAGGTTGTCAGGATCGCGGTTAGCAAAGCCGCGTCTCCCATCAAAGTTGCAACCTACAAGACGCAACTCATTGACCGGAAGCTTTTGAAGCAAAAACTTCATTCTTTGCCTTCTTCATAAGATGAGTTATTTATTCAAAACGATATTCCTCCTGGCATTTCTGACACTCTTAGTAGTTTTCTGCGGCTATGCGTTAGGAGGAGAGCGCGGCATGGCGGTAACGTTCTTCCTGGCGTGCCTGATGAATTTCGGGGCGTATTGGTTTAGCGACAGGATCGTGCTTTCGATGTACCGGGCGCAACTCCTGGCTGAGGGAGAAGCGCCCGAGGTTTTCAAGATCGTCAAAGAGCTTTCGGCGAAGGCCGGTATTCCCATGCCGCGGCTTTATGTGCTCCCGTCCGCTTCGGCGAATGCCTTTGCCACGGGGCGTGATCCGAAACATTCAGCGATCGCCATCACGCACGGGATCGTCGGGCTTCTTAATAAGGAAGAGCTTTCCGGCGTGCTTGGGCACGAGATGGCGCATATTCTAAGCCGCGATATTTTGCTCTCCTCGATCGTAGCGACTCTGGCTGGCGCGCTCAGTCTGATCGCCTCCATGTTCCGGTGGTCGTTTTTCTGGGGCGGGGAGCGTGATGAGCGTGATAACGGTCATCCCTTGGCATGGGTCCTGGCATCGATCCTGATGCCCTTCATTGCGATGCTCATCCAGCTCGCGATCTCGCGCTCCAGGGAATACGAAGCCGACCGGCGCGGCAGCGAGCTCTGTGAAGAACCTCTTTATCTTGCAAGCGCGCTTCGAAAGATCGATATCACCTCCAAACGGTTTCCACTCCGCGATGCCCAGCCAGCAACCGCTCATCTTTTCATTATGAATCCGCTTTCCGGCAAGGGATGGTCCGCTCTTTTCAGCACGCATCCTCCCGTTGAAGACCGTATCGCCCGTCTGGAGGGTAGGGCGCATCCTGTCTTATGAAGCATTGACGATGGGGGAGGCAGCGGTTAAAATACGGCCTCTTTCAAAACCAGCACCCATCAAGGAGAACTTTAAAATGGCTTATGTTATTACTGAGAAATGCCACGGCGAACGTTATGGCCTCTGCGCCGGGGTTTGTCCCGTTGAAGCGATCTTTCCCGGAACGTATCAGGGAAAAGATTTTATGGTGATCGATCCCGCGCTCTGTATTTCCTGCGGTGCGTGCGCGGCGGAATGTCCTGTCGGCTCGATCGTTGAATCTGAGGATATGGACGCAACCTATGCCAAGATCAACGCGGATCTAGCGCCTCAATTCAAGGCGAATCCCAAAGCGACGCCTCGCTCCAAGGATGAAGCCCCGAAAAAGCCGGGGAACAAGTTGAAATAAAAAGAAGGGCTTAAAGTTTTCCGAGTTTTCCTGCTTGCCCCCGACGCTTAGCTTCACAAAGTGAAGCAGCGGGGGCAAACTCGTCTTTGAAGGCAACCTAAAGGAACCCGAGATGCCATCCACCGCTGGTCCCAAAGCCCCCGCCGTTCTTGAGCAGATCCTGATGCAATATGCTGAAGGTCTTGTTCTTGAGAATGCGGCAGCTCGAGTTGTGGCGCGCGGCCTGTCGCTTGTGGGGGTCGGCCTTCGCCCTGTGCTGGATCATTTTATTTTTCGCACCGTTCACCTCAAGGAAAGGGCGACCGAATTTTTGGAAATGGGGTATGAAAGAGATCTCACCGCCAAAGTCCTTGAGCATAAAGGACACGGTGTGGAGGTTTTCCGCAAGGGGGACGCTCCGGCGATCCTGGTGGAACATCCTCACGAGAAGACCGGGTTGGATTGGGTCACGCATTTCGGCGACAAGAAACCTTATGCCATGGCTCTTCGCGTGGCGGATATTGAAGAAGCATCCTTTCGCATGGAAAAACAGTCCGTCAGTTTTATAAGACCTCCGGCCGGAAAACACGGCGAAACCCTTCGCGAGATCGCTGCAGCACCTGAAATGAAAGACGGCAAGGCCGCGCATCATCTTATTCTGGTGGAACGGCACGCGGGTGACCGGCGTTTTTACTCGCCGGATTTTTGGATCCACCCCGTTAGAGATTAACTATTAAATAGTCTCATGGGTCGCCCCGCGAAGAGAAAAAGAAAGATGTTAGAAATTATTTTGGAATGGACGGAAGCGCTTTGAACGCTTCCTATCTCTAACGGGGTCCATCTTTAAAAAGGAAATTTATGATCATCGGCCTTACAGGTAAGAACGGATCGGGAAAAGGGGAAGCGGCGAGTTTTCTAAAAGACCGCGGCTTTGATTACTATTCGCTTTCTGACGCGCTCCGCGAGGAAGCCAAAAAACGCGGCCAGGAGATCGCACGGGATGTGCTCGTTGCGCTCGGCAATGAACTCCGTGAAAAAGAAGGGCCGGGCTGTCTTGCCGAGCGGATCTTCGCCAAGCTCGATCCTGAGAAAAATTATGTGATCGATTCCATCCGCCATCCCGCCGAGGTTCAAGTTTTTCGCCGCCGTAATGATTTTACGTTGGTTCGTATTCATGCTCCGGAAAAGCTTCGTTTTGAACGTCTCAAACAGCGCGGTCGGGAGAATGATCCCCGGGTGTGGGAGGATTTTCAGGCGCTGGAGGCCAAGGAAGCGAAAAGTTCGAGCAAAACCGACCAACAGCTTGATCAGGCGATCGCTTTAGCGGATCTTCAGGTTGATAACAACGGGCCGCTCAAGGAAATGCATGAAAAGGTGAAGTCGATCTTTCTCGATCTCGCCAAGAAGGCCTCACGCCCGGACTGGGACGAATATTTCATGAATATCGCCAAGGTCGTGGCCATGCGCGCCAATTGCATGAAACGGAAGATCGCCGCCGTGATCGTCAAAGACAAACGCATCATTTCGACCGGTTACAACGGAACGCCCCGTGGGATCAAGAATTGTAGCGACGGCGGTTGCCCCCGTTGCAATGCGATCGATGCCTCCGGGAAAGATCTCGGGGAATGTCTCTGCTCGCATGGCGAAGAGAACGCGATCGTGCAAGCTGCCTACCACGGCGTGAGCCTTAAAGGCTCCACGCTTTACACAACCTTTTCTCCCTGCCTTATGTGCACCAAGATGATCATTAATTCCGGGATCGGCGAAGTTGTCTACCAGGGGAACTACCCGTTTCTGGAGATCTCCCTCAAGCTGTTGAAGCAGGCCGGAGTGACGGTCCGCAAGATCACTTCCTCCTGATCGAGGGTCTCATGACCGAAATCGGGAAAACCTTCCGCACAAGTTTCGGGATCAAAGGGATCGTTCAGCATCAGCTCGATCAAAGCTATCACAGCCCTCTGATCGATAAAATCCGCGCTGCGGGATT
This sequence comes from Candidatus Omnitrophota bacterium, assembly GCA_041674705.1. Lineage (GTDB taxonomy): Bacteria > Omnitrophota > Omnitrophia > Omnitrophales > Aquincolibacteriaceae > Aquincolibacterium. The sequence goes on from JBAYVF010000004.1 coordinate 5,159, forward strand.
CTCATTAAAAACAGGGCGTCTTGAGATCTGCCTTGCCAAGGAATTCGGTTTTTGTTACGGCGTGGAGCGCGCTGTTGAGTTTGCTTATGAAACCCGGGCGCGTTTTCCGGACCGGCGTATTTTTCTCACCAACGAGATCATCCATAACCCCCGTGTGAACGCAGAGCTTCAAGGGATGGGGGTGAAGATCCTTACCGATAATGCCTCGCGTTCCGAGATCACCGAAAAAGATGTGGTGATCATGCCTGCCTTCGGAGTTCCGGTAGAAGCGCTCAAGGAATTCCAGAAAAAGGGATGTGTGATCGTGGATACGACCTGCGGGTCGGTGATGAGCGTATGGCGCCGTGTGGAATCCTACAGCCAGGACGGATTTACGTCCGTGATCCACGGCAAATATGACCATGAGGAGACGCGCGCCACCTGTTCCCGGGCCTCGAAATATCTTGTCGTAAAAGACAGGAGGCAGGCCGAGCAGGTCTGTAAATATATTTCGGGGAATGGAGAAAAGGAAGCGTTTCTCGAAACTTTTAAGGATGCGTGCTCGGAGGGTTTTGATCCGGACAAGGATCTCGGGAAGATCGGATTCGCGAACCAGACGACCATGCTGTCGCGCGAATCGATCGAGATCTCGGACATGTTGCGCGAGACTCTTGGGGCCCGTTACGGTATTGCGCAACTTCCGGACCGTTTCCGTCATTTTGATACGATCTGTTCCGCAACGCAGGACCGGCAGGATGCGATCCGTGAACTGGGCGAGAAAAGAATGGATGTCATTCTCGTGATCGGGGGTTACAAGTCAAGCAACACAGGCCACCTGGCGGAGATCGCTTCGGAATTCTGCCCCGCTTTTCATGTGGAAGATGCATCCTCGATCCTCTCACGCGAAAAGATCCGGCACAAGAAGACCGGAGCTCAAGAGACCCTTGAAACCTCAGGCTGGCTTCCGGCAGGAGAGATCAGGGTGGGTATCACGGCCGGGGCATCCACACCCAACCGGCTGGTCGAAGAAGTGATCCAGCGGCTCATTGATATGTCTGGAGCGAAATGACATTCCAGGATCTGATCCAGAAACGTAGAAGTCTCCGGCGGTATGCAGACCGGCCGATCGCGAAGGAAGATATTTTGAAATGCCTTGAGGCAGCGAGGCTCGCGCCGTCAGCGTGCAATTCCCAGCCCTGGCATTTCATCGTGATCGATGATCCCCAGCTTCGGAAGCGTGTGGCGGAGCGGATCTTTTCCGGTCTTTATGGGATGAATCAATTTGCCAAAGAAGCGCCGGTGCTTGTGGCGGTGGTTTCAGAAAAAGGGAAATTCCTGGCGTCATTTGGCGGCCAGGTCCGGAGTACGAGTTATTGCCTCGTGGATATCGGGATCTCTTGCGAGCATCTGATCCTGCAAGCCCAGGAACTCGGGATCGGGAGTTGTTGGATGGGCTGGTTCGACGAAAAAGCGCTAAAAGAAGAGCTCCGGATTTCCAAAGATAAAAAAATCGATATCGTGATCGCGCTCGGTTATCCTGCGGAAGATAGAATGGTTCCCAAGATAAGAAAATCTTTAGAAGAGATCAGCTCTTTTAACCAATACAAGTAATGTATTTTAAAAAGGAGAAAATCGTGAAAGAAAAAATGGTTTATGCTTTTTCAGCTCTTTTTCTCATTGCCCTCATGGGAATGCCGGCGCTCTATGCCGAGGCCGAGGATTCTTTGTTGTCCAATAGCGGGGCGAGTGAAGGTTTCGGGGGATCTTCTGGTTCCGCGGGGTCGAACACGGCACCTTCAGGCCCTGTGGGAGTTGTCGTCGACCCGGATGACGAAAACGATTCGGATCCTTCGGCGTTTGAAGGCGATTCGGATTCTATGCCCGGTGAAAGAGCTCCGGAGAATATGCCGATGGATGACGCGCCCGTCGAAGCCGGAATGGGCATCCAGTAGGATTTAAGCGCGGCCGGAAACTTCTCCGGTTTCAGTATTCACACGCAGGATGGTCCCTGTTTCGGCATAGAGGGGCGCCAGGACTTCCAACCCCGTTTCGAGCCTCGCTTTTTTTAACGACCTTCCGGAAGCAGAGATTCCCTTGACGACGGGATCGGTTTCTGTGATCGCGAGCTCCACATACACGGGAAGTTCCAGCGAGACCACCGCGCCGTTCAGTTTCAGGGCCAACACTTCCTGGTTCTCCTTGAGGTAGAGTTTCTGTTCCCCAAGTTTTTCCGCCGTGAGCATGAATTCCTCGTAGGCCACGTTATCCATGAAGTGATATTCGGAACCGGTGATATATTGAAAGACCGATGGCACTTTTTCCACGTCCGGAACTTGGAATTTCTCGCTGGTTTTGAAGGTCTTGTCCTGGACCGCGCCGTTCAGGAGATTTCGGACTCTGGCCTTGACCATGGTGGAGGCGCCACGTGCGGTCGGCGCCGCAAATTTGACGTCGAGCACGAAATACGGCTGACCGTCCACATTGATATAAAGTTTCTTTTCCATTTCATTGGCCGAGATCTCCGACATACAGTCCCTTTCTTTTTTTATTTTCCATAACGGCGAAAGGGACAGCCCCAATTTCCTCTTCGTGGAAATTGAAAAGTATTGGGACAGATCCTTTCCGGGGATGAGAACGGTTGCTATGAATGAGGCAGCATTCTATACGATACGGGAGAGATGGGAAAGGTCTTCTGTGATGGGGTTTACTTACCCCGGGAAATCGGCCATAATGCCCCCACGTTATCATTTCCATAACCGCTTTCGAGGGATTCAAACCATGTTTAAAGTCGCGAAGATGATCTATTTTAATTACGGGCACCGGCTTCTAGGTGGGCATGATAAATGCTCCCATCTTCATGGCCACAGCGCACGCGTGGAGATCACGATGGCAAGCCCCAAACTCAACCCCAAGGGGATGGTGGTGGATTTTTTTGATATCAAACGGACGATTGGCGAATGGATCGATGAAAATCTCGACCACAAAATGATCCTCTGGACGAAAGACCCCCTCGCAAAACTTCTCAAAAAAGCCGGGGAACCCGTGGTGCTCGTGGAAGAGAATCCGACCGCGGAGATGCTTGCCCGGTGGATCTTCCGTGAAGCCCGCGCCATGAAACTCCCGGTCTCCCGAGTCACTCTTTGGGAGAATCAGGATAGCTGCGCGATCTACTCCGAGTCATGAGCCGGGAGTTCGGAGTTTGGAGCCGGATTTTTTTTTACTCCCAACTCTCAACTCCTAACTCCTGACTTATATGTCGAAAACATTATTGATCGGTCCCGCAGGTTGCGGGAAGACGCAAGGGATTTCGGATTCCTTTGGCGAAGCGCTTTCAGCCGCAGCCGATCCTCTTGCCGAAGATCTTTTCTTCGTCGTTCCCTCCGCGGAGCATACCGAACGCGTGGTTTCTCTTTTGATCCAGCGGGGCCTCAAAGGATTTTTCCATAAACGCGTGACCACACTTTCCCGGCTTGCGGGAGATATTTTCCGCGTGACCGATATTCCGGTAGCCTCTAGCCTGACGCGAACGATGATCGTCCGCGATCTTATCCGTGAAAACGCGTGGGATTATTTCAGCGAGGTGTGGGAGCAGCCGGGGTTTCTGGGATTGATGGCGCAGTTCATCACCGAGCTCAAGGAATCCTGTGTTTCTCCGGTGATTTTTCGCGAACGCATGAATGCCCTCAAAGGTTTTGAGCCGGCGTATGGCGCGAAGTATGAAGCGCTTGCCGATTTTTATGAACAATATGAAGCCCGGCTGAAGGCGCAAGGGCTCCGGGACAGCCAGGATGCCCTTGGAATTTTCCGGGAGAGAAAAAAGAAGGAAGAGGGTCTGCCTCCGCGATTCAAATCGATCTGGGTCGATGGATTTTTTGATTTTTCGAACCTGCAGTTGGAATATCTTCGCGAACTTTCCGCCGTCGCGGAAGACATCACGATCACGCTGACGAAGGAAGATGATCAGGAGCGCGAGGGCGCCTTTGAGGCTGTGAGCCGGACCCAGCAGGATCTCGAAAAGCTCGGGTTTAAAGCCCAGCGGATGAAGCCCCGGTCGTATCGCACTGAAAAACCATCGCTTCTTTTCCTCCAAAAGAATATTTTTTCTCAAAAAACCTCCGGTTCTGCCCCGGCGCCGGAGCAGGACATCACGATGCTGGAGGCGATCGGGACCGAAGGCGAGATCGAGCTTATCGCGCGCCAGATCCACAAGCTTTATGCGACGGGGGATTACCGGTATAGCGATTTTGCGGTCCTGTTCCGCCAGATCCGGCATTATGCGCCGGTCCTCGCTTCGGTTTTTTCTCGCTACGGGATCCCCGCCGAGATCCATGAACGCGACCGTCTGAAATTCTCGTCCTGGATCGCCGCGGCCGCCGCGTTACTTTCTATTTTTCGCAATAGCTGGCAGCGAGAAGATGTTTTTGATTTTTTGAAGTCTGGCTACGTGCGCCGTTTGGGAGAAGATATTTTAAAAGACGAAGAGTGGCTCGCAGAGTTTGAGCAGCGGTCATTCTTAGAAGGCGTGGCAGGCACGCGCGAAGCCTGGTCCGCGGACTGGAAACGGGGAGAAGCGGCGGACCTTACCGTATTCAATCAAAAAAAGGCGGAGGCCCTTAAGGCGCTCATGGAGCTTGAAGAGCGGTTCCGGGCGGCAAAAACAGCGGAAGAGTATATCCGGCTCTTCAAGCGGGCGGTGTATGAGACTTTCGGGATCCTGGAGATCAGTGACCGTTACACGCCCTTTACGCGGCGGGACGCGGCATGCGTCAAGCGATTCGAGGCTCTTTTGGGCGAGATCCAGAGCTATTTCATGAAAAGCAAACCCAATAACCACCGTCATTGCGAAGAGCCCCAGAAGGGCGACGTGGCAATCCCGCCACACAAAAGCGAGATTGCTTCGCCTCCGGCTCGCAATGACATTACATTTGAAAATTTTGCCGATCACTTTCTCGGGCTTGTGGAATTGGACGTTTATTCGCTCCATGAACGCGACAAGAATCGCGTGCAGGTCTACGACGTTTCGCTCGCTCGCCAAAAAGAGTACAAGATCGTGTTCGTGGCGGGCCTTTTGGAAAAAGTGTTTCCTATGCAGGTTCGCGAAGATCCGTTGCTCTCGGATTGGGAACGGAAGCTGATGAATGGTGATAGGGAGCATCCGCTTGCCGAATGCTTGCCCCGGCAAAATATCGAGAGGTTCTTTTTTTATATCGCAGTCACACGCGCGAAGGAGAAACTCTTTCTCAGCTGCCCGCATCTTGATTTTGAAGTGAAAGAATCTTTGCCGTCGTTCTATCTGGAAGAAGTGAAAGACCTTTTCCGAGGTGAGGTACCTGTAATCCGTCAGGATCTTGCGCGGCCTTTTCCAGCGATCGAAGAAGCGATCACGCGACGGGAATTGGAGGCCGCGGTCGTGGGCGCCCTTCGAAACTCGGGAAGCTCAGACGCCGAATTGAAAAAGGCTTTGGCGCGGCTTTCCGGGGATCCCGGAAGCCGCGAGCGTCTTCTTTCCGCGTTGGAGCCCGTCGAGGCGAAGATCCTGGATGAGAAGATCCTGAAGGGCGGTTATTTCGAGATCCCGGAAACAAGTCCGACGCGGCTTGAGACTTATGCCAAATGTCCCTTCCGGTATTTTTCCGACAAGGTCCTCAAATTGAAAGAAGTAGGCGGGGATATCCGTGCGATGCAAAAGGGAAGTATCTTGCATCATGTGCTCCAGCAGTATTTCGATTCAAAAAGGAAAAAGAACGCGAAGGAAACACTCGAGGCATTCATCCAACACGAAATGGACGAAGGTTTTAAACGGCATCCGATGTTATGGGTAGAACCCTATCAGGAAGCCATGGACCGCCGTGAACTTTTCGAAATGCTTCTGGATTTCATAAACTATGAGAACGGGCGGTTGAAAAGCTCATCCTTTAAGCCGTGCCATGTGGAATATTCTTTTGGGGGACTCGAGCAGAGCGAAGCGTCTTTCTTTGAGGTGGAAGGAGAAGCAGGGAAGATCAAATTGCGGGGCCGTGTCGATCGCATCGATACGGACGGAGAAGAGAAGTTCGCGGTCGTGATGGATTACAAACGATCCCATAAATTCAAGGCCGCCGATCTCGAGCTCGGGACCGCGCTCCAGCTCCCGCTTTATCTTCTGGCCGCGCAAAAGCATTTGGGGCTTACGCCTCTGGGCGGCGAGATCTATTCCATCCGGGGCCATAAAAGGAGCGGTTTTTATTGCGAGGGGATCGCGAAGGCGTTCGAAAAAGAATTTTCCTCCCGTTCCCATCTTCCGGACGAAGTGTTTCAAAAGACGCTGGACCGGGCGCTTGCCTTTGTCCGGAAATTCATAAAGGAGATCACGTCCTCGGAGATCCCCGTGCGGCCCCGGGATTGTGAAAGTTTTTGCCCTTACGATACCGTCTGCCGCATCGAGAAATGGAAGTTGCCGATCATTCTGGAAGAGATCAAGGAAGAAGACCGGGAAAACGGTATGTAGTATGTGGTAGGTAGTAGGTGGTATGTGGTGCGTTGCACCTACTACCTACCATTTACCACCTACTCTTTTATACTCGCAGTTGTTTTTCCGCGTCCACCACATCCCGATCGATCAGATCCCGCGCCCGCCTTGCTTTTGCCTTAAGGCCATCGGAGGCGTGCGGCGAGTTCGCGATCTCCCGCAGCAGTTGGATCACCATCCGGATATAGCGCACGAGGCTTCCTTCATCTTCCGAAGTGAGTTTGCAGATATGCTCGAAATCCTTGCCGTGCGTCCAGGCTTCAATAGGACGGGCAAGATGGAAATAGGGAGGCTTGGTGTGGGGTGTGACGCGAAAATTGGATTCCCACTTAAAGATCATCCGGTGATAGTGCTGCGTCATTTTGAGTAACTCAGCGTGATCCTTGCCAAGCCGCGGGGCTTCGTCGTTTTTCCGGGGCTCAAAGATCAGTCCCGCCAGAAAGACGTTCAATTTTGCTTCATCCAGTTGCTCGAGGGCGCCATCGGTGTACATTTCAGTGAGAAGAAGTTCAAACCCGAAGATCGAGGCCGCAAATTCTCCTTTCACCGTAAGAACACCCTGCGTGTCTGTGGTCCCTTGGTCGGTGATGTAACCCATCTCCTGCAGAAGCGCGAGCTTGTTCTTGAGAAGCTCCAGGCCTTCGTCGCGTTTGCGTTTGGAGGACTGGAAAAAATGAAAGGAGCGGGGATAGATCTCAAGGAGCTTGTGTCCGAGCATCTTATAAAGATTCAGAAGCGTCGCATACGTGGCGTTCAGTTGGCTGCGCACGGGTTCCGGCTTTCCGTAAAGGACGCGTTCTACTTCCGGGAAAGGGATATCGTTCGGATGGATACGACAGTAAACAAAACCTTCCGGGTCCATGCCGCGCCGTCCCGCGCGCCCGGCCATCTGGAAAAAGTCGCGCGTCGTGAGGGTTTTAAACCCGGTGCCGTAGAATTTTTCAAGTTCGTCGAAGACCACGGTACGCGCCGGCATGTTAATCCCGAGTGCGAAGGTTTCGGTCGTGAAAATAAGTTTGAGCAGGCGGCTTGTGAAAAGGCGTTCGATGACTTCCTTTAAGGTCGGGAGCATGCCTGCGTGATGGTAAGCGATGCCTTGCTCAATGAGAGGGCGTATCTCTTCGGCCGTTTTGTCGCCGGCAAGGTCGTAGCGTGCCAGGAGCTCATCATAAAGAGCCCGGATCTCGCGGCGTTCGGCATCTCTCATAAAATCAAAATGCGCGACTTCCCAGGCAAGCGTGGCCGTGCGCTTTCGTCCGAAGGCAAAATAAATGGCTGGCAGTTGATCTTCGTTGATCAAGTGTTTGATGAGATCATGCAGGCGGTTCGGCCGGGCGCGCGGGGGCTGCCATCCGCGGCGCCGTTCGCGCATAGAAAGCTGCCAATTATCCCGCTGAAGGTAGCCTTCTTTTCGGAGCGATTTTGTATTCGTGAGGATCTGGCCCTGACACTGGAAAAGAAAATGGAGCGGGACGGGGCGATGCGACTCTTCGATCACTGCGATGGGGCGCTGGTGGATCTGCCGGATCCAGGCCGCGAGTTCCTGGACATTCGGGATCGTGGCGGAGAGCGCGAGGATCCGGATCTCCGGCGGCGTAAAAAGAAGCGCTTCTTCCCAGACCGTGCCGCGTTGAGGATCGTCCAGATAATGAACTTCGTCGAAAATGACCCAGCCGATCTTTGAGATGCGCTCCGAATTTTCAAAAAGGCAGTTCCGGTAGATCTCGGTTGTCATGATGAGGAGCGGCGCTCCGGAATTGATCGAGACGTCGCCGGTGAGGATGCCGACTGTTTCTTTCCCGAAACGTTCCTGGAAATCGCGGAATTTCTGATTGCTCAGGGCCTTGATGGGAGCCGTGTAAATGACTTGTTCGCCGCGCGCGAGGGCTTTTTCGACGGCTTTTTCCGCGATGAGCGTTTTGCCGGAGCCGGTGGGAGCGGAGACGAGAAGGGAATGCTCTTTTTCGATCCACTCGATGGCTTCGATCTGGAACGGGTCCAATTGGAATGACATAAGCGCATTATAGCGTACGGCGTACGGAGTACGGCGAAAAAAACGCGCGGCCGCCGTACGCCTCCCGCCTTGCGGGATTTGTAATTTGCTTTTCTGGAAGGGCAAAGGTAGACTACGCCCGATTCAAAAATTACCCGGGATCCTCCAAGAGCGGTTTTTCCATAGAATGTGGCAATCACTGTCCAGAAAAGAAAAGGAAGCATAATGGCCTCAAGATCTACTCGGAAGTTCCTCGCTTTTCTCATCGCCTTTCTGTTTGCGTTCAGCGCCGTTACCTTTGCCGAGGACCTGGAGAATGAAGTCCAGCGCATGCGTCGTGAGACCCGGGCCGAGAGACAAGACGCCAAGACGGCCGAGAGCGCCAAGGCCATTGCTTTCCGGGAGCAGTACAAAACCGGGGTCACTTACCAGGATATCCTCAAAGATCCCGATAACGTGAATCTCAATATCCAGTACGCGAAAGCCCAGATCGCTCGTGATGATTATCAGGGAGCTGCGGCCACGCTCGAGCGGGTCCTGTTGATCAGCCCGAACCTTGCGGATGTGCGTATTCTTTATGTGGCCGTTTTGTACCGTTCGTCCAATTGGGACGGGGCGCTCAAGGAGATCGGGATTCTGCGGGGCATGACGCTAACCCCGAAGATCAAAAATGAAGCCGATTTTTATGAAAAGAATATCAAGCTCAAGAAAAAGCGGACACATTTTGATATCCGCGAGAGCGTGGGATGGGGGTATGACACGAATCGCAATGCGGCCCCGCATTCCAAGGCGCAACTCGTGAATGATGTCTGGACCGCCAATCCAGCCTCGGATGCGCGGCGTGCCGATACGAATTTTCTGAACGTGACCGATGTGAATGTCACGCACGACCTCGGTTTCAAGGAAGGCCATTCGGTGTTCGGGTCATTCACCTACTATCTTCAGGAACAGACGAATGTGAATTCCCTGGATCTGGGTTCGTTCCAGTACGAGCTGGGCGGGACCTACAAGAATAAATACGTCAATTTTACGCCTTCCTTTGTCGCTAGCAATATCTTCCTTTCCTCGCAGAGCTTTCTCCGGACCCAGGGTGGCAATTTCTTTTTCGATCACGACTTCACGAAGAAACTCAACGGGTTCTTTAACTTCCGGGCTGAACGCCAGGATTATATGAACATCTCAGAAAATAATACGGCCATTAACCGCAAGGGCCCCGAGTTCGATTACACGTGGGGCGCCAGCTACTGGCTTCTCCCCACGATGAAATGGATGAGCAGTCTTGGCTACGGTAATAAATACGCGAAGCAAGACTATAATGCGTTTGACCGGTTCTCGATCAACAATACCCACACCTGGTTTCTGAAAAAGCAGCAATTCTTGATCAACACCTTCAATTTCTATTTTGATGATTATGATAGCCCCGAATTTGCTGTCTCGGGGCGTCACCGTCGCGATAATATCATCAGATACAGGGTCACTTACGGCGCTCCGCTGACAACACTTCTCATCGGAAAGATCCTGCCGAAACCTTTTAAGGATATTCTTTTTACGGGCACGTATGAGTATTATCACGCGCTTTCCAATATCACCAACTATACCTACGGCAACAACAAATTCCAGCTGCTCTTAAGCAAACGATGGGAGTTCTAGCATGAAAAAAATCATTCTTGTAGGGGCCTTGATGTTTGTCGTTTTGTTCCTCGGGGCGGGTATGTTGCAGGCGCAATCTGCGGGATCGGTGCAGGCGGGTGTGGCCGCAGCGGTCCAGGGGGATGTAAAGATCACGACGGCCGGCGCTTCGGCGAGGGCCTTGAAAAGCGGGGACCCGGTGTTGATGGGAGACACGGTTGAAACGGAAAAAAACGGGAAACTGCAGATCCTGCTTCTGGACCAAACGGTTTTCACCTTAGGTCCTGTAAGCGCGGTCACGATCGATGAATTTGTGTATGACCCGGCCAATGACGATGGTAAGGTCAAAGCCAGCATGTTGAAGGGGATCTTCCGTGTTGTGTCCGGAAAAGTTGCGCATAAAAATCCGGAGAACATGTCGGTCGATCTTCCGGCGGGGTCCATCGGTTTTCGCGGCACGAACGTGGGTGGGATCATTGACGGCCAAAAAACAATGATCGTTCTGCTCGGGCCGGTTGGTGTGGGGCGTATTTATGTCACCAATACCGTGAATGGCCAGGTTATCGGGGTGGATATCGACGAAGCGGGACATGCGACCATTGTGGACGGTCCCAATCGCGGCCCAATTCCGGTGTTTCAGGTTTCTCAGGCGGATCTGGATAAGATCACTGAAGCGCTGGGTCAGGCTAATACGGGGACAGGAGAAAGTGGCACCAACACAGACCTTCCTCCCGATACCAGCGTGGACACCCAGGCGCTTATCAATATCCTCAACGATATGGATGTCATGAATCAGCATACAGACGACAGCTCGCAGGATACGGCACGCAATAACGCTTTGCAAAACCAGTCCAAAAATGACGATGATTACCACCCGCCGACGGGTGGCGATTCTAATCTTCAATAATCGACGTTCTAATAGAAAAAATCTGTGACAGCCACGGAATGCTCGGATGCTTTTTTCAGAAAAATGAAAGTTCTGTCCATGGGGAAAAATTTTTGGATCCTGGCGATGTTTTCTTTTACGCTTTCAACGGGTGCGTCTGGAATTTTATTGGCTGAGACGGCACGGCCGGTGCAGGCAGGCATGGCCGCGTCCGTGAAAGGCGAAGTTAATGTCGCAACGCCCACCGCGAAGAGTTCGCATCAATTAAAAAACGGCGATAAGATCTTTATGGGCGATAAGATCGAAACAGGCGCGGATGGCCAGTTGCAGGTGCTTCTTCTGGATGAAACCGTTTTCACGCTAGGCCCTTTAAGTTCGATCACAGTCGATGAATTTGTTTATGATCCCGAGAATTCCGATGGTAAGGCCAGTATGATGAAAGGGATTTTTCGGGCCGTGTCGGGTAAAGTGGCGCAGAAAGAACGGGAAGACTGACCCGCTTATTTCGAATCCGCAGTGGTGGCGCCATCCCAATTGGGAACCGGGGGATTGATCTTGTAGGCGAGAATGCGTGAAACGTAAAGCTCATAGAGCACGCCCAGATCGATATGGGGAAGAGTGATGCGCCGGCAATTCTCCAAAAATCTTTCAGCGTCAACCCAGCGCCCGCCCCGATAGGATACGAGCATCTTTTCGAAATGTTCGCGCACTTCCCTGAAAAGCGACTGGTTTTCCAATCCTGTATCTCCCAAGAGCGCGAAGATCTTGACGGGCTTCGTTTTTCCTTTGACGCGGATGAGATCGATCTCAAGCACCGCAAAGCCTTCTGCCGCAGCGACGGTGTTCTGGCCCACAAGGGTCGTGACGCCGTAATTTTTTGAAAGTCCTTCGATCCTGGAAGCCAAATTCACTTCATCCCCGAGCGCTGTGTAGTCAAAACGTTGCTCTGAACCCATATTACCAACACAGGCGTTCCCGGTGTTGATCCCGATCCCGACGCGAATCCCTTCAAAACCCGATGTGCTTCGGAGATATTCCTGCATCGCGAGGGCTGATTGGCACGCGTGCAGCGCGTGATTCTCATCTTCGAACGGCGCGTTCCAGAAGGCCATGATGCAATCGCCCATATATTTATCGATCGTACCCCCGTGTTGGAGAATGATGTCGGTCATCGGCGTGAGAAAACTGTTCATGAATTGCGTGAGTTCTTCCGGGGTGAACTTTTCTGCGATCCCTGTGAAATTACGGATATCCATAAAAAGAAATGTCATGGGGCGCATTTCGCCGCCGAGTTTGAGCTGCCCTGGATTCTTGGCAAGCCGTTCAACGAGCGCCGGGGAGAGATAACGGCCGAAGGCGCCGCGGATCTGGCCGCGTTCGCGTTCTGTTCCAAGAAAATTCAGGAAAGACGATGCCAAATAGATCCCGAAAACGGCGAAAGACGGAAAGACCGGATCGATAAGAAAATGCCAACGGATGAAGGCGTACCACGAGAATCCGAAGGCGGAGGCAATAGCCAGGAAAGCGACCACGGCGCAGCGTACGGCACCGGCGGCCGGCAGGATCAAAATAAGCAGGATCCCCAGCAATGTCAAATAAGTGAATTCCAGGCCTGCCGCCCAGTCCGGTCGTTCCAGAAAATCTCCGAGGAACATCTGCTCCGCGATCTGGGCGTGGACTTCAACACCCGAAGCGCGGGGGTTGAGCGGAGTGGCGCGAAGATCTTTCAAGGCCATGGCGGTCGTACCGATGAAAAGAACCTTTTCCTTCATTTCCTTAAGAAGGTTGTCATCCGAAAGGATTTTCCAGGCCGGAATAAAACGCTCTTTTTTGTAGCCAGTGTCATAAAGCCAGATCCTGCCCGTCGCGTCGGTGGGAATGTCCAAGAGACCCGTCTTAATGCTGACAAGGCCTGTTTTTTCTCCGAAGGAAGTTTCGCCTGTTGCGCCGGCAAGTGTGATCTTATAAGCGGAGGCGCCCTGAAAAATACGCAAGGTCTCAAGGACAAGAGCCGGATAGAGGGTGTCATTTAACCGGAAAAGCGACGGGACACGTCGGACGATATTATCCCATTCCACACCCATGTTAAAACAGCCGTTTCCGCGCGCGGCTTTTTCCAAAATCGGAAGATTAACAACCGCTCCTTTAAAAACAGGCGAGATGTAGTCAAGGGCTCGATCTTTACTCGCTCCATGTTCCAGGAAGCCCGTTTTGAGCGCCGGTAGCCTTGCATGAGATTCGTTGGTGAGTCCGAAGGCCAGGACGACGGGGGCTTTGGCCACGGCCTCCGCGAATACCTTGTCATGGTCCGGGATCATTTCCAATTGGGCACGTAAAAGTTCGCTGGTCGCGCCTTCCGCCCAGATCGGGAGCATGTTCTTCGGAGAAGTGCGGTCCGGTTCGGGGAAGACCCCGTCAAAAGCAATGACCGTGGCGCCTCCGGAAGCAAGTCGGGAGACAAGTTTTGCCAGGATCGTCCGGGGCCACGGCCACTGGCCGATTTTTTCGAGGCTTTGATCATCGATATCAATGATCCGGACAGGCGTGTTCTGATAAACGCGGGGTTTGATCCTTTGGAAAACGTCAAAAACCTTCACCCGAAACGATTCGATCTGGGAAGGAAAGCTATACTGGAGCATGAGCACACCGAGGAGGATCAATGCAGGGACGATATAAGAGAGTGCTTTTCGCATGGGGGGATTATAGAAAGAATTGTCGCCCGCGACAAACCTTTTTGTGCTGCTCTTTATATCCCATCCCAAGAGGGTAGCAATCCCAATGCGATGAGGCATGCTCGCGAGACGGAACGGGCAGGGTGGCGTACAGGAATCGTCTCTCGACATCGGCTGTTCACTCGCTCCAGCGGCGAGTGCCAGCCTGCGCTCTCGCTGATGGAACCTGCCCCGGTGGGCAGGACCAAGCTCCCATCAGCTCCGAGAGCTGTCTCGTAACGATTCCTGTACGCCGAGTGAAGTCGAGCGTGCGAGCGAAGATCGCCTCGCTGGGGCGAGCTGAGCGTTGACGAAGCGCATTGGGGTTGCTTCAAAATAAAAAACCGCATGATTATTTTCCGGAAATGGATAGACTATGAACAATTCACTTTTTGAGAGAAGGGTTCAGCCATCCCATAGAGGAGTTTTGAGTGAAAAACATCAAGATCACGCTCAGTGAAAAAGACATGCCGAAACAGTGGTACAACATGGCCGCGGACCTGCCGACCCCGATGCAGCCGCCGCTGGGGCCGGATGGCAATCCCATCTCGCCGGATATGCTCGAGAAAGTGTTTCCCGGGAATCTGATCGAACAAGAAATGAGTACGGAGCGCTGGATCGATATTCCCGAAGAGATCCTGGAGATGCTTTATCGTTGGCGTCCTGCGCCGCTAAAGCGCGCCGTCTATCTTGAAAAATATCTGAAGACTCCTGCGCGCATTTATTACAAAGACGAAAGTGTCAGCCCTGCCGGGAGTCACAAGCCCAACACCGCGGTGGCCCAGGCCTGGTACAACAAACAATTCGGCATCAAAAAACTCACGACCGAGACCGGCGCCGGCCAATGGGGGAGCGCGATCGCTTTTGCCTCCCAGCTCCTGGGCCTTGAGTGCAAGGTGTTCATGGTCCGTATCAGCTTTGACCAAAAACCCTTTCGTAAAAGTCTGATGCGTGTGTGGGGAGCGAACTGTGTTGCGAGTCCGAGTCATGAAACTCATGCCGGTCGCGAGATCCTGAAAAAAGATCCAAAAACGCCCGGAAGTCTCGGTATCGCGATCAGCGAAGCCATCGAAGAGGCTGTGGGCGATCCGACCGGCAAGACGCGCTATTGTCTTGGGAGCGTGCTCAATCACGTCATGCTCCACCAAACGATCATCGGGCTGGAAGCCAAGAAACAGCTCGCCATGGCCGGAGAAAAACATCCCGATATCGTGATCGGATGCGCGGGCGGCGGGAGTAATTTTGCCGGAGTCTCATTCCCGTTCGTCTGTGACAAGATCCATGGCGCGAAGATCAAGATCATTCCCGTGGAACCGACGGCATGCCCCACCCTGACGCGCGGGCCCTTCAGCTATGACCACGGCGATGTGGCGAAGATGACGCCGCTTCTTCCTATGCACACGCTCGGGCACACCTTTATTCCGGAGCCGATCCATGCCGGGGGATTGCGTTATCACGGCATGTCGCCGCTGGTGAGCCAAGGCGTGGTCGAAGGACTTCTTGAACCGCGCTCGATCGATCAGGTGAAATGTTACGAGGCCGCCATGCTTTGGGCCAGGACGGAGGGCGCGATCTGCGCTCCGGAAACAAGTCATGCCATTGCTTGTACGATCGATGAGGCCATTAAGGCGCGCGAAGAGGGGAAAGAGAAAGCCATTCTCTTCTGTTATAGCGGGCACGGGCTCATGGACCTTGCCGGTTATGACAAGTTCTTGAATGGAGAACTGAAAGATTATTCTCTTCCAGATTCTCTTTTGCAGGAGGCGCTTTCCACGATCCAGCACCATCCAAAACCTTCCACCCAGAAGACGGGAAAATGGTAAATCCTAAGCATGTCATTCCCGCGGAAGCGGGAATCCAGAAGCGTGGATCCCCGCTTAAAGCATGCGGGGATGACAAAATCAATGGAATGACGATGAATACGTTACTTGCGATATTGGTTTTTTCCATGTTCCTTGCCGGATGTTCGGCGCCGCCAGCACAGATACCGGATCTCCCGAAAGATCATCCCGCCCAGAAATTTTACCAGGCCGCACAGACAGGAATGCTTGCGGACCGGGTGTGCCGGGATAATCTCGGGGATCCCCTGATCCCGATCGGAAAGATTGAAAAAGGCGAGGGGTACACCAAGCTAGGGGATCTTACGGCGGGTGTTTTTTATTTCCGCGATAACGCCCGTGGGAAAAAATACCTGGGAGTTTCATTCCTTCAATATAGCGGATTTCTCCAAATGCCCAAAGTCTGCGCGTGGGAAGAAAAAAACTAAAAGCCGGAACGTAAACGACCGGAAAGAACTGTCTCTGCTTTAAGCGATCTCTTTACCGGTTCCCCATGCAAGACTGTTAAGTTCCTGCCAGGCTTTGATCCGGGCGATCTGGGTCTGGTTGGGATCCGCGATCGTTAAATCCTTTAAGGCGAGATCGAAATGCGTCGCGCTGTTCCCCGACTGGGTATATGTCTTTGAGATCACAGCGCCAAAGAGATCTCCGTTGCCGCTGGCTGTGACCGCAGAGTTCGGTGCATAGACCCCTCCATAAAAAGAACCGTTCCCCGCGATTTTCACAGTCGCAGAGCCTGTGGAGTAAAGAAGCATGTTCGCCGGGTGATTATTAGGGACGACGATGCCGTTCCCGGTAATGTTGATCGCGCCATCGACGTAGATCTTGACGGCTCCGGTGGTGACGATCTTTGCGTTCCCTGAAATGCCAAGCGAAGGAGTGTGATACGTTCCCGCAGCCAGCGTGCGTGTGGAATTGCCGCTTATGCTACTGAGATCGATCGCTACAGCTTCTGCGGGGACCGCTACCGTAGCAGGCTCGGACCATTCTTCCGGGAGGTTGGAACGCGTTCCGGTGATCGTGGCGTTCTGAACAGTGACCACAACATTGGGGTTTGCCTCATGGGCGACAAAAACGTCGCCGTTTATTTTCGCGTTACCGTTCAGGCCCAGGCCTCCGGCTTGCGAGGTGTTAACCGCCATCCCTCCGTCGTCGCTTTTATTGGAGCCTCCATAAGCGCCATAGTTTGAATTGTAACTGTCAAATGCCGAATTGCCCGACATGGAAATGGAATTCTTTGCGTAGACGCCATACTTGAACAAGGACATAGGCGGTGCCGCGGCTGTGATCTGGCAATAAACGGCAATGTCCGAAGCTTGATGGGCTCGTGACGTGGTGGTGCAATTGGGCGCGCAGCCTTTTGAGTCGATCCTGCGAAGCGCCGGCTGATCTGCGACGGGAGATATGGTAAACATGAATTCATTCTGCTCCATGGGAATAGCAGAAGAAGTATAGGCGGTGGTTGCGGTCTGGCTTCGACGGGACGAGCTGGTAGCAAGTTCGCGGAGAGCGAAATCAATCCCCGATTCTGCGGCATTAAAAGCCAGGATCCTGTTCTGATAGCGTTCGGTGGCCTGGATCGCGGCCCGGTGCCTTGCGAAGAGAGCGATCGAAAAAACAGTGATGAATATCGCCACGACATAAACCACAAGAAGAACAAAGCCGCGTTCATTACGAAGTGCGTTTAGAGATTTCATGGGTTCCTCGCTTCTGCCTGCACGTCCAGCAGGATGGGCTCATCGGGTATTTTTCTGCCATCGGCAAACTCCCGTTGGGCCCCCGCTGTGATCGTGATCAGCCCTGGCTGACTGCTTGCCCTTGAGAATTCAAGGCTTGTGATCTCATTGGCGAGCACAGTCTGTTTTTTTTGATTTGTGACAAGATCGGTTGAGACTCTGAGGATCTGGTGCGTGGTGGTGTCCAGTTTATAAAGAATATTGCTCGCCCATTTGGGTGTGAAGTTTGAATCCACAAGGGACGCCGCGTCCGGAGCCGGGACAGGGACGACGAAATTGATCGTACTGGCGCGTTCGACGCCGGTTACATCCGGGGTCGCGAGGGTATCGATCTTGTGCCAGGCCGTCTGGCGTATTTCCTGGGCCATTTTAAAAAGCGCTTCTCGCGGGCCTTCCTGAAGGGTCATCCGGGCGTGAATCACCTCGAGCTGTCTGTTGCTGGCCTGTAAAAT
Source organism: Candidatus Omnitrophota bacterium (assembly GCA_041674705.1). Classification (GTDB taxonomy): domain Bacteria; phylum Omnitrophota; class Omnitrophia; order Omnitrophales; family Aquincolibacteriaceae; genus Aquincolibacterium. The sequence goes on from JBAYVF010000004.1 coordinate 22,891, forward strand.
GCCGAAAGCCCCAAAGATAATGATCGCAGAAATCGCGGCTGCCAGCATCACTTCGACGAGCGTAAAACCCTTTTGCGCGTTTCTCATATCGTCACCTTTGGGTAATATAGGTTCGGATCACTTCTTCACTGGCGCGTTGAGAATAAGATAACCATGTTACCGTGATCGTGACATCCAACGGATTTGCAGTTGCGTTTTCATAAGAGGCCGTGACTTCTTCACTGGGCAGGCTATCAAATCCCGTCAAGGTACTGTTGTTGGGATAAACGGCGACAACATTGGCGGGGAAGGTTCCGGTCCTTGAGATATTCCGCATCTGTTCAATGGCCCGGTTCGCATCCTGGACTGCGGTGGTGCGCTCATGCATGTCCTCGTTATTTCGTTGCGCCAGGACGTTGGCTCCGATGAATCCTACGATCACAACAGAAATGACCACAAGAGCGATCATCAATTCTATAAGTGTGAACCCGCCCTGATTCTCTAGCAACTCTTTCATGCGCTTCATCGTCTCTCCTTTCGAGACCCTCTGCTACTGTCCTCACTCATAGTGTATATGGATTCCGTGTGTTATACAAGATTGTTTGAGCAGTAAAAACATACAGTTTTATCTTAGAAAGTCTTATTCATAGCAATAACTATCATTTCGGAGGCATTCACCGGCTAGGGGGAATCTCGAGACAATTTTGCTTGTCGCAGTGCGCAGAGCCGCTCCGGTTCGAAGTAAGATTTTGTGTTTTAAACTAAATAGAAATTCTAGATTCGGGATGAAATAACCAGGTTTATTAAATCGCGCGGGTCATAGTGCTGGATTATTTGCCATTGGATTTTGTATACTGTTCACGACATTAGTTTTGTTTCTAAGCCAAAAGGAAAATTATGGCAAATGCTTCATTTTTAACCGAGATCCTTCTGGTCCTTCTGATGGCCACGGTGGTTGCCGTGATCTTCGAAAAGTTCCGCCTTCCGACGATCCTCGGATTTCTTCTAACCGGCGTGATCATTGGCCCGCAGGGTCTTGGCATTCTCTCCAATGGCGAACATATCCGGATGCTTGCCGAACTCGGAGTGGTGCTTCTGATGCTCACGATCGGACTGGAATTCTCTGTCGAGCGTTTGCGCGGGATGCAAAATATTGCGGTGATCGGCGGGTCTCTGCAGATCCTGATCTCGATCGGTCTTTCGATGGCTTTTGGTTGGTGGCGTGGCTGGACTTTCTACGAGGGATTTTTTCTTGGCGCGGTGATCGCCTTAAGCTCCACGGCGATCGTGCTGAAATACCTGATGGATCGCGGAGAGATCGACTCGCCCCATGGCCGTATCGCGATCTCCATCCTGATCTTTCAGGATCTTGCGGTGGTGCCGCTCATGATCTTTCTCTCAGCCTTCGGACAATCCATGAGCTCGGTGGGGCTGGCTCTCGGGATGGCGTTCCTTAAAACGGTTCTGCTTTTGGCCGGGGCCTTCGTCTTTTCGCGTTTTCTTCTCCCGCAGCTTCTTTACCGTGTGGCCGCAATCCGGAATCGTGAGATCTTTTTTCTTTTCTCGGTCGTGGTGTGCTTAGGGATGGCGTGGGGGAGCGGCGCGCTTGGGCTTTCCATGGCCATCGGAGCGCTCTTGGCCGGTTTCATGTTCGCGAATACAGGATTCTCGCACCAGCTGATCGGAGACATCATTCCGTTCCGTCATCTTTTCGTGAGCATTTTCTTTGTTTCGATCGGTCTTTTATTCGACATCCATTTTTTTCTGAGTCATATCTTTCTTGTGCTTTCGGTGGTGAGTCTCGTTCTTTTCATTAATTTTTTCATCATGACGCTTCTTATTATGGCTTTCGGATTTCCACCGCGCATTGCGGTGATCACCGGGATCATCCTTTCACAGATCGGGGAGTTCTCGTTCCTTCTGATCGAAATGGCGCGAGGGTCGGGACATATCACGCCCGAACTTTACCAGGTCTTACTTTCGACGGCGTTTTTAACCATGTTGATGACCCCTCTTCTTTTTGCGGCGATCCCGCTGGTTTTAAAGATCCTCAGCCGGTTTGTGATCTTCGGCGTGCCTCCCGCGAGTTGGACAAAACCGGATCGCACGCTTTCTTCCCTTACAGGGCATGTGATCCTTTGCGGATTCGGTCCGACGGGCCGCGATCTTGCTGCGGCTTTTCAAAACGAGAATATTCCGTTTGTGATCATTGAAATGAATCCGGTCAAGATGCGTGAAGCGAGGAAGCTCCATATGAAAGCGATCTACGGCGACGCGTCCAATCAAGAGGTTCTGAAGCGAGTCGGGATCAGCCGTGCGCGGGCGGTCATCGTGAGTTTTCCTGACCCTCTTGGCATGACTCAGATCATTCGCGTTGTTCAAGGCCTCAACCCGAATGTGACTCTTGCGGTCCGGACGCGTTATGAAGGTCAGATGCCCCAACTTTATGATCTCGGGGCGGATATCGTGGTGACGGAGGAATGGGAGGCAAGCTACGAGCTCAATCGTCTGGTGCTGGGAGAATTGAATATTCCGGGAGAACGGATCGCGCAACATCTGAACCGTATTCGCTCGCGCAAGGAGATTGCCATTGAAGAAGCGATCTTCCAGCGCATGACGAAAACGTCTGTCTCGGAAAAAAAACAGTGATAGAATCATCACGATTGGAATGGCTTTTTTATCGTTTAAGAGTTTGAATTTTTCAACCTTGGGGAGGCAAACATGAAGCTGCTCATGAAGTGTGTGGTGCTCTTAGTTGTGGCGTTGGTCGTTTTGGTGCTCGCGCGTAATATCGTCATCAAGGCCGCGGCAGAAATCGGCGTACGTGCCGTAACGGGCATGCCTTTAAGCATCGGAAAGTTCGATCTTGGTCTGTCGAAAACCCTGGTCGACATCGAAAACCTTGTCGTCAAAAATCCATCAGGTTTTCACGACACGACGCTTGTGGATATTCCGAAGATCCTTGTGGACTATAACCTTTCCGATATCCTGAAAGGGAAAGTTCATCTTGAGAATATCGAGTTTAATATGCAGCAGTTCACGGTCGTGAAAAATGAAAAAGGGGAGCTCAATTTAGACCGTCTCAAAGCGCTCCAGGGAACTCAAAAGGCCCCTGCCAAAACCACAAGACAGGAGCCGAAGGCTCCCGCAAAAGCCATGCCGATCCAGATCGACATGATGCGTCTCAAGATCGGTAAGGTCGTTTATGTGGACTACTCGAGCGGTAGCCCTTCGACCAAAGAATTCCCGATCAACCTTGATCAGAGTTATCAGAATATCACCGACCTCAACAGCGTTGTGCGTTTGATCGTTCTGAAGGCCATGATGAGCTCGGGCATCTCGAATCTTGTGAATTTCGATATCGGAGGCCTGGAGGGAACCCTTACGGGAGCTTTTAATACTTCCACAAAAGCAGCCGCCGAGGCCGCTGCAAAAAGTCTGAGCACCTTGAAGACCGCAGCCGAAAATCCGAATGCGATTGCGGGCCAGGCGGGAGACGCGCTCAAAGGTACGACTGGCGCTGTAGAAAATACGGCGAAGGGCGTGGCCAGTGGCGTCAAAAGCGCCGCGAGCAGTCTCAAGAATAAATTGAAGCTTTCCTTCTAAGAACGATTTTGCGCATGGGGATTACGGTTGAGATCAAGGCGCGATGTCATCATCCGGCTCGCATTCGCGCCATTCTCAAGGCTCATAGAGCTCGATTCAAAGGACTCGATCGCCAGATCGACACGTATTTCCGCGTTCCTTCCGGACATTTGAAGCTTCGCGAAGGGAATATCGAGAATGCCCTCATCTGCTACAAACGCAGCAACCAAAAGAATTCCAAGAAGTGTGACGCCACGCTTTTTCCCTGCTCCCCAAAGACCCCGCTTAAGGAAATCCTGACCCAGGCGCTCGGGGTTTTAACCGTGGTTGATAAAAGGCGCGAGATCTATTTCATTCAAAACACAAAATTCCATATCGATCGCGTGAAAAAGCTTGGGAGTTTTATGGAGATCGAAGTGTTCGGCCCCGCACAGGCTGCCGTGAAACTTAAAAGGCAATGCGAATTCTATCGGAAGCTTTTGGGGATACGGGCGACCGATCTTGTTGCGGATTCGTATAGCGATCAAATTCTGAGATCCGGGAAACGGGCAACGGGAAACGCCGAACGAAAATCGTTACCCGTTCACCGTTCCCCGAGATGCGCGATCAGGAGAGATCGCTGAGCCTGATGGCTTGGCGTTTCGATCCCCAGTTCCCGGGTTTAGATTCCAAGATCCCCGAACAGGGAGACCCGCAGGCACTGCATTTTCCGTCCTTCAAATTCCAGGCCGTCAATTCATACCAGTTTCGGCCGATCAGTTTTTTCCCGCAAGAGTGACAAAAAGTAGTTTCGCCTTCGGGGTCTTCGGCATTTCCTGTGTAGCAATAACGGATGCCGCCGGCAAGCGCGATTTCGCGGGCCTTCCGGAGCGTTGAGACCGGCGTGGGCGGGACATCGAGCATTTTATAGGCGGGGTGGAATGCCGTGAAATGGAGCGGGACATCGGGCCCCAGATTTTTCACGATCCAGGAGGTCAGGGCCTGTAATTCTTTTTCGGAGTCGTTCAACCCCGGGATGAGGAGGGTGGTGATCTCGGCCCAGACTTTTGTTTCTTTCTTCAGATAGACAAGTGTTTCAAGGACGGGCGCTAGGGAGCTGTCTGTGTATTTTTTATAAAATTCTTCCGTAAATCCTTTTAGATCCACATTGGCGGCATCCATCCATTCATAGAATTCTTTCCGAGGCTCGGCGCACACATAACCGGCTGTGACGGCGACCGTTTTGATCCCGAGTTTGCGGCAAGCCTTCGCGGTGTCGACGGCGTATTCATGAAAGATGGCGGGCTCGTTGTAGGTGAAGGCTACGCTCCGGCAGTGGAGAGTCTCGGCGGTTTTTGCAATGAGTTCGGGGGAGGCGGCGTCCGCGAGCGTATCCATTTCCCGGGAATGGCTGATGTCCGCGTTTTGACAGAATTTACAACCCAGGTTGCAGCCGGCCGTGCCAAAAGACAGGACCGGTGTTCCCGGGAGAAAATGGAAAAGCGGTTTTTTCTCGATCGGGTCGACGCAAAAGCCGCTTGAACGGCCGTAAGTTGTCAGAACGATTTGATCATTCTGACAGGCCCTGACAAAACAATATCCACGCTGACCTTCCGTCAGCTTGCAATGGCGCGGACAAAGATCGCATTGGATCTTTCCACCGTCGAGTTTGTGCCAGTATTTCGTTGGAACGACGGAGAGGGACATCATGTTTTTTCACTCCGCGGAGCGGATCATGATCAAGAGCATTTTGAAAGGCTCGACGGCTTTGAGGGCATGCGAGACATGCGCGGGCATGATGATCATCTCGCCCTTCTTCAATTTATGGGATTTCCCGCCAATCATTACCGTGGCTTTCCCGTCAAGGATGAGGACCGAGGCGTCATAAGGCGCGGTGTGTTCGCTTAAGCCCTCGCCTTTGTCAAAAGCAAAGAGTGTTAACGTTCCTGCTTTTTTATTCAGGAGCTGTTTGCTGACGACCGAATGTTTTTGATAGGCCACAAGACATTCGAGATTGAGCGGCGCGGCGATAAAATCTCTTGCTGGGGCGGCTGAAGATTTGGGTAAGGTTGGCATGGCGCTTGATCCCTCTTAAATTGTTTAATTGAAGATCAATGCAGTCCTGGTTTTCAATCGAGATCCAGAGAAAAACCAGGGCGCTGTATCCTTCTTGAGACAACAGCATTATAGCCCAGCGCCTCCCACAAGTGAGCTCAAAATTTTAACAGTTTTTCGGGTTTTTTTAGGTGTAGAATAAAAGCAGGTAAAAGCGAGGGACAAGGCGATGACGACTCAGGGGAAGATCCGCATGGCAGTGGTAAGCGGGCAGTTCTATCCCGAAGATCCCCGGATCCTCAAAAAAAATATTCAAAAATTTCTAGCTGCGTCCGGGCATATTCCCGATCCGGATGTCCGGGCTCTGATCGTCCCGCACGCCGGCTATGATTACTCCGGACAGGTCGCGGCTGAGGCCTATAAACTGGTGGAAGGACGGAAGTTCGACAGCGTTATCGTTATCGCCTTTTTGCATCATGTGTTCCTGCAGGGCGTGCTCGTGGATGATGTCTTGGCCTATGAAACTCCGCTTGGACGCGTTCCCGTGGATCGTGAGTTTGTCCGGGAGATTCAAATGTTCCACCCTCTTTTCCGGAATGCGATGCCCGGTCGTCTCGAAGAACATTCTCTGGAGGTTCAAATCCCATTTCTCCAGGAAACGATCCCGGAGCTTAAGATCGTCCCGATCTATATCGGTGTTCAGAATCTCACAAGCAGCACACTTCTCGCGGAGGTTCTCGCTAAGGCCCTTGCGGATCGAAACACGCTTGTGGTGGCAACGACGGACCTTTCGCATTTTCATTCTTATGAAACAGCTCTTGGGAAAGACAAGGCTCTGATCGCGATGTTCGAAAAGGGGAATGCCGAAGCGATCTATGACGCCTACACGAAAGAAGAGGCCGAAGCTTGTGGCATGGGGACTGTCCTGACCTCGATCCTGCTGGCCAAGAAAATGAAATGGTCGGGTCCACGTCTCGTCCGGTATGCGAATTCGGGTGATGTGACCGGCGACCGCAGCTCGGTCGTGGGTTACGCCGCCATGGCTTTCAGACAACAGTAATAAGCGTTAAGCGGTAAGGGATAAGATTTAAAACTTACAACTTATCGCTTATCACTTTGAGGTTGGGTTATGCTTAACACAATAGAACAGAAAAAAATTCTCATTTATGTTCACGATTTGTTAAAAGCGCGTTTGACGGCGGGGAGTGAACCCAAACTCGAACTGCCGCGTGAAATCATGGAACAAAAACGCGGGATTTTTGTCACGCTCAAGCGCCGGGAGCGGTTACGCGGATGTATCGGACACATCTTGGGCTATGAGCCGCTCAAGGAAAGTATTCGCGAGATGACGCTAGCTGCGGCATTTGAAGATCCGCGGTTTCCGCCACTCGCGTTGGATGAACTCAAGGATCTTAAAGTCCATGTTTCGCTTCTTACGGAGCCTGTGCCGATCAAAAGCTACAAAGACATCCGGACCGGAACAGATGGCATCATTGTGACCCATGGATGGAAGAAAGGGGTTTATCTCCCTGAAGTCGCGACCGAGACCGGATGGGATGCTAAAACTTTTTTTGAGAGCTGCGCCTTGGAAAAAGCCGGGATCACGGAGCGGGAACTTCCGGAGGTCACGATCGAAGTTTTTCAAACCGAAGGATTTGAAGATTGAACGGGAAGAGACGAAAAAAATTAAAGAAGATCCAAAGTGGCCGATACTATGGGGTAGGACGAACGTGTTGGGACGAAAAAAGGAGAATCCTAAAATGAAAAAACTTGCTCTGTTCCTCGCTATCGCGTTGGCGCTCTCAAGCGTTCCAGCCGAAGCCGCTCTTGTAGAAAAAATGGATTCCAATAAAGCTCTCAACAAATTCAGCCGCGGAGTGACGAATGTGGTCACCAGCCCCGGGGAATTTGTGACCCAAATACCTCCTGCGATGGAGCAAAATCCGGATTACCTCACGGGATTTATCGCAAGCCTTGGGCGGGGGATCGGGTACACCCTTTTGCGGGCCGGTGCGGGGATCTATGATATCGCCACTTGCCCCTTTCCCGGGTCGACGGACTATAAGCCCATCATCAAGCCGGAGACTATTTTTGAAAAAGCGGTCGACACCACCATCAGTCAGACCCTTCCCAGCTAGTCCCTACCTTTCGAATTTCCGACCTCCGTCCGAGTGCGGGCGGAGGTCTTTTTTTGTCCGGAGTCCGTTTCCGTGATAGATTATTCCGGTTCCTTTCATCAAAGAGGTGATCCATGAAAACACACACCGAATATCTCTCATTCGAGACGAAAAAGAAACGCGACTACATCAATATCACGCCGCAAGTCGAAGCGGCCGTCCTTAAAAGTGGCGTCAAAGAAGGGCTTTGCCTCGTCAATCCCATGCATATCACGGCGAGTGTCTATATTAATGATGATGAGGATGGGCTGATCCAGGATTTTGATGATTTCCTGGAGAAGATCGCGCCTTATGATCTGAAAGGCTATCGCCATCACCGGACCGGGGAAGATAACGGCGATGCGCACATGAAACGTCAGCTCTTCGGTCGCGAGGTTGTTGTCGCTATCACAAAAGGACGACTCGACTTTGGAACCTGGGAACGTATTTTTTATGCCGAGTTTGACGGTCGCCGGCGCAAGCGCGTGATCGTTAAGATCATCGGCGAATAATTCTAATAACAGATCCGAAACTCGAAGCCCGAATTCCGAAACAAGTCCGAATCTCGAAAGCTAAAGGCTCAAAACAAAGGCGATTTTTTCGGACATTGCAATATTGGGGTTTTGAATTTGTTTCGTGCTTCGATATTCGGATTTCGAGTTTAATATCCAAACAAGGATTTTGAAATGGCTCGAACTTATCGGGATAAACCCAAGAAGCGCCGGAAGAAAATTCATGCGCCGCTTCCTCCGAGACTTGAAAAAAAAGAAGAACGCAGGATCTGGGTGGGCGACGAAGCGGTTATCGAAAAACATTTCCTCCATCTGACGCGCCTTCTTCGCGATGAAGAGCGCGAAGAGCAGAACCGTTTCAAAACCGAATTCCTGGATCAGAAACCCGAAGTTCGTGAAAAAAAAGGCAAGGCCATTTTCCGGCTCGACCTTCTGGAAACCCATTACAATCCCTCCGGCCAGAAACTTCTCACCTTCGCGCTCCAGAATGGCCGTTCTTTACCCCGTTATTCTTTGAGCCCCGGCGATGTCGTTTCGCTTTCAGGTTTTCAGACGCCTCCGGAGGATTGTCCCGCCGGCACGGTCTATGAAAAAGACCGGTTCCGGATCACGGTCGCTTTTGGCGGGAGGATCCCCGGTTGGATCGAAAGTGAAAAAAGTTATCAACTCAGCCTTTCGGAGAACCGCACCACGTATCAGCGTATGTACGAAGCGCTGCAGATGACACGCACGGCGGAGCATTCCCGGGTCGCTTGGCTCAGGGACATCAGCCTCGGTCTCAAGAAACCCCGATTCGGGGATCCAGCATCTGAAGAAATATGCCGGAGTTTTGATCCGACGCTCAATGACGACCAGAAAGAAGCGGTCAAAAGGGCGCTTGAAGCCGAAGATATGCTTCTGATCCACGGGCCTCCGGGGACAGGCAAAACGCGTGTGTTGACCGAGATCATTCATCAAGCCTTCCGGAAGGGTCAGACCGTTCTGGTTTCGGCGCCCTCGAACGCTGCCTGCGATCATTTGGTGGAATGCCTTGTGAAAAAGAAGATCCCCGTGACGCGGCTCGGTCACCCGGCGCGTATTACGGAACGGGTCCGTGAACATACCTTGAGCTATAAACTTGCCGCGCATCCTTACGCGAAGATGATCGATGCCCATGAAGCGCAGCTTGAACAGTTTGCCCGGCAAAAGGAGCGGCGGCAGGACCGGCGCGTGATGTCGTGGGAAGAACGGAACGCGATGCGCGATGAAGTTCACCGGCTGCGTGATGATATTCGCGACCTTAAAACGCAGATATTCAAACAGGTTTGGAATGCTTCGGATGTGGTGGTGGCAACACACACAGTTTGCGGCGATCCGCTCATTCGCGCGAAGTCTTTTGATTGGGTGATCCTGGATGAGGCGACGCAAGGGATCGAGCCCGCGACCTGGATCCCGATGCGGCACGGAGGAAAGGTTGTTTTGGCCGGGGATCACTGTCAGCTTCCCCCGACGGTTTTCCGTTCCCGGCCCGGGGAGCGGGGTTTGGGGTTCACGCTCTTTGAACGGCTCTATGAGGTCCTGGGTCCGAAATCGAAAGTGCGGCTTGAGCGTCAATACCGGATGCACGAACATATTATGGATTTCTCTTCCCGGAAATTTTATGACAGCGCGCTTGTGGCCGATCCCTCGGTTGTGGGGCACAGGCTCAAAGATCTCCCGAACGTGAAGGCCGAAGGCCTTGATGAGACGCCGGTTGTTTTTCTGGATACCGCGGGCCTGGGGTATGAAGAAGAGATCGAAGAAGGGACCGAAAGCCGCTATAATTCCCAGGAGGTGAAGCTTGTGGTGAAGGAACTGAACTTTCTGATCAAGGCCGGCGTGCCGCCTGCAGAGATCGCGATCATTAGTCCTTACAGCGCCCAGGTAAAACTTTTAATCGGGATGATCCTGGGAGAAAAAGGCGATCCGGGAGCATTAGCGGCGCTGGAGATTGACAGCGTGGACGCGTTCCAGGGCCGGGAAAAGGAAGCAGTGATCGTTTCGCTTGTGCGGTCGAATCGCGAAGGGCAGTTGGGTTTTTTGACCGACACGCGGCGTATGAATGTCGCCATGACACGCGCCAAACGCAAGCTCATCATGATCGGGGACAGCGCGACACTTTCGAATCATACTTTTTTTGAAGACCTGCTTCGTTATGTTGAATCTGTGCAGGGTTACCGTAGTGCGTGGGAGTAACTAGCGAATAGCGTGGAGCGTACAGCGGATAGAAAAGAATAGATTTTGGTATAATTTCTACGCTCCACGCTGAACGCTATGCTCTATAAAAAAGGAGGTGTTTCATGCAATGCCTGCTGGAAAACTTTTGTTTTCTGTTCCCCAAGTATTTTTTTCTCGGAATTGGTGGCTTGAGCTTCGCGTTAGGATTTTTCTCGGTTCTTTGGCCGCAGCAATCGATCGGGTTTTACCAATGGGTGATGGAGCGCATCAACTGGAAAGTGGCGCCGATCGATCTTCCGCGGGAAATCCGGAATACCCGGATCCTTGGAGCGGTGCTGGTGGTATTAAGTCTCATTATTTTTTTCATGGCGTCTTCCCGTTTTAAAGGAGGTCTGTGCTGAACGCTTTGCTTTCTCTTTTTTTCTGGGTGGCGTGTGTTTTGCTGCTGGCGCTTCTTTACCTCGTCATGCTGGTCCTCCTCGTTTTTACATTTCCTTTCGATAAACAAAGAAAGATCCTTCACCGGCAATGCTTTTGGTGGTCCAGCGCCGTGATCGGCCTGAGCCCGTACTGGAAAGTGAGCGTGAAAGGGCTCGAGCATATTGATCCGAAGCGCACTTATGTGATCGTGGCCAACCACCAGAGCTTGGGGGATATCGTGGTCCTTTATCAGATCCGGGCGCAATTCAAATGGGTGGCGAAGGAAAGCCTTTTCAGCGTTCCTTTTCTCGGGTGGTGCCTCGGGCTTTGCAAGCACATCAGTTTGAAGCGAAACGACCGCGCCAGTATCCGGGATGTCTACCGCGAAGCGATCGAGTATATCCGTTCCGGAATGTCGGTTTTCTTTTTTCCGGAAGGGGCCCGTAGTGAGACCGACGAAATGAATTCCTTTCAGAGCGGCGCCTTCAAACTTGCCATTTCAGAAAAAGTCCCCGTGCTTCCTATCGCCATTCGCGGCACACGGAACGCGATCCCCAAAGGGGATTGGGTCATGAAATCCAAGGTTTTTTGTGAACTGACCGTGTTGGAGCCGATCGAGACGGCCCAGTTGGAGCATAGCGATTTCTCGCGATTGAGCGACACCGTTCGTTCCCGAATCGCTGAAAAATTGATCATCCCATAAAAAAATGAAACGATCTTCTGTGAATTGTTCCAGGGCGCTGATCTTCCTTGGGGTTTTGTTGTGCTCCCGGTCATTTTCTATTTATGCCGCGCAGGATTCTAAAAGTTTTCTTATCGAAGAACATGCCAAGGTCGCGACGATGGATGCGACGACCAACGATCCCGGGCAGGTGGAGTTGTGGGGCTCTTATGTGATCCAGGGAGGCAAATTCGCATGGAAGTCCAACGGCGAGAGGGAAAAGAGAGGGATCTATCAGGCTCAGGTCTGGGAAACGCAAACAACGGTGGGTGTTTACAACAATATCGATATCGGGATCATCGAGTGGTTCCAGCACACTTTGGATAAAGAAAATAATTATGATGAAGTCAAGGATATGGCCCCCGGCCCGGGTGGACCCGTAGAAGATGAGACGGAAGGTCCGACGCACGGGTTCGGGTGGGGGGATCTTGGCGTGACGGGCCACTGGCGATTTTATGCTTCTGTAGAGAAAAAACTCGAGATCGCTTATATCCCCACGATCTTTGTGCCGACCGGCCGGCGCAGCAACTTCGACCACCTGGGTTCAAGTCAGGGTTATACCAGTCTGGATAACTCGATCGCGTTCACGAAAGACCTTGGACGCTGGAACGGGACCTTGAATCTCGGGTTCAACTCGCCGCTCGCGCATTGGGAGCGCACGAACTATTATTACGGAACGGCCCATGCGAATTTTGCGGTGGGCTATCAGGTGTTCAATTGGCTCCAGCCCGAGATGGAGTTGATTTATTCGCACGATTTTGGAGGGCACGGACAAAGCGCGAATCTTGCGAGCGTGGTGTTGGGTTTTATCGCGCCCCTTGGCGATCATTTTCGTTTTGAGATCGGCGTTCTCCAGGATGTTTTGGGCAGCAATAAAGCGCAGACCACCTCGGGCATTTTCAGCTTCGCCTTTCTCACTTGAGAAATTTTAATCTTAATGAAACTTGCTACGACGGATTTTGGAAAAAAGGCGGGACTCAAGATGCAAAATCCCATCGGGGTTTATTTTGATAAGCTTTGGAGGACGCGTAGAAATAACCCGGAAGATTATTGAGAACGCATCTTGCGGGGCGTATAATGCCTATTTGCCGGAGAAAAAACATGACCCAATTTCAAAAAAATAGAGCATTCCAGTTAGCAGCGGTCCTTCTATTGGTAGGATTCGCTGTGTTTGCCTTTCATCCTTTAATTCACGCCCTTCACCATGCTGGGGATAAGGATGACGCGGACAATTGTCCTTCCTGCCAATTTGTTACCGCGCTTGGGTTCATCCTTTTCTGTGTTTTCTCGCTTTTCTTCAGAGCACAGCTAGAGAGGTTCAATCTCTCAGAGCTCAGGCAATCCTTTCCGTTTCAATTTCTTTCCCCGCTATACGGCCGAGCGCCTCCCGTCCTTTCCTAAGTAAGCGTTTTCTTCCGATTCATAACGCAGGAAAGGAGTGTCGCTATGCGACTTCATCAATGGGTATTCTCTCTTCTATTGTCTTTTTTTTACCTCGGCCCCATGGGAACTGCCTCGGCTGATCCCACGGCTGGGCCAAACCTTGTGCAGGAAATGGCGGACATCAAACGGATGGTCGTCGCCATGGAAAGCCATATGGAGGTCCTGAAATCCACCGTTCGGGCCCAAAACGAAATTATTGAGCGACAAAATTACCGGATCGAGGTATTTGAGAAAAAGCAGACTTCGCTGCCGATCCAAGCTGCGGCGATGCCTCAAACCCCTTCTCCTGCCAAGACTCTTATGCAGGGAGGCTTCAACCCGGATATCGGTGTGGTGGGCACGACCCAAGGCAAGCTGACCCAGAACAAGGCGGACATTGATGGTAATAATACGATCGTTTTAAAAGAATTGGAGGTCAATTTCGCAGGGGCGGTCGATCCCTATTCCAGGCTTGACGCCACACTCGCGCTCAATGATAACCTTGAAGATCAAAATATTGATATTGAGGAGGCGTATTACACGCGATGGGGTTTGCCTCTCGGATTTACGACGCAGCTTGGGAAATTCCGCGCGATGATCGGAAAAGAAAATCTGATGCACGCTCACCAATTACAAACCGCGGATTATCCTCTCGTGATCCAAAACTTTTTCGGCGAAGAAGGGCTTTCTTCATCGGGTGCTAGGCTCAAGAATAGTATTCCGAACCCCTGGGATCTGCCGCTTGAATTCACAGGAGAGATTTTGCGCGGCAACAATGGGGAGAGCTTTTCCGGGATTTCCCGCCGGCCGATCTTTAACACCCACTTGAAGTCTTTCTTTGAACCGTCGCAGGATACGAATTTGGAACTTGGATGGACCACTCTTTTTGGAGATGAAAATCCTCCGCGCACTATCCTTGTGGATGATGGCACCGGTGTCATGGTCGAAGAGGAGTATACGCCCGCAGAGGGACAGGACCGCTACGGCGTGAAGGTTTTTGGAGGGGATGCGACCTTTAACTGGTTTCTTCCGGAGGGTAAAAGAGTCATGTCGCAAAGTGAAATCTATTTCCAGAATCGCACCGGACGGGTTTATGACAATAACGCTCCTTGGGGATTTTACTCTCTGGTGGAATACCGTTTCTCTCCGAAATTCAGCACCGGGGCACGTTTTGATTACCTGAATCCTCTGGATGTCGCGGGCCGGCAGGGGACCACAAGCATCTCCCCCTATTTCATTTTCTGGCAAAGCGAATTTGCGGATGTGAAACTCCAATATTCGCATACCGTTTATGCCGGAGGGGAGAAAACAGATAACGCCGCCTTTTTTGTGGTGGATTTTATGATCGGCGCCCACAAGCACGTGGTTCAATAGAACTTAAAGGAGATCGTCATGATGGCTAAAAAGATACTTATTCCCTCGCTCGTCGTTTCAAGCTTCGCGCTATTATTTTGTCATGTCCTTTTCGCGGCGGACAAACTTAATGTTGTCGCGACCACAACTACTTTGGCGAATATCGCCAGTGAAATAGGGCAATACAAGATCCGCGTCGCCTCGATTGCGTCCCCTAAGCAGAACATCCATCATTATGCTCCGACGCCCAAGGACGTTCTCAAGGTCAAAAAGGCGGATGTGTTGATCCACGAAGGTCTGGATCTGGAAGCCTGGCGTCAGCCGTTACTGGATGCTGCCGGTAATTCCCGGTTTTTTGGGGATGGAAAATATTCTATCGATGTTTCCAGGGGGATCCCGCTTCTTGAGATCCCTACCTCACTCTCACGATCTGAAGGAGACATTCATGCCTTCGGAAATCCTCACTACATAGGTGATCCTGAGAATGCAAAGATCATCGCATCGAATATCGCCGAGGGATTGACGAATGTGGACCCCGAAAACGCGGCGTTCTATCGGAAAAATGCGGCGAGTTTTAATGAGCGATTGGATACAAAGATCAAAGATTGGGAGGCGCGGATGGCGGCATTCCAGGGGGCACCGGTCGTGACCTATCACCGCAGTTGGTCCTATTTCGTCAAAAGGTTCGGTCTTGTCGTGATCGGAGAGGTGGAACCCAAGCCGGGTATTCCTCCCACGGCAAAACATCTTGCCGCGCTTATTCAGCAAATAAAAAACAAAAACGCGAAAGTGATCATCAAAGAATATTTTGAGGAGAACCGGACTCCCAAGAAGATAGCGGAAGAAACGGGTATTCGGATCGTCAATTTGTCGCAGGCTGTTGGCGAGCCGGAAAACGCGAAAGACTATCTGTCCCTTGTGGAACAAGACATTAGCTTGCTCGAAGAAGCATTGGGCACGCAGAAAGGCAGGGTTTCATGAGCGATTTTTTTCTTTTAATGTGGAAACCCTTGTTGGCGTGTCTCATTCTGACGGGGATCCATACCTATCTTGGGGTCCATGTCGTCGAAAGGAAGGTTATTTTCGTTGATCTTGCTTTAGCGCAGATCGCGGCTTTGGGTGCTGTTCTTGCGTTCATGTTTGGCTTCAACCTTCATGGGAGAGAAACCTACTGGTTTTCATTAGCCGCCACGTTCGTAGGGGCCATTATCTTTTCCGTGACACGGGCTCGACGGGAGAAAATACCCCAAGAGGCCATTATTGGAATTGTCTATGCGGTGGCAGCAGCCGGGGCCATTCTCATCTTGAGCCGGGCGGCAGAAGGTGATGAAGAGATCCGTCATATGATGGTCGGCAATATCCTTCTGGTGGATCTCCGCGAGATACTCACGATGGCTGTCCTTTACGGCATCGTGGGTTCATTCCACTGGTATTTCCGCAAGACGTTTCTCCTGATCTCGACAAAATCCGAAGAGGCTTATCGGAAAGGGATAAAGGTCCGGTGGTGGGACATTCTTTTTTATCTGACATTCGGTCTCGTGGTAACGAGTTCGGTGCATATTGCGGGCGTCCTGCTCGTTTTCTCGTTTCTGATCATCCCGGCGGTCGGAGCGATCCTTTTTTCGGATAAAATATCCGGCAGGCTTTTTCTGGGGTGGGGTTTTGGGATCCTTGCGAGTCTTGCAGGGATCGGGCTTTCGTATTACTTTGATCTCCCAACCGGGGCAACGGTGGTATGTGTTTTCGGCGGACTCTTGGTCCTTCTCGCGTTAATAAAAACTTTGTTTCTTGCTGGCCCGAAGCCCTAGAGGCTGACCGCTTGGCCTTCTCGCAAGGGGGTAAAGCCTCTTTTGTAAGCTCTTCGGAATAAGAGGTGGGCGGTAGCGCCGGTGCAGTGGAGGGGGATGACCTTTCGGACGCCGAGGGCTTGAAGTTCTGCGATGATCTTTAAATTGTCTTTTCGCGTATTGTCCTTCATGTGGAATCCACCGCAGATAGCGTAGATTTTCTTGCCGAATATTTTGATAGCTTGCCTCACGATCCGGACGATCCCTGGGTGGGCGCAGCCCGTGATGACTGAAAAGCCCTTTTGTGATTTCACGACCAAAGCCTGTTCATAAAGAATGCCGCGACCTGTTTCGGCGCGCATCTGTCCAAGCGAAAAGATGCCCCGGCTTATTTGGCAGGGCCTGCTGACTTCGATTAATGAGCCGTGGTTACTCCGGATCAGCCCTTTTAGAGTTTTGCCGGTCTCCTTGCAGATGTGAACTTGTGCTTTGGGATGGGTCTTGAGGAAATCACCAAGTCCCGCAATGTGGTCCCAGTCCTCATGCGAGATCACCACATGTTTGACTCGGGAGAGATCGATTTTGAGGCGTCTGACATTTGTCCGAAAGATGTCTTCCCGGCCGAAAGCATCAAAGAGAACATCTCCGACGAGAAAAGAAATGCCCCAACGCATGGCTTTACGTTCTTTTTTTGTTGAGCCATCGGCAATAAGCCTGAGATTCATTTTCTCCCGACCACTTCAGCGGCTTTTTCGACGCAGCCAACGCATGGTAGCTTTTTCAAAGCTTTGATCTCGTGGCATTTCAGGGAGCCTGCTAAGGAATGAAGCTCTTTCAAACCATCTTGGGTTCGGTGGGGGAAATGATGATCCAAGAGGCATTTTGCTGCGTAAAAAGCCCCGCAATATCCTTCTGGAGCCATTCCTCCACCGCAGGCTGAGAGCAATACCGTGGTTTTTTCCTCAAGTGGAAGTTGTTCCCGGAATGTTTCTGCGACAGACTGTGCACAATTAAGTCTTCGGGGGCTCTTCTTTCCCAAAAAATAGGCTTTTGCTGTTTCTTTCATGAGTTATTGAAGCTTTCTATGGTCTTGTTTTAATTTCTCGTGAGCATTGCAAAAAGGACAGAACTTTTCCATCCGTGCCATGGCCCGGGCGAATTTAGAGTTCGGGAAACGCCTGGCTATGATGCACAGAGGGCATATTTCACACACAAATGCGAGTAGCCGGATCAACCCGTTCATTTTTTGTCCTTTCCCGCCATTTTATGCTGTTTGAGAAAATGTTCTGTGCATTCCATGAATTTGGCGGTTCCTTTTGCGATAACCCGCTTGCCTTGCAAGAGCTCGGACTCCAGGATATGCCACGCCGAGATAGATTTTTTTATCCGTGCACGGACGGTTGCCGCTTGCTTCACGGCAAGAGGGGATAGAAACCGAACCGTTAATGCTCCCGTCACGGCTATTCTACCATGGGCAAATAGGCAGTTCATCATCGCTCCGTCGAGGATCGCCGCAATGACGCCGCCGTGCATCAACCCGGGATAGCCTTGCAAGAACTCGTCGCAAAAGAAGCGCGCTTTAACAGAGCCATCTTTGCAAGCATGAAACGGTAGTTTGAGCCCAAGGGGATGCTTTTTGCCGCAGATGATGCAATGGGCATGGAAAAGCTTTTGGAAGGACCTAAATCGCTTCTTTGTTTCCGCCATAAGTCCGCATGTGCTTTCTGTCAGGGGTTTTTTTACGTTTAGCATCCGACAACCTCCCAGATCTTGGTGATCTCATTTTTTAAAGGGCCATTCGTATATTCTGTGATGGGTTTTCCTGCGATTACGGATTCGATGACGGCTCGTGCGAAAGGTATTTTCCCGATAACAGGGACCCTGCGAGATTCGCAATAACGCTCGATCTTCTCCGACGCTTCCGGATTAATGTCCCATTTATTGATGACAAGCTGTGTCTGCACGTTGAAGTGCTCAGCTAGATCGATCACGCGTTCGGCATCATGCAATCCGGAAAGGGTGGGTTCTGTCACGATCAAGGCGAGATCCACTCCCGAAAGGGAAGCGATGACCGGACACCCGATGCCCGGAGGTCCATCGATGATGATGTGTGTTGCCCCGTTCTTTTCCGCGATTTCCTTGGCTGCCTCACGGACCTTCGCGACAAGTTTCCCCGAGTTTTCCTCGGCGATGCCCAGTTTTGCATGCACGAAGGGTCCGTACCGTGTTTCGGAAATAAACCACTCACCGGCCGTATTTTCTTTCATGCGGATCGCGTTTACAGGGCACAGCCTGGCGCATAAGCCACATCCTTCGCAAGCAATCGGGCTCACGGCAAATTCGGAACTGATCGCTTGAAAACGGCATGCGTCCGAACATTGTCCGCAGTGCGTGCAAAGGACCGGATCGATCTTGGCAAAAGCCCCGCTCTTGAAGATGTTCCGTTCTTTTATGGAAGGGTGCAGCAAGAGGTGGAGATTGGCGGCATCGACATCGCAGTCCACCATGACCTTGTTTTTTGCCAATGATGCAAAAGCTCCGGTGAGCATGGTTTTCCCCGTGCCGCCTTTCCCGCTGATGACGACGATCTGTTTCATGCCACGACCTTGGTGCTGTCCAGGATGAAACGGAAAAGCTCTTGGAATTTTGTCCGATATTCGGGGAATTGCTCAATAAAAGGGATTCCCACCGAATAGAGCTCAGCGATCTTGCGGTCGAAGGGGATCTTGAGTAGTACCGGGATGTCGTGAGCCTTAAAATAAAGACGAGTTCTCAAGTCGTCAGGTTCCGCTCGATTCATAACAACGCCGTAAGGGATGCCAAGTTTTTGAACGGTTTCGATGGCCAGTTGGAGATCATTCATCCCGAAGGGTGTGGGTTCCGTGACCAGAATGCAGAAATCACTATCCTTTACGGCTGTGACCATAGGACACGCAGTGCCTGGAGGCGCATCAATGATCGCTGTCAAAGACGGATCGATATGTGATTTGACCTGCCTGATCAGAGGAGGGGCCATTGTCTCGCCTACGGTAAGCTTTCCCTGAATGAAACGGATGTCATTTCGCTGTCCGATTTCAATCTCACCGATTGGGCGGTCGATCTCCCGGATCGTTCCCTGGGGGCATAGGCGGGAGCAGGCTCCGCAGCCGTGGCACATTTGAGGAAAGAAAAGGACCTTTTTAGGAAGCAGCGCGAAGGCATGATAAGCGCAAACATCCCGGCAAGTGCCGCAAAAGTTACATTTCCCGTAATCGATCTCCGGAACCCGGACCGTAGCCGGTTTTCGATCGCATATATTAGCTTTGAGAAATATCTGAGCATTAGGTTCTTCGACATCGCAATCAAGGAGCTGGGCTTGTTCAAGGCAGAGCGCCAGATTTACTGCCACCGTTGTTTTTCCGGTTCCGCCTTTGCCGCTTGCTACCGAGATGATCATTTGGCTTTTGTCGCGATGAGCGTCTGATGAAAGAGCGTCTTCGTTTTTTGGAGGCTGAAATTTTTTCTCCGGAGGTATGCCGCAGTTTCCGACATGGTGATCGTGCCTCTGCCGTGAACATTTCCTTCGAGGGCATGGATCTGGTCCATGGTCTTAAATCCCTTTTCCGTAAAATCGCTCAGAATCAGCTTCCCCTGCGGTTTAAGGACTCGGATAAGTTCATCCAGGACCTTATGAGGCTGTGTGAAGTGGTGGAGGGTATTGATAGAGAAGATCATGTCATAGCTACTGTCTTTGAAACTCAAATGTTCGCCGTTCTCGACGCGAAGGTCAGCGAATCCGTCCAGAAGTTGGAATTTTAGATAGCGTTTCGCGATATCTTTTTCTTCTTTGGAAATATCAAAGCTGGTGAAGGAAAGTCCGCATTTTGCAAGTGCGCTCGCGAAATGACCCTTTCCCGTGCCTGCTTCGAGTATCTTGCCGCGCAGGGGAGAGGCCTGTTCGAGAATCACTTCCCGCTCCCGGTCGAGATCGTAGCCGAATTTCAAAAACAATTTCTTGCGTTCAAATATCCGGGTTAATTCAGGAGGAAGTCCGGCGGGGATTTTGCTTTTCTTGGAGACTCGTATCGGATCAGTTTTCATTGGGAGTGATCGCTTGGGTTGGGCAGGAGGGAATGCAGCTCCCGCATTCGACGCATTGTTCGTTCGCCACAGCTTTGCCTCCCACGAGTCGGACTCCGTCCACAGGGCAAATTCCGATGCAAGCGCAGCAACCGTTACATTTTGAGGCATCTATTTTGACCATGAAAATTTCTCCATCGTTTTATGTTTATAGAACAGCCTCCTAGGCTGTTTTTAGATTGTGATTTTTCAAAGAGGGTGAAAAAGGGTAATAGCTTCCGTGACCTTGCCGGTGATCCCGGTATGGATTTTTATCCCGGCAGGGTTCAGGACCTGGGCGGCATTCGGGCCGACGCTACCGGTCAAGACCGCCTCAACACCTTTTGAGACCATCAATTGTGCGGATTGGACGCCAGCACCCCCTGAGTTCTGGCCATTCGGATTTCCGAGGATCTCTTGCTCACCCGAAACCGTATCAACGATCCAGAAATACCGGCACCGGCCAAAGCGGGGATCGACCGCCGCTTCCGGATCATTTCCTTGAGCTGTAATACAGAGACGCATAGATTTCCTTTCGATTAGCACCGTTTCTCATTTGATTTTAAAGGAAAACGGTACAGCCTTGCGAATCCATAAAATCAATTGGAGCGCAGTGCTAGTGGCAACCACCCTCGTGCCCTTGGCAACCCGCCAGTCCGCCGAGCTTATTTTTAATGAGGTCTTCGACCGCGGCTCTGACATTTCCCGAGTAACCGAACACCTGAATCCCGGCGTGCACAAATTTTTCCTGAGCGCCCATACCCATGCCGCCGGCGATCACGTGCGTTATACCATGCTTCATCATTTCGCCAACGGCCTGGCAGCCGCCCCCGCCGTGTTGGGCGGTGTTCTGAGCTACTTTAGCTTCCTTAACTTTATCTCCGTCTATTTCGACGATGCAAAAATATTTACACTGCCCGAAATGTGCGGATACATCGCTGTCGAGTCCCCGGTCGTCATTGGTGGTAATCCCTATTTTCATTTGATACTCCCTTTAGTTTGATGTTGGATAGGGGACAGGCCGCTCATTCTTGCCTGTCCCCTAAGTGTTATTTCGCTTTACTCTGTTCCAGCTCGTTCAGTTTTGAACGGACGGCTTCCAATTCGCTGGAAAGGTATGCTGCACGCTCTTTCAGGGTCTCGGTTCCTTCGGTCCCGCTAACTTTTGGCTGACCTGAATCAGCCCGTTGCCTGCCGGTGAGTCCCGTGGCATAAAACTGATTTCGCCAACCGCGTCCTCGACCCATCGTCATTCCCATTCTCCTGGGTCCTGTTCCATCTCCTCCTGGCATGATATTCACCTCCTTTGGTTAAATTGTGTCATTTGTTCCAAAATTGCCCCGGCGGCATCTTCCGCGCCCTTGCCCAAAACCGCCCTTGAGTGGAGGTTCCGGTTGTTCCGGTATCTGAATATTGATGCCACCGGCGATTTTGAGTGCTTTACCATTCACAATAGCATCTGCGATCTTCTTGTGGGCTGCAGCAATGGTATTGCCGAAGGTTTGCCGCGAAAT
Source organism: Candidatus Omnitrophota bacterium (assembly GCA_041674705.1). Lineage (GTDB taxonomy): Bacteria > Omnitrophota > Omnitrophia > Omnitrophales > Aquincolibacteriaceae > Aquincolibacterium. Next base: position 44,668 of record JBAYVF010000004.1, read on the forward strand.
ATTCATTTTTTTTGCTGCGTCTTCCTGATAAAGGCCTTCCAGATCCGCGAGGCGGATCGCTTCAAACTCATCAAGTGTCAAACCAACCTCCTGAAGGACAGAGAGAGGAATGCCTCTTGGCTTGAAATAATCCACTCCGGGTGTTCCGAAAACGCGCCTGCATTTAAACGGTCTTGGCATGGGGTCCTCCGAATGTTATTAGCATATGCCAATAATAGCCCTCAAGAGACTACTTGTCAAGGATTCGAAGGAACTTTGCTGAATGGAGGGAAGGTAAAATCCCAACGGGCCCGATGTTAGGCGGACCCGTTGGGCAGGGAAAACTGTTTTATTGCTTACTCGAACCTTTTTCGACTTCCTCTTTGGGGAGCTTTTTAAAACACATGAACCAGTCCTTACAGGTCACATCTCCTTTTCCTGATTGTTCCATGCGTTCTTTAGCGGTCCCGCAAGAACCGGCGGGAGGTACGATCACATCCTGACCTGGCTGCCAGTTGGCAGGGGTAGCGACCTTAAAGGCATCGGCGGTCTGCATGGCGATCAAGAGACGCTTGATCTCGTCAAAGTTGCGGCCGTTGGAGAGCGGATAGTAAAGCATCGCGCGAACTTTGCCCACGGGATCGATAAAAAATACCGCACGCACTGCTTTGGTATCGCTTGCGGTCGGCTGAAGCATCCCGTACTTTTTCGCCACTTCCATCTTGAGATCTTCGATCAGCGGGAAAGTTACTTCCACATTCTTCATCCCGTTGAACTCGATTTTTTCTTTGATCGTCCTGAGCCACGCGATATGGCTGTAGGTGCTATCGATCGAAAGACCGACCAGCTGTGTGTTGAGCTTCTCGAACTCAGGCATCATGGTCGCAAACGTCATGAACTCGGTTGTGCAGACGGGAGTAAAATCCGCAGGGTGGCTGAAGAGAATGATCCATTTCCCCTTATAATCGCCCGGGAAATTGATCGGGCCTTGGGTGGTCTGGGCCGTAAACGCCGGAGCATCATCCCCGATCAGAGGCAAATGCTTGGCTGCGACTTCCTCAGCAAAACCTAAAGGAAGGGTGACAGTTATTAAGGCAAAAGCCAGTAACAGCGAAAACGTTTTTTTCATGGTGGCTCCTCGAATTTGTTGGGGGCTTTAGGAATTCCCTTCGATGGGTTCAATATAGGTCCGAAAAGCTGGCGAAGCAAGAGCCGATTTATTTTGGGGTTTTTCCGTAAAAAAGCTTTTTGGAAGGTGAAAAAGCGATAAGATATACAATATTCCTTATGAAAAAAGCTATCTTGTTTCTCTCGATATTGAGCTTGATCTCGGGCCATTTGGTTTGCGCCGAAGAAATGCCGGCGCAAAACGCAGAGCTTGAGAAACGCACATTCCTTGATTGTTACCAGAAAGTTCTCACCCATTATCCCGCGCTCAGGAAACGGTATGAACAATTGGAACAGGCCAAGGCGGAACGAAATCTTGCCATCGCGGATCTTTTTCCCAAAGTGCGCGGCATTTTCGAAATGGAGACCTCCGATGACCCGGTGTTCGTGTTCGGCAGTCTGCTCCGGCAGAAATCTTTTACCGACCAGAACTTCGAGCTTAATTCACTCAACACACCCCGTCACCGGACGAATTATCATTTCGGGATCGAAGGGGACATCCTTCTTTTCGATTCATTCAATACGATCTCGAAGATCCGCTCCGCCCGCCGGCTTGTGAAATCCGCGGATCTCGAGACGGATTTTACCGAAATGGAAGCCGCGATCATCACGCTTGAAAGTTATTTGGGGATCCTTCTCGCGCGGGAGCTCTATAACGTTGCGGTCGAGGTAAAGGAAGCCTCGGACAAGGATCTTCAGCAGGCCAAAGACCTGAACGACAAGGGGATGATCTTGGGCGCGGACTATTACGCGGCCAAGGTGACGGCGGCAGGGATCGAGCGTGAAGTGAACCGACTAAAGGGCCTTCTTAAAACTTCTCGCATGTTGATGAATATTCTGATGGGGGAAGACCCGGAGCTTGTCTGGGATGCGGCTGGTCAATTTCCGGATGCCGCTCAAGATCAAGGGGCACTTCAATCCTGGCTCGCTCAGGCGTATCAAAAAAGGCTGGACCTTGCGGCGATGGATCAGCTGCTTGATGCGCAACGGATCGAATCGCTGCGCCAGAAAACTTCCTTTCTCCCAAAATTTTACGGGTTCGGCAGTTTGGATGAAGACACCAACAATTGGCATACCGGCGGGCAGAACTTTTCAGTAGGCGTGAAAGGTTCGATGGATTTTTTTGATCCGAGTTATCCGGGACGCGTAAAAGGATCCGGCGCCAGATACAAGGAGCTTAAGGCCGAACGCGACGCGCTTCGCGATGAGATCGCCAAGGGACTTATCCAGGAGCTCACGCGTTACGAAACCGTGACCGCGGATGCGCCGATCATGAAGTTGGCCTACGCCGACGCAAAACAGGCCTCCGAACTTACGGCGAAACTTTATCAGGAAGGCCGAAAATCGATCGCGGATCTTCTGGAGATGCGCCGCGGCTATTTTGAAACGGCCGCCGGGTTCCAGAGCCTTCTCTTGGCGCTTGAACTCGAATATGCAAAACTTTTATTCCTCTCCGGACAGCTTACCGAAAACGGTATCCACGAAATGAACACGCGGCTCAAAGGTTAGCTCTATGGCCACGCATCACTCGGACATCATTAGCGGGATCGTCAGTTACTTCGCCAAGTCCAAGATCACGCCTCTCATTATCGCAGCGTCGCTTATTATCGGCGTGTTTGCGGTCATCAATCTTCCCCGGGAAGAAGAGCCGCAGATCTCGGTGCCGATGTTTGATATTTTTGTCGCTTATCCGGGCGCAGATTCCAAGGAGGTCGAGCAACGGATCGTGACCCTTGGAGAACGCAAGCTCTGGGAGATCCCGGGCGTGGAATACGTTTATTCTACGATCGAGCCGGAAGGAGCGCTGATCATTGTTCGGTTCAAGGTCGGGGAAGATGTCGAAAAGAGCCTGATCAAGCTTTACACCAAGGTCTATTCCAATCTCGATTTCCTGCCTTCTGACGCAACGCAGCCCCTGATCAAAGTCCGTTCGATTGATGATGTGCCGATTCTGACCCTTACTTTCCATGGTAAAGATAAAGATCCTGTCGTGCTTCGCAGAACCGTGGCAAATGTCCAGAACATCGTGAACGCGATCCCCGATGTTTCAGAAACCCGCATTACGGGTGGCCGCAAACGTCAGTTCCAGGTATTTTTTGATGAAGAAAAGCTTAAGGCCCGGCTCCTGAACCCGCTTGAGATCACGCAGATCATCCGCTCCGCGAACGTGAAACAAAGTGCCGGACATCTTGAAAGCGCGCCGGAACTTGAATCGGTGGAGGCAAATTCGTTTTTCCGCACAAAATCCGATCTTGAGAATCTCGTGGTCGGCGCGAGCGCGGGGAGCGTGGTGACGCTCAAAGACATCGCGAAAGTCGTGGACGGTCCGGATGAAGAAGAACGCGCGTCGGAAATTTTCTTTGGACCCGCATCGAAGGAAAAAGACAAAGGTCCGTTTGATGCCGTGACGCTTTCGATCTCAAAACGTAAGGGCGCGAACGCGGCCCATCTTTCCGAGGTGATCCTGCACGCGATTAAAGAGCTTCCGGAAACGACGCTTCCCAAAGATGTTGAAATGACCGTAACGCGCGATTACGGGGAGACCGCGAAAGAAAAATCCAACGAACTGCTTTTTCATATGGCGATCGCGATCTTCGGCGTGAGTGTTCTGATCGCCTGGGTGCTTGGCCTGCGCGAGTCCGGGGTGGTGGCGATCGCGATCCCGATGACCTTGGCGCTGACGCTTGCCACGTTCTATTTTCTTGGCTATACGCTGAATCGCATTACGCTTTTTGCGCTGATCTTTTCGATCGGGATCCTTGTGGATGACCCGATCGTGGATGTGGAAAATATCGTCCGGCATCTCCGGCTTCCGGACAATAAAGGAAAATCCATTCTGGATATCACGATCGAAGCCGTGAATGAAGTCCGCAGTCCTTTGATCCTCGCGACGCTTACGGTGATCGCAGCCATCCTGCCGATGGCTTTTGTAAGCGGACTTATGGGCCCCTACATGCGCCCCATTCCGATCGGCGCAAGCGCGGCGATGATGTTCTCGATGTTCGTGGCTTTTGTCGCGACTCCTTGGGCCGCATACCAGATTCTCGGGAGGGCGTTCGCTCAGGGGAAGCTCAAAGCCCACCACGAAGGAGAGAAAGAAGATTTTCTGACGCATCTTTATCGCTCCTACATGAATCCGCTCATTTATAACGCGAAGATCCGGCAATGGTTCTTGATCGGTCTCGGAACCTTGCTTGCGCTTGCGGTTTTGCTTGTGCCTCTCAAGTTGGTTCGCATGAAAATGTTGCCGTTCGACAACAAGAATGAATTCCAGGTGGTGCTCAATATGCCCGAGGGGACACCCGCGGCGAAGACTCAGGCTGTGATCACGGAGATCGCGGATTATCTCGTCACCACGCCGGAAGTCAAAGACATTGAGATGTATGTGGGCTCGGCAGCACCCTATAATTTCAACGGGCTTGTGCGTCATTACTTTCTTCGATCAAAACCTTTCCAGGCGGATCTTCAAGTGAATCTGGCAGGAAAACATCAGCGCAAACGCCAAAGCCATGATATCGCCAAAGCGGTACGCCCGAGGATCCATGAGATCGTGAAAAAACACGGCGGCCATGTTCAGGTTGCAGAAGTCCCTCCCGGCCCGCCTGTTCTTTCGACGCTCGTGCTTGAAATTTATGGACCCACGCTTGAGGGCCAAACAAAGCTTGCGAAACAGATCGAAGGATTGCTCGCTTCCAGCGAAGGCGTGACCGACATCGATACCTATATCCAGTCACCGGAAAAGCTCATGCGCCTCCGTGTGAATACGCAGAAAGCATCCTTGAATGGAATTCCGGTCGCGCAGATCGCTGAAGTTATCACAACCGCAGTCGGGGGAAAGACCGTGGATCTGGCGCACCTTTCTGAAGAATACGAGCCGGTGGAGATCCTTTTGCGTCTGCCCAAGGAAAAGCGTGCGGGGATGGAGAGTGTTCTCAATATGACGCTTCTCTCCCGGTATGGGAACCCGATCCCGGTACGGGAACTTGTGGATATCGAAAAGGACACCAAAGACCCCGCGATCTATCACAAGAACCTTATGCGGGTCTCATATGTGATCGCGGACGTGGCAGGGAAGTTTGAAAGCCCGGCGTATGCGATCCTGAAACTCAAAAAAGAGATCGCAAAGATGCCGGTGCCTGTTAATCAAGAGGGCCAGAAGACGCTCGACCAACTTTTTAACGGCCAGCCGCAAACGACGGATCGCTGGACCTTGAAGTGGGATGGAGAATGGCAGATCACGTACGAAGTATTCCGTGATCTCGGGATCGCGTTCGTCTTTGTGCTTCTTCTGATCTACGCGCTTGTGGTTGGGTGGTTCCAGTCGTTTAAAACGCCGTGGATCATCATGTTGCCGATTCCGCTCACGCTTGTGGGGATTTTACCTGCGCACTGGCTCGGCGGCGTGTTTTTTACTGCGACTTCCATGATCGGGATGATCGCGGGTGCCGGGATCGTGGTCCGCAATTCCATTATTCTCGTGGATTTTATCGAAATGAGACGTGCGGAGGGGATGCCCCTTGAAGAAGCCGTGATCGATGCCGGGGTGAAGCGCTTCAGGCCGATGCTTTTGACAGCGGCGGCGGTAGTCGTCGGCGCATCGGTCATTCTGTTCGACCCGATCTTTCAGGGTTTAGCCGTCGCCTTGATGGCGGGGGAGATCGCCTCGACGATCCTTTCTCGAACCGCAGTTCCTGTTTTCTATTACATGATGGCTAAAAAAACAGGGACTCGGGACTAGGGACTCGTTCCTCGAAAGAGTTTTGACGAGTCCCGAGCAACGGGGGTTTATTATGACCATGGAAAAAATAATTCGCGTGATGGCGGGAACTTTCATTTTAGCAAGCGTCGCTCTGGCGATCTGGGTAAGCCCCTGGTGGCTCGTCTGGACGGCGCTTATCGGCGTGAATCTTATCCAGTCCGCCTTCACCGGTTGGTGTCTGGCCGAAAAGATCCTCAAGAAATTCGGCGTCCCTGGTTCCTGTTGCAGTCAATAGCCGATATTACCCCATGTAACACCGGGTGTTAAAACGGTGTCATTTCCCCGAATGTAAGACCGGGTGTTACATTTGGGTGAGGCCCTTTGATTGACACTCCTTCCGCCTTCGGGCAGAATGGCACCACTTTTAATCACGGGTCGGGAACTTGCCCCGTTAGAGATTCACGAGAAGAAATTGTGCGAGATTGATTTTTAATGAAAACATTTAAAGTGGTAGACATAGATAGCCAGACAAGCGGAAGCGCCCTAGGCGCTTCCTATCTCTAACGGGGTAAACATGGAAATCAATATCGATAGAGTTGCGGAACTTGCGCGGCTCAATCTTAAAGCCGAAGAAAAAAAGAAGCTCGAAAAAGACCTCGGGGCGATCCTCGACTACGTCAAAAAACTGGATAAGCTGGATACGTCCAAAGTCGAGCCCACGAGCCATGTCCTTAATATGGAGAACGTGTTCCGCCCTGATGAAGCCAAGTCTTCGGATGCCGCCTCAAAGGCCCTGGAACATGCCCCTCAGACCGAAGGCTCTTTCTTCAAAGTCCCCAAGATCGTGCAAAGATAAGTGCTAAGTGATAAGTGTTAAGCGATAGGCAGAAATGAATACACCACTCCATAAACTGACAGTGAAGGAAGCGATCGGGTTCTGCCAAAAAGGCGGGGCTCAGGAGCTTGTTCATGCTTTAACCGAGAGGGCCCAAAAGTTGAATCCTCTCGTGAACGCGTTTTTGCGGTTTAGTGCTTCCGATATCAACTTACCGCTTACCGCTGAACGCTTACCCCTCGCAGGTGTTCCCGTTTCTATTAAAGACAACATCTGTATCGATGGCAGGGAAGTGACGTGCGCGTCGAAGATCCTGGCTAAGCACGTGCCTCCTTATAATGCCACCGTGATCGAGAAATTGAAGAGCGCGGGTGCGACACTTTTCGGCCAATGCAATATGGACGAATTCGCGTTCGGTTCTTCGTGCGAAACCTCGGCGTTCGGTCCGTGCAAAAATCCCTGGGACCTCACGCGCGTACCCGGAGGCTCGAGCGGTGGCTCTGCGGCTTCCGTCGCGGCAGACATGACGCTTGCGGCGCTCGGGAGTGACACCGGCGGTTCGATTCGTCAGCCCGCGGCGCTTTGCGGTGTGGTCGGCGTCAAGCCCACTTACGGCCGCGTGTCGCGCTACGGTCTTATCGCGTTCGGTTCAAGCTTTGACCAGATCGGTCCCATTACAAAAACCGTGGAAGATGCCGCCATTCTGCTGAATGTGCTGAGCGGCCACGACCCGAAAGATTCCACGTCCGCGTCTCAGTCCGTTCCTGATTTTACGCAAGCGCTCAAGCGCGATGTGAAGGGCCTCAAGATCGGCCTTCCGAAAGAGTACTTCATTGAAGGGATTGATCCCCAGATCGAGAAAAGCGTTCGCGAAGCCGCGGAGATCTATAAGAAGCTCGGCGCCGAGATCAAGACGATCAGCTTGTCGCATACCGAACACTCGGTTGCGGTCTACTATATTGTGGCCGTGGCGGAAGCCAGCTCGAACCTTGGACGCTTTGATGGCGTCGAGTACGGCCTGAGGGTTCCCACAAAAGATCTTCGTGAAATGTATTTTGAAACGCGCGACCAGGGGTTCGGCCAGGAAGCCAAGCGCCGCATTCTGCTCGGCACGTTCGTGCTCTCGGCCGGTTATTATGAGGCTTATTATCTGAAGGGCCAGAAAGTCCGTACACTTATTCGGCAGGATTTTGAGAAGGCGTTCAAGGAAGTGGACGTGATCTTGTCGCCCACCTCGCCCACGGCGGCGTTCAAGATCGGCGAAAAGTCCGCAGACCCGATCGCCATGTACCTTTCCGATATCTTTACGATCCCCGCGAACCTGGCCGGCATTCCCGCGATGTCGGTTCCGTGCGGTTTTACAAGCGGCGGTCTTCCCATAGGCTTGCAGCTTATGGCCAGGCCCTTTGACGAATCCACCATGCTCCGCGCGGCTTACGCTTTCGAGCAGGAAACCGGCATCTATAAAAAGAAACCGAAGTTAGACTAGAGACTACAGACCAGAGACGACAGCGATGACGAATAATTTGCATCATGCAGCTAAAAAGTATGTCGAAGTGATCGAGAAGATTGAAAGAACCACCAATCCCAAAGAGTTGCAGGAACTTGAGGAGAAGCGGGTGGACCTGCACTGGAAGTTTATCGATCTGCTCAAAAAGCAGGGGATCAAATATAAAGACAGAGATCACGCAACCCGGATTGCCATACGGATTGCGCACGGAGAGTTATGACGACGCTTGAAATTGCTCGCATTTATACGGATCTGGTGAAGGCGGAGCGGGAGATTCCTGAAGCGGAGCACCAGGCCAAGGAAAAGATCAATGCTCTCCGGACCAAGTATCACGAGATCCTGATGGCAAAGATGCGGGAAGAACGGATCGATTTCTCCGATCGCTTCGACGCCGCAGCCAAGGCTTTCGATCTTGTTCGCGAAGAAGATTCAAAGTACGGTGGTAGGTAGTTGCAGAGCATTTGTGCGGCGCCGCACGAATTGGAAATGAATTAGCTCGACGTCGAGCTTATTGAGATCAGGCTGGCAAGGCGGTTCGGGCAGTCGGGGGCCTTATATCGTATATGATATACCTGCCTGCCGGCAGGCGGCAAAACAGTCGGCGCCGACTGTTTTGGCCAATAGTGTGGGGGAGCTAACCCCTCCCCACCGGACGCCGTCCGGTTGACAAGAATGGAGAGAGATGAAGAAAGAGCCATTTGTGCCAAGCTTAGGCTCTGATGTAATTAAGAAGTTTTGTCAGTTGTGTGATTGGGCGTATCAATCATGGCTAATGCAACGGACTCTTTTTGATGATAACCCTAATCTTTATGTTCTGGAAAAGGATAGTTTTCAGAGATTTTTTAGTCTTCTTAATAATGTTACGCTCGAATATGCCCTTCAGCAGCTCATAAAGCTTCATGATCCGGCAATTATGAATGGCAAGATTAATCTGACGATTAATTGCATAGTCCAATATGGCGACTGGGAAAAGAAGGTGAGGACGGATTTAAAAAGTCTTAGCGACGAGTTAGAGTTATTAGCCGGATGCCTGAGAGCGGCGAGGAATAAAGTTCTTTCTCATAACGATTTTCTGGCGTGCATGGAAAATGTGCCGATCGGTTGTTTTGAGGAAAACAAAGATAGGGATTATTTTGATAAGCTCCAAGAATTTGTAAATATTGTTCATGATAAAACGATCGGCGGGCCTTATCCTTTTGATAGTTTGGTGCAAAGTTACACCCGCGAATTTTTGAGTGCGCTGAAATAGCATTAGTAACTGCGGCTATTCCTGTGCGCTAAAGTAATCAAAATGATTCAAAGGGGAAGCCTGGTGGACGACAAATTGTTGAATGACATAGCAAAAAGCTTTGTTGTGACGGCGCTTAGCTATACCAACCAGAACTGGCGGACATTTTGTCAGTCTTGGAGCAAGGCGTTGAAGGCTGATTTGTCAGGAGACGCTGAGGCTAAACTAGAATTTTCGATGGCCATTATCGGGTTGGGCTTGTCACGCATTAAACGAGATTCTTTGGAAAATACTGCATCGCGTGAAGTTGGCAAGGTGCAGGCTGAGAAGATTAGAGATTATTTGAGGGTGATGTCGGGCAACTTAGGTGATGAGCCATGGGAAAAGGCAATGAAGTATCATAATGCTTATGAAAATTGTCCCAATTTCGATTCGAGATTTGATAAACCTCCTTTTGAAAGCCGCGTGGAAGCAATAGCCGTGGTTTTATTCGATTCTTTTAAAATAGCGCATCTTATTAAAATAGGAGGTCGCATCTCTTACGAACCTCTTACGCTTATGATGCTTGCTGGTACAGTTTTGGCAGCTTACCAAGACTGTAAAAACACATTTCAGAGTTTATTATGAACTACGAACCTGTGATCGGACTTGAGGTCCACGTACAGCTGAAAACAAAGAGCAAGCTGTTTTGTTCGTGCTTCCGCCACACAGCGCGGCGGACAGGCGACGGAATTCGGTTAAGGAATGAATTATGAATTATGAGCCCGTGATAGGTTTGGAAGTGCATGTTCAATTGAAGACAAGATCAAAGTTGTTTTGTTCTTGTTCCACCACTTTTGGCGAGGAAGGTAATAAGAATACATGCCCCGTGTGTCTCGGCTGGCCGGGGTCATTGCCGGTACTGAACGAAGCGGCGCTGAAACTCGGGATTCGGGTGGGGCTTGCGCTTAATTGCAAGATCGCCGAGCGGCTCAAGTTCGACCGGAAGAATTATTTTTATCCGGATCTTCCCAAAGCCTACCAGATCTCGCAATTCGATATGCCGGTGAACGGCCGCGGCGAACTTCTCATCGAAACAAAAGATGCGGAAGGAAAAATGATCGAGCGAAAGATCGGGATTACTCGTGCGCACCTGGAAGAAGATGCCGGGAAGCTTCTGCATGAAGGCATCGCGGACGGCAGTCTCGTGGACTACAACCGCGGCGGTATCCCGCTTCTTGAGATCGTCTCCGAACCGGATCTCGGAAGCCCGCAAGAGGCGCATGACTATCTCACCGCGCTCAAGGCCATCCTTCAATATGTGGAAGTGAGCGACTGCGATATGGAAAAGGGGAGCCTTCGCTGCGACGCGAACGTGTCGGTGCGGCCCGTGAGCCAGGAAAAACTCGGGACCAAGGTCGAGATCAAGAACCTGAACTCGTTCAAGATGGTGGCGCGAGCGATCCAGTACGAGATCGAACGGCAGACGGAAGCGCTTGAACGCGGGGAGGCGATCGTCCAGGAAACGCGACTTTGGAGTGACGCCGAGGGCATGACGGTTTCCATGCGTTCCAAAGAAGATGCCCACGACTACCGTTATTTTCCCGAGCCCGACCTTGTGCCTTTCACCTTGTCGCGCGAAGTCGTAGAGGCGATCCGGAAGACTTTGCCGGAATTGCCGCTTGAGCGCGCGAAGCGGTTCATCAAAGAATTCGGCATTCCGGAATATGATGCCTATGTGCTGGTGCAGGAGAAAAAACTGGCCAACTATTTTGAATCCTGCATTCGCGAAGGCGCCGCGCCGAAGCTCGCGAGCAATTGGATCCAAAATGAACTCTTGGCGCTGCTGAATGTGAAAAACATCGCGATCGATGAGTGCCTGGTTTCGCCCCACGCGCTTGCCGGACTGATCCGGCTGGTCGAAAAAGGGATCGTAAGCGGGAAAACCGCTAAAGATGTTTTTCAGGAAATGGCGGCGACCGGTAAAACGGCGGACGTAATCGTTAAAGAAAAAGGCCTCACGCAGGTTTCGGATACCGGGCTCATTGAAAAAGCCGTTGAAAAAGCGATCGCCGCGAATCCCACGGCCGTCGCGGAATTCAAGGCCGGCAAACAAAAAGCCCTCGGCGCGCTGGTGGGTGCCGTTATGAAAGAAACCGGCGGCAAGGCGAATCCGAAAGTGGTTAATGAAATTCTCATTAACAAGCTGGGGACTCGTAGCTAGGGACTCGCACCTCGTGAAAAAAACTACTCGTACCTCGTACCTCGTATCTCGGGACTCGAAAAAACGAGGAACTAGTCCCGAGTCCCGAGTCCCGCTCTACACCTTGGGGGTAGAAACTTCCTGCGACGAAACGTCGTGTTCGGTGCTGAAAGGCAAAGACACGATCCTCTCCAACGTGGTTTCCTCCAGTCTTTTCCGGCACAAGAAATTCGGCGGCGTGGTGCCCGAGATCGCGTCCCGGCACTGCATGGAACAGATCCAGTGCGTGTTCGAAGAAGCACTTCGACAGGCTCAGTGCAAGGCGCAGGATTTAGATCTGATCGCGGTCACGCAGGGCCCGGGTCTTATCGGTTCGCTTCTCGTGGGAGTCTCCTTCGCAAAGTCGTTGGCCTATCAACTTGGAATTCCCATCGTGGGTGTGAACCATATGGAAGCGCATCTCGTCGCGAATTTTTTCGGGACTCCGGAACCCAAACGCTATATCGGGCTCCTTGTTTCCGGCGGGCATACGATGCTCACGTTCTGCGAAAAAGGGAAGATCCATATTCTTGGCGAGACGGTGGATGACGCGGTCGGCGAAGCATACGACAAAGTCGCGAAGATCATGGGTTTGAGTTATCCGGGCGGGCCTATCCTTGATAAACTTGCGAAAGAGGGGAACCCGTGCGCTTTTCATTTTACCAGGCCGAAGCAGGACGAGCGTTTCAACTTCAGTTTCAGCGGCGTGAAAACGGCCGTGCTTTATCAATTTCAGGATCCGAAAACGGGGAAGCCGAATCCAGCGGCGCCTTCGGTGAAAGATATGGCGGCGAGTTTTCAGCACGCGGTGATCGGATGGCTTGTGGAAAAAGCGCTCGACGCGGCGGAATTTAAAAAGGCTTTCGACATCGTGGTGGGCGGCGGCGTGAGCGCGAATTCTTATTTGCGGGAGAAGCTCACGCGGGACGGCGCCGCAAAAGGCATCAAGGTCTGGTTCCCGCCGTTCGTGCTGTCGACCGACAACGCAGCCATGATCGCACGCCGGGGTTTTGAGCTTTTTAAACGAGGCTGTTGTTCTCCGCTCAAGATGACGGGAAATCCCGCTTTAGCTTTGGGCCGCTGATATTTTAAAGTCGTACTTGGTCGTTGGTACATAGTACTTAGAAAAACAAAAACTGTCGTTACACTAAGTACCAAGTGCTATGTACCATGTACTCATCAAAGGAGGTTTTTATGTGTTCTTTTATGGGCCTGACAGCGCATGACATTGAAAATTTTACACGGCTTCTAACGGCTACCGGACTCGGAGCCCTCATCGGGCTTGAGAGGGAATACAATGGTAAGGAAGCCGGTTTCAAGACTTATACGCTGGTCTGTCTGGGGTCGGCCCTTATGATGATCATTTCCGCGGACATTTTTTTGATCTACAGAGGCCTTGCGGTTGTGGATCCCTCGCGTATTGCGGCGCAAGTGGTGACAGGGATCGGTTTTTTGGGAGCCGGGGCGATCATTCGCGATCAGCAGGGCGTCCGGGGACTGACGACGGCGGCGGGGATCTGGGCGGTTTGCGGTATCGGTCTTGCTTGCGGTCTTGGTTTTTTTAAACCCGCCATGTTTACGACGCTCTTGGTGCTTATTGTGCTTGTCCTGTTCCAAAAATTCGAAAAGGATATTCTTCCCAAGAAGAAATCCCACCATACAATTTAACGGACGGATATTTCCACGATTGACACTCCGAGAGCAAAAAGCTAGAATCCGCTCCCTATGACAACAGTGAACAAGCTTAAAATTGCATTACCCAAGGGCAGTCTCGAAGAAGCGACCTATAATCTCTTCAAGCGGGCCGGCTTCAAGATCAACGTTAACTCCCGTTCCTACATTCCTTCCATTGATGATCCCGAGATCGAAGTGGTCCTCTTCCGCCCCCAAGAGATGTCCCGTTATGTTGAAGACGGCATTGTGGATTGCGGCCTCACCGGGCATGACTGGATCGTGGAAAATGACTCCGATGTGGTCGAACTTTGCGAGCTTCAATATTCCAAGCGCACCTCCAATCCTGTCCGCTGGGTTCTGGCCGTGCACGAATCGTCGCCCTTTAAAAGCGTCAAGGACCTGAATGGCAAAAAGATCGTGACCGAGCTCGTGGGTGTAACGAAGCGCTATCTTAAAAAGAACAAAGTGACCGCGGAAGTGGAATTCTCGTGGGGGGCCACGGAAGCCAAACCGCCGCGTCTTGCGGATGCCATCGTGGAAGCCACCGAGACCGGCTCCAGTCTTCGCGCGAATAAACTCAAGATCATTGACACCGTGATCGTTTCGATACCGAAGTTCATCGCAAATAAGAAAAGCGTGAAAGACTCCTGGAAAAAACACAAGATGGACAATCTGATCATGTTGCTTCAAGGCGCGATGCGTGCCCAGGAAAAGGTCGGCCTTAAGATGAATGTCGAGAAGAAGAACCTGCAAAAGATCCTGAGTCTTCTCCCGGCCATGAAAAAACCGACCATTGCGAATCTTACGGATAAGAACTGGCTGGATGTCGAGACCATCATCGACGAGTCTGTGGTCCGTGAGTTGATCCCGGCGCTCAAGGCGGCCGGCGCCTCAGGCATCATCGAATATCCGCTCAATAAAGTTATTCCCTAAAACCATCATCCAAAGGAGTTCCATTCATGCCTTGGGCTCGTAAACAGCGCAAGAAAAAGATGAACAAGCATAAGCGCAAAAAAAAGTTGCGCCGGAACCGTCACAAGAAAAAAGACTGGTCCTAGTTTTAAGTCACAAAGCTGCAAGGCCACAAGGACACAAAAGAAATGCTCGCGAGGCATGTGTCCTTGTGGCTTTGTGTCTTTAAGAGGGGTCTCCATGCAAGCGCTCACTCTGAAGAGTCCGGCGAAACTCAATCTCTACCTCCGTATCCTCGGAAAACGGCCGGACGGATATCACAAACTCCTGACGCTCTTTCACCGTATTTCGCTTGTCGATACGATCGTGATCCGTAAAAGCTCTCAAGGTTTTAAACTTTCCACAAATATTGCCTCACTTGAAACCGGGGAAGGCAATCTCATCACCCGGGCCTACCGGGAGCTTCAACGGAAATTCCCCAGGTTGGGCGGGGTTTCTGTGCGGCTTACCAAGCGCATTCCGCTCGGCGCCGGATTGGGAGGCGGTTCCAGTAATGCCGCGTCATTTCTGCTAGGCATGAAAAAGCTTTTCAGGCTCAAGATATCTCGGCAAGAGCTTTTTTCTATAGGGAAAAGACTTGGCGCGGACGTGCCGTTCTTCCTTTCAGAGGCGCGGCAAGCCATGGCTTGGGGGATCGGGGATAAGCTGCAAAAAGTGCCTTCGGGCGTCCGTTTGGGGTTCCTTTTGTTGGTGACCGATCAGGGGCTGAACACGAAAAAAGTCTATCAGAAACTCGCCAGGAGCGGGCGGCCCCTTTCCTTGACAAAGGAAAAGCGTATTGCTAGAATCCTGCGCTCTTTTCTCGCAAGCAAGAGGGTTCGGGAGGCTTCGGAATTCGCGCGAAATGATCTGGAAATCCCGGCGTTTCGCTTGATGCCATCCATTCCTAAAGCGATCACGGCTCTCAAAAACTTTGGCGTTCCCTATGTCCTTATGAGCGGAAGCGGGGCCACGGTCTTCGCAGCGTTCTCCAGCCGGGAAGAAGCTTTAGACCTATCGAAGAGATTGAAAGAAGTTCCCTTTCCTTTTCGCAAGGTGATTTGTCACTCATACTAGTGGTACATAAGAGTTGAGGTTTGGAAGTGAAGATCACGGAAATTCGCGTTTTTCCCCAAGCGAATAAAGAAAACAAGTTGTGTGCCTTTGCCAACATCACCTTTGACGGTTGTTTTGTGGTGCGTGGCCTGAAGGTTCTCGAAGGGTCGAAAGGCCTTTTTGTGGTGATGCCGTCCCGCAAGGTCAAAGGCGATGATTACCGGGACGTGGCGCACCCCATCACGGCGGAGTTTAAGGATTATATTCAGAGCGAGGTCTTGAAAGCCTACGAGCTTTTTATCGAACATCAGCCCCAGGCCCAAGCGCTCAATGACGACGATCCGTTTGAGCGTTAGAATGTCTTTTTTTGTTTATGGTCTCGAGAGTAAAAAAGACGGTCGGCATTACGTGGGAAGCGGTGAAGATGTTGACGAAAGATTGCGGCGGCACAATTTAGGCGATTATCGTTATACTAAAGGTCATCGGCCGTGGATTGTGATTTACAAGGAATCCTGCAAGTCACGCTCAGAAGCTGTAAAGCGGGAACGGTTTTTTAAATCCGGCGTAGGGCGCAAGTTCTTAAAAGAAATTATTAGTTCGAAATAACAAAGTATTGCCCCGTGGTGAAATGGTATCACACTGCCCTTTGGAGGCAAGGTTTCTGGTTCGAGCCCAGACGGGGCAGATTTTAAGAATCAAAGAACGGTTTTAAGGGAGCCCTTTTCCGCCTGAGGCGGATTCGTCCGCAAGGCGAATCCGATGATGAACGGATTCGCCTCTGGCGAAGGAGGCAAGGTTTCTGGTTCGAGCCCAGACGGGGCAGATTTTAAGAATCAAAGAACGGTTTAAGGGAGCCCTTTTCCGCCTGAGGCGGATTCGTCCGCAAGGCGAATCCGATGATGGACGGATTCGCCTCTGGCGAAGGAGGCAAGGTTTCTGGTTCTCCGCCGAAGGTCGGATCCGCCAACGCTTTGTGGCGGAGAGCCTCCGCCAAAGGACGGATTCGTCCTGAAGCTTTGCTTCGGGCGAACAGGCCGGGCAGACTTTGAATGCAGCAAACTGGAAAAAATATGAAAAACGGACTCAGGGATAAAACGAAGGAAATGATCGCGGCCTACGGGTTCCTCATGCCGAACCTGGTCGGATTTCTTCTCTTCACCTCGATCCCGGTCTTGGCGTCGCTTTGGCTGAGTTTTGTGAAGTGGGATCTTTTGTCGGATGGGCCGCAATTTGCGGGGCTCACGAATTTTATCGAGCTCGTGAAAGATCCGTTTTTCGGAAAATATTGCTGGAACACCCTTTATTTGATGGCGGCGATCCCGATCAGCATGGCAGGGTCGCTTCTCCTTGCGATCGCGCTGAATCAAAAACTTAAAGGGACGGTCATTTTCAGGACGCTCTATTTTCTTCCGACGATCTGTTCGGGCGTTGCGATCTTCATGCTCTGGCGCTTGATCTACAATCCGAATTTCGGGCTCCTCAATTCCATGATCGCTCAATTCGGGGATACGCTCGGTCTTAAATTGATCGGACCGAACTGGCTGACGGACGAAGCGTGGGCGAAGCCGGCATTCATCATCATGAGCGTGTGGCAATCGATCGGCGGCTACAACATGATCCTTTATCTGGCCGCGTTGCAGGGTGTGCCGCGCGATCTTTATGATGCCGCGGAAGTGGACGGCGCCAACAGCTGGCAGAAATTCTGGAATGTCACGTGGCCGCAGATCTCGCCCACGACGTTCTTTATCGCGACCATGAGTTTGATCGGCGGATTCCAGGCGGGGTTCGATCAAGCGTACATCATGACGGGCGGGGGTCCTAACGGGTCCACCACCACGATCATTTATTATATTTTCAACAATGCTTTCGAATGGTACCGCATGGGGTATGCGGCCGCTATTTCGTGGGTGCTGTTTCTGATCATTTTTGCGGTAACGATCGTGAAGTGGCGTTTCTTTGGCAAGATCGTTCACTACACCTAGAACATCGTAGAATATAGCTTGTCATCCCCGCGGAGGCGGGGATCCAGTGAATGGATTCCCGATGAAGGCATTCGGGAATGACATTATTAGGGGATCTTAAGAGAAGACCATGGGCAACCACATTGATTCATTGATCCAAGCGGAAATGAAACAAGAGATGGCGGCATCTGCCTCCCGCTCTAAAAGAAAAAAACCGACGAAAGTCGTGACCGAGCTTAAGGAAAAGTCGCCCCTGAAGCGTAGATTGCAGCGTGCGGTGCTTTTTATAGCCCTGTTTATCGGTGCCGTGAGCATGGCGGCGCCTTTTCTCTGGATGGTCTCGACTTCGCTGGCGGAAGCGGGGCAGGTGTTTGCCGAAAATCGTCCGTGGTGGCAGGAATGGCTCCCGACCAGTTTTGTCTGGCAGAATTATGTGAAGGTCTGGTCCGTCGTTCCGTTCGCGCAATTTTATCTGAATTCTATTTTTGTGAGTCTTTGCATTACGTTCGGGCAAGTCGCCACGAGCGCGATGGCCGCGTACGCGTTTGCGCGTCTGAGTTTTCCGGGCCGTGACAGGATCTTTTTTGGTTATCTCGCGACCATGATGATCCCAGGCGCGGTGACCATGATCCCGGTCTTTATCCTGCTCCGGCATTTTGGATGGATCGATACGTATAAGGCGCTGATCCTCCCGGGGATCTTTACGGCTTACGGGACGTTCATGTTACGGCAATTCTTTTTGACGCTGCCGAAGGATCTGGAAGATGCCGCGAAGATCGACGGGTGTTCGTATGTCCGGATCTTCTGGCACATCATTCTGCCGCTCTCGAAGCCGGCCTTGGCAACTTTGACGACTTTTACGTTCATGGGGTCGTGGATGAATCTGATGTGGCCTTTGATTGTGGTGAATACGCATACGAAATATACGTTGCCGGTCGGATTGGCTTATTTTCAGGGAGTTCACGGCACGGATTGGACGCTCCTTATGGCGGCGTCGATGTTGATGATCCTGCCGATCCTGATCGTCTTTTTATTCAATCAACGGTTCTTTGTCGAAGGTATCAAATTAACCGGGATTAAAGGCTAATTCCTATGGAAGCGATTGTTCTCGCAGCTGGAAAAGGAACGCGGATGTGTTCGGAATTGCCGAAGGTCCTGCACCCGGTGTTTGGGAAACCCGTGCTCGGGTATGTGCTTGAAACGTTAGCCGGGGCCGGGATCAAGAATCCTTATGTCGTGGTGGGTTATAAGGCGGATGAAGTCCGTTCTTTTTCGAGATCGTACGGAGCGATCCCGGTGCTTCAGCGCGAGCAAAAAGGGACCGGTCATGCGGTGATGATGGCCAAGACGGCCTTGAAGCAGGCGCAGGGGGCTGTGCTGGTCTGGCCGGGCGATATGCCGCTTGTGAAGCCGGAAACACTCGAGAAATTTTTGGCGGCGCATAAAAAATCACGGGCGCATGTCAGCGTGTTATCCTGTGATCAGGCCGATCCTTCCGGATACGGGCGGATCGTTCGGGACGAAGGGCATTTTGCGGCCATTCGCGAGGAACTGGATGCGACTGCGGAAGAGCGTAAGATCCGGGAAGTGAATACCGGCATTTATCTTTTTGATAAAAAAGTTTTGTTCGAGGCTTTGGAAAAGATCGGACGGGACAACCAGAAGGGTGAGTATTATCTCACCGACACCATTGAGATCCTCCGGCGGGAGGGCTATTGTGTGGAAGCGTTTTCACTGGCGAGCGCGGAAGAAGGGCAAGGGATCAATTCCCAGAAAGATCTGGCCACCGTGACAAAAAAGATCAATGAGCGGGAGATCGCAAGGCATCAGGAAAAAGGCGTGACGTTCATGGCGCCGGACCAGACGTTTGTGGCGCCCGGCGTGAAGATCGGCAGAGGCACCACGATCTATCCCTGGTGCTTTATTGAAAGCGATGTGGAGATCGGCGCCCATTGCAGGATCGGGCCGTTCGCGAAGCTTCGCCACGGTACCGTGATCGGAGAGGATTCGTTGATCGGAAGCTTTGTGGAAGTGAGCCGGAGTTGTCTTGGAAAAAAGGTTTCGGCTAAACATTTGACTTATTTGGGGAATGCAGTGATCGGGGACGGAACGAATCTCGGGGCCGGGACCATTACTGCGAATTTTGACGGAAAGAAAAAGCATCAGACAGTGATCGGTAAAAATGTAATGATCGGTTCCAATACGGTTTTCGTGGCGCCTGTCCGGATCCCGGACGGGGCGAAGACCGGCGCGGGGTCGGTGGTGATCCCGAAAATAAAAATTAAAAAAGGTGATGTGGTCGTCGGCGTTCCCGCCCGTCCCGTCACAAAGAAGAAAAGGTAGGGTGCCCTCATGGTGAAGATTGCGAAACTGAATAAAAAACAGAATGGCGACATGGTTCTTTTAACCGGGAGCTCTCATCCGGAGCTCGCCAAGGAGATCGCAAAGCATCTTGGTATTCCTCTCGGCGATGTGATGCTCGGCCGCTTTCCGGAAGGGGAGATCCAGCTTCAGATCCGCGATAATATCCGCGGCAAAGATGTTTTTATCGTTCAGCCGACCTGCACGCCGCCTAACGAAAGTCTAATGGAACTTTTGATCCTGATCGATGCCGCGCGCCGCGCTTCGGCCAAGCGGATCACGGCGGTACTGCCGTTTTTCGGTTATGCCCGTCAGGATCGCAAAGACAAGCCGCGTGTTCCGATCACCGCGAAGCTGGTGGCCAATCTGATCGTAAGCGCCGGCGCGAACCGTGTGCTGGCCATGGATCTTCACGCGGGACAGATCCAGGGATTTTTTGATATCCCGGTGGATCACCTCTATTCGATCAACGTGCTGGGGAACTACTTCAAGAAAAAGAAGATCAAGGATCTCGTGGTGGTTTCGCCTGACGTAGGCGGGATCAAGATGGCGCGAGGATACGCCAAACTTTTTAATTGCGATTTCGCGATCGTGGACAAGCGCCGCGAGAGCGCGTCCCAGACGCATGTGATGCACATCATCGGTTCCGTGGCCGGGAAAAACGTTGTGATCATCGACGACATGATCTCAACCGGCGGATCGCTGGTCGAAGCCGCCAAGGCTCTCAAGAAGGCGGGCGCATTGGACATCTATGCTAACATTGTGCACCCTGTTCTGGCCGGGAGCGCCGTTTCGAGGATCCGGGATTCCGTGATCAAGGAACTTATCGTGACGAACAGTATCCCCTTAGGCAAGGAAAAGCGGATCAAGAAGATCACGCAGCTTTCGATCGCTTCGCTTTTGGCGGACGCGATCTGCCGGATCCATTACAACGAATCGATCAGCACACTTTTTTCAAGCGCAGGAGTAGAAGCATAAACCGAGCAAGAGGGAAGCCACTTCCGTCTTAATCACAGGACATCAAGGAGGAATTTTCAATGCAAACTTTTGAACTGAAAGCCAAGGCACGTACCGCGGATGGAACCAGTAAAGCACGCGCGGTCCGTCGTAACGAAATGTTTCCCGCCGTGGTCTATGGCCATGGGATGAAACCGCTCGCGATCGAAGTGCCGGATAAGGCCTTCTTAAAGGCGATTCATACCAAGGCCGGCGCCAACGTCCTGATCACGCTTCAGATCGAAGGCGTGAAGCTGAAGGAATCGACCTGCCGTGTCAAAGCGATCCAGAATAATCCCGTCACCGACAAGATCGATCATATTGATTTTATGGTCATTTCGCTCACCGAAAAGATCACGGTGAAGGTGCCGGTAGTTCTTCTCCATATTGAAGAGGCGCCCGGCGTCAAGGAAAACGGATCCCTTGACCTGGTGCATCGCGAGATCGAGGTGGAGTGTTTGCCGACTCAGATCCCGGAAAAGATCGAGATCGAAACGAAGACGATGAAGATTAACGACGCGGTCCACGTCAAGGACTTGATACTGCCCCATGGGATCAAATGCCTGCTTTCACCCGAGGATGTTGTGCTCGCGATCCATCCTCCTCGTGAAGAGGAAGTGAAGCCTGTTGAAGAGGGTGCCGTGGAGCCTGAGGTCATGGAAAAGGGCAAGAAGGATAAGGAAGGCGAAGAAGGTGCTCCCGCGAAGGCCGCGGCGCCTGCCGGAGCCAAACCTGCCGCACCTGCCGCGGGAAAACCTGCCGCAGCCCCCGCCAAAGAAGGAAAGTAACGACGGTCCCAATGCTTATCAATTTCAGCGGATCTGAAATTGGGGCCGTCCTGACGGCCATTGATGAAAAGAAAATAAAAGTCAGGACGGATTTCCCGGGAGTCGCGCAAGCGTCCCCGGGAGGATCCTGAGGGCTCTGATGAAACTCATCGTTGGGCTTGGGAATCCCGGAGACGAATACGCCCGCACGCGGCACAATATCGGCCGCCGGCTCATGGAGTTCATCGCTGAAGATGAGAAAGTAAAGCTCGCTTCCAAAAAGTCCCAGAAAGCGGCTCTGGCTTCGGTGTTGTGGAATCAAGAGGCCGTTCACCTGGCGCATCCGCTCACCTATATGAATCTTTCCGGCGAAGCGATCGCGGCGCTTGTAAAATATTGGAAGGTCGCGGCGGACAAAGATCTTTTAGTCGTAGTCGATGATGTCGCGTTGCCTTTTGGAAAATTCCGTTTGCGGGGCGAGGGAAGTTCGGGCGGGCATAATGGCCTTGCCTCGATCGAAGAACATCTTGGGAGCCGTGCCTATCCGAGGCTTAGGATCGGGATCGGTCCTTGCGAGAAAGGAACGGACGAGTCGCTTCGGGATTATGTGCTTTCTCCCTTTAAGGTCTTAGAAGAAAAGAAAATGAAAACGCTTCTTGGGGCCGGGGCGGAAGCGTGCCGGGCCTGGGCGTTAGAGCCCCTGGCGAAGGCGATGAATCGGGTCAATGCTGTCACGTTGTGAAGGGCAGATGAGCTTTCCTATTAAATGAGAATCAGGGTTGCTCAAGCAGGGCATTTATGTTACATTGTCTTTCCTTTTAGCCTTTTCAAAGGCCTAAAAACTTCATAACTGCTTCTGTAGCTTCTGTTTATGAAACTTACGGGAAGAGTTATCATTTTAATAATCTAGACGCCGAGGGAGTGTGTGATGAAAAAATACGAAGGTTTGTTTATTTTTCCGCCGGAGATCACAGGGGAGAGCCATAAAGACCCTGCCGCGGAGGTTGTGAAGTGGATCGAAAAGTTCCAGGGGAAAGTCATTCAGAAGACCGATCTCGGGAAAAAGCCGCTCGGCCATATGATCCGCAAATACAAAGACGGCCGGACGTTTGTTTTTGAATTCGAAATGGATCCGTCCCGGGCCCAGGATTTCCGCAAGGAACTGGAGCTTCAGGAAAATCTTTTAAGATACATGGTGAGCATCCCCGCGAAGAAGCCCGCATTGCCGCCTCTTCCGGTCGCTCCTGTCGCAACATCCAAAGCATAATCAACCCAACACAAAAAATATCGGGTGACCTATGGCCGTAAGTTTGAATAAAGTGATGTTGATCGGAAATCTCACGAGGGATCCGGAGCTTCGTTATATTCCTTCGGGACAGGCCGTGACGACGTTCACGATCGCCGTCAACCGCGCGTTCAATTCCAAGGCGGGAGAAAAAAAAGAAGAAGTCGCCTTTATCCGCATCGTTGCTTGGGCGCGTCTCGCCGAGATCTGCAATGAGTACCTGAAAAAAGGCCGCCCCGTTTTTGTCGAAGGAAGGATCCAGACCCGAAGTTGGGATGGCCCGGATGGTACCAAACGGTATTCCACGGAAGTGGTTGCCGACAATGTCCAGTTCCTCGGATCAAAGCCCGGAAGCGGGAAGGGCGAGAGCTCGGATGTACCGACGATGGACGTGGACGATAGTATTTTTGAAGCCCCGGAGGGCGGCATGCCTTCCAAAAAGGATTCCGTCTCCCTTTCAAAGGACGAACTTAAACCCGACGAAGAAATTCCATTCTAATCCTGCGTTACGGGTAATTTTATGGGTTTGCAGTATTTGTACCGTTAACCCGTAAAAAAAATAATAAACGGTGCTAAATCAGCCAGGTGTAAAAAATATGAAACCGAGATCTTCGAAGTTTGGAAAGTTTGAAAAGAAAAAACCATTTGATAAGAACGCCCGCGGTCCCAAAAAGGGCGAAAAGGGTTACGGCTCACCGAGTCGGGCTCCTTCCCGGCCCGTGCGCAAACGTATGCGTCGCGTGTTGCCCCAGATGGATTACAAGGATGTGGACGCTCTCGGCAAATACATCACCGAAAAAGGCAAGATCCTGCCGCGTCGTATCACGCGTTTGAGCTCGAAAGACCAGCGGACGCTCACGCGTCTCATTAAGAAGTCGCGTCACTCCGGGCTTCTGGCGTTCCAGGCGAATTAATCGCCGGGACCATTTTAAAAAAGAAAAAGAGGAATTGATCCATGGAATTATTGCTTTTAAAAAATGTGACAGATGTTGGCAAAAAAGGCGATGTCGTACGCGTCCGTGACGGGTTCGCAAGAAATTTCCTGATGCCTCAGGATCTCGCGATCCCGGCAACCCGTGCGAACAAGCAGTTCTTTGCGGAAAAGCGCGCCCGTAACGTTGTGCGCAAGGCCAAAGAAAAAGAAATCGCCGAAAAACGAGCTAAAGAGATGAAGGATCTTACGATCACCCTCGAAGTCCGCGCAGGCGAAGGGGACAAGCTTTACGGCTCCGTGACCGCCGAGGACCTTCGTGTGGCGCTTGAAAAACAAGGACACAGTTTTGAAAAAAAGCAGGTCCGGATCAAGGACGCTTTGAAGACCCTGGGTACGCATCAGGTGGATCTCGAGATCTACCCGCAGGTCAAGACACGTCTGACGGTTGAGCTCGTCCGCGGCCCTGATTCTCATTAATTTTAATATCAACGGGTAATCAGGACAGTCCGATTCAGCGTTTTTGAAAAGAAGATAGGGAATTGGACGACCGTCTTAACCTCTCTAGAGGTCATTTGTGGCTGAATTGAAGACAACGGTCAATCTTTACGAAAAACTTCCGCCCCAGAATCGCGAAGCTGAAATGAGCGTTCTGGGCGCAATGTTTTTTGACGAGATCGCGCTCGCCAAAGCCATTGAAGTTCTTACCCCCGATTTTTTCTACGATCAGCGTCATCAAAACATCTTCACGGCGATGACGGCCCTCTTTTCCAAGAATCACCCCGTGGATCTCATCACCGTTTCCGAAGAGCTCAAAAAACGCAAGCAGCTGGAAGACCTGGGCGGGATCAGCTACCTGACGCAACTCACTACGATCGTCCCGACGGCGGCCAATATTGAGCACTATGCCCGCATCGTCAAAGACAAGGCCCTTCTTCGAAAGCTTATCCAATCCGGAACGCAGATTGTGCAAAACAGTCTTGAGTCCGACGGAAATGCCCGCGAGATGATCGACAGCGCGGAGAAGATGATCTTCGACATCGGTCAGTCGCAGATCGAAAATAAGACCGTTCAGATCAAAGACATTATCCATGAGAGCATGGAAACGATCGACCAGCTCTTTCAGCGCAAGGAGCACATCACCGGGATCGCGACCGGTTTTCATGAATTCGATATGAAGACGGCGGGGCTTCAGCCGTCGGACCTCGTTATCGTCGCCGGACGTCCTTCCATGGGAAAATCCGCTTTTGCCACCGCGATCTGCGAACATGCGGGCATCAATTTGAAGAAACCGGTCGTTATTTTCTCGCTTGAAATGAGCAAAGAACAATTGGTCCAGAGGATGCTCTGTTCCCACGCCCGCGTGGACGCGCAAAAGGTCCGCACAGGATATCTTTCCCATCAGGATTGGCCGAAGCTCACGAACGCTGCCGGGAAACTTTCTGAGGCGCCGATCTTTATTGATGACACGCCGGGCCAGACCGTGCTCGAGATCCGCGCCAAGGCGCGCCGCCTTAAAATGAAGCACGATATTTCGCTGATCGTGATCGACTATTTGCAGCTCATGCAGGGTTCCAAATCCTCCGAGAACCGCCAGCAGGAGATCTCCGAAATTTCCAGGTCCCTCAAGGCCCTGGCGCGAGAGATCCGGGTTCCCGTGATTGCGGTGAGTCAGCTTTCCCGCGCGGTAGAGTCCAGGACAGGCAATCGTCCGCAGCTTTCCGATCTTCGCGAGTCAGGCGCCATCGAACAGGACGCGGACGTGGTTGTGTTTCTTTTTCGCGAAGAGTATTATCAGCCTTCTGAAGAGAACAAGAACAAGGCCGAAGCGATCATCGCCAAACAACGTAATGGGCCCACGGGTGTGATTCCGCTCGTGTTTCTCAAAGAATGGACGCGTTTCGATAATCCCGAATTTTTTAGATCCGAGGAATCCGCATGAAGCGTTTCAGTGTTTTGTTTTTGAGCTTGTCCTTCTGCGCGTTCCTTTCGTCGGCGGTTTTTGCCGAAGATGCCGCGAAGAAGACGGCGACTGAACCCGCGGTGGCTTCTCCGGCGGCTCCCGTTTCAACCCCTCAAGCTCAGACTTCGACTTCCACTTCGCCCGCAACAGATTCCCAGCCCGCTCCGAGGATTGAAAAAACGGTCGTCGCCGTGGATGTTCGCGGGAATCGCATCGTGAGCACGAACACGATCTTGAGTAAGATCCAGACCAAGGAAGGGCTTGCCCTTAAACAGCAAACCGTCAACGAAGATATCAAGCGCCTTTATGCGACCGGATTTTTTGAGGATGTGAAACTGGAAGTGGAAGAACTTCCGGAAGGTTACAAGCTGATCGTGGACGTCGACGAGAAGCCGATCATCAAGCAAATTACGCTCGAGGGGTTTACTTCTTTTAAAGAGGATAAGCTTCGCAAGACATTGGGCGTGATGGAAGGACAGATCCTGGATCGCAAGGCCGTCAAAAAAGGCGAGGAAGAGATCCGGAAGCTTTACGCGGACAAGGGATTCCGGTTCGTGGACCTTCAAACGGCGGTGAACGTGGACCCTCAAACCAAAGAAGCTGTGATCACGATCAAGGTCTTCGAAGGGAAAAAGTTCAAGATCACCAAGATCTCTTTCGAGGGGGCCAAAGCCTTCAAGCCCAAGCAGCTTGCCAAGCTCATGAAGACGAAGAAGCAAATATGGTTCCTGTTCGGCACGTTCAAAGAAGGTGACTTTGAAAAAGACCTCGAGAAGATCAGTTTCTTCTATCAAAAGGAAGGCTATCTGGACGTGAAGGTGTCTCCGGAGTTCAGTTATAACAAAGACAAGAATACGATCGAGATCCTGATCAGGATCGACGAGGGGCAACATTATCTGACCGGTGAGATCAAGTTCAAGGGGAGTACCCTTTTCCCGGAGTCCGAGCTTTGGCAGCAACTCGAAATGCTTCCCGGCCTGACTTATTCGCAGTTCTATGTCGCGCAGGATATCGAAAAGCTCCGTCAGTTCTATGCCAACGAGGGTTATATCGAAGCTCGCGTGGTGCCTGACGTAAAATTGAACCGCGACAGCGGGAAAGTCGATATCACCTACGAGATCCAGGAAGGAGACCTTTATTTTGTGGAGAAGGTCCAGATCCGCGGAAACACCAAGACCCGCGACAAGGTCATCCGTCGCGAGCTTCGCATCCGCCCGGGCGAACGCTTTGACGGCAAGAAGATCGAAAAATCCAAGGAGCGCCTCCAGAACCTGAACTATTTTGAAGAGATCACCTATGATACCGAGCCTACGGATGCCGGGACAAATCGCAAAGACCTTATTTTCAGGGTGAAAGAAAAACGTACGGGCGAGCTTTCCTTCGGCGGCGGCGTCAGTTCCATTGATACCTTCATGGGGTTTGCCGAGATCTCCCAACGCAATTTCGATATTCTCAACTGGCCGCGTTTCACGGGTGGTGGACAGTCGCTTTCGATCCGCGGGCAGATCGGTACGATCCACCAGGAATACGACGTCAGTTTCGTGGAACCGTACCTTTTTAACAAGCCGATCTCCTGGGGCACGAACCTTTTTGCCACTTCTCAAGACAACAAGAACACTCTTTTTGGCGAGAGACGCATGGGCGCTTCCACGACTTTATCGCGTCTTTTTAAAGATGTTCTCCGGGCGGGTGGCGGGTACACGCTGGAACGCGTGGAGCTCAGGGATATTGCGGACAATGCTCCCGTTTCGGTCACGGAATTTAAAGGGCCGGACTGGCTTTCCAGACTTCGTGCGTTCACGACCTTTGATAATCGAGATAGTGTCTTTGCCCCGACCAAAGGGCGCGTGATCAATCTCGCAGGCGAGCTGGTCGGAAGTTTTCTTGGCGGCGACCAGGAGTATTATATCCTGAGATCCGGATACACGGAGTACCTTACGTTCCATAAAAAGCATCAGATCGAATTTCAGGCCAGGTTGGCTTCGGCTCAGTCGTTCGGGAAATCGTCCACAACGCCGGCCTATGACAGGTTCTTTGCCGGCGGCCTTGGTACGGTACGTGGTTTTGATTACCGGCGTGTGGGGCCTCAGGAAGAAGGGGAGGCCGTGGGCGGTCAGACCATGGCGATTGTGAATTTGGACTACACTTTTCCGCTTCCGTATCTTGACGCATTCCGCGGTGTGGTGTTTGTGGATGCGGGGAATGTTAGCAAGGATTCCTACAATATCGATTTCGGGAAATTTGCCGTAAGCGTGGGTCCCGGGATCAAGGTCAAGACACCGATCGGGCCTTTGGCTTTTTATTATGGTCTTCCCATTGCAAACCGGGACACCAAGAACAGGAACGGTCGTTTTGAATTCAGTTTGAGCCGTAGTTTTTGATCGGGCGCTTGTTTCGCCCGATCATCCTGAGCGACTGAACGTATTTTGTGAGGGAGTCGAAGGATTCCCTTTGAGGTGAAGTAGGATTTTAATTCCATTCTAATCTAAAAAAGGAGAGATACCATGAACCGTAAAATGATAGCAGGTTTTCTGGCGGCGTTGATGATGTTGGGCCTGAGCTTTCCGGCTTTCGCGGCGGAGATGAAGGTTGCCTATGTCGATGTGGGCGAGGTTTTTGACAATTACCAAAAGACCAAGGATCAGGATCTGGTGCTGAAGACCGCGGGAGAAGCCAAGGAAAAAGAACGTAATGAAATGGCGACCAAGATCCGCTCGATGGAAGATGAAATAGCCCTTCTCGCGGCGGATGCCCGCGCTGCCAAGCAGGAGCAATTGATCGAAAAGAAGCGTCAGCTTGAGGATTTTGATCGCAATGTGCGTCAGCAACTCGCAGAACAGCGCGATAAGGTGGTTCGCGAGATCTTCCAGGAGATCGATGTGATCGTTCAGGATCTTTCGGCCAAGGGCGGTTATGACATGATCTTCAATAAACGCGTGCTTCTTGCCCAGAAAAAGAATTTTGACATTACGCCGCAAGTTTCTGCGGAGCTCGCGAAGAAATACAAAAAGGCTTAAAGCTTTAGGGATCATGAAACAAAAGACGCTCAAAACCCAAGCTGTTTTCGAAGGGACGGGGCTCCATACCGGTCACAAGGTGACGGTATGCGTGCGTCCGGCTTCGGAGAATGCGGGCATTCTCTTTTGCCGTGTCGATCTGGCCCCGGACCTCAAGGTCCGGGCCTCGATCGAGAATGTCTGTTCCGACGAAGCTCGCCAGACCGCCATTGTGGTAGGCAGCGGTCGTGTCCGTACGATCGAGCATCTCATGGCGGCTTTCCACGGGCTCGGGATCGATAACGCCTTAGTCGAGATCGACGGGGAAGAAGTGCCCGGGATGGACGGGAGCGCTCTGGAGTTTACGAAGGCCCTCATTGCCTCCGGTTTCGAGGAGCAGAACGCTCCGCGAAAGTTTCTTGAGATCAAAGAACCGGTGTATGTCGATCAAGGGGACCAGTCGATCGTGCTTTTGCCGGCCCCGACATTTTCGATCTCCTATATGTTGAGCTATCGCGATGCGAACCTTTTGGACCAGTACCTGTCGCTTCCGATCGTGCCGGAGATCTTTGAACGAGAGCTGGCGTCGGCTCGCACCTTTTGTCTTAAAAAAGAAGCCGAGCTCTTGCTGTCCCAGGGATTTGGCAAAGGGGCGAATCCTACCAACACGCTTATTTTTGAAAAGAACAAACCCCTCCAGAACACTTTAAGGTTTGAAAACGAAGCGTGTCGCCATAAAATGATGGATATCCTGGGCGATCTGTTTTTATGCGGAAAATTCATCCGCGGGCATGTGATCGCTTCCCGAAGTGGCCATGCCCTAAACGTCGAACTCGTGAGGAAACTGATGATGAACACTCCCGCTGAACCCAAACCGCTCTCCAGGACGCTCAATGTGGAAGAGATCCAAAAGATCATCCCGCACCGCTACCCCTTTCTTTTTGTGGACCGGATCGAGAATTTTGAACCGGGAACGCGTGCCACAGGTTTCAAACAGGTCACGATGAACGACTATTTTTTTCAGGGGCATTTCCCGGGTCATCCCGTGATGCCGGGGGTGTTGATCGTGGAAGCCATGGCGCAAGTCGGTGGCGTGATCATGCTGGGAGAGCCCGAGAATCGGGGCAAGATCGCCTACTTCATGAGCGTGGATGCCGTCAAGTGGCGCACCCCGGTCCTTCCGGGAGATACGCTCCGGATGGAGGTCGAGGTTTTGAAGAAACGCGCCAAGTTTGGTCAATGTTCCGGCAAGGCTTATGTGGGTGATAAACTTGCATGCGAAGCGGATGTGAAATTCGCTGTGGTGGATGCGTGAAGATTCATCCGACGGCGATCGTTCATCCGGACGCCATTTTGGGCGACGGGGTGGAGATCGGCCCTTGGGCGATCATTGCCGGGACGGTGAAGATCGGCGCGCGCACGAAGGTCGGGCCGCGCGTGACAATTGAAGGACACACCACGATCGGTGAAGATAATGAGATTTTTACCGGCGCGGTTGTTGGCAGCCTGACGCAGGACAAAAAAGCCGATGGTGGCGTGAGTTATCTGAAGATCGGCGACCGCAACACGATCCGCGAATATGCGACCCTGAACCCCGGTACTTTAAATGGCACCGAAACCGTGGTCGGAAATGATAATCTTCTGATGGCCTACGCGCACGTGGCGCATGATTGTATTATCCAAAATGGCGTAACCCTTGCCAATAACGCGACACTTGCGGGCCATGTGATCGTGGAGGATCAAGCGATCATCGGGGGGCTTTCCGCGGTCCATCAATTCGTCCGGATCGGAAAATTGTCGATCACGGGGGGATGCTCCAAAGTCGTGCAGGACATTCCTCCCTTTATGATGGTCGACGGCCATCCGGCACATGCCTTTGGCATCAATGCCGTGGGGCTCGATCGCGCGGGATTTTCCAAGGAAGAAAAATCCGCCATCAAAAAGGCCTTCAAGATCATCTTCAAATCGGGCCTTATCTTAAAGAACGTTATCAAACAGATCCAGCAAGACATCCCCCTGAGTCCTTCCATTCAGACGATCCTCGCATTCCTGGAGACGTCCGAACGTGGCATTTGCGGATAAGGTCCGCTTGAAGTCGGTATTTCGGGCCGTTCCCCCAGTGGTCGAATTCGCAGGGGATGAAGCCGATATCTCTTTCTGATATAATCTCTGGCGAGGTGAACTTATGAAGACCATGGGCATTATCGCGGGCAACGGTCGTTTTCCCATTCTGGTGGCGGAAGAAGCCAAGCGGGCGGGATACCGGGTCGTGACCTGCGCCATTGAACAGGAAGCCGAACCGGCTCTGGAAAAACTTTCGGACGCTTTCTCGTGGGTCAAAGTGGGCGAGCTTAAAAAGCTGTCGAAATTCCTCAAAGACGAAGGTGCTCACGAAGCCATCATGGCCGGCAAGATCGAGAAAGTGCGTTTCTTTAAGGAAAACGTCCGGTTCGATCTCGATATGATGGGAGTTCTTGTAAAGCTGAAGGACCACAAAGATGACTCCCTCCTCGGGGGTATTGCGGATTACCTCTTTAAAAAAGGCATCGTGCTCCAGGATTCAACCCTCCTTCTCAAAGATATGATGCCGGGCCCCGGCTTGCTTGGGAAAAGGAAACCCTCGAAAGCCGTTATGGACAATATTGATTTTGGCTTTGAAATGGCGCAAAAGATCTCGGGCGCGGACATCGGACAAACCGTGGTCGTGAAGAACAAGGCCGTACTCGCGGTCGAGGCCATTGAAGGCACCGACGAAGCGATACGCCGCGGCGGGGCGCTCGGGCGCGGTAAGATCGTTGTGGTGAAGATCGCCAAGCCAAATCAGGATATGCGTTTTGATGTGCCGGCGGTGGGCTTAAAGACCCTGGAGGGGTTGATCGAAGCGCAGGCTGTGGCTTTCGCATTTGAGGCCCATAAGACTCTTTTTATCGGCAAAGATATTTTTGTGGAGCAAGCCAATCGCGCGGGCATCGTTCTTTACGGCGTGAGCGACCGGCCTTAATGCTGGGGAAAATATGAGCAGTGAAAAAATAAAACCTACCGTAGGTTTGAAGCGTGAGATCCAGGAGCTCAGTGTGCTCTATGAGATCACCCGGCATATGACGGCCCCATTCCCGATCGAGGAGCGGATGAGGAAAGCGCTGGATGTGCTCCATGAAAAAATGGGCATGCACCGCGGAACCTTGACGCTTCTGGATGCGGATGGTGAGAGCCTGACGATCGAGATCGCCCATGGCCTGGACGATCAGGCGAAAAAGAAAGGGCGCTACAAGATCGGCGAAGGTATTACCGGAAAAGTCGTGGAGGCGGGAGAGCCGATCGCGGTGCCGAATATTGGGGAAGAACCGCTTTTTCTTAACCGCACCGGAGCCCGGAAAGATTTCCGGCGCAACCGGATCGCTTTCATCTGTGTCCCTATCAAGATCGACCAAGAGACCATTGGCGCGCTCAGCGTGGACCGCCTTTTCGAAGGCAATATTTCTCTGGACGAAGATCTAAGGCTTCTGACCATTATCAGCTCCATCCTTGCGCAAACCGTTGCCAGTTACCGACTTCGCGAAAAGGAAAAAGCGAAGCTCCAGTTCGAGAATGTCGAATTGAAGCGCGAACTTGCCAAGAAATTCCATCCAGCTAACATCATCGGGAAAAGCAAGCGCATGGAAGAAGTTTATGAGGCCATCGATATGGTGAGCCGGACGCGCTCGACCGTGCTGCTCCGGGGTGAAACAGGGACCGGAAAAGAATTGGTGGCGCATGCGATCCATTATGGAAGTTTCCGCTCGAAAGGGCCGTTCGTGAAGGTGTCCTGCGCGGCATTACCGGAAACTCTCCTCGAGAGCGAGCTCTTTGGGTATGAAAAGGGCGCTTTTACCGGGGCGGTCGCAAGAAAACTGGGGCGTTTTGAGCTGGCCGACGGCGGGACTCTTTTCCTCGATGAGATCGGGGATATCTCAGCCTCAATGCAGGTTAAGCTTTTGCGGGCACTCCAGGAGCGGGAGTTCGAGCGCGTGGGCGGGACCCAGACGATTCGCGTGGATGTGCGGGTTATCGCGGCGACGAACCGTGATCTTGAAAAAGCGATCCAGGAAAAGCAGTTCCGGGAAGATCTCTATTACCGGCTCAATGTAGTGCCGATCCTTTTGCCCTCTTTAAGGGAAAGGCGGGAAGATATTCCGCTTCTTGTCGCGCATTTCTTGAAAAGGGCAGATCTTGAAAACGGGAAAAAAGTGAAGTATGTTTCCGACGATGCCATGAAGTATTTGATGGGTTATTCTTGGCCCGGCAATATCCGGGAGCTTGAGAACGCGATCGAACGGGCTGTGATCCATTGCAAGACCGATACGCTTGAAACCGATCTTTTTCCGATACCGGGATCCAAAGGCCATCCGGTTATGATCCAGCCCAAGCCTTTTGAATCCTCGATCGGGGAAAAGGGTGAAGATGTTCCAGGGGATCTTCCGAGCGCTGTTGAAAAGCTTGAAAAGAAGTTGATCCAGGAGGCTCTTCGCTCCAATGCCGGGAATCAGCGCAAGACGGCCAAGGCGCTTGGAGTGACGGAGCGTATCCTTGGGTACAAGATCAAACAGTATGGTCTGAAGTAGCGGGTTCCTACAAAATTGTAGTTATTTCCCCCAAGACAACAATTTTGTGGTTTTATATCTCAGATGGAGTGAATCCCTAGGGGTGAAATAGCTAAGAAATTGGCATAGAAATTGCTAATTAGGAATGGGGTTCTTTTACGTCTTCATGAAAAGAAGCTGAATTAACAAGCTATTCAAACAAAAAAGGGGGATGTTATGTGCGAAGATAAGGCCTGTCAGTGCAGTTCTAAAAATGTGGATGTGCCGAAGATTTTTGGAAGTAACGTTTTTAATGATCGGACCATGAGAGAACGTCTCCCCAAAGAGACCTATAAAGCTCTCAAGAAAACGATCCAGCAAGGACTTCCGCTTTCGCCCGAGGTGGCCAATGTGGTTGCCAATGCGATGAAGGATTGGGCTATTGAAAAAGGTGCGACGCATTACACCCATTGGTTTCAGCCGCTCACTGGCCGTACCGCGGAAAAACATGATTCTTTTATCTCTCCGACCGACGATGGTAGCGTGATCATGGAGTTCTCCGGGAAGCAATTGGCTCAAGGTGAACCAGATGCATCGTCTTTTCCGAGCGGGGGTCTTCGCTCCACATTTGAAGCGCGTGGCTATACGGCGTGGGATTGCACCTCTCCCGCATTCCTCAAAGAGGATGCTTCGGGGAATGTGACTCTTGCCATTCCGACGGCTTTTTGTTCTTATACGAGCGAAGCGCTTGATAAAAAAACGCCGCTTCTTCGTTCCATGGAAGCAGTTTCCAAACAGGCCATTCGCGTTTTAAAAGCCCTCGGCAACAAAACCGCAAAGCGCGTGACCTCGACGGTCGGTCCTGAGCAGGAATATTTCCTGATCGACAAGACCTGCTATGAAAAACGTCTCGATCTGATCGTTTCCGGGAGGACGCTTTTCGGCGCCCCTTCGCCCAAGGGACAGGAGTTGGAAGATCAGTATTTTGGCGCGATCAAAGATCGTATTGCCGATTTCATGAGGGATCTGGATATCGAACTTTGGAAGATGGGGATCTCTTCCAAGACCAAGCACAACGAAGTGGCGCCCGCGCAGTATGAAATGGCGCCGATCTATTCCACGACCAACATCGCGGCGGATCACAATCAACTTGTGATGGAAACCATGCAGAAAGTGGCGCTTCGCCACGGCCTTGTGTGCCTCCTTCATGAGAAGCCGTTTGCGGGCGTGAATGGTTCTGGCAAGCATAACAACTGGTCGCTTTCGACCGACGATGGACAAAATCTTCTTGAGCCGGGGAAGACGCCTTCTGAGAACGAGCAGTTCTTGATCTTTGTAAGCGCCCTTCTCATGGCAGTGGATCGTCATGCTGACAAGCTTCGCGCGAGTTGCGGCAATCCCGGGAATGATCTACGGCTCGGCGCGAACGAAGCTCCTCCTGCCATTATTTCGGTTTTTATGGGGGAAGAGTTCACGGAGATTTTGGAAGGTATCGCTAAGGGGAAAAAAGTGGAGTCCCGTGGCCAGAGTTTTCTTCATATCGGGGTCGATGCCTTACCTCCGCTCCCGAAGGACAATACCGATCGTAACCGCACATCGCCTTTCGCGTTCACGGGGAACAAGTTCGAATTCCGCATGGTTGGCTCCTCGGCCTCCATTTCGGGACCGAATATCGTGATCAATACTATTGTTGCGGAAGCGTTGGATGAGATTGCGACGCGTCTTGAAAAGGCCGGCAAGAACGGTCTGAACAAAGAAGCAACCGCAATCGTTCGCGACGCAGTGAAAAAGCATGGGCGTATCATTTTTAACGGGAACAACTACTCCGATGAGTGGGTTGCAGAAGCCAAGAAGCGCGGTCTGCCGAACATCAAGACCGGCATCGAAGCTCTGGGCTACATGGCGACGCCTCAGGCAGAGAAGCTCTTCGACAAGTACCAGGTGCTTTCTCCCAAGGAGCTCCATTCCCGTTATGAGATCTACTTGGAAGCCTATGTAAAGCATGTGAATATCGAAGCTCAGGCATCCGTCCAGATGGTCAAGCGGCTCTTTATGCCTGCAGGGATAAAGTTTGCCGCCGAGCTCGCAGGGGGGATCGGAGCTTTAAAATCAGCTGCGGCTTCGGTGACGGTCCAGAAAGCATTGCTCACAACTGTGAGCGGCCTTTTATCAACCGCTTCGGAAAAGCTTGCGGTACTTGAAGCTTCAATCGATAAGGCGCACCATGTATCGGATGTGGCCAAACGTGCCGAGGCATTCCGAGACAAAGTCGTTGTGGTGATGAATGCTCTTCGCAAGGACATCGATGCGCTTGAAGGCGTGACTCCGACTGAAATTTGGCCGGTTCCCACTTACGCGGAGATGCTCTTCAAGTTGTAAGGCGCGATTTTAAGCGCACTTATCTGGTTCGACATAGCTTACCACCTTGAGTGAAGTCGAAGGGCTGAGCAAGCCCGAAGGGCGCGCCGAAGGATATCCTTCGACTCCTTCGCAAAAGGCTCACTCGCTCAGGATGATTAGGGTTGGTGTTACCAACCCTAAACAATCAGGGCAAGGCAGGCGGGTTTCCTCATCCCCTGAGGGACCCGCCTTTTTTTATTGAGACTGTCCTGATGTTCTCGCAATAAATTCCCGCAAAAATACACACATCTTTCGGCCCATTCACTCGATTTGGCATGGCTCTTGCACCTATATGATGGCTCTAGAGTACGAGTGGTTTTTATAGGCATAAAAATACAAAAATGTGCGACAAATTCGTGGAGAATCAAACCTTTGAAAGGGAGGAGCAAATGATGAAAAAACTAAAGAAGTGGTTTTTAGGAATAACCGGGTTTATGGCTCTCATGGGAATTTCAAGGCTGGCCATGGCGGCGGACGGGGTCGTTCCGGCCATTAATACGGGCGATACGGCGTGGGTGCTGATGTCTGCGGCGTTCGTTTTCCTGATGACCCCGGGCCTAGCATTCTTCTACGGCGGCCTAGTTCGCAAAAAGAACATGCTTTCGGTGCTCATGCAATGTTTTATGCTGATGTGCATCATCACGCTTCAATGGGTGATCTTTGGCTACAGCCTTTCGTTCGGGCCGGATATCAAAGGAATGATCGGAAGCTTGAGCTGGGCGGGCCTGCACGGCGTCGGGATAACGCCGTTCGCGGATTATTCAGCCACGGTTCCGCATCAAGCCTTCATGATCTATCAAGCGATGTTTGCCATTATCACGCCGGGACTGATCCTGGGCGCTTTCGCGGAGCGTATGAAATTTTCCGCATTTGTTGTCTTCTCGCTCCTCTGGGCGACCTTTGTTTATGATCCCGTTTGCCACTGGGTGTGGGGCGTGGGCGGTTTCTTGAGAAACATGGGAGCGCTTGATTTTGCCGGAGGCACAGTCGTTCACATTAATGCGGGTGTTGCGGCTCTTGCCTGCGCGCTAGTGCTAGGGAAAAGAAAAGGTTATCCCAGCCATATGTCACCTCCGCACAATCTTCCGTTTGCTGTGCTCGGCGCGGGGTTGTTGTGGTTCGGCTGGTTCGGGTTCAATGGAGGAAGTGCCCTGGGAGCTAACGGTCTTGCCACAAGCGCCCTTGTGGTGACCCATGTGGCCGCCGCTGCCGCAGGTCTGACCTGGTCATTGATCGAATGGAAGATTAGCTCGAAGCCGACCATGCTTGGCATGATCACGGGAGCTGTTGCTGGGCTTGTTGCTATTACGCCGGCCGCGGGATTTGTCGGCCCCATGGATGCTATTTGGATCGGGATTGGGGTTTCCGTGATTTGTTATTTCTTTGTTGCTGTGGTGAAAAGCAAGTTTGGCTATGACGATTCTCTGGATGCTTTTGGTGTGCATGGGGTTGGCGGGATCTGGGGAGCTTTGGCCACGGGACTCTGGGCCACAAAGGAGATTAATCCGGCCGGGAATAATGGGCTTTTTTACGGGAATCCTGGACTCCTGTGGATTCAGCTCAAGGCGGTAGTGATTACCATTGTTTATTCGTTCATCGTTTCGTTTGTTCTTCTGAAGATCGTAGACGTTCTGCTGGGTCTACGCGTTTCGGAGGACGAAGAGCGCATCGGGCTGGACCTCACGCAACATCGTGAATCTGGCTACACCATCTTAGATTAAAGGAGGAATGCCATGAAATATATTATCGCCGTGATCCAACCGGACCGGGTGGATGAAGTGCTCCGGATCCTCGAAGAAAAAGAGATCCATCTTGTGACCGTAACTAATGTTCTTGGCCGCGGCCGGCAAAAGGGGATCTCCGAGGTTTACCGGGGCCATAAAGAGGGGGGGCGGCTGCTTCGAAAAGTGAAGCTCGAAATCGCGGTCAATGAAGCCTTTGTGAAGGCGACGGTCGATGCGATCAAAGAAGGTTCGAGGACGGGGCATATCGGGGACGGCAAGATCTTTGTGCTCGATCTCAAGGAATGCTTTCGAATTCGCACCGGGGAGATCGGCGAAGTCGCAATCGGATAAAACGCGGGGAACGGCGAGCGAGAAATATTAGTTTTTGCGTTCGGCGTTCCCCGTTTCCAGGTTTTTCAACAACTTGGCACATCTCTTGCACCATACCGTGAGAAGCTCTATCTCTGCATTCGGCTCAGAATAGAGATTTTTTTGCTACCTTAAAGTCTACAAAAATGTAGGACGAATTCGTCGCGAATAGGATCTGTCGACAAAAATGGAGGCGTTTGATGCGAAAAAAAAGTAAGCTTTTTTGGGAAATTATTCTTTTCTTTGTTTTTCTGGGTTTATCGAAAATGGTATGGGCTGCAGACCCAGCGGTCCCGCCCGTTAGCGGCGGAGATATCTCGTGGGTTCTTGTTTCCGCGGCTCTGGTATTTCTGATGACTCCCGGTTTGGCTTTTTTCTACGGCGGGCTCGTTCGTAAGAAGAATATGCTCTCGGTCCTGATGCAGTGCTTTATTTTGATATGCCTGATCACGCTTCAGTGGGTGCTTTTCGGCTATAGTTTGGCATTTGGTCCGGATGTGAAGGGGCTGATCGGCAACTTGAGCTGGGCAGGGCTTCAGGGCGTGGGTCTGGATCCTTTTGCGGCTTATTCATCTACAATCCCGCATCAGCTTTTTATGATCTATCAAGCGATGTTCGCGATTATCACGCCGGGCTTGATCCTGGGGGCCTTCGCAGAGCGCATGAAATTCTCCGCATTTTGTATCTTCTCGCTTCTTTGGGCCACATTCGTTTACGATCCCGTTTGCCACTGGATGTGGGGTGCGGGTGGTTTCCTGAGAGATATGGGGGCTCTTGATTTTGCGGGTGGGGTTGTGGTTCATATCAACGCCGGCATTGCGGCTTTGGTTTGCGCGCTTGTGCTCGGTAAAAGAAAAGGCTATCCCAGTCATATGTCGCCTCCCCACAACCTGCCCTTTGCGGTTTTAGGTGCCGGGCTTCTTTGGTTCGGTTGGTTTGGGTTTAATGGAGGAAGTGCGTTAGGCGCCAATCGACTCGCCGTGAGCGCCATGGTCGTTTCTCACGTTGCCGGGGCAGCTGCCGGGCTGACTTGGGCGCTCCTGGAATGGAAGTTCAACTCTAAACCTACCATGCTCGGTATGATTACCGGCGCCGTCGCGGGACTTGCGACGATCACCCCGGCAGCAGGCTTTGTGGGGCCGATCGATGCGATCTGGATAGGGGTTTTGGCTTCACTCGTCTGTTTCTTTTGTGTGGCGGTGGTTAAAGCCAAGTTCACTTACGATGATTCACTGGATGCTTTCGGAGTGCACGGGGTTGGCGGGATCGTGGGGACTTTGGCCACGGGACTCTGGGCGACAAAGGCCATCAATCCAGCCGGGAATAACGGACTTTTTTACGGAAATCCGGGTCTGTTTCTAATTCAGCTGAAGGCTGTGGGGATCACCATTGTTTATTCATTTGTCGTCTCCTGGGTCCTTCTGAAGCTTGTGGATGTTTTTATAGGTCTGCGTGTTTCTGAGGACGGCGAACGCATCGGGCTGGATCTCACGCAGCATCGTGAATCTGCCTACACCATGTTGGATTAACCCCGTTAGAGGTTCAGATGTCTCATAACGGACGTTCTAGAAAGTATGCGAATCAATACATCAAAAACACATCCCGTGAAAGTGGGTTAGATCTCTAACGGGGTAAAGGAGGAACCTATGCGCTACATCATTGCGATCATTCAACCAGATCGATTGGACGAAGTTTTGAGAATCTTGGAAGAAAAAGAGATTCATCTCGTGACGGTCACAAGCGTTCTGGGGCGCGGACGTCAAAAGGGGATTTCGGAAGTTTATCGCGGTCATAAGGAAAATGGACGTCTCTTGAAAAAAATAAAACTGGAGATCGCCGTGAATGAAGAGTTCGTGAAAGCTACCGTCGACGCCATTATCCAAGGTGCTCGAACTAATCACATCGGGGATGGAAAGATCTTCGTTCTTGATCTAAAAGAATGTTTTCGTATCCGTACCGGTGAGACCGGGAAAATAGCGATCGGTTAAACCCAACTAAAAAGAGTATCCCGGCCCAAAATCGCCTCCCCTGGCGATTGAGAAGTACCCCTTCTCGGGGCCGGGATTTTTCTTGCCCTGTTTTTTTGGATGTCGGGTGTTGGATCATTCCTAAAAACTACAAAATTGTAATACCTCAAAATGTTTCTGCCTTCTCAAAATAAAATCCTACTGTAAGCCCGATTTTTCCTAACTTGGCATGATATATGCACTGTTTCCAATGGGTTCATTAACAGCCAATCGAAATTCAAGGTTTGAAGCAAATGGAGAATTTTAAACTGGATCATGGAGCTCTTCCAAATGAAGGGAGGCTTCTAAATGCTGTTCATGAGCTTGAAAGGCAGATGATTGAGAAGGCCATGGCGCGCTCCGGGGGAAACCAACGCGTGGCCTCGGAAATCCTGGGGATCACGGAGCGTATGCTGGGATATCGCTTAAAACATTACGGAATGAATTTTTAGGAAGCATTTTAGAAATACAACAACTGGAGGAAGTGATGGAAAAAATATTAAAAAGGTTTTTAAGTGTGTGCCTGATCGGAATGTGTTTTTGCCCCGGGGTGGTTTTTGGCGAAAGCCTTGAGACCGCGCCCGGGGTCCAGGCAACCGAGATCGCTCCGGCGCCGGTAGCCTCTCCGGACCGAGGGCTCTTGATGAGCCTTCTGGATTGGGCGGGGATCGGACAGACCCTGGACAAAGCCGGCATCAAGATCTACGGCTATTCCGAAGCCGGGATCATGTTCGATCCCACGGCGGGCCGGAACGGGGCGGGTCCGACTTTTCTGGGATTCAATTATTTCAAAAACACCCCGATGCTCAACAAGATCAGTTTGAACGTTGAGCGCACGGTCGATCCGTCGAAGAAGGCGTTTGACGTGGGTTTCCGTCTCGAGGGCATCTGGGGAACGGACGCGAAGTTCATCCACGCGAACGGTATCGCGGACACACAAACGGGTCGCTATCAGATGGATCCTTTGCAGGCCTATGTCGACGTCACGACGCCTTACCTTCCGATTCGGATCCGCGCCGGAAAATGGATCGAACTGGCCGGCTTTGAACATTTCAGCGCCAATATCTACGGTGCGTTCGGTGATCCTGCCAGGGCGTTTTATTCTTACAGTTATCAGTTCCTCTACGCGGAGCCTGGGACCCAAACGGGTGTTTTGGGGACTTATGTCCTGAATCCGCAATGGTCTTTTGATCTTGGGATCACGGATGGCTGGAATCAATGTACCCGGGATGCCAACCATTACGCGGACATCCTGGGGCGTATTACGTTTACGCCCAATGATAAGACCGCGTTTATTTTCACAATGACCGAAGGCCCGGAGTATCCGACGGGGGTAGGGCGTGGATTGCCTCCCGGTGACAATAAAGACTGGTGGACGGCCATGGATTTCGTAGCCACCCGCAAGGTGACCGAAAAATTGAGTTTGGGTTTGGGAGGCGATTTTGTGAATGCTCCGCACATTCCCGGATTGTCCAAAGGCGCCAAACAATGGGGAGGTGTGGCCGGGTATGCCAGCTACGCTCTTAACAAGTTTGTCACGGCGAATTCGCGACTCGAGTGGTATATCGACGCGGCCAACGGGTTTTCGAACGGAGCGTCCACGCGCGCCAATTACTATGAAGCGACCTTGGGCCCGGCTATCAAGCCCTTCGCGAACAAGAAGTTCTTGTCTCAGGTGATCGTGAGACCGGAACTTCGCTTTGATTTTTCAAATCAGCCGGTTTTTGCCAAAGGCGACAAGATGCAGGTGTCGTTAAGCGCGGATATTCTGTATACCTTTTAGGATCGCGGAAGCTCCATAAGAGATCAAGGAAAAATTCATCCCGGCCCAAGATCGCCTCCCCTGGTGATCGAGAAGTACCCCTTCTCAGGGCCGGGACTTTTTTCAGGATTTAGGGGTTCTCGGGACCCCGGATTTTATGATTATCCGCTGCTGGACAGTTTGGCCAACCTGAAGTATTCTATGCGCCAATCTGAAGGCCTTCTGACCAGTAAGAACGGAAGCCCGCTGATTCACTTACCCCAGGTGTAAAATCGTGAAAAAAGCAATACTAGCGCTCGAGGATGGTGTGTGGTTCGAAGGCGAGGGTTTTGGCGCCGACGGTGAGGTATTTGGGGAAGTTGTTTTCAATACGGGCTTAAGCGGCTATCAAGAGATCCTGACCGATCCCTCCTACAAAGGTCAGATGGTCTGCATGACCTATCCCCATATCGGCAACTACGGAATCAATACAGCCGATAGTGAATCCTCCCGGCCCTGGGTCGAAGGTTTTATCATCAAGGAACTGAGCCCGGTGGTGAGCAATTACCGCTCCGAGATGACGCTCGATCAATACCTCAAGAAATACAACATCCTCGGCATCCAGGGGATCGATACCCGCAAGCTTGTGAAACATCTCCGGACCGTGGGCGCCAAGAAAGCCGTTATTTCCACCCAGGAACTCGATCCCAAAAAACTCATCCAAAAAGCCAAGAAATCCCGCGGCATCGAAGGCGTCGATCTGGTCAAAGAAGTGATGTGCCAGAAACCTTATGTCTTTGAAGATGTCATGCCGATGGAATTTGCATGGGGTGATCAGCAAAAAAAAGGATTCAAGGTCGTCGCTGTCGATAGCGGTGTGAAATGGAATATCCTCCGGAAACTCAACCAGCATGGCTTCCATGTTCAGGTGGTTCCGGCGAGCGCGACCGCCGAAGAGATCCTGGCGTATAAACCGGACGGTCTTTTTCTCGCGAACGGTCCCGGCGATCCGGCGGCTGTGAAATATCTGGTTGCAACGGTGCGGAAACTCATCGGCAAACTGCCGATGTTCGGTATTTGTCTCGGGCATCAGATGATCGGGCAGGCGCTCGGGGGGAAGACCTCCAAGCTCAAATTCGGGCACCATGGCAATAACCAGCCGGTCATGGACCTCAAGACACGGAAGATCGAGATCACTTCCCAAAACCACAACTTTGTGGTGAATATCGAGTCGCTTCCCAAAGACGAAGTGGAAATGACGCACATCAATTTGAATGATAAAACGCTCGAGGGATTCCGGCACAAGAAATACCCGATCTTCTGCGTGCAGTATCACCCCGAGAATGCCCCGGGGCCGCACGACAGCGACTATCTCTTTTCCCGTTTTTATGACCTTATAGAGAAGAGCCAAAAGAATGCCTAAAAGAACCGATATCAAAAAGATCCTCATCATCGGGTCCGGGCCGATCATCATCGGTCAGGCGTGCGAATTCGATTATTCGGGCGCGCAGGCCGTCAAGGCCTTGAAAGAAGAAGGCTACAAGGTGGCCCTCATTAATTCCAATCCCGCGACCATCATGACCGATCCTGATCTTGCGGACGCGACCTACATTGAGCCGCTCACCGTGGAATTTCTCGAGAAGGTCATTATCAAGGAAAAGCCTGATGCCGTTCTGCCGACCATGGGCGGACAAACAGGATTGAATCTCGCCGTTGAGGCCTATGAAGCGGGCGTATTCAAGCGCCATAATGTCGAAATGATCGGCGCGAAGTACGAAGCGATCAAGAAGGCCGAGAACCGCGAGGAATTCAAGCGCGCCATGCAAAAGATCGGCCTGGATCTTCCGAAAAGCGATTTCGCGTATTCCCTGGAAGAAGCCGAGAAGGTGGCTGAAAAAATTGGTTATCCGGTCATTGTGCGGGCGAGTTTTACGCTCGGCGGTTCCGGAAGCGG
The DNA here is from genome assembly GCA_041674705.1 of Candidatus Omnitrophota bacterium. Taxonomy (GTDB): domain Bacteria; phylum Omnitrophota; class Omnitrophia; order Omnitrophales; family Aquincolibacteriaceae; genus Aquincolibacterium. The sequence continues at coordinate 88,001 of JBAYVF010000004.1, forward strand.
CGTTTGCCATAATATCGAGGAACTCCGGACAACGGCGCGCACAGGGTTGGATTACAGCCGGGTTCACGAGATTCTGATCGAAGAATCGATCGTGGGATGGAAAGAATATGAACTTGAGGTGATGCGCGACACGAATGACAATTTCGTGGTTATCTGCTCGATCGAAAATCTGGACCCCATGGGCGTTCATACGGGTGATTCCATCACCGTGGCGCCGGCGCAGACCTTGACGGACCGGGAATACCAGCGGATGCGCGATGCCGCCCGCAAAGTGATGTCTGAGATCGGGATCGAGACCGGAGGCTCGAACGTTCAGTTCGCGGTCGATCCCAAAACGGGCCGCATGGTCATCATTGAGATGAATCCTCGTGTTTCCAGGTCTTCGGCCTTGGCTTCCAAAGCCACGGGTTTTCCGATTGCGAAGTTTGCGGCCAAGCTCGCGGTCGGATTGACACTGGATGAGATCCCCAACGACATTACCAAATACACGCCGGCCTCGTTTGAACCTTCAATCGATTATTGCGTGGTCAAGATCCCGCGCTTTGCTTTCGAAAAATTTGAGGGTGTGGATGACCGCCTGTCGACCCAAATGAAATCCGTCGGCGAGGTCATGTCGATTGGCCGCACCTTTAAGGAAGCGTTCCAGAAAGGCTTGCGTTCGCTGGAGACGAAGCGTTTCGGGTTCGGCGGCGATGGTAAAGACAAGATCTTCGACCTCACGCTCAAAACGCGCGAAGCCTATCTCCAATTCCTTAAGACCGTCCCTCAGGACAAGGAACTTCGCGAGAAGATCTTTGCCTATGCGAAGATTCCCCGGGAAGACAGGATTTTTTATCTGAAATACGCGTATCTTGCCGGGTACACCACCGAAGAGATCTATAAAAAAACAGGGGTCGACCCGTGGTTTCTAGCGCAGCTTAAGCAGATCATTGATCTTGAAGGAGAATTGCTCGCCGCGCAGGGGAAGCTAAAGCAACAGGATGGGTTGATGCGAAAGGCCAAGCAATACGGATTTTCGGACCGGCAACTCGCATTTTATTGGGGGCTTCAGGAAAAAGACGTTCGCAAAAAACGTAAGGGCCTTGGGATCAAACCGGTCTATAAATTGGTGGATACCTGCGCCGCGGAATTCAAGGCCTACACGCCTTACTTTTATTCAACCTATGAGGACGAGGACGAGGCGAATCCCAGCCGGAAAAAGAAGGTCATGATCCTGGGCGGCGGGCCGAACCGCATCGGGCAGGGGATCGAATTTGATTATTGCTGCGTCCACGCGGTCATGGCCCTGAAAAAAATGGGCTATGAGACGATCATGGTCAACTCCAACCCCGAGACCGTGAGTACGGATTATGACACTTCCGACAAACTTTTCTTCGAACCGCTCACGCTGGAAGATGTCCTTAATATTTATGAAAATGAAAAACCGCTGGGCGTGATCCTGCAGCTTGGCGGTCAAACGCCCTTGAATCTTGCGAAGTCGCTTTTGGCGAACGGGGTCAAGATCCTCGGGACCTCGGTCGATGCGATCGATCGCGCCGAAGATCGCGACCGGTTCAAGAAGTTGCTTAAGAAGATCGGGCTTCGCCAGCCCGCCAACGGAATTGCGACAAGTCTGGAGGAAGCCCATCAGATCGCCAAAGAGATCGGATATCCGGTCGTCATTCGTCCGTCCTATGTGCTCGGCGGCCGCGCCATGGAGATCGTCTATGACCAGACTTCGCTCAAAAAATATATGAAACATGCGGTCGAAGCCAGTGACGACCAGCCTGTGCTGATCGATAAATTCCTTGAGGATGCGACCGAGATGGATGTGGATCTTATTTCCGACGGGAAGACCGCCGTGGTGGGTTCTGTGATGGAACACATCGAGGAAGCGGGCATCCATTCCGGAGATAGCGCGTCCGTTATTCCGCCTTTTTCTATTTCCCGTGAGATTGTCGAGGAGATCGTCCAGAAGACCAAGCGGATCGCCAAAGAGCTCGGCGTGGTCGGGCTGATGAACGTTCAATATGCGATCCAGAAGGACCAGGTTTTTTGCCTGGAGGTGAACCCGCGTGCTTCACGGACGGTGCCGTTTGTGAGTAAAACGATCGGGGTGCCGCTTGCAAAACTTGCCGCGCAGCTCATGGTCGGGAAAACGCTCAAAGAACTGAAATTCACCGAAGAGATCGTGCCGAAACATGTGGCCGTCAAAGAATCTGTTTTTCCTTTCGTGAAATTCCCGGGAGTCGACATTATCCTTTCTCCGGAAATGAAATCCACCGGCGAAGTCATGGGGATCGACAAAGATTTCGGGAAGGCTTTCTACAAATCCCAGGACGCGGCCATGTCTCATATCCCGCGCAAAGGAACAGTATTTATTAGCGTAAAAGATACAGATAAACCCAAGATCGCCGAGATCGCCCGGGAGTTTCACAAGCTGGGCCTCAAAATCGTCTCAACCAAGGGGACGGCCAAGGTCCTGAAAGAGGCGGGCGTGCCTGCTGAAGAAGTTCTCAAGATGGTGGAGGGAAGCCCCAATCTCTCGCATTGGATCAAAGAGAAGAAAATGGACCTCATCATTAATACGCCGAGCGGAAAAGGCCCCATGCTCGATGAAGGCAAGATCCGATCGCTCGCCGTTTCCTTCAATATCCCGTGTATTACCACGCTGAGCGCTGCGCGTGCGGCCGTTCGCGGTCTTCAAGCTGTCCGGGATGATGACCTCGATGTGAAGTCGATCCAAGACTATCACGGCGTTAAAGGTAAACCCTAAAAGGAGAGTTCCTTGATCAGCTCGGGAGTCAAAGGTCTCGATAAAGTAACCACAGGATTGCGCCTCGGCGATAATGTTGTTTGGCAGGTCGACGCGATCCACCATTACGCGGAATTTGTCGCCCCCTTCGTCCAAAAAGCCCTCGAAGAAAAAAGAAAACTTGTCTATATCCGCTTTGCCAATCATGAGCCTCTCCTGAAGGAAGACAAGAACATCACCGTCTACAAGCTCGACCCGCATATGGGCTTCGAGCCTTTTTCCGCCGCGATCAACAGTATCGCGAAAAAAGAAGGCGAAGGCGTTTTTTATGTTTTTGACTGCCTCTCGGACCTGCTTTCGGCTTGGGCCAATGACCTCATGATCGGGAATTTTTTCAAAATCACCTGTCCCTACCTTTATGAGTTGAACACGATCGCTTATTTTGCTCTTTTGCGAAGCCGGCATTCGTTCAAGACCGTCGCGCGTATCCGGGACACGACCCAGCTTTTGATCGATGTGTATTATTACCATGGGGATTGTTACATCCATCTCCTGAAGGTCTGGAACCGGTATTCGCCGACGATGTTCTTGCCCCATGTCCGGCAGAAGGAAAAATTTATTCCCATCGCCAATAGCGCCGATACGGCCAAGGTCTTTTCCGAGATCTTCAAAAAAGGAGCCAAGAGCGCGAAGCGGAATCTGGATTACTGGGACCAGCTTTTCCTGAAGGCGGAAGACCTTGCAGGCAAAAAAAGCGGTTCTAAAGAAGTGAAAGAACAAATGATGGATCAGTTGTGCCGGATCGTATTGGCCCGCGACGAAAAAATGCTGGCTCTGGCCAAGGAAAATTTTGGGTTGGAAGATCTCCTGAATATCAAGTCGAGGATGATTGGGACCGGGTTCATCGGAGGGAAGTCGGTGGGGATGCTGATCGCCCGGAGCATTTTGCAGAGAGAGAAATCTTTGGAGACGGAAAAACTTTTTGAGCCGCATGACTCTTTTTACATCGGTTCGGATGTCTTCTACACTTATATCGTAGAAAATGGCCTGTGGAAAGACCACATGGCGCAGAGGACTCCGGAAGGTTATTTGGAAGTGGCCGGAAAACTTCACGAGGAGTTGGTGCGAGGCACCTTTCCCGAAGAGATCAAGGACCAGTTCCTCCAGATGATCGAGTATTTCGGACAGTCGCCGATCATCGTTCGTTCCAGCAGTTTGCTCGAAGACAGTTACGGGAATGCCTTTGCCGGGAAATACGAAAGTGTTTTTCTCGTTAACCAGGGAACGCCCGATGAACGTTATGCGAAATTCGTCGAAGCCGTTCGCCGGATCTATGCTTCTACGATGAACCCCGACGCCTTGGCCTACCGGTTGCAGCGCGGATTGGATCAGATGGATGAGCAAATGGCGCTCCTGGTCCAGCGGGTCTCAGGCGCCTACCATCAGGACTATTTTTTCCCGGATGCCGCCGGCGTCGGGATCTCGCAGAACGTTTTCGTCTGGAAAAGCGGCCTGGACCCTAAAGCCGGCATGTTGCGCTTGGTCTTAGGGTTAGGGACCCGAGCGGTCAATCGCGTGGAGGGGGATTACCCGCGGGTCGTGGCTTTGGATGAGCCGCTTCTCAAGGCTTATGCGGGGATGGCGGCAACCCAGAGGTTTTCGCAGCACGACGTGGATGTCTTGAACGTTAAAGAAAATACCCTGCAAACGATCTCTTTCAGGAAATTGCTGAAGGAGAAAGTAGAAATGCCTCTGGATCTCCTGGCGATCAAAGATCACGAGGTCGCGGAAAAATTGCAGGCGGCGGGGTCGGACGAGGAGCCCTGGATCATCACTTTCGACAAACTTGTTTCCGAAACAACGTTTGCCTCGATCATGCAAAAAATCCTCAAGGTCCTGGAAACAGCTTATGGATATCCCGTCGATATCGAATTCACGGTCAATTTCAAAAAGAACGGCGCGTTCCAGGTGAACCTGCTTCAATGCCGGCCGATGCAGACCAAGGGCTTGGGGCATCGCGTCAAGATCCCGAAAACGATTTCCAAAGACAAGGTTCTTTTCCAGTCGAAAGGAAACTTTCTGGGCGGGAACATTTTGCAGGCCATTGATAAGATCATTTACGTGGACCCGGAAGCCTATTGCGGGCTGGAAACTCAGTCGGAGCGTTATGATATTGCGCGCGTGGTCGGAGAGCTCAATCGCAAGATCGAGAGTAAGGAAAAAACGGCCGTCATGCTTTTGGGCCCCGGCCGGTGGGGGACCACCACGCCGTCTTTAGGGGTGCCGGTTTCTTTTGCCGAGATCAATCATATTACCGTTCTTGGAGAGATCGCGTTTGTGACGGAGAATGCATCTCCCGAGATCTCCTTCGGGACCCATTTCTTTCAGGATCTTGTGGAGACGGGGATCTTCTACGTAGCGCTTTTCCCGGGTGATTCAGGCGTTTCGATGGATCAGAAATTTTTCGATGCGATCCCCAAGACGCTGAAGAAGCTGGCGCCGGAATACAAAAAATATGAGCACGTGGTCAAGGTATTCGACGTGAAGAAGAACGACCTCAAGATCGCGGCAGACATCCTTTCTCAAAAAGTCGTCTGCTACTTTGGGTAATCCGCAATTCCACAGACCTATTCCTTAGGTTTTTTTGAAGACAATCCCAATGCGAAGAGGCGCGCTCGCGAGACGGAACGGGCACGGTGGCGAACAGGAATCGCCTCTCGACACCGGCTGTTCACTCGCTCCTGCGGCGAGTGCCAGCCTGCGCTCTCGCTGATGGGACCTGCCCAGCTGAGCAGGACCAAGCTCCCATCAGCTCCGAGAGCTGTCTCGATGCGATTCCTGTCCGCCGAGTGAAGTCGAGCGCGCGAGCGAAGATCGCCTCGCTGGGGCGATCTGAGTGGTGACGAAGCGCATTGGGATTGTTAAGTGACTAACCATGAGATGAAAGGCCAGGCCGATTTTCGGACAGCACTTGCCCTCTTCTGATAAAAATATAAGGTTGGCAAGTACAGTCCTTGTCTCGCATTTCATTTCCACAAAGGTTGACAAGGACAGCCCCAATCTCAGCTCAGCTGAGATTGATTGGTATTGGGACAGTCCAAATCAACATTTAAAAACATAAGATAAGAGTTTGGACTGGCGTTACCGGAGTTTCGATGTTAAATTACCCTCCTATGCAAAGACCCACTAAAACATTCATCACACTTTTTGTCCTGCTCGCTTTTGCCTGTCCTTTAATGGCCGCGGAAGTGGCCCCGGAGGCCACGATCCAGGAAGAAGGAACGATGTTGCGCAAAGCACAACGCGGGTTTCTTAATATCGCGCTTTGTCCCTTCGAGATATCCAATGAGCTTTCCAAAGAAGTCCGCAATGACACACTCCCTCCGAGTTGGTTTGCAGGATTAGGGCGCGGCGCTTTTTACATGGTAGGACGTGCTTTGGTGGGGGTTTATGAAGTGGTGACTTTCCCGATCCCTTATCCGGCAAAGTACAAACCGGTCATCCAGCCGGAATTCCCCTGGCAGCTCGCGAAAGAGAAGCCTAATTTTTAAGCAGCAACCTTAGTTATTTCTTCCCAGAAAGTTGCAAACTTCCTTCGCGGCTCGCGCGCTTGCGCCTTTTTCTCCAAGTTTCTCTCTCACCTGACGGAACTCCTCTTTCATCTTCTGCTGCAATTCCGGGGTTTGGAGAAAGAACTTGGCTTCATGGGCAAGCGTTTCGGGGTGGGCGTCTTGCTGAATGAATTCAGGGACAACCTTGTCGTCGGCGAGGAGATTGACGAGTCCGAGGTAGGGGACTTTAATGAGGTGTTTGCCGAGAAGGTAGGTTGACCAGCTCGCTTTATAGAGAAGAAAGAAAGGCGTTCCGATGAGCGCTGTTTCAAGCGTTGCGGTGCCGGAAGCCACATAGGCAAAGTCCATGGCCTTCACAAGCTCATAAAAAGGAACAGCAGGACAAGTCACCTTCACGCCGGATGCCGCGACGATTTCATCATACACAACCGACGGCACATTGGCAGATTTTGAAAGAAAAAAAGCGGTTTCCGGAAGATCTTTTTGAAGATAAGCCGCGGCCCGGAGCATGATGGGGAGAATGCGTTTGACCTCTTTTTCCCGTGAACCTGAAAAAAGGCCAATCGCTTTTTGTTTCGGAGTGATCCCGATCTTGGCACGTAGTATCGCGGCTTCCGGAAGCTCCGGGATCGCGTCGAGCAGGGGATGGCCGACGAATTTGACCGCCACGCCTTCCTCTTCGTAAAAATCCTTCTCAAATGGCAGGATCACGAGCATTTCCTGAATGTGCTTGCGCACGATATGGATCCGGCGTTTTCCCCAGGCCCAGAGCTGCGGGGAGATGTAATAAAGGACGGGGGCGGCCTTCGGGAGCTTTTTCGCGAGACGAAGGTTGAAGGCCGGAGAGTCGATCAGAATAATGGCATCTGGCTTTTCTCTTCGGATATTAGCGAGCGTTTCGTTGAAGATCTTCAGGTATTTGAAATAATTCCGGAGCACGTCGCCCAGGCCCAGCGCAGAGATCTTTGTCATATCGTGAAAAACCTGCATCCCAGCGGCTTGCATCTTGGCGCCGCCGACACCACAGAACTGAGTCCCGGGCATGAGCCTTTGGATTTCGGAAATAAGATGAGCGCCGTGGAGATCGCCCGAGGCTTCGCAGGCCACTAGAAAAATTTTATGGGTCATAAAATTTTTAAATAACCAATAACCAAGAGACAAATCCCAAGCAAATTCAAAGAACCAATCTCCCAATCACGAATTTGGTTATTGAGTTTTGGTTCTTGTTTGGTCATTGGATCTTGGAATTTGGAGATTGAAGCGAAGCGCTGGGTTTAGGGTGGTTTTTCTGGATGACTTCGGCGATCTTGAGGGCGATCGCGAGGGCGTTGCGGGCCGCGACATCGGGTTTTCCGATGCTTGTCCCAGTGCTGATCCCGTTCAGGAAGGATTTCAGCTCTTCCTTGAGAGGCTCGGCCTTTTCGATCGAGATGTCTTCCTGGAGGACCTCGTTCCCGGTCTTGCGGATGATCTTGCCGGTCTGAGCGCCGTAATCCAGGGAAATATAGGCGTCTTCCTGGAAGATGCGGATCTTACGCTGTTTTTCGAAAGTAAGCCGCGACGCGGTGATGTTCGCGATCGTTCCGTTCTTGAATTTGAGGCGGACATTCGCGATATCTTCAAAAGGGGTCAGGACATTCACTCCGATCGCGTCGAAATGTTCGAAGGGGGAGTCCACGAGCCCCAACACAATATCAAGATCATGGATCATCAGGTCCAGCACGACGCCGCAGTCGTTGATCCTTCCCGTGAAGGGTCCGAGGCGGTGGATCTCGAGGAACCGGATATTTTTTGCGATCTCCCGGACGCGTTTGAAAGCGGGATTGTGGCGTTCGATGTGACCGACCTGGAGGGTGCAGGAATGCTTCCGGGAAAGTTTGATCAGTTCATCCGCTTCGCGGAGCCGCAGCGTAATGGGTTTTTCGACCAGGACGTGGATGCCGGCTTTTAGGAACTCTTTGGCGACCGCGTAATGAGTCGAGGTGGGGGTGGCGATACTCACGGCATCGACTTTTCCGATGAGATCCCGGAAATCCTTGTAATAGACGGTTCCGAGCTCTTTGGCCTTGTCCTCCTTGGCAGGATCCAGGTCCGAGATCCCGACCAATTCCGCCTCAGAGAGGTCGCGATAGATCCTGGCATGTTCCTTGCCCAGGTGTCCTACGCCAACCACGCCAACTTTAAGAGGTTTTGTCACTTTAAATCCTTCAGGCTGCATGAGTTATCGAGAGGAAAACGATGTTCAGAAGCTTAAATCATAACCTTGAGCAGTGTCAACGGATATGTTACAGTGTGGCCTCAAACCGTACAGCGTTTCGCGTACGGAGTACGGCGAAGGGTATTCCCTAATACGCCGTACGCCTTACTCCTTACTCGGAGATTTTTCATGGACATCTATAAACGACTACTGGGTTATGTAAAGCCGTACCGCGGGCGTCTTGCCATCGCTTTTCTGTGCATGCTCGCGTTTTCGATGGCCAACGCTCTTGTCTCGGTCGCGCTCTATGTGATCACAAAAGGGTTCTTTCAGAAGAGCCAGGTTGTCGTGGATAAAATTCCTTTTCTCTCCAAGTATTTCCCGCAACTGACCTCCGTCGCTTTGCCCATGATCTGGATCCCCGTTATTCTGATCGGTGTGTTTGCTTTGCGCGGTTTTTTTGATTATATATCGAACTACAATATGGCCAATGTGGGGATCCTTGTGGTTCGCAAGGTCCGGGACGATCTTTATCGCCACCTGGTCTATCTTTCCCATGATTTTTATGCGAAGGGCCGTACCGGAGATTTTCTTTCTCGCATCACGAACGATGTCGGTCAGATCCAGGGCGCGGTCACGGACGTGATCACCGACCTTATCAAGCAACCTTTGGTCATTCTTTTCAACATCCCCTTTATTTTTATTTGGGGCGGGAAATTTGCGCTTATTGCAATCGTGATCTTTCCGCTTGTGGCGATTCCGATCGTGCTTTTGGGTAAGCAGCTTCGCAAGCTGACGAAGAAGATGCAGGAGCGAACCGGGGACATCACCTCCTTTATCGGTGAGACTCTGTCCGGGGCCCATATTGTGAAGTCCTTCACCAGCGAAGAAAGAGAGATCCGTCGTTTTGAAGAGATCAATAATAGCGTTTTCAATTATTTTAGAAAGACTATCAAGATTACGATCATCCAGCGGCCTCTGATCGAGGTGATCGGCGCGATCGGCGCTGCGTTCGCGGTATGGTATGGAATGCAGTACCTGTCACCGGAGCGTTTTGCGGCTTTTTTTATTTCGCTTTATATTTGTTACGAACCTCTCAAAAAAATCAGCAGGGTGAATAGCACGATCCAGCAGTCGATCGCCTCCGGCCAGCGCATCTTCGAAGTGCTGGATTCCAAACCCACGATCCATAACAAACCCGGCGCCCACGTCTTTTCGGAGCCGGTCCATGAGATCAGCTATGAACACGTGGGTTTCTATTATGAATTCGATAAATGGGTGCTCAAGGATATTGAGATCAAGGCCAAGCACAATGAAGTGATCGCCTTTGTGGGCGCAAGCGGTTCGGGAAAGACCACGCTCGTGAGTTTACTTCTTCGCTTTTATGATCCCGTGGAAGGTGCGATCAAGATCAATGGCAAGGATATCCGGGATCTGTCGCTGAATTCTTTGCGAGGTTTGATCGGGATCGTGTCGCAGGAGACCGTGCTTTTTAATTGTACGATCCGGGAGAATATCGCCTATGGGCGTCCGGATGCGAGCCTGGAAGATGTCAAACGAGCGGCCGGGATCGCGTACGCTGATCATTTCATCGAAGCCCTTCCGAAAGGTTACGACACTCCGCTCGGGGACCGGGGGCTCAAGCTTTCCGGCGGCGAGCGCCAGCGCATTGCGATCGCCCGCGCGCTTCTCAAAGATCCGCCGATCCTGATCCTCGATGAAGCGACTTCACACCTCGACACGCAAAGCGAAAAAGAAGTCCAGGGCGCTTTGGAAAATCTCATGAAAGCCCGCACCGTGCTTGTGATCGCTCATCGCCTTTCCACCATCCAGAAAGCGGACCGTATCCTCGTGATGGATAAAGGCAAGATCGTCCAGCAGGGAACGAATGAGTTTCTTCTGCGATTGGGCGGGATGTACAAAAAACTCTACGACCTGCAGTTCAATCTTTAATCAGGCTTTAGTCAGCAGACCACAGATCGCAGACAACAGACTGGAAGCGGTTGCGCCAGTCCCGGCAAGCTTAATGTGTTTAGAATATCCAATAAAAAAGCCCCCGTGCTTTCTTGCAAAAGCAAGAACGGGGGCTTTTTTGCTTTAGTTCGTGGTTATTATAGCCTGACTAGAACTTGAAGAGTTTGATCTTGGCGGCGTCGCCGGAACCTTTTTCGGCTTGTTCAATCTCGTAACTGTCATCTTTCGCGTAGCCGAGGGACGCGACCTTTTTAACGCCTTTAATGGTGTTATCGACGACCTTTTCCCCGGCCTGTTGCGTTCCGTCCAGGGTTCCAACGACGGGCTTTTCGCTCATGGTGCCGTGGGCCGTATCTCCGAGGGTGTCCTTGACGTTGTCATAGGTTACTTCTTTGATCCCCGTCGCAAAATTCTTCGCCGGATGGCGTTTTTCTTGGGCTTGTGTATCTTGATCCATCGCTTTTTGGACCTTTTCCTGCGCGCGAGCCTCTTGATCATACTGGTCCGGTTTTCGCGCCATGCCGACATTTGCCAGGGCAATGACAAGAACAAGGATAACGAGAATTCTCTTTTCCATTTAGGGACCCCTTAGTTAGCTTATTTAGGAGAGCAAACAGGAATAGTATACATAAACGGGTTTTAAAGTAAATCCAAATGGAAAACGGGACTCGTACCTCGGGACTCGTTTTGGTTCCTCGTTTTTACGAGTCCCTAGTCCCGAGTCCCGGCTCTTCGGTTGGCGCCGAAGGGCTGTTTGATTTTTGCTTTGAGGTAAGTTATACTGCGCTGCCTTCGTTAAGGTTTGTCATCACTGAACTTAGGACATTTACTCAGGAGAAATATGAAAAAGATCAGAATCGGACTTCTCGGGTTGGGACAGATCGGTACCGGACTCTATGAGATCCTTACGGCGAAGAAAGCTCTATTCGCCCGTCAGCTCGGGGTGTCTTTTGAGCTCGCGCGGATCGCAGAAAAGTATCCCCAGCGGAATAAGAAGATTCGTCCTACGAAACACCTCATGACGAAAGACGCTTTCGCGGTAGTGCGGGATCCATCCATTGACGTCGTGGTCGAGCTGATTGGCGGTACGACGGTCGCCCGTCAACTCATCAAGGAAGCCCTCAGGAATGGCAAGCATGTGGTGACCGCGAACAAGGCTCTTTTGGCCGAGCATGGCGATGAGATCTTTGAACTCGCGCACCGGATGAAACGCTGGCTTTGTTTTGAAGCGAGTGTGGGCGGCGGCATTCCGTGCATCAAGGCGCTTCGCGAAGGTCTTGTGTCCAACCGGATCGATTCGGTTCACGCCATTATCAACGGGACCACGAATTATATTTTGACCCAGATGACCGCCAAAGGTATGAGCTTCGCGGAAGCCTTGGCCGGCGCGCAAAAGTTGGGGTTTGCCGAGGCGAATCCTTTTCTGGATGTGAGTGGCCACGATGCCGCGCACAAGCTGGCGATCCTCGCGCGTTTCGCGTTCGGCGGGAAAGTGAAGTTCAAGGACATCTACTGCGAAGGGATCACCGAGATCTCAAGCGATGACATCGCCTTTGCCAAGGAATTCGGGTACACGATCAAACTTCTCGCGATCGCCAAGCGATCCGGGGCGGGGATGGAAGCGCGCGTTCAGCCGACGCTTTTGCCGAACTCGCATATTCTCGCCAATGTGAATGGATCGTTCAACGCGATCCTGATGCGCGGCGACGAGGTGGGCGATGTGCTCTTTTACGGCCGCGGGGCGGGACCGCATCCGACCGCAAGCGCCGTGATCGCGGATCTGGTGGATATCGCCAAAGCCGGAGCCGCAGGGCCCGTCGAAGACCGGTTCATTGTCCGGGCGCTCGGGAAAACGATTCCGGTGAAAAGCATTTTTTCGATCCTGTCGCGTTACTACTTGAGGTTCTATGTAATCGATGAGCCCAGTGTGCTCGCGAATATCTCGAAGATCCTCGGGAAATACAAGATCAGCATCTCGGATGTGATGCAGCGCGAGCGCAGCGCCGGTCGCGCGGTGCCGCTTATCCTTTTAACGCATCATACGCACGAAAAAAATCTCCGGGCCGCCGTTCGCGAGATCGATCGTATGTCTTGCATCAAAGGAAGGACTCAGGTCATCCGGATGGAAGAGGCTTAAGCGCTATGGGGAAATACGCCGTCAAAAAGATCGGGATCATTGAACGTTACCAGGAATATCTCCCGGTCACGGACAAAACCCCGATCATTTCGCTCAATGAAGGCAACACGTCGCTTATTCTCGCGGAAGCTTTGCCTAAAGAGCTCGGCCTGAAGAATGTCCGGATCTATTACAAATTCGAAGGCCTGAACCCGACGGGTTCTTTCAAGGATCGCGGGATGACCATGGCGATCACAAAAGCTGTGGAAGCGGGTTCGAAGGCCGTGATGTGCGCTTCGACCGGCAATACCTCCGCCTCTGCCGCGGCTTACGCGGCCCGGTGCGGGTTGAAATGTTTCGTGTTGATCCCGGAAGGGAAGATCGCCAAGGGGAAGCTTTTGCAGGCGTATCGCTACGGCGCGAAGGTAATCATGATCGAAGGAAATTTTGACAAGGCTCTGGAGCTGGTGAAAGAGATCACCCAGGAAGGCAAGATCACGCTTGTGAATTCCATCAATCCTTATCGTATCGAAGGCCAGAAGACGGCGGCGTTCGAGATCGTCGATGATCTGGGGGATGCGCCGGAATATCACGCGCTTCCGGTCGGGAATGCGGGCAATATCACCGCTTACTGGAAAGGCTACAAGGAATATAAAAAGGCGGGGAAGTCCGAGATCCTGCCGAAGATGCTTGGGTTCCAGGCCGCGGGTTCGGCGCCGATCGTGCTGGGGCATCCGGTGGAAAAACCGGAGACTCTCGCGACCGCGATCCGCATCGGGAATCCCGCGAGCTGGCAGGGCGCGGTTACCGCGCGTGATGAATCGGGCGGGCTGATCGATAGTGTGACGGACGAAGAGATCACGAAGGCTTACCGTTTTATCGCGGAGCGCGAAGGCGTTTTCGCGGAACCGGCGAGTTGCGCGCCGGTGGCGGGGGTGATCCATCTCGCCCAAAAAGGATATTTTAAGGAAGGTTCCCGTATTGTGATCACGCTCACGGGGGCGGGCTTGAAAGATCCCGATTTCGCGCTTAGCTTTGAAGATCCGGTCATTAAAGTCAAATCCACGCTTGATGCCGTCAAGGAGGTTATCCGATGAAGTCCATTGTTGTGGTGCTTGCAGGCGCTGCGGATCATCCGACCGAAGAGCTTGGCGGAAAAACTCCTTTGGAAGCGGCCAAAGTTCCGAACCTGAATTTTTTCGCGAAAAACGGCAAAGTAGGAACTGCGAAACTTGTGTCCGATCGTTTGCCGCTTTCCGCGGACGTGAGCCTGTTTAATCTTTTAGGCTATGACGCGTCAAAACTTTATACAGGCCGCGGGCCGCTTGAGGCCGCCGACAAGGAATTGACACTTGATGACAAAGAAGTCGCGTTCTGCATGAATTTCATCACCGAGGCCGCCGGGATGCTGGCCGATCCGACCGCCGGGGCTCTCAGCACCAAAGAGGCGAAGGCGCTGGTCAATTTTTTAAATAAAAAAGTAGCGAACGATTTTGTCCGGTTTTTTTCCGGTTCCGGGCACCGGCATATTGCGGTCATCAAGGACGCGAATGGATTTGAAGCCTTGTCCGCGAAGACCCAGCCGCCGGAGAGTGTGATCGGCGAAAAGATCGAAGATGTGTTGCCCAAAGGTCCGGGTGAGGAAATGATGCGGAAATTGATGTATGACGCCCGGCTTCTTTTGCAGGACCATGAGATCAATCAGGTGCGCGTGGATCTCGGTGAAAATCCGGCGAACATGATCTGGCTTTGGGGACAGGGAAAGAAACCCGTGCTCAAGCCTTTCCGCGAATGCTTTGACGTCTCCGGCGGCGCGATGGTCGCGGCGCGTGAATATGCCAAGGGTATGGGGCGTGTGGTGGGGCTTACGGTTATGGAGGTCAAGGCGGAAGGTGAGGAACCTTCGGCTTTTTATGACAAGATCTCCAAGGTGGCGATCGACGCGCTGGAAGAAAAAGATTTTGTGTGCCTGTATCTTCATACTCCCGAAGAAGCGGCGCGGACCGGTGAGGTGAAACATAAGATCTCGGCGATCGAAGGGATCGATTTTTTTGTGCTTTCGAAGATACGTAAATATCTGGATCGTTCCAAGGATTCGCGGCTGCTGGTCACGCCGGGGCATGCGACACTTTGGAAAATGAAAGAGATCGTTCGTGACAGCGTTCCGTTCACCGTGGTCGGCAAGAATATCATGGCCGACGAGATCGAGCGGTTTTCGGAGATCGCGGCCAAGACTTCAGAATTGAAATTCAACAAAACCACGGAACTGATGCCTTTTTTCATGACCAAGGGGTCATGAAAAAATAACCAATTTCCAAGAAACAATTACCAAGGAAATTCCAAGGTCCAAATCTCAAGATCCAATAAGAAACAAAGCTTTTTGGTTATTGGGTATTGAAATTTGTTTGGTTCTTGTATCTTGGTGTTTGGAATTTTCTAAAGGGAGCTTTTAAAAATGTCACTCATTGTTCAAAAATACGGCGGCTCTTCGGTCGCCAACGCAGAAAAAATCTTACGGGTCGCCGAGCGTGTGATCAAAACAAAAAAAGCCGGCAATAAAGTCGTCGTGGTTGTTTCCGCCATGGGCGATATGACGGATGACCTCATCACGCTCGCGGATCAGATCAATAAAGATCCGGAAGAACGCGAGATGGATATGCTGCTCTCCACCGGGGAGCAGGTCTCGATCGCGCTTTTAGCGATGGCGGTCCACAAATTAGGGCATGAGGCGGTTTCCTTTACGGGCTCGCAGGTGGGGATCATCACGGATGAATTCCATAGCAAGGCCCGCATCCAGAATATTAGCGCGGACCGCATCAAAAAAGCCCTGGCGGCCGGAAAGATCGTGATCGTGGCCGGATTCCAGGGGCAGACGCCTACAGGCGAGATCACAACGCTCGGGCGTGGCGGGTCGGACCTGACGGCTGTAGCGCTCGCGGTGGCCTTGAAGGCGAAGCATTGCGAGATCTATACGGACGTGGACGGGATCTACACCGCCGATCCGCGTGTGATCCCGGAAGCGACCAAGATGGATGTCGCCACTTACGATGAGATCCTGGAGCTGGCGTCCCTTGGTGCGAAGGTGATGCACTCGCGGTCGATCGAAGTCGGTAAAAAGTTCAACATGCCCATTTGGGTCTGCAATTCCCATAAGGAAGTCAAAGGAACTCTTATTACAAAGGAGAACAAGAAAATGGAAGAAGTCGTCGTGAGCGGTGTTGCGTTAGCGGAAGATGAAGCCAAGATCACCCTGTTCGGGGTTTCGGACCGTCCGGGCGTGGCGGCCAATGTGTTCCAGACCCTGGCGGACGCGAACGTGAACGTGGACATGATCATCCAGAACAAGACCAATACGAATTCCACGGACATTTCCTTCACCGTTTTCAAGAACGAACTTGTGAAAGCTATGAAGGTTGTGAAGACGAATTCCAAGAAGCTCGGCGTCAAGGACGTCGTTTGCGACGAAAATGTTGCCAAGGTCTCGATCGTCGGGATCGGCATGCGCTCGCATTCCGGCATCGCGTCCAAGATGTTCTCGACCCTGGCCAAGAACAAGATCAATATCGATATGATCTCCACCTCGGAAATTAAAATTTCCGTCGTCGTCGCCGGCGATAAGGGCAAGCTCGCCGCCCGCGCCATCCATCAGGCGTTTGGGCTCGGCAAAAAATAAAAAAGGGAAAAGCGGTAAGCGTTAAGCGATAGTTTTTGACTTAACGCTTAGCGCCTAACGCTGATCGCTTACTATGAAGAAAATACTATTCTACGATACAACGCTCCGTGACGGCTCGCAGGCCGAGGGAATCAGTCTGTCTTCGCATGACAAGATCCTGATCGCGAAACGCCTGGATCAGTTCGGTATCCATTATATCGAAGGGGGATGGCCGGGCTCGAACCCGAAGGACATGGAATTTTTTCATATGATCAAGAAGGCCGGGATCCGGCATTCCAAGATCGTGGCATTCGGTTCCACGCGCCGTGCCCACATGAAGGTGAAGGAAGATTCCCAGATCAAAGCGCTTTTAGACGCGGGGACCAAGGTCGTGACCGTGTTCGGGAAATCCTGGGATATGCACGTGACCGACGTGTTTAAGACCACGCTCAAAGAGAATCTCCTCATGATCTATGAAACGGTCGCGTATCTCAAGGACCGCAAGATCGAAGTGATCTATGACGCGGAACATTTCTTTGACGGCTTCAAGGCGAACCCGGAATACGCGCTCAAAACGCTCCAGCAGGCCGCGAAGGCAGGCGCCAATAATCTTTCGCTCTGTGATACGAACGGTGGGAGCCTGCCGCACGAAGTGCGCCACGCGATCCTGAGAGTAAAACGTTCCGTGAAAACGCCGCTCGGCATCCATTGCCATAATGATTCCGAGCTCGCGGTCGCTAATTCCATTCAGGCGGTGGGCGAGGGATGCGTTTTGGTCCAAGGGACGATCAACGGCTACGGCGAGCGCTGCGGGAACGCGAATCTTACAAGCATCATCCCCGACCTGCAGTTCAAGATGGGGGTGAAATGTTTTTCGCCGGCGAAGACAAAAGAACTTACGGCGCTCTCCCATTATGTCGCCGAGGTCTGCAATATGCAGCTTGTGAACAGTCAGCCGTTCACCGGTCGTTCCGCATTCGCGCATAAAGGCGGGGTGCACATCAATGCTATGGTGAAGAACGCCAAGACCTACGAACATGTGGAGCCCAAAGCCCTCGGCAATTACCGCCGTTACCTCGTTTCCGAGCTTGGCGGGAAGACCAACATCATGATCAAGGCCGAGGAACTCGAACTGCATTTCCGGAAAGATTCGCCGGAAACGCAAAAGATCCTGACCGAGATCCAGCGTTTGGAGCATGAGGGCTATCAATTTGAAGCCGCCGAAGCAAGCTTCGAGCTTCTCGTGCAAAAGCTTCTCGGAAAATTCAAGCCATTCTTTAAAACCGAATCCGTATCCGTGCGCACCGAAGAGATCGGCGCCGGCAAGCCGCGTTCGATCGCGGATGTGAAGCTTACGGCCAAAGGCCAGGAACATTCCGAATCGGCGGAAGGGGATGGTCCGGTGAACGCGCTGGATTCCGCGCTCCGAAAGGCTCTTGAACGTTCCTTCCCGTCGATCGCTGAGATCCGTCTCACCGATTATAAAGTGCGCGTTGTCAATTCCGAGGCCGGGACGGCTGCCAAGGTGCGCGTTTTTATCGAATTCCAGGATAAAGACAGAAGCTGGACCACGGTCGGTGTTCATGAGAACATCATTGAAGCCAGCTGGAAAGCCCTCGTCGAAGCGATCGAGTATAAACTGCACAAAGGATAGATCCAGCGGTAAGTGGTAAGTGATAAGCGGTAAGTCCTAGAGCTTTTTACTTATCCCTTACCGCTTATAACTTATGGCTGAATTGGACAAACAATACAATTCCAAGCAGGTCGAAACCAAGTGGTACACCCTCTGGGAATCCAAGGGTTATTTCCGCCCCGCGAGCGACCGCGGCCAAAAAACCTTCGGGAAACCGTATACCATTGTGATCCCGCCGCCGAACGTCACCGGCATTTTGCATATGGGTCACGCGCTCAACAGTTCCATCCAGGATATTCTTGTTCGCTGGAACCGCATGAAAGGCCGCGACACGCTCTGGGTACCTGGCGTGGACCACGCGGGGATCGCGACGCAGAACGTCGTGGAGAAAAAACTCGCCAAGGAAAAGAAAACCCGCTGGGACCTCGGACGCGAGAAATTCCTCGAAGAAGTCTGGAAATGGAAAAATGAAAATGGGTCGACCATCACGCGCCAGCTTCGCCGGCTTGGGGCTTCCTGCGATTGGACACGCGAACGGTTCACCATGGACGAAGGTCTTTCCAGGGCTGTCCGTGAAGCTTTCGTCACGCTATATGAACGCGGGCTCATTTATCGCGGGCATTACATCATCAACTGGTGCCCGCGCTGCCAAACCGCTCTTTCCGATGAGGAAGCCGCTCATAAGGACGTGCAGGGCGGGCTTTATCACATCAAGTATCCCATCGCCGGCAAGAGCGGTCCTTATGAAAAAATGGGCGAAGATCATATCGTGGTTGCCACGACCCGGCCCGAGACGATGCTGGGGGACACCGCGGTCGCGGTGCATCCGACCGATCCGCGTTACAGGCATCTGATCGGAAAAAAAGTCATTCTTCCTTTATTGGATCGCGAGATCCCGGTGATCGCCGATGATTTCGTGGATCCTGAATTCGGGACCGGTATTGTGAAAGTGACGCCCGCGCATGACCCCAACGATTTTGCGATGGGCCACCGGCACAAGCTTGAGCAGATCAACGTCATGACCCCGGACGGGAAGATCAACGAACGCGGCGGCGCCTACAAAGGGATGGATCGCTTTGAAGCGCGCAAAAAGATTCTCCAGGACCTGGAAGAACAGGGCCTCTTCGTCCGCCGCGATTCGCATTTGCATGCGGTCGGACACTGTTATCGTTGCGACACCGTGATCGAGCCGTATCTCTCCAAGCAATGGTTCGTGAAGATGCAGCCTCTTGCTGACAAAGCTCTCAAGGCGCACAAGCAGGGGAAAACCGTTTTTACTCCGGATCGCTGGACCAAGGTTTATCTGAATTGGCTCAAGGGCATCCGCGATTGGTGTATTTCCCGCCAGATATGGTGGGGGCACCGCCTTCCAGTTTGGTACTGCGCAGAATGCGCGCAGTCGCAAACTGGAAAGACCACAGACCAGAGACCACAGACCAGAGACCAAAAGCTCCAGTCTCCAGTCTCTAGTCTCCAGTCTGACGGAGCGATCGTGTCTCGTGAAGATATTACGCAGTGTCCTCGCTGCGGTTCAAAGGACATCAAGCGTGACGAGGACGTTCTCGACACCTGGTTCTCTTCATGGCTGTGGCCCTTTTCAACTTTGGGATGGCCCGCCACTGAAGCGTCGGCGGGCAAGCCATCAAAATCTGCGGATCTCAAAAAATTCTATCCGACCTCCGACCTCGTGACCGCGCCGGAGATCATTTTCTTTTGGGTGGCGCGTATGATCATGGCGGGGCTCGAGTTCATGGGCGATGTTCCTTTCCGACAGGTTCATATTCATGGTACGGTCCGTGCGGCAAGCGGGCTGAAGATGTCGAAATCGCTTGGAAACTCCATCGACCCGCTCGAAGTGATCGAGGAAATGGGCGCCGATGCCCTCCGCTACAGCCTCGTAATGCTTTCCGCGCAGGATGTTTATCTTTCACGTGAAAAATTTGAAGTGGGCCGCAATTTCGCCAATAAGGTCTGGAACGCCTGCCGGTTCGTGTTGATGCAGCTTGAGGGATTCCAGGAAGCTTCAACCGATACCCGGCAATTCGATAAAATAAAACTATCACTCCCGAGCCGATGGATCCTGTCGCGCCTTGAGGAAAAAATCGCGATGATCGAGAAACAACTCACTCAATTCAGTCTCGCCCAGGCGGCGACCGAGCTTTATCACTTTGTGTGGGATGATTTCTGCGACTGGTACATCGAACTTGCCAAGCCCATGATTCTTTCCGAGGATCAGGCGCTAAAACTCCAAACGCAAAAAGTCCTTTTTTTCGTTTGCGAACGAATGCTCCGGCTCCTTCATCCCTTCATGCCGTTTATTACCGAAGAGATATGGCAGAAGTTCAAAGCCAAAGCCGACCAATCCGACCTCCGAGGTCGGAGTGGTCCGACCTCGGAGGTCGGATTGGGTCGATGTCCCGATACCCTCATGCTTGCCAGCTGGCCCCAGGAAGAGAAAAAGAAATTCCACGATGCCGAAGCGCAAAAAGCCATTGGATTTTTGCAGGATGCCGTAGGCGGGATCCGCGATCTCCGGGTCCGTTTTCAGATCGCGCCGACCGACAAACTGAAAGCGGTCATTGTTTGCAAGGAACAGGCGACGCTGGAGACCGTGCAGGCCTTCGAGCGTGAGGTGAAAGTGCTGGGCCGGCTCGCGGAACTTCAATGTGTGCGGGAGTTCGAGAAAAAAGGGGCGATGGCGGCCAATTCTTTCGCGGCTTTTGATATTTTTATCTCGCTCGAGGGGGTCCTGGACCCGGAGACGGAGAAAAAACGGCTCCAGAAAAAGATCCAGGAGACCGAAGCATGGATAGAGACGATCCGTAAAAAAGTTGAGAACCCTTCATTCGCTCAAAAAGCACCCAAAGAAGTCCTAGAAAAAGAGAAAGAGAAACTCGCCGATGCCCAAAAGCTTCTCGTATCCTACCAGACCCAACGCGCCAGTTTCTGAAGGCGGCTTTCCCGGGCATCCACTGCCGGTATCGCGCCGGACGCTGGGTTTTCTCAAGGAAGCTCTTCACGAAGACATCGGACACGGGGATGTCACCTCTCATTTGCTCATCCCGCCCCATGCCCGCGGAGAGGCGCGTGTGATCGCCAAGGCCCGCGGCATTTTTTGCGGAGAACGGCTCGTGCGGGAGATCTTCAAGCTCATCGACCCGAAAGTGAAACTTGAATTCCGGATCCATAATGGCGGTAAGCTCCGGCCCGGGAAGATCGTTTTCAAGATGCGCGGAAATATCCGGTCGATTCTCAAGGCGGAGCGGACCATGGTGAACTTTCTCGGCCATCTCTCCGGGATCGCGACCATGACGCGCCGATTTGTGAATCGCGTCAGAAAATATCCGGCGCTTATTCTCGACACGCGCAAAACGACCCCGATCTGGCGCGAGCTTGAGAAGGTGGCCGTGCAGGTGGGGGGCGGCAGGAACCACCGGCAGGGGCTCAATGAATTTATCTTTATTAAAGAGAATCACCGGATCCACGGAGATCTGAAAAAGCTACGACGTCATCCCGGCCAGTTCGAGATCGAGGTGCGAAGTCTCGGAGAGCTTTGGGAAGCGATCGGCCTGCGTCCCAAGGTCATCTTGCTCGACAACTTCACTCCCAAGGAGGCCAAGCGCGCGGTGGAGATCGTCCGCAAGGAAGCTCCCGGTGTTATCCTCGAAGCCTCCGGCGGCATTACGCTCGAGAATGTCCGCAAATTCGCCGCCGCGGGGGTGGACACCATCTCGGTCGGGTCCCTGACCCATTCCGTCAAGGCCGTCGATTTTTCCCTCCTCATTGACTGATATGAGCCTTTTCCGCCTCGTTTCGGACATGAAGCCGAAAGGGGATCAGCCCCAAGCCATCCAGAAACTTGTGGAAGGATTCCGGGCGGGGAAGAAAGAACAGGTCCTCAAGGGCGTCACCGGTTCCGGCAAAACGTTCACCATGGCGCATGTGATCGCCCAGTTGGGCAAGCCCACGCTTCTCATCTCCCACAATAAAACCCTCGCGGCCCAGCTTTATTCCGAGCTCAAGGAATTCTTTCCTGAAAATGCCGTCGAGTATTTCGTGTCCTATTACGATTATTACCAGCCCGAGGCGTATATCCCGCACACGGACACCTATATTGAAAAGGACGCCTCGATCAACGAAGACCTCGACCGCCTGCGCCTTTCCGCCACGAGCTCCATTCTTTCTCGCAAAGATTGCATCATTGTCTCCAGTGTTTCGTGCATCTACGGCCTCGGCGCGCCGGAGGATTGGCAGGGGCTCCTTATCACGATCACGAAGGGCGCGATCGCGGACCGGGATAAATTTTTATCAAGTCTGATCGGCCTTCAATATGAAAGGGTCGACACCGAACTCCGGCGCGGAACCTTCCGCGTGCGCGGCGGCAGGATCGATCTTTTGCCGTCCTACGGACAGAATCCTTATCGCATTGATTTCGGTCCCAATACCAATCAATCGGAGCGAAGCGGAGATTGGGGCCGTTCAAACTACCATCCTGGAAAAGAAATGAAAAGTTTGGGCGGTCCTGAGACGATCGAACGGATCACGCTTCTCGATCCCGTAAAACTCACGGCTATCCGCGAAATCGAAAAGCTCGCGATCTATCCGGCCAAGCATTTCGTGACGCCGGGCGACCGTCTGGAGGCGGCGATCGTGTCGATCGAGCAGGAAATGAAAGAGCATGTCAAGAAACTCACTTCCGAAGGCAAGGACCTGGAGGCCAAGCGCCTGGAATCGCGCACGTACTATGATCTGGAGATGCTCAAGGAAGTAGGTTATTGCTCGGGTGTGGAGAATTATTCGCGCCATCTTTCCGGTCGGGCGCCGGGTTCCACGCCTTACACGCTCATGGATTATTTCCCCAAAGATTTCCTCGTGATCATCGACGAATCGCATCAAAGCGTGCCGCAGATCCGGGGGATGTTTAATGGCGACGCCTCGCGGAAAAAGGTGCTGGTCGACCACGGGTTCCGCTTGCCTTCCGCCCTTGATAACCGGCCGCTCCGGTTCCCGGAATTCGAAGCGAAACTAAACCAGTGTCTTTACGTTTCGGCTACGCCGGGGCCTTATGAAATGGGCCGCGCGCCGGACGTGGCGGAGCAGATCATTCGTCCCACGGGACTTATGGATCCCGAGATCGAGGTCCGGAAGACCGAAGGCCAGATCGATGATCTGATCGCGGAAGTCCGGGCGCGGGCGGAAAAATCAGAGCGGACGATCGTCACGACTCTGACCAAGAAAATGGCTGAAGATCTGAGCCGGTACTTGAAGGAGCTCGGGATTAAGGTGAATTACATCCACTCCGAATTTGACGCGTTCGAACGGGTCGAAATCCTCCGGGATTTTCGCCTTAAGAAATACGATTGCGTGATCGGCGTGAATCTCTTGCGCGAAGGCCTGGACCTTCCGGAGGTGTCTCTGGTGATCGTGCTCGACGCGGATAAAGAAGGATTTTTAAGGAGCGACGTTTCCCTTATCCAGATCGCGGGCCGCGCCGCGCGTCATATTAACGGCAAAGTCATCATGTATGGCGACAAGGAGACGGATTCCATGAAACGGGCGATCGACGAGACCTTACGCCGCCGCAAGATCCAGGCGGACTACAATATTGCGAACAAGATCACACCGGTTTCGATCCAAAAAGAGATCAAGGACGGGATCGAGCAATGGAAAAAGGCCGAGGAATTCGTCCACGATGTCGTCCATGAATCCGGGAAAGAATACGAGGCCAAGAACTACCTCGCGTTCCTCAAACAACGCATGGAAGCCTCGGCCCGGGCCCTGGAGTTCGATAAGGCCGCCCGCTATCGCGACGAGATCCGGCGGATCGAAGGGGAGAACGGTTCAAAGAAAAGTGTGTTGAAGGAAGCTGCCCGTCCGTCCCGCAAAAAACGCTAGTTGGAGATGCTCGATTTTTCAGGAGAAATGATTTCCGGAAGATTCTGGGTCCCCCCGGCGGACTGTCTCGCTTTAAAGCAGATTACTTTCTTCGGGTTACTGACTTAACCAGTGAAAAACTACTGGCAATCCCTCCCTCTGCTGGCAAAGCGGTCCAGCCGCGAACGCGGAAGTACGAAGTAGTCTTTGCCGCTAGATAAACCTTCAATTCCTGGGCCGTCACAAAGGTGCTGGTAAAAGAGGCGAATGCGCTTGAACTGGACTGCTGTATCTCATAAAGCGTGGCGCCGGAGATAGCTGTCCAGGTCAATTTGTCATTGTAAGAGCTTCCCGAGTACCGGGACGAGCTGAGAGTGGTTTTCAGTCCCGTAAACGGGGAAATAACCGGGAGAGAGACCGAGAAACTCTGGGAGATCGACCATTGACTGATGACCCCCGTCGTTCCAAGCGCCTCCACACGGACATAATAAGTTCCCGTCGCAAGTTGACTGACGCTTTGGGGATTGTTGGTTACCGTCGCATTATAGGCCAAGTCTGTGAAGGCCGGATCTCTGGCCACCTGGATCTGATAGCCGGTTGCACCGACGATCGCAGAATAGGAAATGTTTACAACCCCTGTGGTGCTAGCCGGTATCGAATTGACAATGGGCCCCTCCGCAAGGACGATTACCGGGGGAGGAATCACCGTCGTCGGTTGATAATCCAGGGCGCCGATGTCATGTCCCTCACGGATGAGCGGGCCTCCGGCCAGCGGGATGAAATCCTGGAGCGTGGCCGCAGGACCGAAGTTTTTAGCCCCGGAAAAAAGCTGGGCATAATTATTATTCGTTCCGGTGGTGAATTGAACCACGACATTATCCTGATAGACCGTTCCGATGGCTCCCTGGGGATCGTAGTAGGTAAGGATGTTGTAACGA